>NZ_CP175559.1:97500-824086 GCF_047421495.1 Acidithiobacillus sp. M4-SHS-6 | reverse complement strand
GTGGGTGATTCGATCACATCCTGGGCGGACGGAGATTCGATGGCGTGGTGGTCTTGCCGGGGATGGGCTTCCCACGGCCCTGGCGTGGCAAGGCGTTCCATGGCCCGCAGCCTAGCGATTGCTTCACGAGAGACAGGTGATGCAGCAGGATTCATGACGATCCTCCAAGGATGCCAGCCCGAAGGAGGGTGGCTTCGATGGGACAAATATAGCATTATGCTATATTTGTCGTCAATAGCTAATAGCTATTTTCCTCTCGAACAGATGGGTTGCACGGCGAAAGAGTTCCGTACCTGGGTGGAACGCAACGCCTTTCAACATTTTTCGCGGAGTGTTACGATGTACTTACCATGGAACACAGGAAGTAAGACGATGAGCGAAGCAACCTTTACCTTCCGGGTCGATGAGACCCTGAAAAACGAGTTCGCCGCCGCTGCGAAAATCCGCGACCGCACCGGCGCGCAACTCCTGCGCGACTTCATGCGCGACTTCGTGCGGCAGCAGCAGGAAGCGGCAGAGCATGACGCATGGTTCCGCCGCCAGGTGCAGATCGGCCTAGATTCGGCAGCCGCTGGCGATGTGATATCAGCCGAGGAGGTGGAAGCCCAAGCCGAGATCCGGCGGGCTGAAACACAACGGAAGCTGACTGGTTCCGCATCGTGAAACTGGTCTGGACGCGCCCGAACTGTTTTCAGAGAAGGCCGCCCGCTTGATTTGCCGGTGGCGCATCTGCGCTAACCCGGTTGAGGAAATAATGGCATCCGCTTTTTACCCGTAGCGCCTTCAATAGAGGCCAGAAAACTCTCAACATCTCCCGGAATATCCCATCGGACGAGATTTTCTGCATATCTGTCTAATAGCGAGATAATAGGCGTCATACCTTTAATATTATCTCCAGATATAACTACATAACTATTTACCGTTTCATTTCTTACCTGTGCGGCTACGTCAAAAACCAGCATTTTGCTCATTGCCTCTTGCCGCTTTTGAGAAAAAGTCCCTGACCTGAAATCAACGGATTCTATTAAGTGCAGCTTTCCGTTTTGCAGCGCGAACTCAGCTTTTACTCCAAAGTCTACCGCCACGGGAAAGCGTGGAACAATCATATGCTTTTGAATGTCTTCCTCGTCTGCTCCAAGCCATTGATATGCCTTAAATGTTTCCTTCAATTCCGAAAACAGCCGATCCGAAATAATGCGAGCAGATTTTTTCCTTTCCGGATACACCAGGGAGGAAAGAATGCTTTCGACAATGCGCTCATAGTCTTCTTCTCCTGCGTAAGAAAACATGCACGGCTCAGGAAAGCAGGTGACTTTCCCCCACTTGGAGAGCGCATTAAACACACATTCTCCTGAGCATTCCATGTGCTCCAGAAAAGCGGGGATGGATGTGACAAGCTCCCTGATTTCGTTAATATTTGCCGCAGGATGCACTGCCAAGACTTTCCTGAGATTATCGGCAATGTGAACGCGCACATCTCCCGATGGGAGGGAGACCACGATTCCCACATTCACTTGTTCGTTGCGGAAAGGGTACGGCAAGTAATATAGAACGGAGTAGTAAGCTAGCTGTTCCATGTCAAGGTACCTGATTGACGCGAGCCGCTCTCGCCTGATCCCAAGATTGTACCACAAGATCGATCCATGCAAGGTCTTGATTGGGAATCCACTCTATCGGCGCACTAGTTAGCCACTCGCGAATGAAGGAGCTAGGGATAGATGCAACTGCATTATTAACCTGGAACGCTGCTTGATTATCCCATTTTTTTTGAATCTTCAAATATTCCACTGTATGAAAACTATTGTTTGGTGACTCCCATGGCCAATTTAAAAAATTTGGAAGATTCTGTGCATGCGACCAGTCAAATGCCAATGCAATCATATGATTATCTGGAAGTTGCCGGACAAGAATATTATTGATATGACGGTCAATGTTAGGAAGGAAATAATCCAAAGATAGTATTCTGGAGATCGACGAGGCAAGACTATTTAGTACGGTGCGAACAAAAACCGGGTTCGTACTAATTCGACCAAGCAATTCTGTGTCCTGATCCACGCGGGAGCCAAAAGCTAACGTCTTATTAGGACGCTCCGCAACTACCCAGCCCGGAGTTGGAATCTGAACGGCGGAACATAGATGATAACAAAACCATTCGGTGATAGGAAGAAGCGGATTATCTTCAACGGTTTTGATCGCATAGCATTCACCATTCAGGGCGTATCCGGTCAATCTCAGTGATGCGGTCCCGGAAAAAGCCTGCTCACGCACTATCTTTACTGGAAAAAGAGAACCCTGTATCACTTTTTATCCTTGCTGATTCTGGTAACAGCTCCCAACAGAAACTGAATATCGTCGTCTGAAAGCTGTTCGTCTGATGATTTTTTCAAAATAATTTCTGCCAAGGCCCTGGCAGCAGGAGGGGCTTGAACCCAAAGACTGGGTATGGCGGAAAACCGATCAGAAACCGGATCTTGCTCCGTATTCACACATGGCCTCTCAGCAGAGAGATCGCGAACCTGAGCGTTCTTTTCTTCCGCTCCCCATCCATCGGCCCACTCCATGCCGGGAGGAGGTTTGATGAGAGAAAGGGAAAGGTCGACGGAACTCATGCGCGAGTGGTCCTGATCCATCCAACCGGATGGTAGCTGAGCCGCCTGTTCGATGCGCCGACAGCTTTCAGATCCGGGCGTCCTATCCCCACGCTTCCACTGCTGTACCTGAGCGGGACTCACCTCCATGCGCCTAGCCAGCTCGGCTTGCGTAAGATTCCCCCCTCGCCGCACGAGCCACCGGATATTTTCCCGTCGTATCACTTCAACAGATTTCATTGACTTAGAATAGCGTCCAGCTATATCGCAAGCGACTAGCAGGAAGCTAT
The DNA here is from genome assembly GCF_047421495.1 of Acidithiobacillus sp. M4-SHS-6. Taxonomy (GTDB): domain Bacteria; phylum Pseudomonadota; class Gammaproteobacteria; order Acidithiobacillales; family Acidithiobacillaceae; genus Acidithiobacillus. The sequence goes on along the minus strand of NZ_CP175559.1, from coordinate 821,208 downwards.
TGACAAATATATAGCAACGCGCTATATAATATGAGACATGGATATCAAGACTTATGCACTCAACTATGGCGGCTTCCCTCACGTTGCCGACATGCTTGGCCTGAATGCTGAATTTCTGCGTCAGGTTGCCAAGGGGCGTCGCCGCGTTTCGGCTGAAACAGCCATCCGCATCGAGCGCGCAACCGACGGCCTCGTCACCCGCTCCGATCTTCGCCCCGATCTCTGGCCCAAGCCGGAGGGGGCTGCATGAACGCTCCACCAGAAACCACTTCCATGCCAGGAAACGGGGGCACCCGGATTGCGCTTCCAGCCGCGCGATCATTCCTGGCACCTATTCGCACGGCTGGGAAGGCTGGATGAGACCATGCCGAGTGACCAAGAACTGGATTGTTCAGGGTTTCCGCTCCCACCAGTACCAGCAGACATTGATCTGCGTTCATACCAATGGATGAAGCTGGACCTGAGCCGACTTCATTCCAGCGACTTCATCCACCTGGCCAGCAATGAGGAGTTCGGCGCAGCCGTAAAACTATGGACCGAATCCATGCGTCAAGTGCCTGCTGGTAGTCTTCCTAACGACGACAAGATCCTGGCGTGCCTCGCTGGATATCGAGGCTCTCCCCGGCGGTGGATGAAAGTCAGGACTATGGCACTGCATGGCTTCTCCCTTTGCTCCGATGGTCGCCTGTACCATCCCGTGCTCGCGGAAATGGTACTGGATGCCTGGGGCAACAAGACCCAACAGCCGACATCCAGTCCTTCGGACCCACGCGCCAAGGATCGCGAGCGCCTCCGTCGTTGGCGAGAGGCACAGCGGGAGAAGGCCAGGCAGGAAAACGCTCAGTCTAACAGAACGGAGGAATCACACTCCACCCAAGCCGACGAAACGACTGAAACGTTTCAAGACCGTTTCACTGAAACGTTTCATGAAACGGCTGAAACGTTTCACATAAAAGAAAGAGAGAGAGAAAGAGAGGGAGAAGAAACATTAAGAAACGTTTCGGAAACATTTCATGAAATGGCGGGTGAAACGTTTCATGAGACGCCACAACCAGAGCCATCCCAAATGCCGGCAGCAACCCGCGAAGGCGCATTGTGCAAGAAACTACGGGCACTTGGTGTCCGTGCAGCCCCCCACATGGTGGTTGTGCAGGAAATGTGCACTCGCCATTCCGATGAACACATCTTGGCAGCGGCGGAAATCGCTCTGGAGAAAAAAGGCAGCGGCATTCACGTCGGCTACATTGCCGCGATGCTCAAAGATCCCGGGAGATCTTCGGCGAAAGGAGCAAAAAACAAGCAAGCAGATGGTCCGCCCAACCGCCAACTGATACCACCAGTCGCCGTAGGCGGATCTCATTATGTCAAACTGTAGGAGAAAACCATGTCGCTACCGAAGAAGTCCGAGAGCAACCATCAGCCATTAGTCCACGCGGGCGATGCTGCCAGGGATCTCCTTGCCCGATGGGGGTTCGATCCCGATAACGTGGCGATCCTGCCCGACCGGCATCCCCAATACCGCGAGTGCGCGCGCCATGGCCGCTATCCGATCTCCATGGTGGATGAGCAGGATGTCATCCGCTACCTCGCGCCGGTCTGTCCCGTGTGCGCGGCGGAGCAGGCATCCCGTCAGCTCATGGAGAGCGCGGCCATCCCAGAGCGTTACATTGATTGCGGATTCGACAACTACGTGGTCGAGATTCCGGGTCAGCAGACCGCCCTCGATGTCTGCCGGGACTACGCGGATCATTTCGAGGAGCATGCCCGTAAGGGATCCTGTCTCATCCTCTGCGGGAACTCCGGCAATGGCAAAAACCACCTGGCGGCAGCCATCGCCAATGTGGTGCTGGCCAAAGGGCGCAGCGTGCTCCAGGTCACTGCCTACGACATCATCGCCAGAATTCGCCAGACCTGGCGGGGAGGTATTGGCAACAGCACTGAACTGGAAGTGATTCGCAGATTTGCGGAAGTGGGCCTGCTCATTATCGACGAAGTCGGAAAAACCTTCGACACCGATGGAGAGCGGGTGCATCTCTTCGAGGTCATCGATCACCGATACCGCGACATGAAGCCGACCATCATCCTGTCCAACAAGAACGTCGAGGGAGTGGAGAGATATCTGGGTCCGGCCGCCTTCGACCGGCTGTGCCAGAATGGCGGGCTGCTGCTCTTCGACTGGCAGAGCTATCGCCGGAAGAGATCCGATACGGCAGCCAGCCCGCGGGGTGAACCATGAACAGGATAGCTCGTCTCTCAGAAGGCCGCCCGATGCTGAACCCTCAGCCTGTCCAATCTGGCAGCAGCCGGAGCACGACCGGGGACATGGCATTCTACCTGATCGACCTTGGCCCATTCTTTTCAGGGCCACGGGAGTTCCTGGAAGACCTGCGTGCGAGTGATTTTGCTCCAAAGGGATACGATTGCAGCGCTCAGATTGCCATCCGCCTGATGCGCTGGTCGCAAAGCATCCAGTTGACACCCCGCCAGAATCACGTGATGAACCAGATCGTCTCTGAAGCCATTCGGCGCGGAGCCGCGATCATCGAATCCAGAATCAGGACGGCTGAATGGTCTATACCAGATCATCGCGACGATCATCATGATCTTGCCGTCACGGCGGCCACCAAGGCATTGCAACACTTCGCGGAGAAGCACGACCTGGCAATGGTGCCGCACCCCAATATTGCGGCATTCGTTGACGTGCATACCCGGTTTGCCTCCCGCGATGCCATGGAAGATTTTATCTATCGGAAACGGCTCGATGCGGAATCCGTGTTGCCACACGAGCCGACGTTCTCGAAAGCATCGCTGGAAAGAGCCATCCGGCAGAGACGATCGGAGCTCAAGCATCTCTCCGGAGAAAAACGCCAGAAGAAATTGCGGGAACTGGAAAGGATGGAGGTCACCCTTCATGGAGCGCGAGCAGAGGTTCGCCTGGAATATGCGCTTGAAGAAAGGGGAGACCATGGGGTGCGAAGCAACAGCGAGCGACTGTCGCTGGAGGATCAGGTGTCCATCGCGGTCGGAGGCATTGACCTGGAAGAGGAAGATGACAGTTATGAGATGCCCGCCGGCCAGCGGGAGTTCCTGGACCTTCTGATTCAGGTGGGTAACCAGCAAATCGCGGCAAAGCAGCTCATACCTTACCTGGCCGAGGCCAGGGAATACCGTGCCATTCTCGGTCTTCTGCAAATACTGAAGAAGACTGACGAAATCACCCTTGAAGCGGCATCGCTGCGTGAACTGCTGGGCAATCGAGGCCTGGCCGATATTCGCAAGCAGGTTCTGCGTGTTGGCCGGGCCGATGGCTGCGAGGTGGTCTCCCTTTTCGATACTTGCAAGGCATACCTGCGTGGGGAGCATGGTGAACGTGAAGTGTTGGCTGCGTTGCAGGCGGCCGCCGTATGAGAGTACATCCGCCATTCCCCTGGCTTGGCGGGAAGGGGAAGCTGGCTGACGAAATTTGTGCCCGGCTTCCCGCGCCGTCGCGGGATCTGACCTATGTCGAGCCATTCTTTGGTGGCGGGGCGGTATTCTTTGCCCGTCGCCCCTCCGGCATCGAGGTCATCAATGATGCCAATGGCGAAATCGTGACCTTCTTTCGTGTGCTCCGTGACCGCACCGACGAACTGATCTGGTACTTGCAGACTACCCCCTACTCGCGGCAACTGTTTTATGAGTGGCGGGCCATTCCGGACCCGGCAAGCTTGCCAGACCTCGAACGCGCCGCCCGGTTTTTCTATATCGCCAGATCCGCGTTCGCCGCCGAGTCCACCCGCAAAAATCCAGCTTGGGCCTTTGCCAAAGTTTTTGACAATAAGGCTCGGTCCATGGCTACGGTCATCGATACGGAATTGCTATTGATTCGGGATCGACTGCGGTACGCACTGATCGAGAACGATGAAGCCATTGCAGTTATCCGGAGATTCGATACCTCATCTGCCGTGATTTACTGTGACCCGCCTTATCTCCAGGCTACCCGCAGAGACGGGCAATATGCCGACGAGATGAGTGATCGGGATCATGAAAACCTGCTTCGGGTGCTCACAGCCTGTGATGCCTACGTCGCGATTTCTGGTTATCCCAGTGATTTATATGCAGATCATCTGGAATCCGGGCAAGGATGGTCCTTTGTGGATTTTGCCCACACCTGTCACGCGAACCGGTCAGGGCAGGCTGGGGAAGATATTGACAGGGAGCGGACAGAAAGGATCTGGTTGAATCCGCGTCTTACGGAGTGGTACGAGCGGCATGCGCCGCGCCAGTGTTCTCTGCTGGATCTGTGTGCGGTTTGACCCGCGCCCGATCTATACCGAGCCGGAACAGGACGGATCGTAAACAAGGAGAAAATCATGGCAGGCGTGAATAAAGTGATTTTGTTGGGTCATCTGGGCCGGGATCCGGAGATGCGGTACATGCCCGACGGGACGGCCGTCGCCAATATGACCATCGCCACGTCGGAATCCTACAAGGATCGGGACGGGAACAAGCAAGAGCGCACCGAATGGCATCGTGTCGCACTCTATGCGAGGACGGCGGAAGTCGCCGGTGAATTTTTGCGCAAAGGAAGTCAGGCGTACATCGAGGGACGTATCCGCACCAGAAAATGGACCGATAAGGACGGTCAGGATCGCTACACGACAGAGATTGTGGGGGACCGGCTTCAGTTGATCGGTGGCCGCCGGGATGGGGCCGCTGGCGACACTCCTGCGCCACAGCATGGCGGTGGAGGTGGCGGGGACATGGGGTCCGCGCCGATGGAAGATTTTGATGACGACATCCCGTTCATCACCACAGCGGAAAACATCTGCCAGCCACGGCGGCTGCTGAATCGAGTGCGTTTTTAAGACATTCAGGGAGCGCCCAATGAAATTCGAACGAAGCCATGTTGCCCTCCAGATTTTTCTTGAGTTATTGGCAAAGGAAAAAATAGGCGGATCTTTTCTGCATGACGAGATGGAGAAAATTAACGATTTGTAAATCTAGCATACAAACAGGGCCCTGTCAGTCTCTAGCCCAAAAACCGCGATTGGATAAAGGGATCTGGCACGCAAGGGACCGTGATGTGACTTTAATTCTGGGTTTTTGGGCTCCCTGCAGCGGTAAATTTGCAGGATATGACCGAACATTCGGCTTGCTGTGCTTCCTGAACCCAGGAGATCCCCCACATTTTCAGGTGCAGACCAGTCTTCTTCCTCGCGCTGTCCGCGATCATCCTTTTTTCGAGGGGATCCCGATGTTCAAGGGGTGGGATCGTGTAACCAGGCCGTGGTACGGCTGCGGATGGTGGTGAATGGGGTGAGATGCGTAGCAGCGACCTTCAGCACCCAGCGCCCGGCATGGCGGACGAGTCGGCCTGGCATCTGAAACAGCCGCCAGCGCACGGTGGCGATGCGATGCCGTTGCCAGCCTTCGGCGAGGGCCGCGTGTTTGAAGAGCACGAAGAGATTGTGGGCGATGACCCCGATCCGGAAAACGCAGCATTGGCGCCCTCCTGCCCACAGGGCATGTGCTCCATCCCAAAGCCGATTTTGAGATCCTTGATGCCATTCTCGGAGCATTCGCCGCGCTGGAGGTTCCAGACCAGCACATCGGCGGTACTGCCCGAACGGTTGCTGGCAATGACATGGTAGCGGGGCCGGTCCTCTTCCAGAAGCTCCGCCTGATGCCGATAGCGAACCACGATCAGCCGAAAGGCTTTCTCCGTATGCTCCATGCTCTGCACCGTCTCCGCCACGGCACAGTCGGCATACGGGGCCCAAGCCGTTTCGGGAATGGTGGCAATGGCCGCCAGGGTGGGGGCATCCAAGCGCCCGCCAATGGCAAAGGTCATGCCCGTCCGTTCACAGTCGTTGAACAGTTCTGCCTGATCCGCCCGGAGGGCGATGATGCGGTGTCCCTAAAAGATGCATGGAACAGAAACGTGCCACCACACGTATTTCAGAAAAATCGCGCTGAAACCCCTATGAATGCTGGGGCGGCGTTACGAAATTGCCGATTTTTGCCGATGAACTGTCGAACTCGGGGGGCCTCCAGATCCTCCGTGAAACTGGCAAACTCCCGTACCGTCTCGTCATCCCGATCCGCAGGCACCGCGACATAGTGGGAGGCGCTGCCTATGTCGATACCCACAGCGTTGGGATGGGTGATCTTCAGGGCCGCCCGGGATTTGCCTGGTTTGAGGCTGATTTTGGAATTACGTTGGGCCATCACATACTCCATAAGTCGGAAGTGGAATGGGGCACACTCTCCAGAATGGGACGGAATCGTTCCCAGGGAATAATCCGGTCCAGCAGCGGTAGCCCATCCCCCAGTAAGTCCATCTCCCGTAACCGACGGTCTCCGGGGAATAATCCGCTTTGCCCTATCAGTCCTGCCATGGCCTCTCTCCCTGACTGATCAACCTCCCTGCGTTTTACTGGAAATTGGGGAGTTTATCGAACCACCCTATAGCATTAGCAGCGTCTCATCGTCTTCTACAGACTTCGCTACTATAGTTAAATCGAATAAATTCTATTAGAAAAAAAACTTGGAATAAATAGGAACAAATGGCTAGATTATACAAAACAGAGTTAAAAAGAGTACAGAGGATTTCGAAACATTGGGCATTCAGTTCTATGAGTAAAGGAGGTTATTATAATGAACTCACGTAACGACTTTAGAGCAAGTTTAGACCTTGTTGCACAATTGCAACCAGCACTACATGATGCACAGCATGCACCATATCCGGATGCCATTGACCATACAAGATTTAGAGCATATATGAAAACATCACATGATGTAGGTGGGGAGCCTGATATTCCAATCAGATATGAACTAAAGCAAGAGGAGCAATGGGAGCTCAATACATATGTAACCTGTGAGTGTTTAGGTTGGAGAGGCATTTGGGTTTCAGAAGAACGGAGGCGAATGCAGAATGTGGATTTAGGCAGAACAGTTTATCTGGGTTTCCCGTATTATGGACGTTGGCTGCTAGCGGCAGCACGGGTTTTAGTTGAGAAAAAACATGTTACACTAGGAGAGTTATTAGAAAGATTTGATGAAGTAAAAAAAATGAAATACAGTGAACTTAGTAAAAGAAAAATAAAAGAAGCAGGAAAAGCCAATATGGAGAAAGTTAAGAGAAATCATCATATAACAGCAGCACCAGGAATAGGCGATCCACAATGTTTCACTGGAAAAGCGAAAAAACCAAAGTTTAAGCAAGGAGACAAGGTGAGAATAAAGAGTTTTCCAAGTTTATTCTACACAAGAACGCAAGAATATATACGTGGTGCAGAAGGAATCATTGAAAAAGTCTCGTATGAGAGTTTGGCACCAGAAGATGAGGCCTGGGATAGGCATGATCAAAAACCTGAGTGGTTTTATATTGTTAGGTTTAACATGAATGAATTGTGGGGTGATACATCACCATACACTAAAGATTCGGTGCAGACAGAGGTTTCCGAGAGATGGATTGAAGCTGCTTAAGTTATAGTTATATTGATAGCTTGAAGCAATATAGGAGAAAAGAGATGGCTGAGAATCATAAACCTGCCCCAATGGTTGAAGAGGTTAGCGACTTTGAGGCTTTAGAAGTGGCTGTACGAGAGCTGGCTATTGAAAAGGGGTTATTTTCTGCAGAAGATCATAGGCGATTTACGGAGTTTGCGGAAAACATTGGGCCTCTACCTGCTGCGCGTTTAGTGGCAAAGGCCTGGATGGACCAAGATTTTAAACGACTGGCACTAAATGATGCTATAGCCGCCAGCAAAGAGGTAGGGATAGATTGGCTTGATCCGACGAATTTTGGTACTCCTAGTGATTTTACAGCCCTACATGTATTAGAGGATACCCCTACATTGCATCATGTAGTCGTATGTACTCTATGTTCTTGTTACCCACGACCAATTCTTGGTAATTCACCTGAATGGTATCGAACTCCAAATTATCGGCGTAGGATAGTACGATGGCCACGTCAAGTACTATCTGAGTTTGGGTTACAGTTATCAAATGAAGTAGAAATACGTGTGGAAGATTCCAATCAAAAACATCGTTTTCTTGTGCTTCCAGTTCGGCCTCAAGGAACAGATGGTTGGACCGAAGAGCAGTTGGCCGAGATAGTTACAAGGGATTGTATGATAGGAGTCGCACTACCTAGGCCGGGTGTAACCAAAGACGCTAGCAAATTTATACACCAAGCAACACATCCAGTCGAACATTCTCATTGAATAAGGTTTAATTGTAGGAGGTATGAACATGGATGCGAATCAAAGCATGACGAATGTTAAAAAATACCAGTTACTCAAAAAAATTTCTACAGACAAGAAACAGTACTGGGCGCAATTGGCAGATAAGTATGGTGTTTCTAATCCAACTCCACCATGGAAGAGTAGCTTGGATGGAATGTGTGATGCACTAGACAAAAGAAACTGTGAGCTACCACTTACTGTGCGTAGAAATGAAGAGGATGAGCTTTGTGCTAATGAATATGCAGATGTTCCTTATCCCGAAAAACAGTTGTTAGCATTGGCACACTCCTTCGTTAAAAGGGGAATAATTTCAGAAACTGAACTGGAAACGAAGTTGGATGAAGTTAAGAAAAGGCTTAATACTTATTAACATATCATGATAGTAAGGAGAAAACAATGAAAAGATATTTTATGAAGTCGACATGGGGAAGTGATGACCCAACTCGTGCGGCAATGATTTTTGGCCACGGGAATGCATTAGCTCGGGCAGGTAATGAAGTCCGAATGTTTTTGTTAGGCGAAGCTACAACGTTGGTAAGGCCAAAAGTAAGAGAGTCATTAATACCAGTAGGCTGGCCTCCAGTTTCTGAACAATGGTTAGAAACTCTACAATTAGGAATTCGCATTGAAATTTGTGGGGCTTGCTCACGAGCAAGAGGTATTTCATCTGAAGACATAGAAGCGGCAGGGGCTTTCCCCGGATCTCCTGAAACATTTGTCCCAAGTTGTGAGTGGGCTGACCATATTATATCTGAAGGTTAATCTTGATTACACCGTTCACAATCTAGTAAGTCTGTGAATAACATCGATTGGAGGCTTAAGAAATGGATACAAATAATACAATTGATGTAGATAATGAAAGAGGTAGATATACAAGTGAATTACTAGAGCCTAAGAGTATAGTGGCTACTTTAGAGATTATGTGCACCATGGCCGTTTGTAAGTGGAGAAATCCGATTGGTTTTTTTTGGCAGTCAATTTCTGGCGGTGCAATGGTTATGTTTGGCGTAATGCTAGCTGTATCAGTGGGAGCTGGCATTCCGTATCCAGGATGGGCTAATTTAGCCAGTGGTTTTGTCTTTGGTTTTTCTTTTGTTATTATCATGGTTTCCAATTCATCATTAATAACTTCTGATATGGCTGCAGGTTTTATTGCGCTGTGGCGGAAAAAAATGTCTTTACAAGGGTACATCGGTTATTTGTTACTTGGATGGGTCGGTAATGTAATAGGTGCATTTATATTTATAGGGATTATAGCCGTTGGTCCTGGTGATTATGCAATGCCTGTTTTTTTAATGCGGGCACACATGATAGGCTTATCAAAAGTTATTCCTTCTGGATTATCCGTTTTTTGCATGGGGATAATTTGCACGTGGTTATTACAGCTTGGATATTTTCTTTATATTAAATCTCGGACTGATGTTGGTAAAATGGTTATGGCTTGGTATGGCCCTCTTGCATTTGTTGGTGGTATGACAGAGCATTGCATAGCTAATATTGGATTTATTGGTTTACCTTTATTAATGCAAAATAGATATATTGCAGCTCTACATAATAACTCAACTATAAAGCCAGAACATATTGTAAATATAACTTGGGGTTTTGGTCATTATGGATTGGCTAGAAATGAATTAATTAGTTGGTGTGGAAATTGGGTTGGAGGCACACTCTTTATAGCAATATTATTTATGGCTATCGCTAAATACTATAAAAAAGACACCATATAATATAAAGCGCCGCATAGCTCAAATTTTGGAGTTTTTATGAATAAAAATATCGCGATTATATGTATAATTACTGTCTCAGCTGTTAGTGGCCAGATTTGCTATGCTGACTCAGTTGGATCATTCCTAAAACATGGTACATATACATTTCAGTTTAGACCCCGTTACGAATTCGCCCAACAAGAAGGCCTTAGGCCGTCCCATGCTTTTACTATAAGGACTATGCTTGGTCTCAAAACAGCACCAGTCTACGGGTTAAGTGCATATGTACAATTTATAAATGTTGCTGGCATAATGAATAAGTATAATAGCATCTTGAATGGAAAATCTAGCTATACTATTATTCCAGATCCTGAGGAAACTGGTGTGAATCAGTTTTATCTGCAATATCAAATGCCTTTAAACTCGTATATAAGGGTTGGCCGGCAGGAAATTGTACTAGATGATTCAAGGTTTATTGGTAATGTTAATTTTTTTCAAACCCCTCAAAGCTATGATGCCATTTCTTTAAACTATAACCTCAATAATGATATTGGATTATATGGCGCTTATATTTGGAGAATCAAGAATATTCTAAATCAAATCGAGCCCACAAAGTCCTTTGTGATCGAGGCAACAGTTAAACCAATAAAGTTAATAAATATTAATTTGTTTGGGTATTGGTACGGTAATCAGTCAAAATCAATAATACCTGGTGCCCCGGCATGCGGTTTGCCTGGTATTAGGTCCTGTAATGACCAAATATTAGGGGCTAGAGCAACGGGTCTAGCAAAATTGAGTAACAATATTGCTCTTAAATATAGAGTAACATATGCTAAACAACTACCATATGATGGCGGTAGTAGCTTAGTAAATGCCCATTATTTGCATGGTGGGGCTTATCTAAAATATAAATCTTTTATGCTTGGTGCGGATTATATGCTTATGGGTTCCAATTCAACAGGTACTTATGGATTTCAAACACCATTAGCAACTAAACACTTATTTAATGGTTGGGCGGATGTATTTCTAACGACCCCCCAATCTGGATTAAAAAGTGCATATTTCACTGTCAAAGGTAATATTGATGGTCTAGGCCTTATGGCAAGGTATTATAATTTTCGTTCAGCTTATAAAAATAAAGCGTTTGGACATGAAGTAGATCTATCGGTTATAGATAAGCTTACACATTATTTGAATGTAGGCGCACAGTATGCAGATTTTGTTACCAGTACAAATGTGCTAAGAAATACGCAGGCTGGATGGGTATTTTGCGATTTAAAATTCGCTGGTTAGACTTAATGGAGGTGATTTATGCAAGATGAAATGATAGACAGACAAATTGTTACACGAAAAATCATCAACGGCAAGAGAGAGCTTCAATTAACTTGGAGTGAGATTGCACAGAAACTTGGTATTTCAAATATTGCACAGTGCACAGCTGCCCTATTAGGTCAAATGCCATTTACATCTGAAAAAGCTGTTAAGGTAGCTAGTCTATTTAATTTGTCAAAGTTAGAAACGCTTGTCTTACAAGAAGTTCCGTATCGTGGGGCAATAAATGAGCTAATTCCAAAAGATCCGACATTGTACCGTTTTTATGAGTTGTTACAAGTTTATGGAACTGCTTTAAAAGAGTTGATCCATGAAAATTTTGGAGATGGGATAATGAGTGCTATTGATTGTTATATTTCTATTGAAAAGGTAAATGATCCAAGAGGGGATAGAATAAAAGTTATCATAGATGGCAAGCATTTGAAATATCCAGACCTAGAGTGAATTTCGACTCTGAATTTATGTGGCTGTTTAACTGTTAACAATAAATGGTTAGTCAAAGTCATAGAGCACAGATTAACTGCGCTATGATTAAGATATTGTAACTGTAAATGTTGAAACAGCCACTATCATATTATTGGCATATCTGAACCCTTTTTGGTGTAACACTAGGGCTTGCTTTTCATCTGTAGATAGTGCGATTTCTGCTGTTTTTTTCTAATGTAGCAGTGTTCATTTCGACTGATTATTTGAGGCATGAGATGTTAACTGCCTGCCGCAATGGTGTTAGATTACTCTTTTGGCAGATTACTGCCTACTCCCCTCCTTATAGAAACTAAAGAGGTTTATAGTTATGTATAAACTAACTATTAAAATAAATTCATTTGTTATGAGTCTATTCGGTAGGAAGTTAAGTTTTTTATACTCAGGATTGCTTGCATACAATATTATTGCCTGGGGGTTGGCATTTTATTTCTTTCGTTTTAACGCCTTATTAATGTCAACCACTGGATTGGCATTTCTATTTGGGCTTAAACATGCTTTTGATGCTGATCATATTGCTGCGATTGATAATGTTACCCGAAAGTTTATGCAGGTTAAAAAAAAGCCAGTTACTATCGGACTATATTTTTCTATGGGACATTCTTCTGTCCTTTTTCTTGCTACGCTTATCATTGGCCTAACTCTTTTGGGAACTTCTGCCTCTGGACATATTAATAATGTAGCGGGGATAATTGGAACAAGTGTATCTGCCCTTTTCCTTTTTATTATGGCCTATATTAACTTAATAATAGCCAAAAGCACATATATGCATTTCAATCAGTTAACCAGGACAGGAATTTATCATGAAAACAGCATAGAAGAACTATTAAATAAAAGAGGTCTTATGTCTCGTATTTTCCGTCGCGCTTTTAAAATGGTTACAAAAAGTTGGCATATGCTCCCCATAGGTTTTTTATTTGGTTTGGGATTTGATACTGCCACTGAGGTTATGCTGTTAAGTGTTGTAGCAACTCAAGCGGCTGAAGGAATGAACATATTTTTGTTGTTAATTTTTCCGATGCTTTTTTCTGCTGGGATGACCCTTATGGATAGTACAGATGGGGTGATGATGCTCGGTGCTTATGGATGGGCTTTTATCAAGCCAGTCAGGAAGCTATATTATAATCTTGTAATAACTATTGTTTCTGTAATTTTGGCTATTATTATTGGTGGTATTGAATCTATTGACATGCTTGTAGATGAGCTACACATTCATGGAGTTTTAAGACATATTTTCGACTTTCTTAATGGCAATTTTGGTTATATTGGACTGTCTGTTGCTGCTATTTTTCTGTTAGTGTGGATTACATCTACTATCATATATAAAGCCAAGAACTACGATTCTATTCAGGAAAATGGTTCCTCGGTATGATCAAGTATTGGCTATGAATTATCCTGACTAGCACCATGATTCCGCTGAGCGAAGACATTGCTATGGAAGATGAGCGGTGTTGATGACGGCAGGGATAAAATGTAGATGTAAAACTGCCTGGTCAAATCAGCTAAACCAATAGGTGATAGTCGAGTGGTGGCGTTGTGCATATTTCAGAAACCTAAAAAAGGCATGGTACGCGCCGGAAATGCTGGTTTTGAAGTTGCCCAGCACTGTATGGTGTTGTCCCATTAGAACTTTGACTTTGACAAATCCTGAGACTTCTTGCGCGAACAACCTGCGACGCACACTGTATGTGCACCCGCCCTGCCCCCGGTGTCAGCCTAGTTGTCGCCTCTCTGAAATGGAGTAACACGAAGTAAGGGGGCGGAAAGTGGGCTATGGAAATGAAGGTTTATTCAGTAGAACGGAAGGCTGCGGTATTGCAGAAGATGTTGCCGCCCACCAGTTTGTCCGTGGCGGAACTGGCCAAACAGGAAGGGATTTCTGATGTTACGCTGTACCATTGGCGCAAGCAGGCGATGGCGAGTGGAACGATGAGTGCAGTGACCAAGAAAACGGCAGAGGGCTGGTCTGCCGAGTCCAAATTGGCTGCGGTGGTGGAAACGGCCCTGCTGTCAGAGGTGGAGTTGAGCGAATATTGTCGGGAGAAAGGGCTGTATCCAGACCAGGTAAAAGCTTGGAAACAAGCTTGTATCGTTGGGCAACTGGCCGCCACCCAACAGAAACAGACAGCGGGTGCGCAAGCCCGTGTAGACCAGAAACGGATTCGTGAGATGGAGCGGGAACTGCGTCGCAAAGACAAGGCGTTAGCCGAGGCGGCTGCGCTGTTGATCTTGCGAAAAAAATTGAACGCCCTCTGGGGGGACGACGCCGGGGAAGATTAACCCCGGTCCCGGAGCGGCAACAATACGTCGCCTGGATACAGGAAGCGGCTGACGGTGGCGCCCGCTGGTCGCGGGCCTGCGCAAAAGCAGGCTTATCATTACGCACCGTCCAGCGATGGACAGAGGAGTCGGGAGTGGTCAAGACAGATGCCCGCACCACGGTCGAACGACCGGCACCCAGCAACAAGCTGAGTGAAGCGGAGGTGCGGGCGGTGTTGGAGGCCTGTCATCGTCCGGATACCGCACACCTGCCACCGACCCAGATGGTGCCACGGCTGGCAGATGAGGGGGTTTATCTGGCATCCGAATCCACCTTCTACCGGATTCTCAAGGCCGAAGGTATGGGCGCACGGCGTGGTCGTGCCCACCCACCCCGTAAGGTGAAGCTGCCCACCACCCATACGGCCACCGCAGCCAATCCCGTCTGGTCATGGGACATCACGTATCTGCCGTCGCTGGTGCGTGGGCAGTACTATTATCTCTACCTCTTTGAGGACCTTTACAGCCGCAAGGCGGTGGCCTGGGAGGTCCATGCAGAGGAGAGCGGGGACCATGCTGCTGCGCTCATCCAGAGGGGCTTTACGGCGGAGCAATGCGGGCGGCAGCCATTGGTCTTACACTCCGACAATGGCACCCCGATGAAATCATCGACCCTGCTGGCTAAGCTCTATGATCTGGGGATCACCCCATCCCGGGGCCGACCACGGGTGAGTAACGACAATCCCTATTCCGAGTCGCTATTCCGAACGCTGAAATACTGTCCGCAATGGCCAGAAAACGGCTTTGAAAACCTGGATGCAGCGCGACGCTGGGTACGTGACTTCATCGCCTGGTACAACCAGGAGCATCGTCACAGCCGCATTCGCTTTGTCACCCCGGCTCAGCGTCACCGGGGCGAGGATCATGCACTGCTGGCGAAACGTCATGCCCTCTATGAGGCGGCCCAGGCAAGAAATCCGGCGCGCTGGTCAGACACCGATCGGTGCGGTAGATCTGAACCCGCAGCGACAGGATAAAAAGGCTGCTTAAAAAATGGGTGACGCGACAACTACCTTGACAGACACCGCCTGCATCGGCGATACCTTTGAATGAAAACAAACCATCGGTGGGAACCTGACATTGCGTACCCAGTATGCAGCTGCGCCCCGCGTTCGTTGGGCTGGGCTAATAAACCCCTCAATGAGGGTGAATCGTGTGTAGAGAGAACGCTCCTAATTATCGACCGAGACCGCCGCCACAAAGAGCACTTTGTTTTCGGAACCCTGCCCAGATTTGCTACCATTGCGTTCTCCTCCCAGGATAGGCATCATCGCCCTGCACCCTTCTGCTCGTATAAAGGATTCGCATTCCTGTCAAAATTTCGTAAACGTTCAGCCAACCCACCCTTGCGGGTTGGCTGAACGTTTACGATCTTTCCGGGCCAGGGCAGCACCGCGCTGGGCAATCACCGCTTGCTGTTGGGCGATGATATGGCTACGTTCTGCCCATTCCGCTTCTTTTTCTTCCTGCTTCTGTAGCTGGTTCAGCACCAGATCGCGCAGGGCGTCCGGGCTGCTGGGAAGGGGCATCGGAGTCTTTGAAATCATGGAAAAATAGTACCAGAAACAGGAACTTTATACCAGCAATTCATCCAGTTAGAGCAATGTGGGCGTGCATTTTTCCAGGGCTGGCAACGGCGTCCACGGGCACCCCTCCACCAGCATCGCCCACTGCGCTGCGGAAAGTTCCACAGCCCCCGAATCGGTTCGTGGCCAGTGCAATCGCCCCTGATCCAGACGGCGATACAGCAACCAGAACCCCAGTCCATCCCAGAGCAACAATTTCAGGCGATCGCCCCGGCGGTTGCGAAACACAAAGGCGTGACCGCAAAAGGGATCTGCCGCCAATATCCCCTGCACCCGAGCGGCCAACCCATCAAAACCCAGACGCATATCCACGGGCGTTGCTGCGAGCCAGATGCGACTGCCTGCATTCAGCCACATGGGCTTTCAAGCACCCGCACCAGAGTGTGCAGCCAGGCAGCATCCACCGGCGCCGCCAGCTTTAGATGCCGACCTGACAAAAGCTGAATGTCGACCACGGCATCAGCCGTCCTGACCGGGGCCAGCGTCACCGGCACAAAGCCTTGTGGAAGGCGGCCAGAGAAGGCGATGGCGATAGCGCAGCAAAGCGCTTGCGCCAGTAATGCAAGGTCGCTACGGCAATAACCTGCCTGCGCACAAAAATGCTTCACCGATAGACCACTCGCCTGAAAGGCATCCACTCGTTGTCGCCAATAAGCTACCTTCTCTTCCTTCGTCATCTCCATCCTCCTCGCTGAATGCGGATCAGGATCGGCCAGGTCAGAAAAAATAAAAAGGTGGGTTGCTTAGACGCTTACAAAATTTCGTTAAGGCATGGTATAATAAACTCACTAAATTTCCTGTAATTGATATTATTCTTGTGTGCTAATATAATTATAAAACTTAGGATAGAAAATATGAAGCAATCTGTTCAATATCTTTCTCCTAATTATTTTGCCATGGTCATGGCAACGGATTCTGTATCATTATTTGAAAGTAATATATCGGGTAATTGGTTGTTGTTTGTAGTTGCAATTCAGTCTATAGTTATTTTAACTATATTAATAGCATCTCATGCGATAAGTTTTTTTCGTGCAGAACTAAATTTTATAGCCTTGTCGTTATGGATTTTAGGTGGTATATTTTTTATTTGGATAATAATACTTATTATTTATCGTTTCTCATACCTTACCTTTTCTGAAAACGATCTTGATCCTTCCTACTTTATCTGTATGGGTGCGATGGCAATTTCTTCTTTGACAGGAATCATGATTATGATGGATGTATTCAAAATTTATTTTTTCGCGAGTCTTATTCCTTTTATAAAGTTTATTACGTTTACTTTCTGGATAATTGTTACAACATGGATTCCTCTATTAGCCGTTCTAGCGTTCTGGAAACTTTTCAGTAAAAAATCTCCTATTGGTTATGCTCCAGATTATTGGGCGGTAGTTTTCCCTCTTGGAATGTATAGTCTTAACACAGTTTTGCTAGCACAAAATATGAATTTAAAATTTTTAAGTTATTTAGGTCTAGTTTTTTTCGTTTTATCTATATTGGTTTGGTCTTTGACGTTCTATGGATTAATGCATAAGATTTTTCGTATAATTATTTGGTGAATTAGTATATTTTTTCTTATGGATGGCTTGTTATGACTATAACTATTCGTCAGATCCAATATTTCATTGCCGTATCCAAACACGGTAGTTTTTCTCGTGCCTCTGAGGCGTTATATGTTTCTCAACCAGCATTGTCACAGCAAATATTAATGTTAGAAGAAGCCCTGAGTGTTAAGCTTATTGATCGTTCTAGCCGACATGTTAAGCTTACTGATTCCGGAGAGGTATATCTTAAATATGTTACCGAAGCAATGAAAATACTGTCGGAAGGTGAACGTTCTATCGTTGATCTTCCATCGTTAAATACAGGTGTGGTTAAGGTCGCTGCTGTGCCACCACTTATCTACCCGGTCTCAAATATCATAAGAAAGTTTAATGAGCAATATCCTGGCATTTTTTTTTCTTTAATCGAAAAATATCAAGATAAGATATTTGTCTTGCTGCATGATGAAAAAATTGATATTGGTTTTGGGTTTAATAATATATCTATGCCATTTATACATAATTTCAACGTCGACAAATTAGTTGTTGGTGGCCAAAAGATTTGTTTTTTTGCTTCAAAAGAATGGATTGGTCATGAAATGAGTAGAGAGTGGGTAGCCATTGCGGAACAATACCCGATTGTTTTACTAAACCGTGACTTTGCGCTACGTCGTTTAATTGATTCATTTTTTATTTTGAATGATAAGAAAATCACGCCAATAATTGAGACAAATTCAATTTCTGCAATTTTAACCATTGTTAAAAGCGGAAAGTTTGCGTCTTATTTGCCTGAAAAGATTGTTCATATGGACAACTCTTTTTATAGTGAAGTGACTTTGCCTTTGCCTAGATGTGAGGTAGTTATGTTTAGAAACCGATCTGCTTATAAAAGTAAAGCTTCCCAACAATTTGCCGAGACAGCGATAGAGATTTGTTCAATGGATAACTTTTGATTCACTTTTCACCAAGCCATTTGGGTAATAAGTTCTAATATCTCCTTGAAGTGATGACGCCGTGGTATGGCTTATTTCTTTGGCGTTTGGATTGGTGACTCCGTAGCTAGTGAACGATCTGATCTTTACTATGAAAGTGACAGGGCCCTGACGCCACCCGGACAATATCCCCAAGTTCTGTTGACGGTGCCATTATTTCGGTCTTACTTTGTTCCTGTAGGGTAGAAATAAGCAATTCATTACTTATTTCTACCACGTATGCCAAAACTGGTCGCTTGATCAGGGCTCGCGCCCCAGTTCTAGAAGCGGACAACATCTTCACCTTGTTGCACCTCTCTTTGTTTCAAAGGTGACGACTTTGCGAGAAGAACGCAAGATAAAGAAGGGGTGATGTGCAGGCATCCTGCGCAATATCAACGCATTGGCAACGGCCCGCGCCTGCCGCTTCGCTCTGGCACGCCCGTTGCGCCCCCCCGGCGGCTGGCGTCAGCCGAAAAGCTCGCTGTGCGAGCCAAGCCGCGCCAATCGCCGGAAAGATCGTGATCGCGGTAGCATGCACCGAGGGGCTGATCGGTCGCCGGTGCGACCAGCACCGGTTTGAGCGCGTCATCAAGGGTGGCGCGGTGCTGGCCCTTGGCCTCGCGCTTATAGTCGCGTTTGAACGCGGAGGAGCGGTCAATCGTCCGCATGCAAATCCGCCATCAGATCATCCACACTGACGAACTTCTTGCCCTTGCCCGCTTCCAGCTCGGCAAGGGCCTTCTTGGTGGTGGCGTTGGGCACCTTCACGTCGAAAGGCAGGCGGTGTTCGTCGGCGATGCGCAGCATCAGCAGACGGATGGCGTCGGAAACCGTCAGTCCCATGGCTTCAAGCGCGCAGGCGGCCCGTTCCTTGGTGTTGGTGTCAATGCGGGCGCGGACGTAGGTGTCGGTGGGAGTGCTCATGGTAATTCTCCAGGAAGGTTCAGACGCTCATATTGTAGTCACGCTGCGACTACGCAGCAAGGGCGGATCAGGCAGGAGAGTGCAGGCGCGTTACCGAGGTGTCTGGCCCGCTCTCCGATACCAGCCATGCGCATGATCTATACCCTCCCATCAGCATTCACGGGAGTATCGTCATGCCGGGTCACCTGATTCTTGTCCGTCCTCATGCGTCCTTACTGGATGGCCCTGTCATCGCCCGTTACCTGCATCAGATGGGAGGTCACTGCGGCTACCTCTTCGCCGTCGATCCGGATTACGCCCGCCACCCTTTCTGGCGAAGGGTGCTGTCCTGGTATGGCCGGATCACGGGACACCATCGCATGGTCGCTCTTGACCAGCGATCCCCCATGGCGCTTCGGGTGATGCTGCGCACCCTGGGGGCAGGCCATGGCGTAGTGCTGTTCCCGCAGGGAACGGGCATTTCCAGGCCGGGCAGACCAGACTTGCCCGGAGCATCCTGGCTTATCCGAGAAACCGGATGCCTGGTGACGGAGATTCGCCTGGATCATTCCCGCTGGATTCCTCAAGTGGCGTATCAGGGGCGTGAGCGCAGCTAGACAAGGGACAGGGCAGATTCTATTATGTCTTTAGAAACCCTACACAACTGTCTGGTTAGTACGCACATGAAACGACTTGATCTACTGAATCGCCTGTCCACCCTGGAACAGAAGGGTCTTGTCGTCTATTCCAGACGAGACATGGAGAAGATTTTTCCAGAAGATGATGAGAAATCGCTGGAGAAGAGCTTGCAGCGCATGTGCCAGGACAACCTTTTGGTTCGCGCCGCGCGTGGCATCTACGTTTTTGGTCCAGCTGTGCCACGTCACCGGGGTTGGCTGATCGAGCAGATCGCGCAGGCCCTGCGCCCGGGAGATTTCAATTACGTTTCTCTGGAAAGCATTCTCTCGGAATATGGTGTGATCTCACAGATTCCTGTCGATCGCCTGACGGTGATGACCACCGGCGCGAAAGGACTCCACAAGACCCCTTTTGGGGCTATTGAATTCACGCACACCAAGCGCAGGATTCCGAATCTTCTGGATAGAACGTTGGTCGTCAAGGGGCGCCCATTGCGCATTGCCAGAAAACGGGTTGCCATCCAGGATCTTCATCGTGTAGGACGGAACACGGACTTGATTGATTGGGACGAGATGTCTGATGAATAAAGAAGACATCCTGATTTTAACCGATCTATACCCTCCAGTCGAAAATTGCTGCACTGGAGAATACATGGACCACGAAGCTGTTTTGGATAACCGGGCATCGTTGGACGGCACTGGCGTTCAGGATAGTTCCGAGAATGAAGAGGAAATGGTTTTTGCGCTTCAGGATCGGCATCACCGATTTTCCATGGGATTATCTACCGTTCTTCAATGCCTGAGAATGGCGGAGCAGGAAGGTGGCGTCCCGCATCTACCGAGCGACTGGTGGATTCAGGTGGCGAGGCGTTATCCTGTCATTCTGGATTGAACGTGAGCGGGATGAAGAATGGACGTTTACAAGCTGCGCCCTGAAGACGCTGGTTCCCGGCGCATTGAGCGGGAAGACTTTGAGGCGCAGACGCTGAGGGATAAGCCTTGGTATCAAAAAAACGGTCAGGGCGAGGACGTGCAGTATGCTGTATGCCCTGCCTGCGACAACCCTATTCAGATTATTGGGTTGTATCGTCTACTTGAGCGTATCCATCAGCCTTTTGGAAGGCATACGGGGGCCGCCATTCGGGGGCTTGCCGAACTTGACCCGGAAGAACGGGATAATTGCCCCTATTTCAAGCCCCGACCACGGGAGAAGCGTGCCAGGAGAAAGGGACTGAACCCAGTTTCCAGAAAAATTCTGGGAACGCTGATCGAGCAGTTTGACCGCGTGGTGTATCTGCTTCGGAAGCAGACGGGCATCAACTTCTCTCAGAAGCTGTTGCGCAAGATGCTGGAGACCTACCGTGCTGAGAGAGGCTATTTGTACACCGGAGCCACATTGCTGAATATCCCCTGGGTTTTTGCCTATATGTCCGATTCACAGCCGATTGTCGGGCAGTATCTTCGCAAAGATGCGGACGCTGATTTAATGCGGGCTATTCGGGATATGGTCCCTGGCGTCCACATTAGTGATGGCGGGCAGATTGGTCGAAAGACCAAAAACTTTCTGTCTCTTGCGGTTTGCTTTATTCATCATCGGGAGAGCAAAGACAGGGAAGACGGGAGATTGGTGGAATCCATGAAGATGGTTGTCTCTATGGACGCTGATCACTGGGTCCATCAGAAGGTGATCCCTTTCGACCACCAGGAGTTTCAGCGACTGACCCATATCCCTGACGAAAAGGCGCGTCGTCAGATGGACCTGGTGGAGATGGCGAAGGAAGTCCTTGGCGATCTCCTGCTCTGATTTGCTCGCCGGGCATAACCGCATAAAGCTATACCACGATCACCCGATCTATACCCTCCAGTCGAAGATTAACCGCGCTGGAGAGTACGATGCCCGACCCCGCCCTGCCCCGTTCCGGGAACAACACCGAAAAGAAAGACCCCCGTCTTGAGCTTGCCGACAGACTGATTGAACAGATCGAGGCAGGAACTGCCTCCTGGCAAAGGCCCTGGGAAGCTGGCGATGTGTTGGCCCCGGTCAATGCGGTCACTGGCAAGCGATACAACGGCGTGAACTACCAGAATCTCATGACGTTCTCTCCGGACCCGTCCGATCCGCGCTGGTGTACCTACAAGCAGGCCCAGGAGCAAGGCTGGCAGGTGCGCAAGGGCGCGCATGGGATTCCCATCGAAAAGTGGTCGCGCTACGAGCACCATCGCACCGAAGAGGAAATGGGCAGGCTCCGGGAACAGGGAACAACGGATCCTGAACCCACAGAAATGCGTCTTGGCGTCCGGTATTACACGGTGTTTCACGCTTCCCAGGTCGATGGCATCCCGCCCATCGGACGTCCAGAGCGAAACCACGAAATCGAGGGCAAGCCTGACGACCGGCTGCCCAGACTGGCCGAGGTCATGGGTGTTTCCGTGGGGCACGGCGGGAACCGGGCGTTTTATCGGCCCAGTGAGGACCATGTGCAAATGCCGCCGCTGGAGACCTTCCAAGCGGGTACCGGTTACGACACCACCCTGCTTCATGAATTGTCCCACTCTACCGGCCACCCGAATCGCCTGAACCGGGACCTGACGGGACGGTTCGGCTCCCAGAAATATGCCGTAGAGGAACTGCGCGCGGAGATGTCGGCGGCCATGACCGCGGCGAGTTTGGGGATCGGCTTCGATCCTGCATCCCAGGACCTGGAAGAAGGCCGCGAAGCGGGCAATTCGGCCGCATACCTGGCCAGTTGGCTTCGCACGCTGCCGGAGAAGGATCGCAAGCAGATCCTGATGCAGACCATCAAGGATGCCCAGGGGATCAGCGACTACCTGATCGAACGAACGCCGGAGTTGCGGGCGGAGCGCGGCCCCGCGGTGCAGCGTGGCGATTACATCCGCTACAAGGACGAGCTTGGCAATGACGTTGAGGGCGTGGTTCTGAACGTCGCGGAATCGGGTGAAAAGGCCCGTGTGCGGGGCATCTATCGCTGGGAAAATGGAACCCCTGCTTTTTTCTCCGGGGATGACATTCCTTACCGGAAAATCCCCCCACTGGAACAGCATTTGCCAGGCGCTGTCATTCCCGAAAAGGTGGATGGGATTGACCCGGCGTCTTTGCGCTACCAGCAGACCATGGGGATGGATAACAAGCGGCGGATAGACGAGAACCTGGCGCTGCTGGATGTGGAACGTGCCCGTGGCGAGTATCCGAAGTTGATAGGGTTGCGGGAAATCCCGGAAGCGGTACGGCCTTTTCTGGGAGATGCCCAGCTTGCCGTCACCAACGAACTGCTGCAAGACAGTGCAGATAAGGCTTTTTACTCGGACACGATGCAAAGGCTGGAAACCATTATCCAGCAGATGCCGGAAACCTATGAAACGGATGGCAAGCCGGACCAGGAAAAGCCCGTGTCCTTACGCTACTTCGGCCCTGGTAACAGCCAGTGGTTCATCATCGAAAAGGATAAGGGCGACCCTGCAAACCATGATATGAGCCAGAAGCAGGCTTTTGGGCTGGCGGACCTTGGTCAAGGTGAGCCGGAATTGGGCTACATCAACATTGAGGAAATCACCCGGCACGGTGCCGAACTGGATTACCACTTTGAGCGGACCAATCTGCTGGAAATCAAGCAGCAGCATTACCCGGAAATGGTGCGGAACATCGCCATGGGGGAAAGCCTGAAGGAACCCCTCGACTCCGAGTTGATTGCTCATCTGGAAAGCCGTGCTGCCATTCGGCATGGAGAAGTGCGTTTGTCTACAGCTCTGGGAAAAAGTGCGCCCCAGGAAGCGGAATGGCCCGGTGGCCTACCCACTGGTCTGAGTGACGACACGGTGGCGAATGCGGAAGCCTTCACCCGCACGGTAGCCATGCGTGACCCGGAAAAAGCGGTGCGCTGGGGGCAAGACCTTCTCCAGCATTCGGACCGTTATTCCGATGCCGTTCCCGATTTCAGCCCGGAACGCTTGGCGTCCTTCGCCAAGGAAATGGCGCGGGCGGCGGAGCGTGCCCGCAACCCGGAAGTGGGCGACCTGGTACGCGCCGAACCCAAGGTGCCCTCCCGCCTGCGTGAACCGTTTGCGGGGCGCGTCATTGCCAAGCTGGATACATCGGGTGGAGACCATCGTTATCACTTGCGGGCTGAAGTCGGACCTTATGGCGGGCCGAAGGGTCTTGAGACGATGGTGTATGGTCGGGACTATCGGTTCAGGCCCATCCCGCTGCAGCAGGCGTATGGCTTTGACAGGGATGCGCCGGTCTTCATCCAGACCGATGTCGCCCACGGCAGTTCCACAGTCCCGGAACCCCGCCTAGTGGCCACACTGAAAGTGGGTCAGGAGCGGTATTACGTAACGGTCAATGAACAAGGTCTGGGCAGGCTTGCTGTGCGGCTCGGCAATAACAAGCAGGTCCAGCCCTTGGAGTTCACTGAGGGTAAATACCGGAATCCCGATGAGCCAAAAGAACGGTCTTGCCTGCGGGCATCGGCAGCGTTTGACGACGGGGTGAAACGCGACGTGACCCTGTTTTCTGACCTTGGGCATCAAAACGTGCTGGCTGTTTTTGCCGAGCAAAGTCCGGGGCAGAAACGCCGCCCCCTCGCGGCTGCTGAATTGCTGAAACCGAACAAGGCCGCACAGGAACAGGGTTTGCCTCAAGGCACTGTGGCCTATCTGAAAGATAAGCTGGGCGTGGATTTGAACGCGCAGCAGAAAGCCAAGCAAGGCCCGGAAATGGTGCAGAACATCGCCGTGGAGGAAAGCGCTGCACAGGCATTGCGGGAACGGGAAGCCATGTCATTGCGAGAAGGCATGAAGGGCGCATGGGAGAATCTGAAAGGCTTGCGCGTGAATACGGGCGACAAGGTGGTATCCGGGCAGGAATATGTGACGCTGAAAGTTGCTGGTGCCCAGGATCGCATTGCTTCCGGCAAGGAAGGCGCGGCAACAACGTACCATCTGGTCAATGAACAAGGCGAGTATTCCCGCGTCAGGGACGTGCGTTTCACGGCCTTTGCCAAGCGGGTTTTGGCCATGGACGCCGATGGCATGGTGCGTAACGCTCTGGAGAAGGCGGGGATTGCGCCGGACGCGCTCATGCCGCCTGAGCAGGCGGTGGCAGCACCAGAACCGGCCCAAAGGCTCGACACTGTGCCTGTTTCCCAGAGCCCTGATGTGAGCCCGGGTATTGCAGTCCGCGACCCGAGTGCCGCGCTGGCGGCGGCCATCAAGGACCGCGACGGCGGATGGTACAACCTTTCCGTGCAGGAAAAGGACGATCGGCTGGTGGGGACCTTGAAGCGGCACGGCGGTCAGTCGGGCGAGTACGAGAGGGTGCCGCTGGAGTTTCGCCCGGGAGCGCTCGGCGGCTTGCAGGCGGAGGCGCAGTTTCCGGACGGGGCTCCACTGCTGGTTTCGCTGTCCCGGTCGGAGCCCTCCGAGACACCGCATTCCAAGGTGGATGTGCGCATCTTCGCCAAGGGCCGGGATCTGGAGGGAAATGACACTCTGGAGCAGATCCATGAACACCCGGGGCGCCTGCGGGCCAACGAGGCACTGCAGAAGATCCCGGATCACCGGGAGGGCAAGGTCATCGGGCAGGCTTTGGGCGTGGACCCGAAGATGCTCAATCCCCTCCCCCCGCGGCAGGCATACAAAGCCCCCGCCAGGTCGCCAGAGAAGCAGCAGGGTGTGGAGATATAGAAGCAGTAGGGACCGGAGTTTTTGTGAGCAATTTTTGCTGGAGACGGAAAGGAGAAAGATATGGCTACTCGGATGATGCAACGGAACAACCTGGCGGATGCTTTTGTGCTGGTCAACGACGAACAGACGAACGCCGCCCTGAAAGCCGCGCGAGAACAGATTGGGGACGCGGAATGGAAGAAGGGGTACTCCCCGGAGAACAAGGCGGTTGTCCGCGACGCCCTGAAGGAACATGGGGCTCGGTACGAACAGACGTTAAAGGGCAATCTGGTGGGTGCGGAGGTGGCTGAAACGCAGGCCAATGGGGAGACCTTCAGGAAGCTGCGCGTCACGCTGGAGAACGAAGCCGGCAGGACCATCCTGTCGGCGGATATGAACTCCGAGTTTGCCCAGCGGTTGATCACCAAGCTCGACACGGCGACGCGGGAACATGCGGGTGCCGAGGTCAGCATTGGCGCATTCGCCAAGGAGACGGAGCGGGATGGCCGGGCTTTCGTGGATCATGTGGCGACCATGAAAGGGCCTGACGGGCAGGAAGTCCCGGCCACTCCCGGCCATTTCGAGAAGGCCAAAGAGCGGGTGATCGCCGCGCAAAAACCGTTGCTGGATGCGGGCATGGGCGACAAGAAAATCCTGAACCAGATCGCCGCCAGCACCCGGGAGAGCTACTTCGCCGAGGTTGCGGCTGGCTTTACCGGGCGGATGGTTGAGCAAGGGGTCGCGCCGAAGACCGTCGCGAACGAGCGGGGCGCCTTGCAGGCGGCAGCCTTCCCGGCGCTGGAGTCCGGCATCAGGGGCCGCGACGGGGTCTGGCACAACCTGTCCGTTTATGAGAAAGACGGTCACCTCGTGGGCACCTTGCAGCGCCGTGATCCCGAAACGGGGAACTACGAAAAGGCGCCGGTGGTGTTCGAGCCGGATGGCAAGGGCGGACTGGCGGCGGAGGCCGCGTATGACGGTGGCGAGAAGTTGGCCGTCAGACTTTCCCGTTCGGAACCGACCCAGGGTGGCTTTGAGAAGGTGGATGTGCGGGTCTTTTCCGGAGACCAGCAGATCCATGAACACCCGGGGCGCCTGCGGGCCAACGAGGCACTGCAGAAGATCCCGGATCACCGGGAGGGCAAGGTCATCGGGCAGGCTTTGGGCGTGGACCCGAAGATGCTCAATCCCCTCCCCCCGCGGCAGGCATACAAAGCCCCTGCCAGGTCGCCAGAGAAGCAGCACGCGCAGGGGGTGCAGCTATGAGTCTCGCGGAAGAACTGCTGGAGTGGGCTGAGGAAGAACTGGAGCACGGCGACACCGCGCACCGGGAGCGGGTTGCGCTGATCCTCGCGCAACTCCGTGAACTCCCCGACCCGGAATCGCTGCCTATCGGATCCACCCAGCGATTTCTTGCACAACGGCGCGTGGACAAGCTGGCCGAGAGAGCCGAAGAACTGGGCTTTGAAACGCCCGGCAAGGCGCTGAAAAAGGAGATCGGCAAGCAGATTGCCGGTCATGCCTTGGGCGTGGAACTGTAAGGAGACTGTCATGTTTGGATTTTTCAGGGCCCTGACGGGAGGCTGTCATACCCCGAAGGGGCAAGGGCAAGAAGAGCCGCACAATTTGTGGATTGGCGCTCATCCGGATCGTCTGCGCCCGGTTGACGACCCTGAAGGGCTGGGCGGATATCAGCTGGCCATCGAGGCGCTGATTCGGGATGAATCGCCAGAGGTCATTTATCTGCGTTCCGACACGGGGGATCTGTCTGTGGTACGCAAGGCCCTGGAGTATCTGTCCCGAATCGGCGGACAGGTCGGGGTGGCCGATCAGCTTCCCGACGAGGAGGTGGCGGCCATTTTTGGCGTCGATGTCCGCTCGTATCAGTCCGCGGTCGTGAATCCGCAGGGGGATGCGGCGGCTTATGCAGGATGATCTGCAACGCGCGCCTCGTTCCCCCTGGGGAGATTTCCCGGATGTTCTGCGCAATGGGAATCTTGGCGAGTTGAAGCAACAGCCGGAGTACGCGGTGGCCAAGGCAGGCGGTAATCAGGCTGCGCTTGATCTGGTGGATCGGGTGGCTTCGTCCCGAGTTTGTCGACTCCGTGCGGCATCTTGGATCGATGCACGAACGGCCGGTATTGCTGCCGGTATTAGCTGCGGAAACGTCAGGAAATAACAGAATCCCGCTCATGTTGGCTTATGCCGTGGCGCATCGTCTCGATTGGCCGGTGGATGAACGAATCGTCCAGATTACCCGTGCCTGACACTCAGATTCCGGAGCGGATCACCGCCTGGTTGTCCATCCGGAATTTGCTGGGCCTGCGGATAGTGCTGCTGGGTATATCTTTAAATCAAGGCGCGGATCGACGCCAGCCTGGAGGCCCTGTTGGCCAGCGCGCCGCCCAGGATCAGCGTGCAGTGGGTTGAGCGCAGCGACGCCAGGGACTCCCACGCGGGTGTATCGGCCGGCGTAGCTGCCCCGGGAAGCTCATTTTGCTCGTTTCGCTGCATCGAACCGCCCGCAACTGCTTGTCAGGTCCCTCATTTCGCTCTTTTCGCTAGCCCCCTATTGAGTCGAGCAATCAGTCGCTCTGCGGCAAGCCGGTAGCCGCCTTCTTAAAATTATCATCATATTACGACGTACTGACGCTAGTTTTGCAACTGCTTGACGGTTGGTTTTGATATGCATATGCTACGCCAAACGATAGGAAAACTTCTGCATCCATGTCCAGCGACCGACTCTCAGGAATGACCCAAGCGCAACGCGACCGACTCGCGTTCGTCGAGTTGCGCCTACGCTTCGTGGGCGAAATCCGCCGACGTGACCTGGTCACGCGCTTCAACATCCAGGCGGCGGCGGCAACGAGGGACATCGCCCAATACAAGGAGATGGCGCCCGGCAACATGGAGTACGACCCCAAAGGCAAGGTCTACGTCCGTGCCTCCTGGTTTCGGCCCTTGTTCGACTTCCCGGCCGAGCGCGTGCTTACCTGGTTGTCCCAGGGCTATGGCGACGGAGAGCCGACCCGCTGGAAGGGCGGGGTGGCGCAGGAAGGCACCAGCCTGCCGGGCAAGATCGATCTGGATCTGCTGTCCGTTCTGACGCGTGCCATCCACCAAGGCGCGGCCGTGGAGATTGCCTACCGCGCCCTGTCGAGCGGGCTGACCACCCGCGAGATTGTGCCCTTCGCGCTGGCCGACAGCGGGCTGCGTTGGCACGTTCGTGCCTTTGACCGGCGCAGCGGCGAGTTCCGGGATTTCGTGCTGGGTCGCCTCGATGACGCGCAACTCCTTCCCGGGCCGGCGGCTGACCACGAGAAGTCCGATCAGGACATCCAGTGGAACCGGATCACTGAGCTCGAGCTTGTGCCGCATCCGGCCAACGTGCAGCACCCCGACACCATCGAAGCCGAGTACGGCATGGAGGGTGGTGTGCTCAAGGTGCGGGCCCGTGCGGCGATGGCCGGCTACCTGTTGCGCCGCTGGAATGTGGACTGCACCGAAGATCACAGCCTCAAGGGTGGCGAGTACCACCTGTGGCTGCGCAATCGCCAGGCCCTCTACGGCGTCACCAACCTGGTGCTCGCGCCAGGCTATAGCGAGTCCAGCAAGTAGGGGTGACCATGACGATCACCACGCCTGCAATCCCATCGACTGTCACCGCCGAAAGGAGTTTGATCATGGCTAAGTCTCCCGCCAACCACGGCAAGCAATGGACGCCTGCCGACGTCAAGCAACTCAAGCAGTTCGCCAAGCAGAACACGCCCACACGCGTCATCGGCCTGAAGATGGGCCGCACGGAAGACGCGGTGCGCGCCAAGGCGAGCGAATCGGAAGTCTCCCTCAAGCCCACGAACCAGTCGCCCTACAACCGGCGTAAGCCCTGAGCGACAGCAGGAACGAAACGAAGGG
Organism: Acidithiobacillus sp. M4-SHS-6; assembly: GCF_047421495.1. Taxonomy (GTDB): domain Bacteria; phylum Pseudomonadota; class Gammaproteobacteria; order Acidithiobacillales; family Acidithiobacillaceae; genus Acidithiobacillus. The sequence continues at coordinate 791,901 of NZ_CP175559.1, read as the reverse complement.
GCGCGCCGTGCTCAAGCTCGAAGAGATCCAGAAGAACGCAGCCATCTCGGGCTTGGAGCCTGGGCAGGTAGTGCGCATCGTCACGACTGAACCGGTCGGTGACAACGCCCTGACCGTCTACTACAAGACCGCCGACGGCACGCTGCGCGAGCGGATGCTATTCCGCACCGATGAGCTCAATTTGTCGCTGGCCGAGTTGGGCCGCCCGTGGGCCTTCGATGCACCCGGCGAGGAGTTCAAGCTCGCCGCCGAAGCCTACCGGATCAATCTGGCCTACTTGTTCGATCCGATGATGGCCGTCCACACCTCGAACGTGGAGCCATTGCCACACCAGATCACGGCGGTCTACGAGTCGATGCTGCCGCGCCAGCCGCTGCGCTACGTGCTGGCCGACGACCCGGGCGCCGGCAAGACCATCATGGCGGGCCTGTTCATCCGCGAACTGCTGATGCGCGCCGACGCCAAGCGCGTGCTCATCGTCGCGCCCGGCAGCCTCGTCGAGCAGTGGCAGGACGAAATGTTCGAGAAGTTCGGCCTCTCGTTCACGCTGTTCTCGCGCGAGCAGGTCGAGCAGTCCCGCAGCGGCAACCCCTTCGACGATATCGACCTGCTGGTTGCCCGTGTCGATCAACTGGCGCGCGCCGAAGACCTTCAGGAAAAACTCCGGCTCACGCAGTGGGATCTGGTCGTTGTCGACGAAGCCCACAAGCTCTCGGCCAGCTACTTCGGCAACAAGGTCAACAAGACCAAGCGGTTCCAGCTCGGCGAGCTGCTGGGCTCGATCACGCGGCACTTCCTGCTGATGACGGCTACGCCGCACAACGGCAAGGAAGAGGACTTCCAGCTCTTCATGTCGCTGCTGGACGCCGACCGGTTCTACGGCAAGTTCCGCGACGGCGCGCACAAGGTCGACGTCACCGATCTGATGCGACGCATGGTCAAGGAGGATCTGCTCAAGTTCGACGGCACCCCGCTGTTCCCGGAGCGGCGCGCGTACACCTGCAACTACAAGCTGTCCGACCTTGAAGCCGCGCTCTACGCCGCCGTCACGGACTACGTGAAGACCGAGTTCGCCCGTGCCGACCAGCTGGCGGACGGCGGACGCAAGGGCACCGTCGGCTTCGCCCTGACCTCGCTGCAGCGCCGGCTGGCCTCCAGCCCCGAGGCCATCTACCAGTCGCTCAAGCGCCGCCGCAACAAGCTCAAGCGCCGCGTCGAGGAAGAGAAGCTGGGGCAACGCGGCAAGTCGCTGGCCGAGACGCTCGTCGGCACCGGCACCAACGGCGTGCCGGATGACATTTGGGAGTCGGCCGACGCGCTGTCGCCTGACGACTACGAGAACTTCGAAGAGGCCGTCGTCGATCAGGCGACCGCCGCCCAGACCATTCAGGAGCTCGAGGCCGAAATCATCATCCTCGAAGACCTGGAAGAGCAGGCCCGGCAGGTCGTGCATTCCGGCCAGGATCGCAAGTGGGACGAACTCTCCCGCCTGCTGCAAGACACGCCGGAGATGCACGACGACGCCGGGCGTCAGCGCAAGCTCATCATCTTCACCGAGCACCGCGACACGCTGAACTACCTCGCGGTGAAGATTCGCGGCCTGATCGGTAGCGAGGAAGCCGTGGTGATAATCCACGGCGGCGTCAAGCGCGAGGAACGGCGCAAGGTGCAGGAGCTGTTCCGCAATGACCCGGCCGCGCGCGTGCTCGTCGCCACCGACGCGGCGGGCGAAGGCGTGAACCTGCAGAACGCCAACCTGATGGTCAACTACGACCTGCCGTGGAACCCCAACCGGCTGGAACAACGCTTCGGCCGCATCCACCGCATCGGCCAGACCGAGGTCTGCCACCTCTGGAACATGGTCGCCTCCGAAACCCGCGAGGGCGACGTCTTCCAGCGCCTGTTCGAGAAGTTGGAGATCGAGCGCGCGGCCCTGGGCGGCCGGGTGTTCGACATCCTCGGCGAGGTGTTCGAGGAGAAAAGCCTCAAGGACTTGCTGATCGAAGCCATCCGCTACGGCGCCGACCCCGAGGTGCGCGCCCGTCTGCTCAAGAAGGTCGAAGGCGCGCTCGACATCAATCACCTCGAAAACATCATCAAGCGCAACGCCCTGTGCGAAGAGGTGATGGACGAGAAGCGCCTGTTCGCCGTGAAGGAGGAAATGGAGAAGGCCGAAGCCCGCAAGCTCCAGCCCTTTTTCATCCGCGCCTTCTTCAACCAGGCCTTCGCGGCCTTGGGCGGCGAACTGCGGCCCCGCGAACAGGGGCGCTACGAGATCACCAACGTCCCGGCCATCATCCGCGAGCGCGACCGGAGAATCACGGGCCGGGATCGCCGCAACGCCGACCCGGTGCTGCGCCGCTACGAGCGCGTCTGCTTCGAGAAGCAATACGTGCGACTGACCAACCGCGTGGGCGCGCCGATGGCCAGCCTGCTGCATCCGGGCCACCCCTTGATGCAGTCGGTCACCGACATCGTGCAGGAGCAGCACCGCAACAAGCTCAAGCAGGGCGCGGTGCTGGTCGATCCGGGCGACATGGGGCTCGCCCCCAAAATGATGTTCATCATTGACCACCGGGTCTTGGAAGGCACCGACCCCAGCCGCGTCGCCTCGCGGCGCATGCAGTTTGTCGAGATCGACTCCGCGGGCAACACCATCAATGCGGGCTGGGCGCCGCATCTGGACTTGGAGCCGCTCGAAGCTCCCGACATGGCGCTGATCCAGGATGTCCTGACATCAGAATGGATCGCCAAGGATCTGGAGCACGCGGCGCTCGCCCATGCGGGCAGCCACCTCGTGCCCGAGCACTTCGACGAAGTGCGCTCGCGGCGCGAAAAATCCGTGGACAAGACCTTGGCCGCCGTCCGTGAACGGCTGGTCAAGGAGATCAATTTCTGGTCAGACCGCTACATCAAGCTGAAGGACGATCTGGCCGCAGGCAAGGACGTGCGGCTGACGTTGGAAAACGTCCGCCGCACCATCGACGACCTGACGGCGCGCCGCGAGTCGCGCGAAAGGGAACTGCTGGCCATGCGACACGTGGTGTCCGGCACGCCGGTCGTGCTCGGCGGCGCGCTGGTCATCCCGGCCGGGCTGCTGATGCAGCGCAAGGGCGTTCCCGCCGAACAAGGCGGATGGTCGGCGGACGCCGATGCCCGCGCCCGCATCGAGCAGATGGCCATGCGTGCGGTCATGGAGGCCGAACGCGCGCTCGGCTTTGAGGTCATCGACGTCTCGGCGCAGAAGTGCGGCTGGGACCTGACCAGCCAGCCCAAGCCTGTCGATGGCCGCCTGGCAACCACGCGCCACATCGAAGTGAAGGGCCGCGCCAAGGGGCAGTCCACGATCACAATCACCCGCAACGAAATCCTATACGGCCTGAACCAGGCGGACAAGTTCATCCTCGCCATCGTGCTGGTGGACGGGAACAAGCACGAGGGGCCGTTCTATATCCGCCAGCCCTTCACGCAGGAGCCGGACTGGGCCACGACCAGCATCAACCTCGATCTGAACCATCTGCTGGCCAAGGCCGTCGCACCGGAGGCGTCGCTGTGACGGGCGTCCAGTCAAAGAGCAACGCTTCCGCATGGGAGGCGTTGGGCCATGGCTGCTCGCTTTGGAGGGGCAAGAAACAACCCCAGAAAAAGAGACGCCCCTTGCGGGGCGTCGGGCCGGAGATGCTATCTCCGGGGGGGTTATTTTTTGAAATTATATCACTTTTATGCCGTGTGACAAGCACTATGGCAAGCGTTTAGAGATGCAGCCATGACTCGCGTTCATGCCTACATCGACGGCTTCAACCTTTATTTCGGTATGAAGCAGGCACGTCTCAAACGCTACTACTGGCTGGATGTATCTGCACTAGCCCGTACCCTGCTCAGACCCGGCCAGCAGCTCGTGGCCACGCACTACTTCACCGCACGTATCCGCGACAATGGTCGCAACACAGCCGATCAGAAGCGGCAGAACGATTATCTGGAGGCTTTGGCAGTGCAAGGCGTGCAGTGCCAGTTCGGCCACTACCTCGAAAAGCAGCGCGAATGCCGTGCTTGCCACGCCACCTGGCCAGACTACGAGGAAAAAATGACCGATGTGAACATCGCCATCCAGTTGATGACGGATGCCTTCGATGATGCTTTCGATGTAGCACTGGTCATTTCGGGTGATAGTGACCTGACCACCCCCATCTACCGCGTGCGCGAACGCTTCCCAACCAAGCGCGTCATCGTCGCGTTCCCGCCCCGGCGCCATTCCAAGGCGCTCAAGCAGCATGCCAATGGTCATCTCGCCATTGGCGAAGACAAGTTGCGTGCCAGCCAGTTGCCCGTTCAGATCGTCAAGCCTGACGGTTTCGTTCTCCATCGCCCCGCGCATTGGCGATAGGAGGATGTCATGACCCACCACGATATCTTCGACTCGCTGACCCGCAACGCCTTCGAGTTCTTGGAGCGCGGCATCGCGGAGTTCGACAAGGCCCCCAAATACTCGGTCATCCACTTCTGCGCGGCGGTCGAGATGCTGCTCAAGGCGCGGCTGATGAAGGAGCATTGGTCGCTGATCGTCTCCAAGCCCGATCAGGCCAATCTCGCCAAGTTCATGGTCGGGGACTTCATCTCGGTCACGCTGGAAGATTGCAGGGCGCGGATTCGTGATGTCGCGGGCGAGGACATCGGCGACGACGCCTACAACAGCTTCCGCGCGCTCGCGAACCATCGCAACAAGATGGTTCACTTCTTCCACAACGGGCTGGAGAGTGACGAAAAGGCCAAGGCGCAGATCGTCGCCGAGCACTGCCGTTCTTGGTTCCATCTGCACCGTCTGTTGAGCCGGTGGGACACCTACTTCCACGACTTCGGCAGCGAGATCGCCCGCGCGGATCGCGCGATGAAGGGGCACCGGAAATACTTGGCCGCCAAGTTCAAGGCGCTCAAGCCCGATCTGGACGCAGCCCGCACGGCAGGCAGCGCGCCGAAGGCATGCAGTGCCTGCGGCTTCAAGGCAGCCATCCCCGACGACCTTGATGACCAGATCGCGTCGCTAAGCTGTCTGGTGTGCGATCACACCGAAACCCAGGTCGAACTCGAATGCCCGCACTGCGGCGAATCCATCGTCATTGCGAACGAGGGCTACGCGACCTGTGGGCACTGCGGGAAAGGCATCGAGCCAGAGCATCTGGTGGACGCGCTGACAGATCACGTTGAAGCGCACATAGCCATCAAGGATGGTGGCGATAGCTGGGAGCCTGCCAACTGCAGCAACTGCGACGGCTACCACACCGTGGTCAGACGCGGCGACCACTACTTCTGCGCGAACTGCTTCGACATCTCGGATGGCATCGAGCAGTGCCAGTGGTGCAACGAATACAACACCGGAAATATGGAACACAGTTATTCGGTCGGCTGTAGCCATTGCGATGGCAAGCTCGGCCGAGAGAAGGACGACTGAATGCAAAACATCAAAACACCAAAAAAACTCATCGAAGTCGCGCTGCCGCTCGATGCCATCAATGTCGCTGCCGCGCGGGAGAAGTCCATCCGCCACGGCCACCCCAGCACGCTGCACCTGTGGTGGGCGCGGCGTCCGCTGGCGGCGGCGCGGGCCGTGATTTTCGCGCAGATGGTCAACGACCCCGGCTATCAGCAGGGCGGCGGGTTTCGCTACGGCGTCAACAAGGAAAAGGCGCAGACCGAACGCGAGCGGCTGTTCAAGATCATCGAAGATCTGGTGCAGTGGGAGAACACCAACAACGAGGAAGTGCTGGAGCGCGCCCGCTTTGAGATCCGTCGCTCGTGGCGCGAGGTCTGCGAGCTGAACAAGGGCCACCCGCAGGCGGCCGAACTGTTCAACCCGGACAGGCTGCCCGCCTTTCACGATCCCTTCGCGGGCGGCGGCGCCATCCCGCTGGAGGCGCAGCGTCTTGGGCTGGAAAGCTATGCGTCGGACCTGAACCCGGTGGCGGTGACCATCAACAAGGCCATGATCGAAATCCCGCCGCGCTTTGCCGGCCGCAAGCCGGTATTCGGTGCGGCCGAGCTGCCCTGTCATTCCGGGCGGAGCGAAGCGGAGACCCGGAATCCAGAAAAGCCGCTGGATTCCCGCTTTCGCGGGAATGACGAATTGTTTGAGCGGGATTGGTCCGGCGCGCGTGGGCTGGCCGAAGACGTGCGCCGCTATGGCGCCTGGATGCGTGCCGAGGCCGAGAAGCGCATCGGGCACCTGTACCCGAGAATCGAAGTCACGGCGGCGATGGTTTCCGAGCGGCCCGACCTGAAACCCCTGCTTGGGCAGAAGCTCACCGTCATCGCTTGGCTGTGGGCGCGCACCGTGAAAAGCCCCAACCCGGCCTTCAGTCATGTGGACGTGCCGCTGGCTTCTACCTTTGTGCTCTCCAGCAAGGCGGGGAAGGAGGCCTATGTCCAGCCGGTGGTGGAGGGCGACAAATACCGCTTTACGGTGAAGGTGGGTGAGCCGCCGGAGGAAGCGAGGGAAGGTACTGCGGCAGGGAAGCGTGGCGGATTTTACTGTCTGATGTCTGGCTCGCCCATTGATTACAAATACATTCGTACCGAAGGCACTGCCGGGCGCATGGGCGCGAAGCTCATGGCCATCGTCGCCGAGGGTGCGCGAGGCCGCGTCTATCTCCCACCGACCGCCGAGCAGGAAGCCATTGCGCAACAGGCGCAGCCCGAGTGGAAGCCGGATGTGAAGCTGCACGGTAAGTGTCGCGTCAATGTTAGCAACTATGGCCTTGATGTTTACGGCGACCTCTTCACCCCCCGCCAACTGGTGGCGCTGACTACCTTTTCCGATCTGGTGGGCGAGGCCATCGACAAGTGCCGTCAGGATGCGCTGGCGGCGGGTCTTGCCGACGACGGCATCGGCTTGGATGCCGACGGCAGCGGAGCAACGGCCTATGCGCAGGCAGTGGGGGCTTATTTGGCGTTTGCCTTGGATAAGGTTGTTGACCGAGGTTCTTCAATCGGACGCTGGGACCCAACGCCAACACAAAGTGGAATCATCAACACTTTCAGTCGCCAAGCGCTTCCTATGACTTGGGACTTCGCAGAATCTAATCCTCTTGGTGAAGCGTCTGGAAACTACGTTAGTGCCACTGAATTGGTCGCAAAAGCACTTCTTGTAAGCGCGCCTGCTGTCGCAGGCTTTGCACAGCAGGCTGACGCTTCGACACAAGCGATTAGTAAAAACAAGCTGGTCTCCTCAGACCCGCCGTACTACGACAACATTGGCTATGCTGACCTCTCCGATTTCTTCTACGTCTGGCTGCGCAAGAGTCTGAAGCCGATCTATCCCGGCCTGTACGCCACGCTGGCCGTGCCCAAGGCCGAGGAGCTGGTCGCCACGCCTTACCGCCACGGCGGCAAGGACAAGGCCGAAGCCTTCTTCCTCGACGGTATGACCCGCGCCATGCACAACCTGGCCGAGCAGGCGCATCCGGCCTTTCCGGTGACGATCTACTACGCCTTCAAGCAGGCCGAAACCAAAGGGGAGGCCGGCACGCACAGTACAGGATGGGAGACCTTTCTCGAAGCCGTGTTGAAAGCCGGCTTCGCGCTGACCGGCACCTGGCCGATGCGCACCGAATTGGGCAATCGCATGATCGGCTCTGGCACCAACGCTCTCGCTTCCAGCATCGTCCTGGTCTGCCGCAAGCGCGCCCCCGATGCGCCCACGGTCAGCCGCCGCGAGTTCATCCGCGAACTCAATGCCGCGCTGCCCGAGGCGCTGCTCGACATGACGCGCGGCGGCGTCAATTCGCCGGTCAAGCCGGTGGACTTGTCCCAAGCCATCATCGGCCCCGGCATGGCCATCTTCAGCCAGTATGCCGCCGTGCTGGAAGCCGACGGCACACCGATGAGCGTGCGCACCGCGCTGCAGCTCATCAACCGCTTCCTTGCCGAAGATGACTTCGACCACGACACGCAGTTCTGCCTGCACTGGTTCGAGAGCCAAGGCTGGGCCACCGGCAAATACGGTGACGCCGATGTGCTGGCCCGCGCCAAGGGCACCAGCGTGCAGGGCCTTTCAGCCAGCGGCGTAGTGGAATCGGGCAAGGGCGAACTGCGCCTGCTCAAGTGGGCCGAGATGCCAAGCGCCTGGAACCCGGAATCCGACACCCGCACCCCGGTGTGGGAAGCGCTGCACCAACTGATCCGTGCACTCAATCAGGACGGCGAATCCGCCGCCGGTGCGCTGCTCGCCCGCATGCCCGCCCGCGCCGAACCCATCCGCGCGCTCGCCTACCGCCTCTACACCCTGTGCGAACGCAAGGGCTGGGCGGAAGAAGCCCGCGCTTACAACGAACTCGTCACGGCGTGGAGCGCTATCGAACAGGCCGCGGGCGAGGCGGGTCTGGTCGGCTCGCAGGCGCAACTGGATATCTGATTGGGGAGGAACGCATGACAAGCACGCAATGGCTTTACCCTGGTTCCCGTTGGTGGAAGTTCGATTTTCATACCCATACGCCGGCGTCGAGGGACACCGATGCGTGGCAGAAAGCCTTGGGCACGCCCGATGAAATCACTCCCGAGAAATGGCTGCTCAAATACATGGCTGCCGAGAACGACTGCGTGGCCGTGACGGACCACAACAGCGGCGAGTGGATCGACAAGCTCAAAAACGCCTATGCGTCGATGAAGGCCCAGTCCGACGCCGGCAGCCCGCCAGGGGGTTTCCGCCCGCTGACGATCTTTCCGGGCGTGGAGATTTCTGCCAATGGCGGCGTGCATGTATTGGCCATTTTTGATCCGGCGGCAAGCACCGGCGATATCGACAGCCTGCTTGGCAAAGTCGAGTATCGAGGTACCAAGGGAAACAGCGATGCTGAAACGGGTCTGAGTGTGGAAAAGGTCATCGAGGCAATCATTGCCGCCAACGCCATTCCCATTCCGGCCCATGCTGATGCTGACAAGGGGCTGCTGCGCGTCAATCCAGGCTCGCGCCAATGCGCGCTTTCTGCCAACACCGTCAAGCAAGCCCTGGAGGTGGAAGGATTGCTCGCGGTCGAGTGGTGCGATCTGAACAACCCGTACCCCGAGGCGGTGGAAAAGCTCGCCCAGCCACTGGCGCGCGTGCTGGGCAGCGATTGCCACAATTTTCGGAGCGCAAACGCCCCGGGCAGTCGCTACACCTGGGTCAAGATGGCTCAGCCCACGCTGGAAGGTTTGCGGCTGGCGCTGCTGGACGGCAATGGCGTGTCGATCCGGCGCAGCGACGAAGGCGCTTTCGACCCGTTCCGGACTCCCGCGCATGTCATCACCGCCATCGAGGTGGACAATGCGCGGGTGATGGGCAATGGTCAGGCGGCCCGTTTGAGGCTCTCACCCTATTTCAACGCCATCGTCGGCGGGCGTGGCACGGGAAAATCCACGCTGGTGCATGCGTTACGACTTGCCACCGGGCGCGAGGCCGAGATTCAAGCGCTGCCAAAAGACAGCGAGCCTCGCGAGCGTTTCGAAGCCTTTCGGACGATCGCCAAAGGCGCACTGAAACCCGAGACGGTCCTCTGTGTCGAATGGCAGCACGAGGCAACGCGGTTGCGTCTTCGCTGGCGGGAAGGAAAAGCCGTTGACGTCGACGAATGGCGTGATGGTCAGTGGCAGCCGTCCGCCAGCCAGAGCGTCAATCCCAACCGATTCCCCATCCGGATCTTCTCCCAAGGTCAGATTGCTGCCATGGCAGGAAACGGGCGCCAGGCATTGCTTTCCATCATCGACGAGGCGGCAGGCGTGGGGCCGCTCCAGCAGGCGTTCGAGGAAGCCCGTCGCACCTATTTCGCCCAGCGCGCACGGCTGCGCGAGCTGGACGGCAAGCTGGCTACACAGCCGGAGGTGGAAAGACGCTTGCAGGAGGTGGAGGCAAAGCTCAAGGCGTTCTCACAAACCGACCATTCCGCCGTGTTGCAAGCCTTCGCCCGCGCCCAGCACCAGCGGCGGGCGGTGGATGAAACCCTGACGCAACTGAAAGAAGGAGTGGACTCCTTGCGCGAGGCGGCCGCGCGGCTGCTGCTCGACGACTGGCTGCCGCAGCACTTCACCGATGCCGATGGTGACTTACTGGCCTGGCGGTCCGAGGCGGACCGTTTGATCGCTCAGGCTCGCCAACGCCTGGAGCAAGAGGCAGACGCGCTGGACAAGGGCATTAAAAATCTGGCTGAGGATGCGCGTCTGACTGCCTGGCGCGCCCGGGCCGATGCCGCCCGTGAGCAACACGAGAGATTGCAGGCGCAGCTTGCCGCGCAAGGTGTCGCTGATCCACAGGCATTTGCCAAACTCACTCAGGAGCGCCAGCAACTCGATGCGCAACTGAAAACCTTGCGTCAGGCGCAATCCGACCGCACGGATTTGGAGCGCCGGATCGATGACCAGCAGGCCTTGCTGCTGGAGCGCCGGCAGGCCATCACCCACAAGAGACAAGTTTTCCTGCAAGACAAGCTGGCGCACAACCCCCACGTCCGCATCAATGTGGCGCCTTTCGGGTTCGATCCGATGGTGATCGAGCGCAGCCTGCGCGAACTGATCGATGTGACCGATGACCGTTTTCCGGATGACATCCTCAGCGTGGAAGACGGCGAGTCCAGGAACGGTTTGGCCTTCGATCTGGCCAGCGCGGAAGACGCCAACAAGCTTCAGGTGTTGGAGAGCACGAAGGGCGCCTTGTTGAACCGCCCCGCATCGCTGGGCGGGCATTTCCGCAACTATCTGGAGCGCAAGCTGCAGAAGCCGGAATTTGTCGATCATGTTCTTGCCTGGTTTCCGGAGGATGATCTGCGCATCGAATACCAGCGGGACAACCGCTGGTACGCCATCAGCGAAGGCTCCCAGGGGCAGCGCTCGGCGGCACTGCTTGCCTTTTTGTTGGCCTTTGGTGAAGAGCCGATTGTCCTCGATCAGCCGGAGGATGACCTCGACAATCACCTAATCTACGACCTCATCGTGCGCCAGATTCGCGAGAACAAGCAGCGACGTCAGCTTATCGTCGTCACTCACAACCCCAACGTAGTGGTCAATGGTGATGCCGAACTGGTGCATGTGATGGAGTTCGGCCGCGGCCAGTGCTTCGTTCAGCAGAGCGGCGCCTTGCAGGACAAGGCCGTGCGCGAGGAGGTCTGCCGGGTGATGGAAGGCGGCCGGGAAGCGTTTGCCCGCCGCTGGAAGCGTTTGGGCAGGGAGGTTTGACATGCTGGCGACCCGTGCGGAGTTGATCGAGAAGATTCGACTGGGCGAAGACAGCTTCCTCGAGCTGAAGCAGGTGAGGTTCGCTGGCGGCAAAGTCCGTGGGCCGACGCAGGAAGATTTGGCCGACGAACTGGCTGCCTTTGCCAACAGCGCAGGCGGCGTGATCCTGCTCGGCGTCGAAGACAAATCGCGGGAGGTGCTGGGGATTCCTGTCGAGCGGCTGGATGCTGTGGAGACATTGGTGCGGCAGGCCTGCGAGGACTCGGTGAAGCCACCCTTGGCGCCCATCATCGAACGCATCACACTGCCCGATCTGAGCGGTGCAGAGCAGCCCGTGATACGAGTTGAGGTGCCTCGCAGCTTGTTCGTGCACCAAAGCCCGGGCGGATATTTGCATCGGGTGGGGTCGTCGAAGCGCCCGATTCCGCCGGATCACCTGGCGCGCTTGTTTCAGCAACGCAGCCAGTCGCGCTTGATCCGCTTCGACGAAACACCGGTGCCGCGTGCGACCCTCACCGATCTGGATGAGGCGTTGTGGCGGCGCTTCGTCCCCAAGCCAAGCGCCGACGCGCCGGAAGTTCTGCTGTCCAAGCTGGCGATGGCGGCGCAGGACGAGCAGGGCGTCTGGCGGCCGACAGTAGCTGGCCTGCTGATGGCCTGCCGCCAACCGGAGCGTCACCTTCCCGGCGCCATCGTGCAGGCCGTGGCCTACGTGGGCACGGACGTGGCGCCCACGGGCGAGGGGGTGTACCAACGGGACGCACAAGACATCACGGGACCGCTCGATGAGCAGATACACACCGCCTGTGCCTTTGTGCGCAAGAACATGCTGATGGCAGCCTACAAACGCACGGGGGGCGGTCGGGTGGATGTGCCGCCATTCGACATGACGGCCGTGTTCGAAGCTGTGACCAACGCCGTGGCCCATCGAGACTATTCGATGGCGGGCACCAAGGTGCGGCTGCGCCTGTTCGATGACCGGCTGGAGCTGTTCTCGCCAGGAATGCTGCCCAACACGATGACGCCGGAAAGCCTGCCTTACCGACAGGCGGCGCGCAATGAAGCACTGACCAGCCTCCTGGCGCGCTGCCCCATCGGCGATGTCGAGCTTGCCAGCTATCGCAGCCACATCATGGACAAGCGTGGCGAAGGGGTGTCCATCATCTTAAGCCGCAGCGAACAGCTATCCGGCAAGCGCCCCGAATACCGACTGAACGATGACAGCGAGCTGATGTTGACCATCTTTGCCGCTCGCAAGGAGCAAGAAGCATGATTCTCAAACCCTGGCGCGAAATCGCGGAACCGCACTCCGACGTGCGGGAAGGCAAGTTCCAGCAGGCCGAATTCGCCGCCGACCTGTCTCGCGTGCATGCGGGCACGGCCAACGCGGAATACCAGAACCCGGCGCTGTTCTTCCAGCGCACCTTCATCACCGAAGGCATGCGGCTGTTGCTGGACTCTGTGGTCAAGCGCCTGGCCGGCAAGGGTGGCGATCCGGTCATCCAGTTGCAGACGGCCTTCGGCGGCGGCAAGACGCACACCATGCTGGCTGTCTATCACCTCGCCAAGGGCGAAGCACCGGCCAGTGACTTGCAGGGCGTGCCCGCCATCCTCGATGCGGCCGGCGTGACCGAACTGCCCAAGGCGCGCATCGCGGTGCTCGACGGCATCAAGTCCTCGCCCAACCAGCCGGTGGTGAGGGAAGGGCAGAGCATCCGCACGCTGTGGGGCGACCTGGCCTGGCAGTTGGGCGGGGCTGATGGCTTCAACCTCGTAGCGGAAGCCGATGCTTCGGGCACGTCGCCGGGCAAGGAGGTGCTGGCTGATCTGCTGGGCCGCTACGCACCCTGCGTCATTCTCATCGACGAGCTGGTGGCCTATGTACGCCAGTTCGAGGATGGCAAATCCCTCGCGGGTGGAACTTTCGATTCCAACCTGTCGTTTGCGCACGCGCTGACCGAGGCGTTGAAGGCCGTGCCGACCGCGGTGCTGCTGGCCTCGCTGCCCGAGTCGGACAAAGAAGCCGGAAGCCAGCGCGGCGTGAGGGCGTTGGAGGCGCTCGCGCATTGTTTCGGGCGCGTGCAGGCGCTGTGGAAACCGGTCGCTACCGAAGAGGCGTTCGAGATTGTGCGTCGGCGGCTCTTTTCCAACATCAACGACAAGCTGGCGATGGAGTCGGTCTGCCGGGCTTTCGCCGATTACTACATCGACAACCGCGACGACTTCCCGCAGGAGACGCAGGACAGCAAGTACCTGGAGCGGCTGATCCACGCCTACCCGGTCCACCCCGAGGTGTTCGACCGCCTGTACGAGGACTGGTCAACGCTGGACAACTTTCAACGCACCCGCGGCGTGCTGAAACTGATGGCGAAGGTGATCCACCGCCTGTGGAAGGACGGCAACAACGATCCGCTGATCATGCCCGGTAGCTTGCCACTGATGGATGCCGACACGCTGAACGAGGTGCTGTACTACCTGCCGCAGGGCTGGACGCCGGTGATCGAGCGCGACGTGGACGGCGAGCGTTCGGAGACCTGGGAGATCGAGAACAAGGATACCCGCTTCGGCAGCGTGCAGGCCTGCCGCCGCGCCGCGCGCGCCATCTTTTTGGGAAGCGCGCCCAGCACGGCCAACCAAGGCGTGCGTGGTCTAGAACTGGAGCGCGTGATCCTGGGCGTGGCCCAGCCCGGCCAACAGCCCAACCTGTTCAAGGATGCACTGCGGCGCTTGGGCGACCGGCTGCATTACCTCAACCACGCCAACAATCGCTTCTGGCTGGACACGCGCCCGAACCTACGGCGCGAGATGGAAGAACGCAAGCGCCGCTTCCAGGACAGGGAGGACGTGTTTCCCGCCATCCGCGAGGGCGTGCAGCGCAGGCTTGCCAGCGGGGTGTTCGGCGGCATCCACATCTTCACCGGCAGCGGCGACGTGCCCGACGACTGGGCGTTGCGGCTGGTGGTGCTGCCGCCCGACGCGGCTTTCAGCAAGAGCGGCCAGAGCCTGGCCATCGAGCGCGCGACCGAGATTCTCAAGAAACGCGGCGACCAGCCCCGCTTCAAGCAGAACCGCCTGATCTTCGTGGCGGCGGACTATGACAGCGTGAGCCGCCTGAAGGATCACGTTCGCTCGCACCTCGCGTGGCGCAGCATCGTCGGCGACTACAAGGACAACCGCATCGTCCTCGACAACCTGATGGCCAAACAGGCGCAGGCCAGCATGGATCAGGCCGAGGAAACGGTGCGGCGCATGATCCGCGAAACCTACAAATGGCTGCTCGCGCCGGTGCAGGAAGCCCGTCCCGGCAAAGGGCTGTCCGACATGGTGTGGGAGCACTTTCCGCTCAACCCAGGTGCGCAGAACTGGTCGCAGGAAATCGAGCGCGTGCTCAAGGAGAACGAGCTGCTCATCAGCGAATGGGCGCCGATCCATCTGGCCAAGGTGCTGAAGGACTGGTTCTGGAAGGAGGATGCCAAGGACGCCAGTGCCCTCAACGTCTGGCAGCAGAGCTGCCAGCAGCTCTACCTGCCGCGCCTGAAGGACGACACGGTGTTTCAAAGGACGATGGCCGCGGGCGCCGAGAGCCGTGATTTCTTCGGCTTCGCGCAGGGCAAGGAAGACGGTCGCTACATCGGGTTCAGCTACGGCAAGCGCACGTCGCTGATCATGGACTCGTCGCTGCTGCTGGTCGAGCCACTCACTGCTGCCGCGTACATGGAAGCGCTGCGCGCTGCCGAAGAGGCATCTCGCGCGCAGGCGGTCGGCGCAGGTGCTGGTGCAACCACAAGCGTGCCTGTCGGTGGAGGCGAACCGCTTCGTGTTGAAGACTCGGCCAAGGGTGGCTACCAGGCCGGTGGCGCGACCGCCGGTCAGAGCGCCAAGAAGCAGTTCTACGGCAGCATCGACCTCGATCCGATTCAGGCCAAGCGGCAGTTCGCCGATCTGGTGGACGAGGTCGTGCAGCAGTTCACCCTGCGTCCCGGCGTGAAGGTGAGGATCGCCGTCGAGATTCAGGCCGAATCCCCGAGCGGGTTCGATGATGGCCTTCAGCGCGCGGTGAAGGAGAACTGCAACGTGTTGAAGTTCAAGAGCGCGGAATTCGAGACCGGGGACTGAAGTGGGAACCGGGAGGGATAGATGGCAAAGAAGACTGCGGGCTCTCCGTCGCTGAAATCTGAGAACGGCAAGGCGATTTGGCTGTTGGTAAGCGCCGATATTGTCGTAATTGTTTTGGTGTTGACGGGTTTCGCGTTCACCCAAGCGTCGCTTTCAGAGCTTGCGCAATCGGCGTTCGTTCGAGGGCTGGTCTTTGCCGCCGCCGGCCCGCTGGTCGCGGTCTTCCTGAATGACCTGCTGCCATCTAACGCCAAGGCATCAATCGTCTTCTGGCGCATCAAAGATGCGCTGCCTGGTCATCGCGCGTTTAGCGAGCACGCAGAAGCCGACTCCCGTATCGATATTGCGTCGCTGAAGAAAAGAGTTGATGAGTTCCCGCAAAATCCAAGGGACCAGAATAGTTGCTGGTACAAACTGTTCCAGAAGCACCAGTCAAATGTCATCGTCAGCGACTCGCACAAGCGATTCCTTCTCTTTCGAGATTCATCCAGTCTGACGCTTCTGATCCTCGTGATTGCTTGGATAGCATCCGCGTTGTCGGGGGTGCCAGCTGGCCTGCAAGCAGTGGTTGTAGGCGGACTGGTGGTGCAATTCCTTTGGCTCGCCATATCCGCTCGAAATACCGGCATACGACTTGTTCAAAACGTCTTGGCGCTGGAGTCGAGCGATGATGGAGGAAAGAAGAAATGACGGCCCGCTCCATCATCACGAGATTCCGCGCTTATCAGATTGGCACGGCCGGCGCTTCCTTTTCTCTTTTCGCTGATGGCACCTTCACCTTGCTTGAAGCAAGGTTGACCGACCTGAGCCGCCCCAATTTGGACTGGGAACTTGCGGAGTGCGGAAAAAGCACCGTTGACGTTCTTCATATCACCGGCTGGGATCAAGACCATTGCGCACTGGCTGACCTCGAAGAAATACTCTCGCGCTATAAGCCGGCGACGATTGAGTATCCGGGATATCCGCCGCACAGCGACACTGCGAAGGACTGCCTGAAGCTTATTCAGCATTACCGGACGACGAATGCGAACAAGGGGCACACTGTCAAGTGCATTGCCGTCAACCCTGAGTACATCAAGGGCCTGAAGAGTGCCGAAGATCTGGCGTACCGAGACATCGTGTACCACCCGCGCGTCTTGCTGGATGGTGAGTCAAACAACAATTCGACCGTCAAGTTGTTTCGGCAGGGCTGCTTCAACGTCGCCAGCCTGGGCGATGTCGAAGACGCCAACATCGGCGCGTACCTTCGTCGCTGCAAGATTTTCAAGCGCGAGGTCGATGTTCTGCTGCTTGCGCATCACGGAGCTGACTGCCCGACCAATTCAAAAACGTTCTTCGAAGCCGTCCAGCCGAAGATAGCTGTCTGCGGGAGCCAGTTTGACAATCAGTTCGAACATCCCAAGCCGGAGGTTTGCCAGAGACTCTTTGATCTGCGCATTCCGATCATGACGACGAAGACCGGTGACGTGCTTATCCGATCGCTTCCGCCGCACTCGCAGAAGTTCCGAGCGACAAATCTGATCGCCAATTCGACGAAGGTTTCGAGAGAGCTCGATTTCGTGACACGAAAGAGCCACTGGCTTTCGATGAATGCCGACACGCTTCGCAATCTGTATCGGCCGGGCTTCAAGGGGCTTCGGTAAGTTCAATGAGGGAGCGACATGGAGCTGAAGATATTCGATGTCGAGCACGGTGCCTGCGCGTTGCTAACCTGCGATAATGGTACTCGCCTGATGATTGACTGCGGGCACAATGGGGATACCGGATGGAGGCCGGGGCGCTACCTGCGTGATCAAGGCATATCACGCCTTGAGATGCTGGCGATCACGAACTACGACGAGGATCATGTCAGCGGTTTGCCGGACTTGCTGGAGAACGTGGATGTCGAATGGCTGTGGCGAAATCGGTCAGTAACGCCAGATACCATCCGCCAGCTCAAATCCGAGGACGGCTTGGGTCGCGGCATTGAAACCTTGGTTGGTATGACTTCAAGCTACAGCGGCGGGACAGAGGCAACCCCATCGACATTCTTGGGAGTCGAGCGGCAGGCCTTTTACAACGACTACCCCGAGTTTGATGATGAAAACAACCTGAGCATGGTTGTGCACCTCTGGATCGCAGGCATCAATTTCCTGTTTCCGGGCGATCTTGAATCGTCAGGGTGGAAAGCACTGCTCCGTCAGCCTGGCTTCCAGAAAGTCGTATCCGAAACGCACGTCCTGATTGCTTCGCACCATGGCCGCGAGAATGGAATTTGCACCGATGTTTTCGATAACTACGGATGCAAGCCGTTCTACGTTGTCATTTCAGACAAAGGGTACATGTACGACACCCAGAGAACGGTTCCTTACTATCGCAGTAAAGCTCGGGGCGGGCCATTCAGGGGAGAGACGAGACACGTTCTGACAACGAGAAATGACGGAAGGATCGCGTTTGTCTTTCAGAACGGTCAATGGTGGCCGCAGTGACGGGAAACGTCTGCCAGAACGAGGGGCTGGCAACGCGCGTCGACAAGCCCCGCGCCTTCGTTGACTTCGTGCTGAACCTGCTCGAAGGCCACAACCACATCAAGGTTTCCAGATACATGGGCGGCCAGTCCAATGTCTGGGAAGACTCTGCATCGCTGCGTCGGGCGATTCGGCAGGCGCAATAAGCCGATGCGAGGGAGGCGCAACACACCATGAGCGAATCATCCGAAACCGATCAGAGCAGGATTGCCGCATTACGCCGCGAAGCAGAGCGCCTTGAGGAGGACGCGACTTACTCCAGCAAAGGGCACTTCAACGCTGAAGATACTTGGGTGAGGCGTAACTACTGGCTGGGGATTCCCGCGACGGCTCTCGCGGCGATCGCTGGGGCCACGCTGATCAAGAGCCAGCCGGAATTAGCGAGCGCATTCGCATTGCTGGCATCGTTGCTGACGGGGTTGATGACGTTTCTCAAGCCCAATGAGCGTGCGGCAATGCATAGGGCTGCCGCAGGGCAATTCCTGGCCCTCAGAAATGAAGCGCGCTTCTTCCGAGAGATCGAACTGCTGCAGGTGGGTCGGCTGGACGAGATGCCCGAGAAGTTGAAGGCTCTGGCGACCGCGCGTAACGAGTTGAACCAGAAAAATCCAAGCATTCCTCGTAGGGCGTTCGTCGCCGCGCGCAGGGGTGTCAAGGAAGGCGAATCAACGCACAAGGTGGACAGGGAGGAGTGACGGGATGTCGGTATTGAGTTTTCTCACGGATACTGCCAGCAACGCAGTGCTTTCTTCGACCGAGCAGTCGTCAATCACAACCTCGATTTCGACGCTGCAAACCCGGATCGGGCTGCATTTCGCCGGCGGTGTAATCAAGCAGCACTTCCGCTTCGGCTCCTCAACGCGGGGCACGATTTTGCCGCGCTCGATGGATGAGCACTCAGATATCGATTACCTGATCGTATTCAGCGAGAACAATGCCACGCCGCAGACGTACTTAAACCGTCTGAAGACTTTCGTCGAGAAGTACTACGGCTCATCGGGAATCCGGCAGTCAAGCCCGACCATCGTGCTCGAACTGAACCACATCAGGTTCGACCTCGTGCCTGCAACGACGACATGGCTCGGCGAACTGCAAATCCCGAATGGCTCCGGCGGTTGGATGACAACCAACCCGAATGACTTCAACTCCACGCTCGAAGCTAAGAATAAAGAGCATAGATCGCTGATCAAGCCCTCTCTTCGGCTGTTCAAATACTGGAATGTAACTGCCGGGTTTCCGTTCCAATCCTTTGAAATGGAGAAATGGGTCTGCGGCCTGAGCTTCTGGTTCCTCTCAAACCAGAAGGACTATTTTCTTACGATCATCGAAAACCTGAATACCATCTCGTCGTACTCGCAATGGGTGAACAACGAAATCACGCGAGCAAGGAATATCGTGGCCAATGTTCGGCAGTACGAAAAGAATGATATGCCGGTAACGGCGGAGAATGAAATGAAGAAGCTGTTCCGGCTCTGAGAGGAAGACCAAGCGCATTCGAACGGCTTCTTCGTACAAAAAAGCAGGGGGGTAAGCGATGGGAAAACTGATCGATGGGGACGATGGACTGCCAGCCGAAGAAGTGGGCGTCTGGGCCAAGGAGAAGCACGACTACCTGTGCCGCTACATCGACATTTCGCGCAGCACCCGCGCGAAGTATCTTGGCACCGGCAAGGCGGGCGCGACCTATATCGACCTATTCTGTGGCCCGGGCCGATGCAAGGTGCGGGACTCCGGCGAATGGATTGACGGCGGTGTCGTCGCTGCGTGGAAGAAGAGCCAGGAAGGCAACGCACCGTTCTCGCATGTCTTCATCGGCGACCTCGATATCCAGCGTCGTCAAGCCGCCGCAACCCGCCTGAGGAATCAGGGCGCACCGGTGGTCGAGATCGACGGTGCCGCAGTCGATGCGGTGAAACAGGTCATCGCCCAGCTAAACGCCTATGGCCTGCATTTCGCGTTTCTCGATCCCTTCGATCTGGCTGCGCTGAACTTCGACATCATCGTCGCCCTGTCAGCGCTCAAGCGCATCGACATGCTGGTTCACATCAGCCAGATGGACTTGCAGCGCAACGTCGTGACCTATGCGACCACGGACAACTCGCCGTTCGACACCTTCGCGCCCGGATGGCGTGAGAATGTGTCGATTATTCAGGGCCAGCAGGAGCTCCGGCAGCAGATTTTCCAGTTCTGGCGCGCCAAGGTCGCAGGCCTTGGCGTGTGGCCTTCCACCGACATGCGCTTGCTTACGGGCAGCAATAACCAGCCGCTGTACTGGTTGCTGATGGCGGCCAAGCATTCACTGCCGCACAAGTTCTGGGCCACGGCCTCCAACGTCGAGGGCCAAGGCGCGTTCAATTTCTAGGGTTGCACCACCGCTTCCGGGTAGTCGTCCCATGTGCGGCCACGGAAGATGCGACCATTCGCCTTCTTGTGGCGCTTGACGCCATCAGCGCCCCAGCCGCCCCACTGCTTGAAGAAGAACGCCGCGCCAGCGGCCTCGGCCTGCGCCTGCACGTTTGCCACCCACTCCTCGCGCATCGGTCGGGCCTTGTGACCTGACTCGCCGCCGACGATTACCCAGTGGATGTCGCGCAGGTTGATGCGGTCCAAGTCCTCCAGCAAAGGCTCGACCGAGAGGAAGCGGATGTGCGCATCCACCTTGCGCAGATGGTCGATGCGCGGCACGCCGTACTTCTTGTCCTCCACCGAGACGCCCAGCCACACGTTCTGTGGGCAGGCCCGCCGCGCGAAATACTCTGGCAGGCGCTCTGCGCGCTTGGTGAGGATTTGGTAGGTGTGCTGCGGCGTGGCCTCGATGATCGAGAATACGCGGTCGAGGAACTTGTCCGGCACGGCCTCGTGGAACAGATCGCTCATGCTGTTCACGAAGTACGTGGACGGCTTCTTGCGCAACAACGGCTGTTCCAGCCGGTTCTCATGCACGGTGAGTTTGAACTCGTTTTCGTAGCCGGGCGCGCCCATCGCGTGCAGCCGCAGCGCCATCACTTCGGCATAGCAGTGCTTGCAACCCGGCGAAACCTTGGTGCAGCCGGTGGTCGGATTCCAGGTCTGCTCCGTCCATTCGATGGTCGATTGCGTCGCCATACGGCCTCCTATGTCATTGCGGCGCAGCGCCCGTCGTGCGGGTCTGCACATGTTCGGACGCGAAGGCGTCCACCAAGCGGGATAGCGCCGAGCGCACCTGTCCCAAGTCCGGATCTGCCAAGATCACACGCACCCGTTCGGCGAGCTGTTCCGCCGACGGGGCTGTCTCGCCTTCCGCCGTATGCACCAGACGCATACAGCGGTTGATGACGCTGATCGGCGGGCTGGCCTTGCCCCGCTCGTACTTGCTTACCATCGACTGATCGACCTCCAGCAGGTCGGCGAATTCCTTCTGGCTGCGCCCATTGCGCGCCGCCCGGATGAGTTCTTCAACGCTCTCGAAAGCCACGATTCTTGTCATCCACAAAATGCACTTAACGCTTATTTAACCATGAATATGCTTCTTATGCCTAGCTTGCGCCGATCAGCTAGCCGTGGCTCGCAGGATCAGGGGTACTTCTGCTTCACGCCGGACTACGAGGCCCGGCAACACGCGCCCGCCACCGTACACCCAGCGCCGCAGATCCATCGCGGCAGCGTTCCAGTCCCGCTGGTTAACCCGCCGCCGTAGCGTCGAGGTCTGCAAACGCCCGCCGCCGAGGTTGAATGTGAAGTCCACGATGGCCGCCAGCCGCCCTTCGGGTTCGGTGGTCAACACGGGGCTAGCGCAGCGTGGCGGCCAGCGCAGTGCTCAGGTCGCGGGCGAGATATGCGTCCGCTTCGGCCTCGGTGATCGGCGGGTGCTGGGCGTCGCAGAGATGGTCGTAGCCAATCGTCCAGTAGCCTGCCTGCCGGGCAGATGTATGGATGTGCTCGCCGCTTTGGGTCGAACTTCGGTACGCAGTCGAGCGTGGCGTTTCGCCCGAGCGGCTGGCAAAGGCGCTGAACGTGGACATCAACCAGATCCACAAGAAGGTGAGCCTGCTCGAAGGCATCTGCGCGGAGGCGGTCGAGATTGGCCTGAAGGCCGCCGTGGACCGGTTTGGGGAGCCGGTGCGCTTCCAGGGCAATCGAGCCTTTCTGGAAGAGACGGTGAAGGTTGCCCTGGAACATGGGATTGCCCTGGAGCCCGGCAGTCCGATGGCCCGGGACATCTACGAGCGGGCGATCGCGGAGCGCGGGAATCAGCTGGGTCCGTCGAAGGACCGTACCCCGTATAGGGCGCCGGAGAAGAAGCAGGAAGTGGGCAAGGGCAAAGGACTTGCGCTCTGAGTGAGGCCGGTTATCCCTCTGCGCGCTGATCTATACCCTGTTGATGTTCTTGATGACAGGGTATGGCCATGGATGAGCTGGACGAAATCGCGCAACTAGAGGCGTCAGGCCAAAAACTGATGACAGAACCTGCCCCTCCGCCGCGCAAGCGGGAAACGGCAGATGCAAAGCGGGCGTCCACCACCGGACGCAGCCCCAGGGGGGCAGAGCGGCAGCCGGTTATGGATGGCGACTCCGCCCATGTCGAAAGCCTGCTCGCGGAGATCCGTGATCGCCTGGATCTCCTGTTGCAGGCGAATGACCCCTCGCAGGGTGCCAACCCGTCGCAGGGGAACCTTGCTGAAAATCCGCAGTCCCCCATAACCTCGGTGCCGGACCGCTCGGCGACTGTTGAGTCTGATGAACTGAGAAAAGCATTCCCGCTTGAGGATGCAGAAAAGACGCCGGCACAGGCTCCCGCGAACATCATGATTTCCCACCCGGATATGGCGCGGTTGCTGGCCACCGTCGAAGACCGGGTGACCCGTCATGCAATGACGCACCATTCTTCGGTGGTCGTCCTGCTGGGCTGGGCGATGGCCATTCTGGCGTCGGGGCTGGGCATGGGATATGGCTATATTGTCGGGTCTGGCCGGTATCCCTTCTGGGTTCCGGCCGCCCATGCCGGCATCCTGTCCAGGATGGCCGCCGCAGTTCTCGGCGCCCCGGTTGGAGTTGTTCTGCTTCCCCTGGCTGGAGCGATCCTCTGGGAAGCGGGCAAGGAAGCCGGTGGCGAGGTACCGCAGGTGAGCTTGCGACTGGCAGCGATCGGGATATTTCTCGCAGGCATCCTGCTTCCCGTATTTTCGCTGTTCTGATGCATCCCAAAGCACCTCCCAGCCAAACCCGCAAGGGGCGGTTTCTCTCGTCCACGGAAACGCTGGATGATCAGATTTCTCACGACCGATCCCCGCCGGGGCACAACCGCCCGGTCGCATCCCGTGTTCACAACAAGGTGCATCGAGTAAGGGGGAAACAGGGATCTGGGGCTGTGCGCTCCCTGATCAAGCGCCTGCTTCCCCATGCCGGTAGCAATTTCTACAAGGCCCCGTCGTCCCGAGGGCCGGCGTTGCAGCATGCGGGGCGCCGCTGCACGGTAAAGGTGTCCTATGTGCGGAGCAAGGGGCCGGATCAGTGGCAGGCCCACGGCAAGTACCTGAGTCGCGAGGGCGCGCAGCAGGACGGAGAGAAAGGCCAGGGCTTTGACCGTGATTCCGATAGCGTCAACCTGTCGCAGCGTCTGTCTTCCTGGCAGGAAGAAAACGACCCACACCTGTTCAAGGTCATTCTGGCACCCGAAGATCCACTGCGGCCAGAGGCTCTGCGGGATCTGACGCGCCGGTTCAATGAGCGCATCCAGCGGCAGATCGGGCGGGATTATGAGTGGGCGGCCATCGACCACCACAACACCAGCCACCCCCATGTCCACCTGCTGATTCGGGGCAAGGGCAAGCTGGAACTGGAGCCGGATCTGATTCGCCGGGGCATGCGTGCCGCAGCCCAGGAGATTCTCACGGAAAGCCTGGGCTATCGCAGCGAACGGGAAATCCAGGCGGCGCGGGAGCGGGAACTGGATCAACGGCGTTTCACCACGCTGGACAGAGGGATTCTCGACAAGGCGGCACCCGCACCCCAAGGTTACTCACTGGTGGATGAGTCACCCCCCCACTTATTGAAGGACAAAGAGCGTGAGAACCGCAGGCTCCGACTCGCCAGGCTGGAAAAGCTGGTGGAGATTGGCGTGGCCGACAAGATCGGGCCGAATCTCTGGCGGCTGGAGCCTGGCTGGGACAAGGCCCTCAAGGAGCTCCAGATATTGCAGACCCGGACGAAGATGCTGGCCGAAGCCCGGGCGCTGATGACGGAGCCCCGTTGCCCGCCACAGGTCACGAAGATCCGGCCGGGCGACCGTCTGGTGGGGCGCGTGCTGGGTACGGGGCTGGATGAGCAGTATGACCGCAGTTTCGTGCTCATCGAGGGCGTCGATAACCGGGCGCACATCGTCTACCAGACGGGATCGATAGAAAAAGCCCGTGGACGTCAGGATCTGGGGCTCCGGCACCTCGTCGCCCTCACGGGCCTCGACCGCGGCGTTGCCGTCAAGGACTACGGCATCGAGATCCCGGACCAGGGCTGGAAACGGACAGAGATTCCCGAAGCGGCGCTGGATGACCAACTGGCCCATGAGCGACGGAATCCACCCGGGGAAATGCTGGACCCTGCTACCGGTTTTGCGGCGGAGTGGCACAGACGGCTCCTGGAGCGGCGCAAGCAAAAAGAGAAAGAACGGGCACGACAGAAAAAACAGGCCAGGGAACAGACAAAGCCGCAGCGGGGATCGGAGATCGAATAGCGTATCGGCGAAGACGCTGATCTATACCCTGATGATAGCAATAAAGGGGTAAATCCATGGCGCAACCCGTCACAGTAAAAATCAAACTCACCGGGACTTATGCCGACAAAGTACGGATCGAAGCCGCATCCCGGCGCATGTCTTTGGCGGCACTGACCACCGAGTATGCCATGCGCGGGATCGACGCGGAGGCGGAAGACGGCAGCGAACTGGCCGGTTTCGAGCGCCGGATTGCTGCAACCATATTGGCGTCCAGAAGCGACCTCGAAGCCGTCCAGGCCGAGCTCGACACCGTCGCCGCGATGCTCGACACCTTCGTCAAGCTCATGCTGGTTCACCTGCCGGAACCAGGGACGGAAAAGGAGGCCACCCAGGCATCCGCGCTGGCCCGGTATGAGCGATTCATCCAGCAGGTCAGCATGGCCTTTGAAGGCGACCGGCCGCAGGCCCTCAAAAAAATCGGAGAGTTGATTCAGAACCGGATCGAAACGGCGGAGGAAAATCAGTGAACCAGCAGGAACAGCAGGTCCATGCCCGCCGGATCGAGCAGATGCGGCGCATTCTGGGGCCGGAGATCGCCGGCCTCTTCAATGACACTGACGTCGTCGAGATCATGGCCAACCCCGACGGACGGGTCTTCGTCGAGCGTCTGGGGTCAGGCATCTCTTCCCTGGGTGAGATCGATGCGAGCCGTGTCCAGTCCCTGTTAGGGCTCATGGCCGACTTCCTTCAGACCACGGTGAGCCGTGACAGACCCGTGGTCGAAGGGGCGATGCCCACGGAGTTTTTGCGCAGCCGCTTCGCGGGAGCCATTCCGCCCCTGGTGGACGGCGCATCATTCTCCATTCGTTTGCCGGCCCGGTCGGTGTACACCCTGGACCAATATCTGGAGGCGGGTATCCTGAGTCCGGAGCAACGGGACAGCCTGATTCTCGCGATTCTCGAACGCAAAAACATTCTGGTGAGTGGAGGGACGGGGTCGGGCAAGACCACGCTGTCGAATGCCCTGATCGATGTCATTTCCCGCGAATCCAGTAATGAGCAACGTATCGTGATTATCGAGGATACGCGGGAGTTGCAATGTACGGCACCCAACGTGGTCCAGTTCCTGACGGACGATGACGCGGACATCGACATGACGCGCCTGTTGAAGCTCACACTGCGTTATCGCCCCGACCGCATACTGGTGGGCGAGGTCCGCGACAAGGCGGCCCTGGCGCTGCTGAAAGCCTGGAACACGGGGCACCCGGGCGGCATCGCCACCCTGCATGCCAACAACCCCGAAGCGGCCTTGTTGCGGCTCGACCAACTCTGCCAGGAGGCAGGGGTTCCCCCGCAAACGAACCTGATCCGGGAGGCAGTCGATGTGATCGTCCAGATTGCCAGGGATCCGGTGCATCCCGCTGGGCGCAGGATTTCGGCCATCCTCGATGTGAAAGACGGCGTGCTGATCTCATGATTCCTCAAACGAAGTGATGTTTTTCTTACCAATCGGAGGCGGTAATGTAATGAATAGGCAAACAAAGGTGTCTATGAGTCGGTTCATGATGTTGTGGCTCATAATTACATGGACGATTCCGATGGTTTTAGAAATATACCGTCCAGGAGGGCCTCTTTGGATAGGTATAGTCGCGGCTGGTTCACCTTTACTCGTCGTATTTTTTATCGTCTTGACAAACAAGTCGCTGATTGTCAAATATTATACGCAAAGAGCATATGCCATCACCATGCTGATCACTGCTACCATAGCTA
This sequence comes from Acidithiobacillus sp. M4-SHS-6, assembly GCF_047421495.1. Taxonomy (GTDB): domain Bacteria; phylum Pseudomonadota; class Gammaproteobacteria; order Acidithiobacillales; family Acidithiobacillaceae; genus Acidithiobacillus. The sequence continues at coordinate 765,621 of NZ_CP175559.1, read as the reverse complement.
TATTCACCAGAATGGTGCTCGTTATAGGGGCTTGCTGGATAAACGTGCCTATCCTGGTATATCTCGTATCTGTGATAGGATTTATTACCAGTCTCACCTCGTTATTACTTTTTAACTACGAGGCTTTTGAATGTTGACATCTGCTGATCTGTCGGAACAGTTGAAAATATAGTAACGTCCCCCCTCTGCAGAATCACATAGTCCCCAGAAACCTTACCATTGGGAAGGTAAGGTGAAACAACAAGATGCTCAGCTCCGATGAACCGTATATCAACCTTGTTGAAACCCATGGTTTGCGATGAATAAATATAGGCTTCGGGCTTGGCTATGCCCGTGAGATCTATCAGGAACCTCGGGTATCCTGGCATTATGACTGCCAATATCATAATCAGGTAAGTCACTTTTATCAGCGACAACAGCTTCTTTTCGTTGAAGTGGCGACCTGCAATTTTATAACCCACCCAGCTAATTACTAAGGTTATCACAGTAACAGCCAGATTGATAATAATCCTACTTAAAGATCCATCGTTACCAACCCACAATAATACCACAAACATCACTGTGACAATAGATATACCAAAAGGTAGGACCCACCCATCCGCCTGTCTCAGATCTCTAGGGGTCATTAAATATTTTACAAAAATACCAGGAGCAGAAGCAATAAAATAAACGTACAAAACAACAATAAGCCCTACGAAAAATATGTAAGGAGCAAGTATTATCACTCCAGCCAATGTTGATGGAGCGTAATGTATTTGAAATAGATAGGCGAATACAACGATAACGCCATAAAGTGAAGCCGCCCTTATCACCACCGTAACTATAGGCGCATAAACATGTTTGTAACGTCTGATCATGTCGTCGATCAGCATCATCATGGATTTTGTATTGATCATTTGTTTTCCCTAATGCAACTCAACTTGAATGCCATCAAGCCTCCCAGGCGTGACCGTGATTCACCCGCCTTGAGGCTGGTGGAATCAGAGTCGACGCGATCGGGCCTTTGCGCCTGATCATCTTGCACCGCGCATGGTATACCAAAACCCGCCGATCTATACCCCCGCAAGGACAAGTGAGTGTCCGTCCACGAAAGGGTGTTCTCATGGAAAAGCGGTTGAAGGCAATGTTTTCTGGAGCTCGCAAGGTAGCCGCTGCGGGCGTCATGGTCCTGGCCCCCGGCATGGCGTTCGCGTCCACGTCCGGCGGTGTGTTTTCCCCCATTGCGGGGCCGCTGAATACGGTCCTGATGGGCATGCAGGACATGGGCGGGCTGGTTGCGGCGGGTGGTGTTGTGGCTACGGGCCTTGCCTGGTGGCATGGCGGCGAGCACAAGAAGGCCATGATGATTGGCCTGGGTGCGACGGTCGGCGGCATTGCCATGGCGAATGCGAAAGCGCTCGCCACCAGCATCACCGGCGGTGCCACGATGGGGCATGTGGGCATTATGGGCCTCGTCGCATCGCATGCCCTGCACGTCGTGGGGCTTTAGGCCATGGCGGCGGAGAACACCCGCCGTCTCCCGCTGCACCCCTCCCTGACCAGGCCCATGCTCGTCGCGGGGGGTGAGCGGGAGGCCACGTTTGCCCTTTGGTTCGTCTGTCTCTCTATACCGATTCTGGTCTCTCTCTGGTTCATCCCGGTAGGTCTCCTTATCGGGGGAGTGGGGCAGTCGTTTCTGCGAACACTCGCAAAACACGACCCGCAAGCCTTTGGCGTTGTGCGTCGCCACTGGAGCCAGCAAGCCGTCTACCTGAGCGGGGCCAGCGCCTATGCTCCGGTCAAATACAAGGCCCCCAAAGAACAAACGCAAAGTGCCGCGTCTGGTGGCGTGCTCAAGATGCTGGCGAAACTCATGAGGAAGAAGAAATAATGCGCTCCCTGAAACAGTACCGCGACAAGGCCCAGGGCCTTCCCGATCTTTTGAACATCGCTTTTCTGGTGGATGCCTGGCAGACGGATGCCGGAGAGATGGCCGTCGCGCTGCAAAAAGACGGGAGCTTTCTGGCGGGGTTCCAGTATGACGGACCTGATCTCGAAAGCCAGTCCACGCAGGATCTGGAGGCGCTCTCCGGCATCTGGAACAACGCCGTCGCCCGGCTGGGCACCGACTGGGGCGTGCATGTCACGGCGATTCGCGAACCGGCGGACGGCTATATCGACGAATCGGAGTGCGCTTTCCGCGACCCTGCGTCGCGCCTCATCGAGGCCGAGAGACGAGCGCAGTTTGGATCGGAAAGCAATCACTATGTCAGCCGCTATTACCTCACCATTGCCTGGCGAACGCCCATCGATGCGGAAGTGGACGTGGCACAATCCATGATTCAGCGGAAAGCCGGCAAACCGTCCGGACAGTTGGCCGATGCGGCATTCCGGGACACGCTGGCCCGCTACCGGCAGGTGATCGAAGTCATCCTGGGCATTTTCAGGCAGGCGTACCGGGTGAAGGCGCTGGATGCCGACGCCCTGCTCACCCATCTTCATGAGTGCCTGACCGGGTCGGCGCATCGCGTCAATGCGCCCCGCATTCCGGCGTATCTGGATGCCCTCATCGGGCACCATGATTTCGTGGGCGGCCTGGAGCCGTCCATCGACGGGGAAGAGATCCGCGTCGTAACGGTTCTGGGTTATCCCGGCAGGACCTTCCCCGAGATGCTGGAGCACCTGCATAGCCTGCCCTTTCCCCTACGCTACACGCTCCGCTTCCTGCCCCTCGATCCGTCCGATGCGGTGGTGGAACTGGCGAAGATCCGGGATCGCTGGTTTGGTTCCCGTGCCAACATGAAGTCCCTGCTCACGGAGAAGGTGACGGGCGAAGCCCAGGGACAGTTGTCCGCCGATGATACCGTCGTGAATCTCGCCCTGGATGCCAAACAGGCGGTCAATGAAGCCCGGGAGGGTGCTGTGAAATTCGGCAACTTCTCGCTATCCGTCGTGCTGCGTTCCGCCCATGAAAAAGTGCTCTCCGAGCGGATAAAGGCGACCCAGACCTTCTTTGACAATGCGGGCTATGTCGCCCACCTGGAAACGACCAATACGGTGGAAGCGTTCCTGGGCAGCATTCCTGGTCATCTCTATGAGAACATTCGCCGGCCATTGATGCACTCGCTGAATTTTGCGGATTTCGCGCCCAAGACGGAAATCTGGGCCGGTGAATCGCGTTGCCCGAGCCCGCTGATGAAACTGCCGGATGGCGGCAAGGCCCTCGCAGGCGGCAAGGCCCTTCGCAGGGTGCAACCCCCGCCCCTGCTGTACGCGGCGACCACGGGGAATACGCCGTTCCGGCTGAACCTCCATGTGGGCGATCTGGGGCACAGCCTGATTGTCGGCGCGCCGGGTGGTGGCAAGAGTACGCTCCTGGCCCTGCTGGCGGCGCAGTGGCAGCGCTATCCCGACAGCCGGGTGATCGCCTTTGACAAAGGTATGAGCCTCTACGCCCTCACGGAAGCCATGGGCGGGCAGCATTACGATCTGAACGGCCCGACCTCCGATCTGTTCTTCGCACCCCTGCAGCACGTCGATGATCCGGTCGAGGCGGCTTTTGCTGCCGATTGGGTGGAAGCGTTGGCTGCCTTGCAGGGCATGACGATCACCTCCACGGAGCGTTCGGCCATTCGTGACGCCGTGCATGGCCTGGCCCGGGAATCCGGACGCTCGCTCACGGCGCTGGTCCAGATGATCCAGAACCGGGAAATCAAGGACGCCCTGCAGTATTACACCCTGACCGGGCAAACGGGGAAGCTGCTCGATGCCGAAAGTGACGGGCTGTCGATCGCCGATGCCCGTATGATCACTTTCGAGATGAGCCACCTGATGAACGGCGGCCCGGCGGAGCACCGGGTGACGGTTCCGGTACTGCTGTATCTGTTTCACCGGATCGAGCAGATGCTGGATGGGCGCCCCACCCTCATTCCGCTCGACGAGGGCTGGACTTTCCTGGGCAACGAGATGTTCCTGGCGAAGTTGTGGCAATGGCTGAAGGAATTGCGGAAAAAGAACGCGGCGGTGGTTTTTGCCACCCAGTCGCTCGCGGACCTCAAGGACTCCCCCTTGCTGCCGGTCATGAAGGAATCCTGCCCGACGAAAATCTTCCTGCCCAACCGGGCGGCCACCAGGCAGGATATCAGACCCCTGTATATCGACATGGGCCTGAATGACCGGCAAATCGATCTGTTGGCGATGTCCACGCCGAAACAGGACTACTACCTGTCCACACCCGAAGGTCAGCGCCGGATTCAGTTTGGCATGGGTCCGGTCACCCTGGCCTTTTGCGGTGTCTCCGATCCTCGTGATGTCAAGCGGGTAGCGGAGATGAAGACCCAGCATGGCGATCGCTGGCCGATCGCGTGGCTGAAAGAGCGTCTGTCACCCGGCATCCGGGATGGCTGGGTGCGCTATGCGGAATCCCTTTACGAAGGAGAGCGGGCATGAAAAAGCTAATCGAAGTGGCGGTTCTTGGATCCCTGTTCGCGGTCTTGCCAGTCCTTGCGCTGGCTGGCGATTCCGCGACGATAGCCCGGCTACAGGCGGAGAACGCCGCGGTACAGGCAGGGAGTACCACGGAAAACCCCCAGGCAACCTTGCGGGCGGCAGGCTTGCAGGGTCTCTCCGCAATGGGAGGTGAGAGCGGGACCGTGTCGGCGGACCTGCAGGCCGTCCAGGCGGACAACGCTCAGATCCAGCGGCTGGCGAGTGATTGGGGGAACGTGCAGCGACAGGCCGCCAATTATTTTCAGTTGGCGTCCTACGCAGGCCTCTCCGGCATCGGTCCGCGTGTTCAGACTCCATTCGGCATCGAGCAATGCCATAACGTGCGATGGGACGACCAGATCCGGCAACTGGTCACGGGCGGATTGAATCTCGCGGGAGATGCGGAGGCGGAAGCCTATGCCATGCAGGCGATCGACACGCAGATTGTGCAGGATGTCGCCGACCTGATGAACGCCCAGGCGGACGCCCAGGCCAGCCAGCCATCGTCCGCGCCGAATCTGGCCACCGTGCAGGCGGAATCGAAACGGGTGGAATCGGCGGCCAGCGTCCTGGACAGTCTGCTGAACGGCGTGGGGCGGCAGATTGCGGCGGCCTTGGGGCCAAACAGTACGTTCCAGGCGCTTCCCCTGGCAAACAACTGGCACGCAGGCATCGGCAGTTATCCGAATCTTTCGGCGGTGCAGTGGATTCCAGGACCCGATGACGGGGCACCGATTGGCTGGTACATCGAGTATTCGAGTGCCGTCTTTCCGCGGTTGGAAGACCGTTGCCCGACAGGATCGGCCAGCATCCCCGAGATTTCGGCTTCCACGATTCTGACTTCGGCCCAGCAGGCGGTGACGGATGAGCCGGCTCTGGCGCCTTTGCTTTCCAACCTGGAGGGCGGGTCCGTGTGGAGCCTTGCAGGCGGCAGCCCTGCCGGCGGCGGCCTCACGGCCATTGGGTCTTTGATGGGCGGGCAGTACACGGAGCGGATGCAATTGGTGCAGGCATTGGGGTACGACATGGGCCAGGTGAGCCGTTACATGGCGCCCATAAACGGCGATGTGGCGAATTTCGCGGCCCAGGCCAATACGCTGACGCAATCGCTTTCGCAGTAAGCGACAGACATCTTCGCCCAGTCCTGATCTATACCCATGGAGTCCAGATGATTGCGCCGGGACCGGCGCAGGGAGGTTTTCGATGAGCATCCAAAGCAAGACCGTTTTTTTGAGCACGATCCTCGCTCTATTACCGGCGCCCGCCTTTGCCGGCGGTACCCTGACGGGAGGAGCCACTTTCCCCGAACAGATCGTCCAGGAAGGCACCGCGGTTCAATCACTGGCGAAGCAGGCGCAGGAAGTGACGACACAGATCAGCATGTACGCCAACGATATCGAGCGCTATCAGAACATGGTGACCAACACCCTGGACATGCCGGCAAGCATGTTCGCGAAGATCTGGAATCCGCTGGTGGGATCGATCCAGAAACTCACGGCGATCTATAATCAGGCCCAGGCGCTGGGATACGCCGGACAGAATATCGGCGCACAACTCGCGCAGGAGTACCAGGGCGCGGGCAGTTCCATCAAGAACCTGTCCTCCGTCTATGCCAACTGGAACCAGACGACCAACACCGACATGGCGGACGCGCTGGAGTCCCAGCACCTGGCGGCGCAAAACTTCGCGACACAGGATGCATCCATGCAAACCATCCAGAATGAGGCACAAACCGCTCAGGGCCGGGAGCAGGTGGCCGCCGCCGCCGTGGCCGCGGCGAACGTCACCACCAAGTCGATTCAGCAGCTGGAACAGATCACCATGGCTGGACAGGATGCGGTACTCGCGTATCAGCGACAGCAGAAGGCGGAAAAAAACGTGACTGCGCAGGCGGCTGCCAATGGGCTATTCTCTGGTGGCACGAACAACCCGAGTCTTTTACCTTAAAAGGAGGTGGCCATGAAGAAAACACTACTGCTCGCAGCGATGGGTGCCATGTTGGCCGGTTGCGCCCACCAACCCGTGTACACCGCGCATTATTATCGGACGCACAAGACAGCACTCAAAAAGGAAATCGCCTTCTGCGCGAAGGCGGAAAAGCTGTCGGATAGCGAAGAGAAGAACTGCCGGACGGCGCAGCGGGTGCAGTCGGCCCAGGCTGCGGCAGCCGGGCTCTTCTCCGGCGGCACCAACAACCCCGCGTTGTTGCCGTAAGGGCATTCAGGTTGAGGTTGCCGAAGCCAGGAGGACATGATGCTGATGCGTAAATACCGCAGATTCGCGTGGATCGCGGGGATGCTTCTGGGCGCCGTGCCCGCCGTCGCAAACGCGGCGGGCACGGGCTCCCTGAGTCAGGTGCAAAGCCTTTTGCGCGGCAAGATCCTGCCCTGGCAAAGCATCATGCAGACGGCCGCCACGGATCTGTTCTACGTCCTGGCCGCCGTCGAGTTTTCCGTCCTGTTTCTGAATCATGTCCTGCAGAAGCGCGGGCATGAGGATCTCTTTGGCGGCATCATCAAGAAGGTGGTGACGCTGGGATTTTTTCTGACCCTCCTGGACAATTCCGGGACCTGGATTCCGGACATCATCAATGGTCTGGCCGGTGGAGCGCACGCGCTTGGAGTGACGGCCGTGACGCCCGGGCAGATCGCGACGGAGGCGCTTCAGGCATTTCTCGGTATCGTGCTGTCTCCGGCAGCGGCCGCCATCCACAACGTGGGCAATACCGTCAGCGACATCTGGAATTTCAACTTCTCCGCGGCGTTCTCCTCCGCGGGCAAAACGATCGCCAGCAGCGATCCGGCATCGCTCCTGGTCGAGACCCTCCTGGCGGGGATCATCGGTCTGCTGGCGGGACTGGGTATTCTGGTCATGGCCCTGGAGTTCCTGATGGTCCAGATCGAGAGCTACCTGGTGATCGCCTTGGGCGTGATCATGCTGGCCGGCGGCGGATTGCGATGGACGGCCAAGTATGTCGGCAGTTACTTCGATTACGCCATCAACGTGGGTGTCCGTCTGTTTATCCTGACCGCGCTGGCGTATCTGGTGACCTATAGTATCGTGCCGCTGATCCAGACGATTCTGGAGAACGTTACCAATCCGCTCCAGGCGGGATTCGAGGTGCTCATTCTGGGCGCGGTGATCGCTCTGCTCGCGAAAAAGGCATCGAGTATCGCCAGCAGTCTCCTGTCTGGTACCTCATCCTTCTCCGGCGGAGAACTGGCCAAGGAAGGCGCCATGATCGGCGCTGGTACCGTAGCGGTAGGTGCCGGTGGTGTGGCCCTGGGCGTTGGCGCGGCAGGCGGCCTTGCTTCTGGCGGCCTATCCGCGGCGGCATCCGCAGGACAAGGCGCAGCCGGAGGCGCTGGCAGCTTTGCAGGTGGCGGCCTTGCGGGCGGCAGCCTTGCCGGAGCCGCGGGTGCGGGAGAAGCCGGCGCGGCGGCTGGCGTGGCCGCTCCGGAAGTCGGAGCCGCGTCTGCGGGCGGCGGCAGTGCCGGATCGGGTGCCGCAAACACTGTCCAGGCCCCCTCTGCTGGCGGTTCAGCGGCTGGTGAGGCTCCACAGGCATCCAGGGCTGTACAGGCCCCATCGTCGAGTGCGCAGCCTAAATCAATGACACGGCAGGCGGGAGATGCCTTTATTCAACATGCGAAGGACGGTGCGACCAAAGATTCAGGGGCCGTGAGTGGAAGCAAACTGGATTTTCGGCACATGGGAGATTTTGATTGACGCCTGGCAAATAGTGTATTAGGTATACCACAACCATTTTGAGAAACAGGTGAGCACCATGTCTTCGATATATTCCGAAGAAGAACTGTATGCTCAGCGGCAGCGACAGCGGGAAGATGATCGGCGCCGTCGGCAAGATGATGACGACCACTGGCAGCGTGTAGCTGCTGAGCAGCAGGCACACAGATCGTCATCCTCGTCAGCACCTATTGACGGAGCGGTGCTGTTTGCACCGCTTATCTATTTGCTGAAACTCATTCTGGAAGTCCTTATGTGGCCAATCGGTGTGGCCATTGGCTACGGCTACGGCAAGCATTTGCTGTTTCTGTTTTTTGTGGCTCCAATCGTCCTTTTTGTAGGGGCTTGTGTGGTCGCTCTGGTTATGGGCATACACGCACATCCGCAGGTTTTTCTGGGCGACTGGCAGACATATGTCGCCCAACATCCCGAAGCAACTCACTGGACTTGGCTGGCTCGGGATCTGACGCAATGGATTCACGCCGCTTGAGGCGATGTGGTATCCCTGGATCTTCGCGGTGGGGTGGGGGCTGACCCATTGGGCGGGCCACTGAGGATTGCGCAGACGCAATCCAGCCTGCACGCTTTTCGCAACAGCGTCCGGAAGACATCTGGCTGACCGAGTGGGTCGTTCGGCTGGATACGGTGCTGCAGGACCCGGGCAAACTTCCCGGATTGTGCGCCTTCATGCTCTCGGAAGAACAGCACGCCATCGACATGCGCAGCAGTTCGCCGTTTCCCGGAGTGCTGACTACCAAGGAGCGTACCGAAGCCCTGCGGGACTTCGAGCGGAAATGGCTCATTTGTGGAACCAATAGTCATCCCTCTGCAAGAACCAAATAGGTAATCTATGGCGCTTGCGCCCATGCGCGGCCCACCCCCCGGGCGCCCGCGCTTCGCTTGCCGCCGACCCCCAGGGGGTAAGGGGACCAGCGGGGGGAGGATGTCAATTCGTCAGAGCCTTGAGTATACTTTTTCCATGGACATTCAGGAGACCATCGACAGCCTGCGCAAGGTGCTGGAAAGCGTCATCGCTCCCGGCGTGGAATCCTTGCGCCTGCGGCTCGATGCCGTGGAAAAGGACCTGCAGGAGCACCGGCAAAGCATCGACCGGCTGGATGCCCGCGTGGACCGGCTCACCGAAAGGATGGAAGAGGGATTCTCGCGTCTGGATGCCCGCATGGACAGAATGGACGCAAAAATCGACAACCTTGCCGAGCGCATGGATGCGCTGGCTGAACGTATGGACAGCCGCTTTGATGCTCTGACTTCCGCCATTCTGTCCATGCGGCAACCGACCTATCCAGACGCCGTGCTCACTCGGCTGGAAAAGCTGGAACGGGAGATCGAAGCCCTGCGGAAGCAGGGCTGATCCCAGGCTAGAACGGCGCGCCCCGAAGTTTTTTTCGATCGTCTGCCGTAAGGCAATCCCTGCCTGGACGGTTTTTCTTCGATCGCTTTTTTCAGTTCCCCCGGCGATGTCCCCCCCCGGGCCAATCCCCACTCCGTCGCCCGCCCTGAACGGCGTGGCTTGTCGCGCACTTGGTCAGGTCGGCGCCCCAAGCCGGATGGACAAGGCGTTCTTGGATACTTTGAGCTTGGCAGCGATTTGGTCCAGGTTTTTCAAGCCCCCAGCGTCAACGGCTGCTTGCCCCAGCATGTCTGCCGGCATAAGGATGTCGGCCGCAAGTCGGTTGGCAGCGCGCTCGTCGGATGGCCCGAGCCCTCGATACCACCGGTCATCCTTGATGCCGTCTTTGCCGATGCGGTCCCGGTGGAGAATGTAGTGTGCGATCTCGTGGGCGATGGTGAATCGTTGCCGCTCTTCCGAATGCTTGGCGTTGACGATGATGAAATACCCTTTGTCGTCCTTCCCGATAGCCCCGGAAAGGTCATCAGGCCAGTTTTTCCGGATCACGGTGATCCCGAAGTCCCTGGCCAGCCCCTCCACATCCACGGGATAGGACCGTTGCCGTTCCCGGATGACCGAGAACGGACCGAGGGGCTGGCCCCGGTTATCTCTTGTCAATGTCGGCTTCACTATCATCATCTCTTGTCACCTCCATTGCTTCTGCTTGCGCCCCGATGGGCGACCGTTCCTCTTCCTCTGGAAGCGCCTTGTCCATGAACTTGGTGACCTGGGACATCTGCAAGAACTTTCTCACCTCACCGACGGAGGCATCGACGGAGGCATCGACGGAGGCATCGATGGACGCGCGAACGGAGGCATCGATGGCCGCCTTCCGAATTTCCTTATATCCCACTATTCCAACAATGGCAATGATGACAGCCAGGGCCGTCAGGATGACGCCGAGCGCCGTCAGCATGATGTCCAGAAACTCCGCATAGCTCATGGCTAGGACCCGGTTCCGGCAGGCGGCGCGAGAGAGATCATATCAATATCCATGGCGTAAGTATGACCAGTTTCCCGAGAATCTGCCACCGCTCCCCGATAGATACAGGCAACATCGCGCGAACGCTCCAAGAACCCTCAAAATAAATATGACTGCACCCCAGGATTATCCCCCCAACCCTTGATCTATACCCTCTCAGGAATCATCTGAGAGGGTTTTTTCATGTCGAGCAATCCCGATTATCTGGCCGCCCGCCAGGAATGGCTTGAGCGCTACGGCTCCTACATCGCCCAGGCGCGGAACTGGCGCATCGCCGCCCTGGCGGCCATCGGCATTGCCGCCCTGTTCGGGGCCGGTATGGTGTATGAGGCAGACCGTGTCCATGTGGTGCCCTACGTCGTCGAAGTGGACAAACTGGGCCAGGCGGTGGAACTGGCGCAGGCCGTGCGGGCCGGTTCTTTCGCCCAGCCGGTGGTGCAGCACATCGTCTCCCGCTTCACCTGGCTCGCTTTCACGCGCAGCCCGGACAAGCATGTGCAGAAGCACTTCATCGACGAGTCCTACCATTACATCGCATCGAGCGCGGAGTCTTCACTGGACGCCTTCTATGCGCAGCACAACCCCTACGCGGCGTATTCCAACAAGACGCAAGGCAACACGGTCACGATCCAGAGCGCCGTGCCCGTTGGCCAGGTGACGAACAAGGGCGGATCGTACATCGTCGATTTTCTGGTCAAGCACTATGGCCCGCATGGCGGCGTGGACGGCGAGCAGGACTGGCAAGGCACGGTCACTTACGCGACGGTCCCGCCATCGAACAACCCCAATGTCCTGAAAGGCAATCCCTTCGGCATCTACATCACGCACTTTGCTTTCAGCCCCCAGGTGTAAGGAGAAGATGGCATGAAAACGAAGCTTCGCGTCAGCAAAAACAGAACATGGCTTTCTTTGGGGCTGCTCGTCCTTCCCGGGTTGGCGTTGGCGGGCGTGGATACCAGTCTGCCGACGGCAAGTCTGCCGACTGCAAGTCTGCCGCCGGTGAAGCCGGTTTCGCAGACCGCCGGGTCCGTTCCCCCGCAGGGGAATCCGGCAACGAAGTCTGCGGGAACAAAAACCGGAGATGAATCTGGCGGCACCCCGTCCGCGAGCCCGAAAGTCCCGGCCATCTCGCCGGAGGCCGCCGCGCAGATAGCGTCGGCGCGGGTGTGGCAACAGTCCATCGCCACCCCGCCCGAGGGGCCGGAGAGCACCGCAACAAACATCCTTGCCCGTCAGTCGCTGGCGGCATCCCAGGCAATGGATGACGCCCTTCCGGTGATCGGCGGCGCGAACGGAACCGTCAACAGTCTTGCCGGCCGGCCCGTGCTGGTCTGCTCGCCGCTGCACACCTGCATCATCGAGCTGCCCGCGGGCGTCAAGCCCGTGACGACCGTCGGCGTCAGCAAATCGGAATGGAATGTGCAGCAGGCTATCGTCGGCACTCAGCCAGAGATTTTTCTGAGCCCGAAATTCAAGGGTCTCCACCAGAACATCGTGGTGGCCGCGACCGACCAGGGCAGGCCCATCAACTATGAAATCCGTCTGGTCAGTGACGCGGTGCGCTACATCCCGGCCCTGAAGATCGAGGATAGTGGAGGCGCGGTCCGCTCCTGGAAACCCGCCTTGCAGGGGGCTGACTTGCAGTCGGCGGACTTGCAGTCGGCAGCCGTTGCCGCCCGGAAAGGCAAAACGCCCCGCGTACTGCCTCTGCCCAATATCCATCTGGATCACATCAATCTTCGCTGGTCCATTCATTGCGGTGGCGGCGGATGGTTCGGCTTCAGCGACTGCAAACCGATCCGTCCATTGCACGTCTATGACGACGGGACCCATACCTTCATCGACATGCCCCATGGGCTGGCGAGCCATGGAGGATTTCCCATTCTGCAAGCCCGCAATGCCAGCGGACATCTGATCGGAGTCGATACCCAGATCCGGGGCAACACCTATGTCGTCGATTCAGTTCCCGCCGAGATCCTGTTACGGCTGGGTTCCGAGGTGGTCACCATCCAGCATGAGGGGAAGTAACATGCGCTACGTTGCGTTGAGGATTAAAAAACGGTCTGTGTTGATCATGGCCACGGTCGCCATGATGGCGGGGGTGCCCTCTTCCATCGCATCCACGGTGAAGGCGATGAAGGCGCCGGGAGTGGCTGGACAATCCGTACCGATTGCCAGAACGGTGAACACCTCCAAGGTCTTTCAGCACAGCCTGAATATTCACTATGGCGAGCCCATCCGGGCGGTGGAGCAACAATCGGTGCGGGCCTTTGCACTGGGGGTGATTTCGCAACTCCCCATATTCACGCGCCCCGGTGGAGAAGTCATCGTGCCACTGGAGCAAGACCTGCCGGTGCTTCAGACCGCTCCCGGCAACTTCTCCGTGATCATTCTGGGGAAGGGCGTCAAGCCGGTATCCCTGGTCGGCGCCCCGAGCGCCGAGTGGGTCGTGAAGGAGACGTCAGCCGGCGGGCATCCCATTCTGGAAATCATGCCCCGCTTTGCCGGGCTCGAAAGCAGCGTCCAGATCGTGGCGACCAGCCCCCACGGTTACCCGTTGACGTATACCGTGGGTCTGTACAGTGACTCTTCGCGATTCACACCGGTGCTCGCTTTTTACCGCGTCCATCACGTTGACCCGGAGGCGGTAAATCACGTCCAGGGACAGCAGGCAACTTTGCCGCCAACAGCCGCCATTGCAGCACCGCCGCAGGTGAATGCCACTGCTGCTGATCCCGACTGGAAAATGCAGTGCATTACTGGCGACTGCAAGTCTATCCAGCCGATCAGCGTAATCAGTGACAAGAAGAACAAGGCCACCTATATCCGTCTTCCGACGGAGAAAACTCCCATGGTGCTCGCGCGTAGCCGGTCCGGGAAGGTCATGACGGTCAGCTATTTCATGGATGGGCACACACTGACCGTCAGCGCCAATCCGCATCGCATCGACCTGCTAGCGGGGCTTTGGGATCAGGCTGCAGGCAAGTGGGACAGTCTGGCAGAAGTTCGCCTCACGAACGAGGCAGGAGAGTAAAGATGAAAAGCGGCAAAGAGTTTTTCTCCGATCTGCTCCAGAAAAAGAAAGGAGCGCCTGCGAGGCAACAGCCCGCCATGGACAGCAGCAAAGGCCCTCGCGGGCAGCAAGGCCCTGGCGGGCAGCGCGAAATCAACGTCAAGCCGGACAGGGACCAGTTGGCGACGCGCATCAAGCGGACGCCGCTCTATATCGCGGCTGCTGTGGTCGGACTGGGCGCCTATGGCGGCTATGAGTATCTGCAAAGCCACCCGATGTTCGGGGGCACCAAGCCTCAAGTGGCGGCCAAAACCATCCAGCCGGCGAGCGGGATTGGCGCGCCGGTCGCTCCGGTGCACCGGAAGCAGTACCACAAGCCCACCGCTCCCGGGGACACGTCGGGCGCATCGGCGACATCGCCCACGAACAGCGCAGCTGGCCAGTCTTACCCGGCATCCACCCCCACATCCACTGTGCCCAAAAAGAATCCTTACGCAGCGCAGGACGCCGCCTTCGCGTCCGCCCTGGGTACGGGGTCCGGTGAGGGCCTTGCCTGGAAGACGCCGGTGTCAACGCCGTCCGCGCAGGCTCCGGCGGTTCTTCCCATGGCCCTGCCCGCGGAACAGTCCGCAGCGAAGAAAACAAGGAAGAAGGCGCCGCCGCCCCTGGTGACACGGGAGACGAGCCCTTACGAGATTCTTTCCGGATCGGTCATTCCCGCTGTTTTGCAGACAGGCATCAAGAGCTACCTGCCGGGAGAGATCACGGCGGTGGTCAGCCAGAATGTCTATTCGTCCGTGAATGGCGCAACGCTCCTGATCCCTGCCGGCGCCCGGCTGGTGGGGACCTATGATACCCAGACCGCCATGGGCATCAACCGGCTGGCCGTTGCCTGGACACGCATCGAGTTTCCGAACGGCACCACCATGAACCTGCCGGGATACGGGGGAGCGGGCGGTTCCGGATACGCCGGCTTCGCCGGGGAGGTCAATGACCACACCTGGCTGATCTTCAAGAATGCGCTGTTGATGTCCATTGTGGATGCGGGGATGGCCATTGCGTCGCCCTCTTCTTCCATCAGCGCCAATGGACAGGTGACCGGCAACGTGGCCCTGCAGGACAGCGAGCAATCCCTGGCGCAAACCTTTGGGGAAGCCGAATCCCAGCTGCTGGAAAAGTACATCGACATAGCACCGACGATCACCATTCATCCCGGATATCTGTTCTCGGTGGTGGTGGCGCATGACATGGTGTTTCCCGGCCCCTACAGCCCCGCCATGCAGACGGGGCCGGCAGTCACAGAGCCCGCACTTGGGCCAAAACCAGACCCATACGGGTGAGCGGGTAAGGAGCCAAAATGCGTGGAAGCATCATCGTCCGGACGGAACACGATTGCGCCGGCCTCTCACCAGAAAAGCGAACGGCGGTCGTGACGCAGAAGGTACGTTCCTTGTCCGATGAGGGCCTGCAAGCGCTGGCCCGGCGCCGGGAGAAACAAGCACCCGGGGCGCCGTCTTCGCCCCATGTCGATCACCCTGCCTGCCGACGTGCTGGAACGTCTGCAGCGCTTCCAGGGGACCAGATGGAGCGTCTCCGCGCTGATCGATCGGATTCTGGAATCTGAAGATATCTGTTCTGAGCAATCACGGAGTTCGCAATGATCCCTTTATCCCAGATCAGCGCGGAATGCGCGCCCATGGTCGCGCCCTCGACGATGGCCGCCATTGTGCGGGTAGAGTCCGGGGGCAACCCTCTGGCGATGTGGAACAACAGCACGCGGAGCATGGTCATTCCCGGCAGCCGGAATCAGGCCATCCGGTATTTGCGGCAAGCCATGGCCGCTGGCCAGCGGGTCGACGTGGGGCTGGCCCAGGTGGATACCGGAAACTTCGCGGCCATCGGCCTCACGCCCCGGACCGCCTTCAATGCCTGTGCCAACCTCCGGGCGGGCGGCGAAATCCTGCGCATGGATTGGCAACAGGCGCTGACCAGCGGCTATCGGGGCCAACCAGCGCTCTACCACGCCTTTGAGGCGTACAACTCCGGACGGCTCTGGGGCGATGCTCAATATGCCAACCGGATACTGGGCGCCGCCGGAGCGCCCGCGCCTGCCGGTTTCTCCCAGGCCAAGGCCCTGCCGGCCAATCCTTTTCCTCAATTTCGCTGGCTTACTGCCGGTGGGCTTGCAGCCGGCGGTGCACCATCAGGTGACTCTTACTCCTCCTGGCCGGTTCTCCCATAAGGACTTCGAGATGGCAGACAAGATCCATGCTCCCAACTCCACCGTCTCCGACTACAAGGTTCAGCGCCTCGCCCGCGGCGGCAGACTCAAGACGACGCTTGCCGGCGTCGCCGCGGGCGTCATCGGCTACACGCTAGGCATATCCTATGTGGCACGGGACGTGTTTCCCGGCTACCGGTGGACCGATGATTTCATTCAGAAGGCGCATGCCTGGATCGCATTGCCTTACGGCTGGCGGCTGTATGATCCCCTGCCTTTCCTGCGGCCCATGATCATGAACATCCATTATCCGGTGATTCACCAGGCGTTCTATGATGCCGGCCTGCCGGCGGTGGTGCTGGGAATACTTACGGCGGGGATACTGGGGAAAAAGCACAAGGATGCGCAAAGAGCCATCCTGGACAACCCTGTGCATGGCTCGGCCCATTGGGCGAGCCGGAGCGACGCGATCCGTGCGGCGCTTCTGCCGTCTCCTCCACCAAGGACGGTGATGGACTCCCTGCGCCCCTTGCTTGGGCTCAAGGGAGATTCCGACTGGTCCCGCTGGAGAGATCGGCGGGAAAAACGGAAACAGGAGGCCGCCGAATGGCGGAGGAAGAAGGCGGAGAGGGAGAACAAACGCCTGTCGGAGATCCCGGAACCGACAGTTTTCGACCGGTTCGACTCCCCCCATGTCTGCTATGTCGGGGCCTTTGTCGAGAACGGGGTGGCCACTCCCCTCCAGCACACCGGAGCCGAGCACATCCTGGTCTTCGCTCCGACCCGGTCCGGCAAGGGCGTAGGCCTCGTCCTGCCCACGCTGCTGGACGGCTGGATGGACTCGGTGGTCGTGCACGACATCAAGGGGGAAAACTTCAACCTGACGGCGGGATACCGCAAGGCCATGGGCCACCACATCCTGAAGTTCGCCCCCGGATCGGTATCCGGGGAAGGCTGCCACTTCAACCCGCTGGATGCGGTGCGCGTCGGAACCCAGTATGAAGTCAAGGACGTGATGAACATCGCCACGATGATCGTGGACCCGGATGGCAAGGGCCTGAACGATCACTGGCAGAAAACCGGTTTTGCCCTGCTCACGTCCATCATCCTGCATGTGCTCTATGCCATGCCGGACAAGACATTGCGGGGCGTTGCCGCCTATCTCAACGATCCTACCCTGGAAAGCGTGGACATCGCCTTCGAGCGCATGATGCAGACGGAGCATGACCCGGATGAGCAATACGGCTGGAGGGACGGCAACGGCCAGTTCACCAAAGTGCATCCGGTCATCGCGCAATCCGCGCGGGAGATGCTGAACAAGGCCGAGAATGAAAAATCGGGCGTTATTTCGACCATGATGAGCTTCCTGTCCCTCTACCGGGACCCCATCGTCGCGAAATGGACGGAGTATTCGGACTTTCGCATTGCCGACCTGCAGGACGCCGAACAACCCGTCTCCCTGTACCTGGTCACCAGTCCGGAAGACAAGAACCGGCTCAAGCCCCTCATTCGCCTGGTGCTCAACCAGATCGCCTCCCAGTTCACCGCGGAAGAACGCCTGGAAGCGAAAGACGGGCGAATCGTCGCCAAGGGAAAGCATCGGCTGCTCCTGCTGCTCGACGAGTTCCCGAGCCTGGGCAAGCTGGATGTATTCCTGGACAGCATCGCCTTCCTCGCGGGCTACAACGTCAAGCTGTACCTCATCACCCAGGACATTGCCCAGTTGGAAGACGAAGGCCACGGCTACGGCAAGGCCGGGGCCAAGACCATCATCGGCAACTGTCACATCCGGGCGGCCTACGCGCCCAACCAGGTGGAGACGGCCAAGTGGATCTCGGACATGCTGGGCACCCGTACCGTGACCATGGAAAACGACAACCAGAGTTTCGACGGCTCCATGTTCAGCCAGAACAAGGGCTATTCGACGAGCCTCAGCTATCAGTCCCGCCCCCTGCTGACCGCGGACGAGGTCATGACCTTGCGGGGACCGGAAAAGGAAGGCTCCAATATCAGGACCCCGGGCGATATGCTGGTATTCGCGGCGGGCTTTCACCCCATCTATGGTCAGCAGTTGCTCTATTTCAAGAACCCGGAGTGGCTCGATCGGGCATCCATCCGGTGGCCGGAAAAGAGCGATTCCATCCCTGGGGCCAGGAAGGACTACAGGGCCATTCTGGGCGAGTCGGGCGGAACGCTGCCCATCCCCCATGTCGAGAAAGAGCAGGCACCCAATAATGGGCAGGGGCCTGTCGAGGAAGTGTCCGACGCAGAGAAGGAGGCCCTGGCGGCCGCTCAGTCCGAACTCAATGCACTTGCCGGAGAAAAACCGGTTGGCGAGGGGAAATATGACACGTCCGAACGGGACGCGGATAGGGCGTCTTTTGCGGGATTAACGGGGGAAAATGACGCTCATTAAGGTGCTACCGAAGGATAGAGCGCGCACCTGACTCCTGGGCATGTTGCATGTAACGCCATTGTTCTGTATGGTGTTGCATGTAACTTTATTGGAGACTTTTGCATGGGAACCACGCACGTGAATACACGAGTTCAAAAGCATCGTGACGCGCTACGCATGGCCGGACTGCGCCCGGTGCAAATCTGGGTGCCGGACACGCGCCGCCCAGACTTCGCGGAGGAGTGTCGCCGCCAATCCCTTCTCGTGGCTCAAACCGATAGCGCCGATACAGCCATGCTACAGTTCATGGATGAAGTCTTGGCAGACGTGGACGGCTGGACGGAATGATACGTGGCGATCTTGTGACCATCGCCATGCAGGGCGACTTTGGCAAGCCACGGCCCGCGTTGATAATTCAGGCCAACCTGTTTAGGGAGCACGCGAGCGTAACCGTTCTGCCGATCACCAGCACGCTGGTTGCTGCGCCATTGCTGCGCGTCACGGTTCAACCGAGCGCAGAGAACGGCTTGCAGAAGCCATCACAGGTGATGGTGGACAAGGCCATGACGGTGAAGCGCGAAAAGGCAGGGCCGGCATTCGGACGCATCGACACGGATGTAATGGTGGAGATCGAGCGTTGCTTGGCTGTGTTTTTGGGGATAGCGAAATGACCAGGATGTTCCAGACGGGCAGAATCTGAACGTGCTCATTATACCATATACCATCTTGCGGATCGGAGCGTGAATCCTCCCGCGACTAAGCCAGGGCTGTAGTCGGGGCTTCACGCTCTGCCACGATAGCCTGCGCGTACTGCCAGAGCGTGGAGAGCTTCAATTGGCCCGTCTCCAGTCCCGATCGAACTGCGCTTGGAGCTTGCCAATGTCCGGCCCGTTTAGCAGCAACCCCATTTCGCGGTTGACGTTCCGAATTGGCCGAAACCGAAGCGAAACTTAAAGAATACCGGAAGCTGGTAGAAGAAGCCCAGGAAGAAGTGGCTGCTCTGGCCCGAATCAATTATCGGCTGGATATCCGCATTCAGGAACTCGAAACTCAGCTGCAGGTCCGGGATGCCCGCATCGCAGACTATCAGAAACAGTTACAAGCGAACCCATCGGCGCAGAAAGTGGTTACCCTTCCCCAAGCCGGGGAGGAAGACTCCCCTTAAATTTTCAGGAACGGCGAGATACCAGACCACGTTATCCGATATCCATTTATCAAAAAAATCATAAACATACAGGACGTGCTCCAGTGGCGCCTGTTACCGTACTCAGGTTACCTACAGCTATTCGGTGTTTATGTCGCCTTACCCGCAAGGGCCACCCCCGCATACCGATACAGCGCCGCCTGATACTGATAGTACGCCGCCAGTTCTTCGGTTTCCGTGACGCGGGCGCTGATCAGATTTTCTTCGGCGGTCACCAGGTCCAGGATGTTCGCCAGCCCAATCCGATACTGGGTGCGAATACCGGACAGGGCCTTCTGGGCGCTGTGGACCTGGGCGCGGGCGGCCTGATAGGCGCGGTAGCTGCTCTGCCAGCGATAGTAGGCCTGCCAGACCTGCAGAAACACGCTCTGTACTTCCTGTTGGGCCTGCGCCTGCGCCTGATGGTAGAGGGCGCGCTCCTTCTGCACTTGGTACTGGGTCTGGAAGTTGCTGTCCAACGGCACATGCAACTGCAGCCCCACCGAAAAGCTTTCCTGGTTGGGGGTTTTCTGGAACCAGTCCTTGCCGAGGTTGCCTACCAGGGACAGGGAAGGCAATCCCTGGTCCTGGGCCACGGCAATGTTGTGTCGGGCGGCGGCCATGCTTTCCCGATCAGCCTGGATTGCCGGATTCTGCCGGTAGGCTTGCTGCAACCAGTGGGTGACGATCGGCGCATGGGGTGCCTGGGGCGGAGGCAGGGGCAGGATCGGCAATCGCAGCGAAACCGGCAGGCCGACCGTTGTGGCCAGCTGTCCCCGACTGGCTTGCAGGGCCCCCTGGGCGGCGGCCAGGTCTTCCCGGGCTCGGGCCAGTTCCGTCTGGGCCTGATAGACATCGGTCACGGCCTTGAGATGGGCGCGATACTGGATGCGGGTGTCCGCATAGATTTCCTGAGCTTCCCGCACGCCCTGCCGGTAGGTGTCCACAACGGCCTCCGCTTCCGCCAGACCATAGTAGGCATCGGCCACCTTGAGCGCCACCGTCTGCAGGGTAGCATTGGCGCTATAGCGGGCCAGCAGGGTGTTGGCATGGGCCGCCTGGACGCTGGCCTGACGATAGCCAAAATTGAACAGCACTTCGCTGAAGCTCAAGGAGCTATAGAGACCGTTGACGGCCGGTGCATTGAGCTGATGGATACTGTACAGGGTTTCGCTGCGCTGTCCTTGTACTTGTGCATTGAGGGTGGGTAACCAGAGCCCCTGGGCATAACCCCAGGCGGCCGCCTCCGCTTCCAGACTGGCCCAGGCACTGGCCGTCTGGGGGTTGTGGGCGAGCGCCCAGGCGGTCAGGGCGGGCAAGGTTCGTAAGCGCTGGAGTACGGCGGGAGAAGGAGGCGGGATACGCGGAACCTGCGGCGGCACTCCGGGCACGGCGCGATATTGTCCCCGGGGCGGCACCAATGTCTGCGTGTCCCAGGGGTCAGCAAAAAAGCCTTGGGCGGGATAGAGCAGTGCGGCCGAAGCGGGCAAGGTAAAGAGGTACAGCACCCCGCCCCGTAGTCCGTGCGTGATAAGGTTTTTTCTTCGGCGGGGCGCACGGTCTGGCGCTTTTTTCATGCTTCCCCGGCGGCGGCAGATGCGAGCGGGGCAGACGACGCTGGGCGCTGACCTTGCCAGATCGCCTGCCGGTATTGCTCCCACGCCACTTCGACCAGTCGTCCGTTGTCCAGCCGATAAATCCGCTCACATTGCAGGACGGTATCGGGGCGGTGGGCAATGACGATGCGGGTGATCTGCAGAGCACGGATATGGGCATTGACCTGCTCTTCCCGCGCCGGATCCAGATGACTGGTGGCTTCGTCCAGCACCAGAATGCGGGGTTTGGCCAGGAGGGCGCGGGCCAGAAAAACCCGCTGCTGCTGGCCACCGGAGAGGGTCGAGCCCATGTCCCCTACCAGGGTCTCATAGCCCATGGTCATGGCGCTGATCTCATCATGGATCCCGGCCAGGCGGGCCGCATCGACGATCTCTTCCAGCGGCGCGTCGGGGTTGGCGAAGGCGATGTTGTCGGCAATGCTGCCCGCAAAGAGCCGGTCGGACTGCATGACGGCCGCGACATGGCTGCGGTAGCGCGGGTAACCGAGTTGTCGAACATCCACGCCGCCATAAGTGATCGTGCCCCGCTCCGGGGTGGCGAGCCCCAACAGAACTTTCGCCAGGGTGGTCTTTCCGCTTCCCGAGGGGCCGATGATGGCGATGGAAGAACCGGCGGAGACCCGCAGCTGCAGTTCCTGCAGGATCCAGGGGTCGGTCTCGGCATAGCGGTAATGAATGTCTTCCAGCGCCAGATCGGCCGAAGGCTCCGTCCCCAGATAGGTCGCCTCGCGATGGGCTTCGGGCGGGGTCAAGGCGATGTCGGCCAGACGTTCGCCATAGAGGCGGAGCATCCGGAACTCGATCCAGGCATTGATCAGGCCATCGCCCCGGCTCAGAAACTGGCTGGCATAGGTGGCATAGGCCACCAACATCCCCACAGTGAATTCCGTATGCATGACCATCAGGGTGGCGATCCAGATGACCACCACATGGCCGATGCCGATCAGGAGCTTTTGTGCGGCATCGAAAATGGCGGAAAACTGCTGGACACGGATATTCTGATTCGTGGTTTCCACCAACAGATTGCTGAATCGGGCGGTGCGGTCGCTTTCCCGGTTGAACAGCTTCAGGGTCTGGATGCCCCGGATGGATTCCAGCAAATAGGTCTGCTGTTTGGCAGCCGCATAAATCCGCCGCTCCGTCGCTGCCCGCAGTGGATAGAACACCATCCAGCGCAACAGCAGATAGAGCACGAAGACGGCCAAAACGATCGCCGTCAGGCGGATGCTGTAGATGGCGATGACGACCAGGATCGCCAGGCCGAGCAGGCCATCCAGGCTGGCCGACACCAGGCGGGTGGTGATGGTATTGCGGATTTCCTGGATCGCCCCATAGCGGGAGACCACATCGCCAATATGCCGCTTTTCGAAGAAGTCCTGGGGCAGGCGCATCAGGTGCGCGAATACATTGGCCGCCCATTGCACGCCCAGGGTGGCGTTGATATGGATGACCACCCAGGAGCGCAGAGCGGAAAACAGCGCCGAAAACACCGTGACCGACAGATAGACGATGCCCAGCAGTTTCAGCAAGTGATGGTCATTGATGACCAGGACTTCATCAATGACCCACTGCAGGTAAAATGGCCCCAGAATCCCCAGGATCTCCAGCACCAGGGCCAACAGAAAAATACGCAACAAGGCCCCGCGCAGTCCCTTTACCGGACCGGTCAATGCCCGCAGGGAAATGGCGGCCTTTTCCTGGGCGGGCTGGAAATCGGCGGCGGGGGTCAACTCCAGCGCGACCCCGGTGAACCCTTCCGCGAACTCCGCCCAGCTCAGCACGCGCACGCCGCGGGCGGGGTCGTGGATCACCACCTGCCGGCGATGCACGGCCGTGAGCACGACAAAGTGATTGCCTTGCCAATGCAGCAGGCAGGGTCGTTTCAGCCGGGAAATCTCTGGCGGTTCCAGCCGCAAGGCCCGGCTTTCCAGGTGCAAGGCCGAGGCCATCCGCACCAGTTGGCTCAGATTGACCCCTTTGAGCGAGCTGCCGAAACGCCGGCGCAGGCTGGGCAGGTCAATGGCATAACCATGGTAACCGGCAACCATGGCCAGGCAGGCCAGGCCGCACTCGGCCGCCTCGGATTGCAGGATCATGGGAACAGCGCGATGGAACCCAAAGCGCAGGTCCGCCAGCATCTCCTGGGCGAATTTCATGAAGGGGGTACTGCCTGCTTTATCTGGGGTGGTATATTCCGGGGCTGAATAAAGAAATCCCGCTGCAATCCGCGCAAGGGTTCGAAGACCCATTGAATCAGGCGCAGGTGATTCAGCGGAATTTCGGCACGGACCTGCATCCCCGCCCGGAGGAGACTGGGTTGGCCGTTGACCCGCACCACCGTGCGATCCAACTGGACCAGCACCCGATAGAGGGGGACCGTGCTCCGTTGCTGGGTCAGGGTGGCAATTTCGGCAGGTGTCAGGGCGCTTTGAGAGATACTTTCCACCGTGCCATGAAAGGCCCCGAAACTGCGATAGGGAAAGGCGGCATAGTGCAGGAGGACCCGGGTGCCCCGATGCAGGTAGGCCACCGCCCGGCTGGGAACCAGCAACTGGGCAACCAGGGGATCCCCTCGCGGCATGAGGGACAAGACGGGGGAACCCGCACTGACGGCTTGGCCAGCGGTCACGGTCAAGGCCGATACCCGCCCGGCAGAGGGCGCCCGCAGCACCAGGGAGTGCCCGCCTGCTGTCTTGGCCAGCTCCTGGCGGAGGGAGGCCAGTTTGGTGCGCAGGTCGCCTTCCTGATTCTGGGTGTTCAGGGGCAATTCCAGGAGTTCCTGGCGGGTGTCACTGATCTGCTGGGCCAGAGTGCTCTGGCGGGTGCGCAGGGCCGCCAACTGGCTGCGGGCGCTATAGACGGCCAGACGCTGTTGTTGCAGCTGGGGATCGGAGACCAAGCCGCGACTCTTCACGCTGAGAAATTCCTGCAGCACTTTCTGGGTACTGGTGATGTCTTCCCGCTGGATCTGGATTTCGGTGCGGAGTTCCGCCGATTCCTGCTGCAGATCGGCCAGTTTGGTGGTCAGGGCCGATCGCTGCAATTGCGACAGGCTGTCCTCGGCGTGTAGATTCTGATGCAGAATCGCTTCTTCTCCGCTGAGGGACTGCTCGATCAGGGTGTTGACCAGGCCCACCCTGGGGCTATAGAGATTGCTCGCAATGTGCAACAGCGGAGTGCCGGCCTGCACCGACTGATTGGTATGCACCAATACCTTTTCGACAGTACCCGACAGCGGGCTGGTGACCGACAGCAGGCCCGCACTGGGGACGAGAGTGCCCGATACAGGCAAGTTTCGCGTGTAGTGGCCGAGGAAAAGGATCAGAAGGATGCCCGTGACCAGGGCCAGGGCCGTCCAGGCATAGACATGGTGGTGAACGGGGGAGCCGAGCTGGATGGGGCCGAGAAAATCACGATGGTTCGTCATTTTTTTATTAAATCCGGACAACAAAAGGCAGCGGTAAACGAACAAAATTGGTAATTACATGAATTCTGTAATTACGTCTTCAGGCATATAAAAATTCTATATTATCGTTTAATATCAACAAAATAAAGTCATTCTAAAGTTGTTTCTCGGTTTTTGTGTCAGCCAACTGATACTGTTACTCGCCCCGACTAAGCGACATATTTTATTGTTTCATTATTGAGCTTGCTTACCTTTCTGGTGACCGACTACGAATGAATATCCTATGAAGAAAATACATAGACAATATAGAAAGCGTTGCCAACCAAAAAATAAATAGCATTTCACCCCCATGTTTCACCAAATAATAAAAAGAAATGATCGATGTAAAAATCACGATAGCAACAGCATATTGTTTTTTTATCTTTTGTTCGTCTAGATTGATTATGGTTAGTGATGAGTATAAAAAAATCCCAATAAGTATAGGGATTATCGTTATGGCTTTAATACCGTAAAGCATAAAAAAAAACACTGTAAATATTAATGATGCAATAACATAAATTATGCGAAAATTCAACATAAATGCTCCTTTATTTTACCAAATCCAACATATGCGTTGCCATCTGTATGGCTACTCTTCACTTATTCCGGCTGGGTAAATATTCATGCTGGTAATTTGAGGCTATCCGGGTCTGTCAGGCTGCTCACATGAAACCCCGTTCTTGCCACCGTGAGGCGCCCATTAAATTTCAAAACGTATTTTAGGCACATAAAGTCACTTAGGCATGGCTGGGGTTTCCAATTGCTACTCGTCATCCTGGTTCATAGTACACAGACTAATAACCACCTGTTTTATCTGATCTCATGGTATATTCCATATGAAATCACGCCGATTGCTCCTGCAGCAGCTACAAAACCAGCTATTGGCATAGATGCCGCGACAGCTCCAACGGCTAGCCCATCGAGTGCTAGTGTTGCTCCGACTGCATCCCAGTCAACACTGTTTGCAGCCCCACCATTCACCGCATCGAACTCCGTAACATCCAACTCTTCCATCATGTTAGTTCTCCTTTCACTAGATAATGGGCAATTGCCCGGGATTTTGCCAGTGCCTCTCAGTTGAGGCCAGACAAAAGTCAATATTTAATTAATTAAAGCGGGCCGCGTCTTGACGAAACCAAATTACTAATACATCAAGGCTCTAAGTTTGACTGATAAAATACGGATGATTTTGTTGGTGATATATTTCAAGGTAAGCAGTATTTTGCCTCCGTCCCCACCAGTAGAGTTAAAGTAAATGCCAACAATAGAGCCTATTATAAGTCCAGATATACTATAGGTAAAACGCGGATAAACAACTCCAAAGATGTAGTGTAGAGTAATGAGTATGCATGCGAATACGCCAGCTACTACTACCCCAGTCAATATCCTGAAATTAAACATGTTCATGAATAATCTCCCTTAGGAAAAGATATTAGTTTAGACTGCCCAATTTATTTACCACCCCATCTATTTAGTGCCCAAGCAGTAAAGCCAGCTGAAGCACCACCGACAGCCGCATTTAAAAGATGCAAAGCTTCCGCCATACCTCCATATACCTGATCTAGTTGCTGAGTGGAAAGTTCATCGAAACCAGCAGTAGATGCGTGCGGATCTATATTGGATCCATTTTTTAACGAGTCTGAGCGATTGCTAAAAATTACTTCCATTTCAGTTCTCCTTTCACCAGTTAATGGGCATTTACCCGGGATTTTGCCAAGACATCTCTGTTGTTGAGGCTAGACAAAGAGTCAATCTCTTACCTTACTTCTCCACCGCAAATCCCTCCTGGGTCAGGGCATAGGCCTGGCTGACCAGTTTGTACAGGTCCGGATATTGTTCGGGGCTGTAGACCATGTGGGCCAGTGCCATGTGGTATTGGACCCGCAGTTGCTCGGAGTTCAGGGGATCCGTGGTTTCGGTAAAGGATCCGGCGGCATTTTTCACGGTTTGGGTATGTTTCTGTACTTTCCAGGAGAAGCCTTTGGGCAAAGTCACGATGCTGCTCCAGGTGCCCTGCCCATAGGGCATGAAGGCGGGGTATTTGACCGTGGGACTGCTGAGCCGGGCGGTGAGGTTGCGTAGGGAAGCCGTATTCAGACCATAGTGCAAGTGGATGCGGCTGTCATTATTCAGAGGAACCCCGGGGGCCGTCTGCCATCGGGCCTGAAGGGTAAAAGGATCTTGCAGGCTATGGGTAGGCGAAGTGCTCAGGGTGCTGCTCTGCGCCATGACGCCCGCCTGGGCCAGGGCTTGATGCAGAACGGCAGGGTATTCACTGGTGGGGACCCGGGCCAGCAGGTCTTTCCAGACCCACGCACCGTAACCGGTCAAATGCAGGGTTTCCTGCGCGGCCATGCTGCCGTCGGCGCTGACCGCGACCTTTTCCATGCCGATCATGCCGCTGGCCTCGGGATCATCGCCGGGGGTGCTGGCCAGTGTCGAATGCTCGCTGACCAGAATCACCGGCTGATGGGCGTCGGGGAGCGGAATGGTGCCCATGGGGGCATAGCCGGAGGTGGCGTCCAGGTACAGATGGTACTGCGGGACATAGACAATGGCATGGTTGAGGCGCGGCAGATCGGCGACTTTCCGGAAGGTGAAGTCATTGCCGGCACCCAAGAGCACCGGCTGGGCCGCGATATGCCGGGCGTGCAGCAGGGCCACCAGCAAGGCGGCGGCCGCCTTGCAATCGCCATAGCGCTGGTTGAGGGTGGTATCCGCCGGGAAGGGCTTGTAGCCGCTCAGGCCCGTTTCCACCCCTACCCAGCGGATGTGATGGACGGTCCAGTCATAGAGGGCCTGGACCGCTGCCTGGCCGGTCTTGTCGCCGGCAATCTTGTCGGCCAGTTTCTGGACCTCTGGAGTGACCTTTTCGGCCGGTTCGGCATATTTCCAGTAGGCGTCGCCAATGGCTTCCCAGCTCGGGAAGGTGCTGACCGTAAAGCTCGGACTCACCTGATAGAAGCTGACGGCATTGGGTTGCAGAGCCTCGGGATGGGGCTGCCGGAGGGTGGCGGTGATGGTCTGGGTCTGGCCCTGCACGTTGTGGGTGACGTGGTAGGCCCCGGTGCTGCCCCAGTGGAGGTGCATGTCCGCCGGGGCATGGATCACGATGTGCACCTGATCGGCCTGCAGGAAATAGGGGATGGTCTTTCCGAAACTGAGTTCGTCCGGGAAAAAGGGCTTTTTCCAATCCAGCTTCCAATTGGAGACCAGATCATCGCCCACCGCTACATGGGGAAAGACCACGGTGATGGCCTTGGCGTCGCTGAACTCCGGGGCATCGGCCACCACCGGCAGGGTGCGGGTGAAGATCTTGTCCTTGGCCACCGGATACTTTTTGCCGGAAGGACTCAGGGTATAGGCTTGGGTGACCTGCAGGCGCGCCATCTTGGCCGGATATTGATGGTGCGCCTGGGCGAATTTCTGGACACCAAAGTGACTGAGGGGCGAGGTGACTTCATGGATCTTTGCCGTGTAGCTGCCATTGGGATGCAGCGTGTAGGTGGCGTCGTAGGCGACGACCTTGAAGGGCAGGCCGACCGTGGCGGCCTGGGCAGTGACGGCGGCACCGAGGCCGAGAAGACTCAGACTGATGGCCACGGGAAATGTACGTAGTGAGGGCATTGCGGCTCCTGTTTCGGGGTTATCCTATATTTTTCCTCGGAAAAATAGCAGCACATATTATGCCAAGTCAACTGTACTGATCATGTAAAGCAATTATCATCTGTTAGAACAGCGGTTTAAACGGTTCTGAGGACTTTACAAAAAAACCAGGACCAACAGCGATGCACGTAATTGGGGCTACAAAACGGTGCGTTGCGCGTTTATGGTGCGCACATTCCTTCGCGTTGCCATACAACAGGTGCAACCTACCGCCGTACCTGCGAAACCGGTAACTGAGCGGCGTTCTACCCTGGAATATTGTGGCCGTGCAGAATGTGTTCCCAAAACACCCCTTGAGGAGCATAAAATGACCCCATCCCGGTGAAGAACCCCCGTCGCAGTGACCAAGCGTGGCAAGCGTTACTGGAAGAACAGCGTATTAGTGATTTGACGGTGACCGCAATTTGTCGTCAGGTTTCCATCGGCCCGGCCAGTTTTTATCGCTGACAGTGATGTCTACAGCAACAGGGGGTTCTGACGGAGGGGCGACGGTATCGGATGCGGAAGCGGTTCCGGCCGTGATCACACGGATGGCCGCTTCCCATCCCCCGGACTTTGTAGACCCCTTCTTCCAATCATAAAGGCACATTGCTGCTGTGGACGAGCAAAATGGACGAAAACTTGTATAGTACGGCAGCGTACGCTACACTAAATGTGTTGCTAATGGATTTAACTGATTGTTAATTAAACATAACATACGTGCGCAACACGAACTATAGATGACATAAGGCGTGCAGGTACAAGGGCCTTTTCGGCAGCAAACGTACCCGACAGCCATGCTCCCGCAGAAACGCCACATCGCGGCGATCTTCGCTGTTGATGCTCGCGGGCAGGATCATCCGGAGATCCCGGCCCTTCGCCGCCAGGGCATCCAGAACGGGCGCATACGGCCCCAATTCCTCGCTCTCCACGTCGATGGGGCCGGGCTGGTCGATGACCTGCAGGATTTGCTCCGCAGACGTGCCGGGCGAAAGGACCAGAACTTGATGGGCATAGGCCGGAGCGCGTTGGTTGTTCCAGTCGGCCTGAAAAACGGTGTTTGCCGCCTTAACCACGGCAGGATTGGTCGTGACATACAGGTACTCCCGGTTGCGATGGAAGGCAGACCAATCGAAGTTGGCCGTGCCGATTTCC
This sequence comes from Acidithiobacillus sp. M4-SHS-6, assembly GCF_047421495.1. Lineage (GTDB taxonomy): Bacteria > Pseudomonadota > Gammaproteobacteria > Acidithiobacillales > Acidithiobacillaceae > Acidithiobacillus. Next base: position 736,341 of record NZ_CP175559.1, on the reverse strand, counting down.
GCCTCATGGCCGTTGCAGGCATATTTGGCATGGAGGAAAGCGAAGTGATCCCCATGGCTGGTAAAGCGGTATGGCGCGAGCTTCAGACTGGCTCCGGTCGCTTCGATCTCTTTTTCTTCCTTGCGGACCTGCCAGGGCTTCATCCCATAAGGCTTGCCCTCGATCATGACACGCACGTCCACGCCCCGCGCATGGGCGGCTTTGAGAGCGCGGAGAATGGGACGGTCGGAAAGGTAGTACACCCCGACACTGACCTCGTGGCGGGCCTGGTTGATGAGGCTGATGATGGGGGCCGCTCCTGCGGCTGGTTCTATGTAGAGAGGCATAGAAAACTCCATTTTTAACGTCAGGTTGATATACCGATTTAGTCTGGGCCATACAAGCGATCCACTATTTGCCCGTCTGTAAGTTCGTCTTCCATGATATTCATTGGCAATTTAACGCCAAGTTGCATGAGTGTGTCGGCTAGAACGGCACATCTTTCATCAAAAGAAAGTGAATCGCTGCCATGAGATATAATTTCGGCAGAACATTTTCCGATATTCTCTGCAAGAAACTGATTCAAAGCGGCCACCTTAAACTCTTCACTGTATTTATGACCATTTGCAAGAGATTCTTCCAGAATCGTCTTGCTATCATTAAAATGATATACAACATGAATAATAGGCTGCAGTGGATTAGTAGCTGGAAGCATACCCTGCATCAATACTCTCCTTTCGCAGATCTATCTGGTGCCAAAACCATCATTTATTGCTGCCATTCTTGATGATGATAGTGGGCCGCTCACGCTGGGTATAGCTTCCAGGGTGCCTGCTATGGCAGAACTCGCTGAGACAGGGACCAACATCAGCCCCAATGACCTCAATAAAGGCTTCATTACGGAAGCATCACCCGATACCAAAATATCGATAATCCACGCACGAAACTTTCTCGCTTATTTTTATAAGCACGAACGAGTCCTCTAAAATATTCCATGTTATCCTCCCTATTTGATTTCCTGTATTTCATTCACCGGCATCAGATAACCAGTGCCGCCAGAAAAGCGGAAACTTGCCGGGACATCTTGAAAAACGGATATTTCCGGAACGGCAAGCTCGCACTCCGGGAGCATACGCAGAAGGTTCAGATATTTGATCTGAAACTTTACTCCACCAACCGGGAATGGGAATACCTCAAACCGAATTCCCGATCCATCGCAGGCAGGACACTCATCCGTCGTGGCCGTGCCATCCAGTCCGTGTCTATCCACAAATCCCGTCCCATCGCACTCCTGACACTCATATTCATGCGAACCATGCACAAAAGTTCCTTCCCCATCGCAGTCGGGACATACACTACGATTACGCGCGCGATAACCTTTCCCATCACAGGATGGGCAGGGCTCATTGGGAGGAACAGGCAAATCAGCGATGCCATACCAAACAGGATCGGAGACTTTATCCGCGAATTGACCAGCAAAGCGACGCAATGCCCCCGTCACCTGCGCGGCGGGGGCCGGAAAATCTCCCGGCAGGTCGTCCACGATGATGATGATCCGGCCATCACTGGCAATGACCTTCCCCTCCTCGCGCCAGGGAGCGTTCAGATATTCCCTGGGGTCGTTCCTGGCACAAAACGGTTTCAGATCAAACAGTTTCCACTCCTTTGATTTCCAGCGCATCCCAAATCTCCGGGAAACGGCCCCTATAACACCAGTTCCAACACCTCAACGATCTCCGCCGTTCCCATCGTCGAGGGTAATTCGCGGCCCGCCTTGGCAAAGGCCCGCTCCAGCAGAGGGCGGGGAAGCGTCACGGTCACCTGGTTCGGCAGTCCTGCGGACGGCGACGTTGCTTCCGAATGGATTTCATCCCCCGGATCTCCGACAACCACGCCGTTCTCATCCACGGCGCCCCCATCCTCGATATCCTCATCACTATCGACTTCGGACAGGTCAATCGTGGACAAATCCACTTCTTCCCCATTGGCATCGAAAGCCCTTGCAGAGTGCGAACCCCGCACCGCCCCATTTTGCTGACGCGAAGCTTCGCTTTCCTGCTGCATGTCCGTTTCCTCCCGCGGTTTTCCGCTCAAACCCCGTTTGTACCGATCTTCCTCTCTGTCCACCAGCACCCGGGATAGGGTTTCACCCGCCTGCAGGCTGGCACGGATGGCGTCCAGCACGATGCGCTTGTCCTCATCCTTCATCCATCCTTTCATTCGGCTGATGTCCGTTTGCCCAATGGACTCCAGCGGCACACCGAGATATTCCGCCACTGCCTGCGCATCTTCGCTCCCCAGAGAGAGCATCTGGTGTACCCATGCCTTGGATCGACCCAGCCGCTTGCCCAGATCAGCCATGCTCGGCTTGGGGTCCAGGCTATCCATCAACTGCTTTACGGCCCGCGCCGTGTCCACGGGCGTCATATCCGCTCGCGCCAGGTTTTCGACCAGCTGCATTTCCAGCCGATCGGCGTCTGTGTCGGGTTCCAGGATCACGGCCGGAATCCGGGACAGGTCATAGCCTTTGCGACGGCATGGCTGGCCGCTGTCCCGGGCGGCCATGGATGCCCTCCAGCGCCGCTCGCCCGCTATGATCCGATACCTTCCCGATCGCTGATGTCGTACCGCGATGGGCTGCAATACCCCATGCTGCAAGATACTTTCCTTCAGCAATTCCAGATCATTGTCGATGGCATCCTGTGCCCCGGATGCCACAAAGGTCTTGCGCGGCTGCTCCGGGTCCGGCTCGATCTCGGACAACTCCAGAAAGAGCGCCGAAGCGGTTCCGCCGACCGCAGGGCCTCCGCCGACCGTTTCGCCCTCGACGGCATTCTGTTGATCCTCCGGGGACGCTTCCTGTCCCTCGCCGGGTGCGACCCCCTTGCAGGGCGCAAGCCCATCGCTGGGTGCAAGCCCCGGAAGTCGTCTACCGGGTAGACGATTGGCTTCGGCATCGGCCCGGCCGGAATCTTCCGCCATCTCGGCCAGCGTTCGCTTCATCTCGTCAAAGAGATTCTCTGAAAGATCCACCTTGGCCATCTTATCCCTCCTTCACTGTGTCTTCTGCCGACACCCGGTCCGTTTCCAAAATCATCTTGCAGGCCATGGCCCATTTCGCCGCCGCCGCGTCTCTCGGGTCCAGCTTCCAGACGGGCATCCCCTGTTTCATGGCGTTGGAAACCAGCTGGCGAAGCGTCAGATGAACCGGCAGCACATGCTGACCAAAACCAGACCCGGTGATCGTATCCACGACCATCTGCTGATTCGTGGAGTTCAAAACCCGCTTGTTGATGACCAGGGACAATCCCAGATCGACCTGCGAGGCGATCTCCCGCCATACCTTGAGCAGCGAAGTGAGTCCCTGCAACGCCAACAGGTCGGGCTCCACGGGCGCTACCAACAATCCGCCCAGATAGAGCGGGGCCAGCTGCTGCACGCCGGCGGCGGGCGGAGTATCAATGACCACCACATCAAAATCGACATCCAGCAAGCGGCTCATCGCCTCCTGTCCGGCCTTCAATCCCTGCTTTTCAACCAGATGTACATGCTGGTGGCCTGGCAGGATTTTGAGATCCCCGAACCGGGTATCCTGGAACTCCAGACGGGTGTCCCCGTCCCACAGGTCCAATACCGATTTGCCGCGGCCATTCGGCTCCCCCGTCGTGATAAAAGTGGCGTTGCGTTGGCCGTCCATGTCCACGAGCAATGTCTTTTTCTTCGCCGCCATGCTGGCGTAAGCCGCGATGTGGACGGCAAGAGCGGTCTTCCCCACCCCGCCCTTCTGATTGGTCACGGTAATGATCTGTGGCATCTCACCCTCTCTTCGTTTTCCGCCGCTCCTGCTCATGCAGTGGCGGGTACAGAACCCAGGAATACCAATACAACATCGTATAGAGCACATCGGGCAGACCGACTCCGTTCCGGTGGCTGACCTCTACCAGGTTGTCCGCCAGATCGCGGGGAATCCGCACGTTCACTTCCACCCACTCCGGGTCGGCCAAGGCCGGACGGTGCCCATCCCGCCATCGAAGTCCTTTCTCCCACGCCTTTTCGGACAGAAACCGGGAAGCGCAGTCCGCATGGACGGCGCGAAGCGTCATCCCCTGAACGAAGGCCAGAGCCTGGATGTACAGATGCATCTTCAGCGGGATAATCGTCGATTCCCCCGCATAGGACATACCGTTAAAGAGAGATGGTGTCAGCATGTTTTTCCCGGCTTGACCCTTTCACGATTGGGTATAGATCGGCACCGGGCCAGGTCGTCTACCCGGTAGACGGTTTTTAGGCATGGTGTTCAGCGGGAATACGGATGTTGGGGTATTTTCGTCTACCGGGTAGACGATAACTGTGATGCGTTATCCCCGAAATCCACGGCCCGAAGCCCGCGCAACGAAGGGCCCACTCAGACCCGGCGGTAGCGCGGGTTGCGGGCAGCAAGCCGGAACGTGTACCGGCTGGTCCACTGCAAGTGGAGCTGTCCACAAGGCGGTGGATCTGCGGGGATAACGCGACCGCGTCCTCAGCAGGCTTTTTACGGGGAACGTCTACCGAGTAGACGATTGGGTGGGGTTGGCAAGCTGGCGTGTGCACTGGCTGGTCGCTGTGAAAACGGTGAGACGCCACAAGGCTGTGGGGTTGCACCCTGCAAAGGTTTGTGGGGAAGTCTGGGCACTTGCTGTGCGTACAAATATGTACGATAATAAGCGTCTTGCAATGACCGGGCGGCGCGATGACAGGGACGGAATTTGAAAAGCGGGTGAAGCGATTAGGCCGGAATACCGGGCAAACGGTACGGTTCGACAAGCACCATGGCCATGGTAGCCATGGGCGTCTCTATTACGGCACCCGGTTCACCACACTCAAAGACCGCAAGAAAGAAATCGGCATTGGTTTGCTGAAAGCAATGTGTCTACAACTTGGCATTAGCCCGGATGATCTATAAAGGAGTTTAATATGCGATATATATACCCGGTAACGCTGGTAAAGGACGAGGATGGAGAGTTCCTCGCCACCTCTCGTGATGTTCCCGAGGCACTCACCAGCGGTGCCACCGAAAGCGAGGCGTTGCTGGCCATGAGCGATGCGCTGGGCACGGCGCTGGCTGGTTACGTTCTGGACCAGCAAGAGATCCCCGCGCCATCCATTCCCGTGCAAGGCGAATACCTGGTGCCAGTGGCGGCGCTGGTGGCAGCCAAGTTGGCATTGCGGTCAGCGATGCAGTCAGAAGGCGTTAACAATACTGAACTGGCGCGGCGCCTTCATCTATCCGAAGGCGCTATCCGTCGCCTAGTGGATATGGATCACGCATCTCGCATGGACGGGGTCATCGCGGCACTGACCGTCCTCGGCGTGGGAATCATTATCGAGGATCAGCGGCAAGCGCAAACGATGGTTGCGGCTTAGAACGCAACTTTTCCCGCCGGTTACCGGGTCAGAGCGTCTACCGGGTAGACGATTCCGGCTGATCATATCTGGTTTGCATCCGGCAAAACGCGCTCTTCAGATTGCCAAAGCGCGGTGCCGCATCCTCTCCAAAGGTTCTGATCTATGTGGGCAGCAAACTGGCTGCCCTAATCTCCCTTCTGCAGCCAGAACTGACTTCCCGCAATCGTTGCCCACGGTGCAGCACGCTGCAGGATGTGCGATTCAGAGACCGGACCATAATAGCTGGAATCGAAAGCGTAGTTCCCGGGAGCATAGAGCCATACCTGTCCACGCTTCAGGTGATAGATGCCAAAAGGATAATGGATAATCTGGTGATGGTGACCAGGCGTCCAGCGATCCACCCGGGAGTTCGGGAGCAGGTGCCCGTCCACCCGGACCCCGGATCTCGCCAATGTCACGGTCTGCCCGGGCACAGCGGCAATTTCTTTGATCCACGGCTGGCCAGGGGGAAACCAGTGGTACCGCAGGCCCTCCGCGACGGCGGCGTGATGGGCGGGACCAGGAATCTCGACTTCCACCAGTTCTCCGTCATGCAACGGGTAGGGAGAACCGAGAAGCTGGTAGATACCGACGGGCTCGCAGGTCGAGTCGTTGAAGACCAGATGCCGGTGTTGCATCCATACCCCTGCGGCGGCATTCAGCACCAGGACACCGATGATCGCCCATGCGCCCCACCAGAGCAGCCTTGCAGGCGGCAGCCCTTTGCAGGGTGCAACCCGCTTAGCGATGGCGACGGACTTTCTTTGTCTTTGCATGGCGGCGCTCCAGAAAAAAACGCGCGGGACCTGTCAATAACCGAAAGGGGAAGAAGAAGAGCCTCTCGATATGGGTGGCGCCCCATAGCATGGCTTCAGCCACCTTGCACGGGCCAGGCCGTCCGAAGAAGGCGATGAGCCTCTGGTCAAGCCGGGCGATGACTTGCCGAAGAGGATTGCTCACGCACCCGCTCCTTCAGGACAGTAATCGCCTCTTCCAGAGAGGCTTCCAAGGTAGCAATGTGCTGTTCAGCCGGAATCCGCGAATAATCCGCAGAGAGCACCCTTTCCCATTTGGCAATCCGCTGTTGCGCGGTGAGGGGACGGGACAGGTGCGTCTTGAGCAGATCCTTGAGCCGCTCACGGCGCCTGTCATCCAGGGAATCCAGAACGGGCTTCCAGGCCAGCAATGGATCGCATGGATCAGATGATTTTTCCATGAACCCCCTCCTCTATCGATTGACCGCGAACAATACCGGCACTCCAAAAAACGCGCCCCAGGCTTTTGCCGAGGCCCTCTGGATGGCCGGAATATCGGTCCCCCGTGCCCACCAATCGTTGGCAGGGGCCAGCAGGACTTGTATCCCATGCGGGTATAGATCGAGTGCAGGCCACATCAATAGTTGCTCATAGCAGATGAGATAACCGACCTTTTTGCCGTCAATCTCTGTGGTTTCCGGTTTCCTGGAAAACGGCGCCATCCGGAAACTGCCCCGGGGACGCCATGGGTGCCACATGGAGAAAGGCACCGGGATATGGTCCGGCAGGACCGTCTGGTGACCATCCTGGATTTTCACCAGCGCATCCAGATAGCCATTGGCAAGGGGCACGGCGGCGCCGAGCAGCACGACTTGTTCTGGATGGCGCGCCGTCCAGCGGGTGACCGGACGCCAGATAGCCCGGGTGCCCGGTAGCCATGGCCCTGCCACGGTTTCGGGGAGCAATACCACCTTGTCGCCAACACGCAGATCCGCCAAGACCTTCGGGGCCAGTTCCATGGACGCCTGGACATAGGACAACCCTGAATAGAGTCTGCCCAAATGCGTATTGATGCCCACCCAGCCAGCGGGCAGTGCCGGCACCCGCTCGGCCAGGGAAGGGAAGGCAAAACCCAGAAGCCAAAGATCGAAGACGACGATCCCGGCCATCAGTAAACGCACCGGGATATCCTGGTTCTTCCGCTCCCAGCAGCCCAGAGCGAAGATCCCGAGAATGGTCAGCAGGATGCCGGTCGGGCCTGCGGCGACGGCGCCGAGCCAGGGGGAAGTCCAGCCGATGATTCCCAGGGGGGGCAGAATCGTTGAGACAGCAGAGGTGATGATAGTGGCCGTGACCGCGCCAAAACCGCCGCCTGCAAGGCTGCCACCTGCAAGGCCGCCGCCACGGAAATACAGAGCAATGTACGGGTACGCCAGATAAGGCAGGGCAAAAGCCAGTGATGACAGCGACCAGAACCCAATACCGAGCAACAGCCCGGAGTGCGGGAAGAAAACCGACGTGCCCTTGATGAGGCCGTAGGTTGTCGCCAGGTGGTAGCCAAACATCAGGGCAAATGGCGCCAACCAGTAACGCTTGTTCAAGACCGGCAGAAGCAACAAGGCCACTGGCGCAAGCCAGATGGCGTGAGGCCAGGCCAAAACGCCTACCAGGGAACCCAGGAGTACCGGAATGGCGAATTGGGGGGCGGGAGCGGACTTTCTCCGCGAATCGTCTACCGGGTAGACGGAAATGTTTGCGTATTTGCTCTGCATGAGCGGGTATAGATGGGAGGCGGGTTAATCGTCTACCCGGTAGACGATGGGAATCAAAAAAGTATGGTTTAGATCTCTGGGCCTTTCTTCTTTTTTGGGGCTTTGCCCTGGTTCCCAGATTTTTCCAATGCATTCCCATGGCTGCGCTGAAGTTTCATTCTGCGCAGGATGTCCAGGTCCAGCTTATCCTTCGGGCGGACACTTTGTTTTGTCCGAATAAGTCCTTCGATATCGAGAAGATAGAACGAATAGCCATCCGCCTCTCGTTTCTCGATATGATCCCGAAGTGAGTCATAGGTTTCACCGTTTGCCGCAAGTGTCATTAAATCAATAACGATCTCATCAGCTACGCGGACGGTACCCGGTTCCGTCAACCAGGCTGGATCCACGTCGCGCGCCGCATTGTCCTGAAGAAATGCCAATGCGTCCAAAACCTTTCGGCCATTGATCTCGCTCATGGGCAAGAGCAGGTCGATGTCCGCCGTCCCTCGCATAAAGCCGTGCAGATTGAGGGCCTGCCCGCCAATCAGGACATAGTCCACATGATGCTCGGAAAGGGATTGCAAAAGCCGGACAAGGTCAGCTCCGTTTGCTGGTCGGGGTTCTTTCTCAATCACGCAAAGCATCCCCGTCCGCAGCACGCCTGGCACAGCGTTCCCAGTCTGCATTGGCATCTTCAAGGGTCAAAAACCGTTTAACCTTCGGCTCCCCAGGTGCCAGCCGATAAACCCGAATTGTCCTTGAATCCCTGGCTTTCATGTCGGCGAGCATGTTCATGTACCTCTGCCGCTGCTCCGCCGTCTCCATCGGGAAAATGTGATCTTCCGGCAAATCTCGATCAGCGTTGCCAACTTTACGATACATCCCCATGCCGATGGCCATCTCAAACCTCCTGTCGATGTCCCTGTCCCACATCCGTAGAATACGCCGTTGATCGTCTACCGGGTAGACGAAACGCTCATGCGCCGTCATACAGCACGCCCGCTCCTGAGCATGGAGTCGATAACCACAGGGAAGTCCAGCAGATCATCGATCACGGTCACGCCATGAGCGGGCTCTTCCTGCCCCTGGTAACCTTGGTACAGCAGTACCGGAGCGGCGACGATGCCTACCGCCGCGTTAACGTTGGCCACTTGGTCATCCACGAAAGCCTGGGCATGCAGAGCTTCCAGGATTTCCACCCGATGATGGGCAGAAGCATCCTCGCCCAGGCAGATGATGCGGCCCGAGGGAATCAGTCCCCCCAGCGAGATCGCCCGGGCGTGAACCCAGTGGGCATCAACATTGGTGACGGCCCAGACGCTGGCCCCGGCGGCCTCCACGTTGCAGACGGTGTCCCATGCGGAATCATGGGACGGTACCCGCTCCCACCAGGCATCTCGATGGAAGGCGGACCACACCCGATGGCACTCCCTCGCGCTCAGGGCGTAACGCTCCTGAAGTCCGTAGGCATCGGAGACTTTCTGGATGGGCCTGCCCAGTTCCCACGAGGCGCACTGCGCCCAGGAAGCCGCAAAGTCCAGCAGCACACCGTCCAGGTCAAACACCACAATCGGATTCATCAGATACCCCCCTATCGTCTACCGGGTAGACGATGTATGCCTAACCCGTTGGCGGGGTATAGATCAGGGGCGGGGCAGCGGGGCGGGCAAGCGTCTACCCGGTAGACGACAGCGTCTTCCGGGAAAACGCTCACATCACCCCTTCTTTATCTTGCGTTCCCTTTTCTTTCGGTAGACGCTTTTTTTGGCGTTTTCGTCTACCCGGTAGACGATTTTTTGGAGCGGCGTTTACCGGGAAGGAGGGATTTTTGAGCGAAGCGTCTACCCGGTAGACGCCAGAACACAGGCCCGATTAGCTGAGAATTTGCGAGATCGTCTACCCGGTAGACGACTCAGAGCGCAGCAAGTGGTATTCAAGCCACCAGGCGTACCTGCCGCCGATCAAAGTTCCGGCCCATCGAACCAGAGGGATGATACTTACAACCAATACACAGGAAAGGACGAGGCCCTGTACGGCCAGACCAGCCAACCCCGACAGCATGAGCTGTAATGCCAGTGAATATAGCGGGAAGAGCACGATGAAGATCGCGGCGACGAATCTCCAAAGATTGTCATCAATAGGATAGAAAAACGTCGGCTCCATCTTTGCCAGATCGGGGTGAGTGCGCTCGAACAGGGCAAGCCAAGCGAGCCGCTCGCCGTCGTTCGCGCACATTCCGAGCAGCCTTCGCCTCACGGAGGAATCGTTATATGCGCGTGGAATAGCCAGCAAGAGGAAACCCATCTCGAATGCCAGAAAGACCAGAAGCGTCAAATGCAAAAAGAGCGTCAGAGCGAAAGCGAGTACCCAAATCAACCAGAGAACGCTCCCGACAAAGAACAATGGAACATCCCAGCGGGTCATCACCCGCAAAGGTATGCAGGCAACCTGCGGAGGATGGCGAAAGTCTGCCCACACTATGAGTGGAATCCTCCAAAGTTCGGAAAGCACAGGTTTGCTCACTCGTCGTACACTCCAGACCGTGACGATGGCGACTACCAACCAAGCCAGGATTTCCATGATATCTACACGTCCTCCAGCGAGAAAGGTTCAATCCCAGACTGGTATAGATCGGCGAGAGATTTTCAAACCTGAATTGGGTCAGGCTCTTCGGTAGACGGTTCCGACGGCGGAGACCGGCCCATCGTCTACCCGGTAGACGATTTCAGGAAGTGCTGGCGTAGAATTTCTGTACCTTGCCCAAAGCCTGTTGCAGATACTGGCTGAATACGTGCCACCATGAAAAACCCCTGCAAGCGGATTGCTTACAGGGTATAGCCAAGCCTCTTGAGAGATGTCTCAAGAAGCCATTAGAGTCCGATGCCGAGTGTTTTTGTTACTCGTTTTTCCACTTCTTTGGCAAAAGCATCGGCGGTACCCACGAGTTGTTTTGCGACCACTTGACTCGTTTGGCTGCCATGATAATCCGCAATCATCCGGAGATTTTCCGCTTCGTTGAGTTTCCTTTGCAGCATCGTGCATAGCATAGTAGGAGCGGTTAGCAGCGCCATCGAAGTCGCCGGCTTTGTACAGGAGATCAGCAGATTTTGCAGCGCGCCTCGCCTTTTCCATCAATTCACGTACTGACTTCTTGGTCTGGCTCGTCATACAGGTATTCCATCCCTCCGCACATTTTTAATAAATCTGGGATTTGTGTAGTGTTCCGGATGCTCCCAGTCCTCCTCCCAGATGGGAGTCGGGCTGACAAGTTGCCCGGTTTCCAAGAGAACATCGAACGCAGTGTTCGAAAGAGTCCTTTGTGTCTCTATCAAGTCCCCGCGGATCCCGGGCAGAATGACAGCGACATCCACGTCGCTGTCGGGTCGCGCATCCCCTCTGGCCCTGCTACCGTAAATGAAAGCCCGTTCTATGGGCATGGCCCTGCGGGCCTTCACGAGGAAAGCCTGAATCGCAGCAGAAACCTCTGTATCGAGCATGCCCATATGCACTCCACTAACTCGCGTCACAGCCCTATTCCAAACGGAGCCAACATTAGTCCGCCCATGCATCAATGTGAAAACGAAAGTCCTTCGGAAACCCGGGCCGGACGTACTGATCCAGTGCTGCGAGCGCCTGTTCTACGGTGATATGGCGGCCACGCAAAAAGCCGAGCTGCGCCCCAAGATCGCACTCGTAAAAGAACGCTTGTAGCCCCATGGTATCTGCCTCAGCGGTGCCGCGCAGCCAAGCCTCGAGATCATCGCCCGTCACCATGATGTGCCGCGGGGCGTTGATCGTGGTCAATACCATCCAGTCATTATTCGGCGTCATAAACCATACCCTTTGCCCCGCTCTTTATCGCGGTCACGCACAATCAGTTTATGCCCCTGTTCCAGCAGAGTCACCAATTTGCCCTTGAATGCGGACAATTCTAGCATGGCTTTGTAATCACTGCGGTAGACAGCGATCATGTCCCGTGCGGGGCTCAGGAAGGCCACAGAACGGTCTTCACTCAAGCTGATCAGTACGCCAGTAGCCTGCCCCTTGGACAGGCAATGCGTTGGGAAACCAGATCCTCCACCTTCTGCTAACCGCTGCGCGTCATTGCGTTTCGGGCGCGTGGGTTCCAAAGGGATATACTTGGAGGGCGGCGGCTGGATGGTTGGCTGATATCCCATATTCTGTAGGGCAGTTATGGCGTTGTGGTGAACCTGTCCCACATTCCCCACGTAATAGCGCATGGCGGCTGCGGCGCGGGCTTCCAGTGCCTGCGGAGTGATCAGCCTGTCGGTATAAAGTTCCTGAATATCCCGCTGGTCATTGTCAGCATATCGCCCCAGCTTGGATACTGCCAGATCGACCGGCGAAAGCACCAGAATGTCGAATTGTTTATCTGGCGACTGCGCCACAAAAATGGCATCCTCTTCCGCATCTGGATGCATCAGGCCGATGACCGGCGCGTAATTACGATCCCAGGTCAGCGTGCAGCGCCGTCCGTGCTCATCCACGTAGGGTACAAGCACTTCTGGCAAAACTATCCGGTGGGAGAAAATAGCGTCCACGTCATCGGAACTGCGGGTCGGGGAATACAGAGCCATGGCGGCACCACCCGTCATGATAAGACGTACCGGCTCTTCCAGATGACCGTTCATACTGGACTCGGTCTGCCGGATCAGCTCGCGCGCAGCCTGAAAGATGGGCCGTTCGGTGTATAGGTGCGGGTGCTCAGCAGACATATGGTGGGCGCAACAACCGCTTGAGGCGGTCATAGAGCACTCCGGATGAGAGACGCCAGCGAACTGCCAGGGCATCCATGGGATTGTGCCGTGAATCTCTGGGGAAAAACGGCAACAAGGGGACTTCTGGCAATTGATTTGTCACGTCATCCAGCCATGGCAACAAAGAACGCTGCCATTCCGCATGCTGCGGGGAGAAATAGCAAAGCAAATCCAGCAAATAGCCTCCCCGTTGGACGACAGGCCAGTCCTGTTGCCGCAGGTTGAGTTCCACGGCGTCTCGCAGCCCGGCGCCATCCAGATCTGGATCGGCGTGGCGCACAAAATAACCCAGAGGTGGTTCCAGGTCGCGCAAAGCCATATCCGGTTGAGGATTGCTCAACAACCGGAACAGTGTGGCCGCCGACAGATCTTCTCGCTGACCTAAGTAGTATAAAGCGGTCAGGGCAGCGTCGCGGCCATGAGGATCAACCATTACTTGCGTCATCAGAAATCTCCAGGTTGAAACCTCCCCCTTCAGGGGGGTACTCTTCACTTGGGAGAAGCGTAACCTCTTCCAAATTCGTCTCGTCAGAGGCGTGGATTGAAACATAATGAAAAGCATAGCACTTTAAAGCGAGGTGCCCAACGCCTGCCCAGACAGGTGCATTCCCGCCTGTATATTGCGGGTGGTTTAATTATCGCCCCACTTGGACCCGAGCTTCTTGGCATCCTGCTTGTCCGGCCACCAGCAGGACTGGCAGCCCTCGCATTTGAAGAAGGAACTCCCCTTCTTCGTCTTCAGGGTGATGGTCGGTTTTTTGCAGGCAGGGCAGGTGGGGCCAGCGGGGCCAGCCTTTTGCCCCTTGCCTCGCGTTTTCCCGGTAGACGACTTGCCACCACCGGACCGTACTTGCCCGACCGCGATGGTCGCCGCTTTGGCCGCTTCAATCATGCGCGAGACGAATTTGCGCTGGGCTTCCTCGAACTGCTGGAGCGTCAGGCGTCCTTCAGAAACGGACGATAAGGCATCCTCCCAGCGGGCTGTCAGAACGGGATCGGTCAGGTCTTTGGGTAGTGCGTGAACCAGAGCGCGCCCGGCCTGGGTGGAGAGAATCTGCTTGCCCTTGCGTTCCAGGAATCCCCGGGTGAGCAGCGTTTCGATGATGCTGGCCCGGGTGGCCTCCGTGCCCAGGCCGGAGGTCTCCTTGAGCTTGGCCTTGGCGGACTCATCCTCAACCACCTTATGGATGTTGCTCATCGCCTCAATGAGGGAGCCGTCCGTGAATCGCGCAGGCGGTTTGGTCTGTTTTGCCTGGACGTCCGCATCCTGAACCGCCAGGACCTGTCCCTTTTTGAGCGCCGGGATCGGCTGGGCAGGGGCTTCATCTCCATCCTCTTCGGCCATCCCGTACACGGCCTTCCAGCCAGCGGAGACGGGAACATTGGCTGTGGCCTTCCATTCCTCCCCAGCGCAAGCCAGTAGGGCCTTGGTCGCCCGGTAAACGTAGGGGGGATAGAACTGCGCGAGGTAGGAGCGCACGATGGTCTCATAGACCTTGGCCACTGCCGGACTCATGGAGCCCTGCATGGAGCCGGTCGGAATGATGGCGTGGTGCGCCGTCACTTTGCCCGTATTCCAGATAGCCGATTTCTTACCGCTGTCGGCCCCGTTCACAAGGTCAGCAAAGCCCAGCTTCGCCAGAGCGGCCAGAACCCGCCCGGCTTCCCCGTGCTGTTCCTCGGGAAGATAGCGGCAATCGGTCCGGGGATAGGTCGCCGCCTTGTGTTCCTCGTACAGCGCCTGGGCCGCGTCGAGGACCTGTTGCGCCGACATGCCGAGCTTGGCCGAGCAGACCTTTTGCAGTTCGGCGAGAGAGAACCCTAGCGGCGCCTGTTGCTGCTTTTCGGCGCTGGTGAACTCTTTTACAGTGGCCTTGCCGTCCGCCTTGGCCTGGGTTGCCAGCCGGTCAGCGGCTTTCCGGTCGGTGAGGTAGCCTTCGGCATCAACGCCCTCAAAATCCTCCCGCAGCTCCCAGGCGGCCCAGAATCCGGTGTGTATCCGGGGAACAAAGTAATCCTTCGGCTTGAAGTGCTCGATCTTCTCGTCACGGGCAACGACCAGAGCCAAGGTTGGCGTCTGCACCCGGCCCACAGAGACGACACCCGCGCCACTGTTGCGCAGGGTGAAAGCACGGGTGAGATTCATGCCCATGAGCCAGTCCGCGCGGGCACGGGCTTCGGCTGAATTTCGGAGATTCTGGTAATCCTGGTTATCCTTGAGCGATGCCAGCGCCTTACGCACGGATTGCTCATCGAGGGCGGCCAGCCAAATGCGTTGCGTAGGCCCTTTCCAGCGGAGTTCCTCCAGGACCTCATCCACCAGCAGTTGGCCTTCTCGGTCCGGGTCGCCGGCATTGACTACGGACGAGGCTTTCTTGAGCAGGTCCCTGATCACCTTGATCTGGGCCTTGGCGTCATCCTTCGCTCGCTTCTTCCATTGCTCCGGAAAGATAGGCAGTTCCTCAAAGCGCCATTTCTTCTTGCCCTTCGGCGTGGTGGGAACATCATCAGGCGTGTAGAAGTCCGGCTCTTCCTGCTCGAATATATGGCCGAAACACCAGGTCACGACGGCGTCGGTCCCGCACTGGATGAATCCGTTGCCTTTGCTCTTCCCACCGGGAAGATATTCGGCAATCCCTTTGCCCAAGCTGGGCTTCTCGGCAATATATATTTTCATCAGCACTTTTCCTATCGTCTACCGGGTAGACGCTCTGCGTCACCCCAACGCGAGGGTATAGATCGTTGTTGGGTTGGCTACTGTCACTGACCGGCAGGCGTTATACCCGAACGACTGGTATGCAGCGTTATGTATACCTCGCGATTATGTATAGCATCTACGGCGGTGTGGCTGAATACCCTGTAAATATTGATCTTGCTGTAGATGTTGCGCCCGGATGATATTGAACCGCCCCGGGTTTGGTGGAGGCTCCAACCTTTGAGAGAATGGAGCTATGAATAAGTCCAAGCAGTTTTCGTCTGAAGTCCGTGAGCGCGCTGTTCGCCTGGTACAAGAACATCGCGGTGAATATCCTTCCCTGTGGGCCGCTGTCGAATCTATAGCCCCCAAGATTGGCTGTGTGCCATCCACTCTGCTGGCCTGGGTGAAGCGGGCAGAAATAGATGCCGGTCAACGTCCCGGCATGAGCACTGCTGAAGCACAGCGTATCAAGGAGCTGGAACGTGAGGTCAAGGAACTACAGCGCGCGAATGAAATTCTGAAGCTGGCCAGCGCTTTTTTCGCCCAGGCGGAGCTCGACCGCCGTTTGAAGCATTGAAGCGTTTCACCGATCAATACCGGGACCGCTTCGGGGTCGAGCCGATCTGCCGAGTCTTGCAGATTGCCCCATCGGGTTACCGACGTTATGCGGCACAACAGCGGAACCCGACGTTGCGCAGTGCCCGGGCGCAGCGGGACGCGGTGCTCTTGCTGGAGATTCAGCGGATCTGGCAGGCACACCTGCAGGTCTACGGTGCGGATAAGGTCTGGAAGCAGATGAATCGCGAGGGGATACTGGTAGCACGTGGTACCGTAGAGCGCCTGATGCGGCATCTGGGCATACAAGGGGTAGTCCGCGGCAAGCGGATCCGCACCACGGTTCCAGATACCCAGGTACCCTGTCCACGAGACCGGGTCCACCGGATTTTTCGGGCGGAGCGTCCTGATCAGCTCTGGGTTTCGGATTTCACCTATGTGTCCACCTGGCAGGGCTGGCTCTATGTTGCTTTCGTGATTGATGTGTTTGCGCGTCGGATTGTGGGATGGCAGGTCAGCTCTACCATGCATACGGACTTCGTGCTGGATGCCTTGGAACAAGCGCTACACGCCCGACAACCGCAGCGGGACCAATCCCTGATTCACCACAGCGACCGGGGATCGCAATATGTCAGCATCCGCTACACAGAACGGCTTGCCGAGGCGGGCATCGAACCCTCTGTGGGAAGCAAGGGAGACAGCTATGACAATGCCCTGGCAGAAACCATCAATGGGCTGTACAAGGCCGAATTAATCCATCGTCGGGCACCCTGGAAAAGCAAAGCATCCCTGGAATTGGCCACCCTGGAATGGGTACATTGGTTTAATCATCACCGACTTCTGGAGCCCTTGGGTTATATCCCTCCGGCAGAAGCTGAGGCACAATATTACCAGCAACTCGAACGTCAGGCCGGCCAAGCGGCATGACTTACTTCAATCAGCCTCCACAATACTCGGGGCGGTTCATATGGCGCATCCCGCTGCGCAAATGAATGGTATTCTGCGTCACCTGATTGCTCAGGGACTCCGGGCACAACTGGGCACTACAGTGCCGTTGCTGGGTTCCCAGGTCATTGACCTTGTCATGGTCCCGCGGGCCAAAGCAGCCCATTTAATACCCGGACAGCCTCCGGAGATTCCCATGGTCCAGTCAGCGGAAATTCAGGACACGATTCGTCAGTTGAATGGCATTCTCGACAAAATTCATGCCCTGCCGCTACGGCAAATTGCCGGCAATCTGAATCGACTCACCCATAATTTGTCGGCCTTGAGCAGTTCCCCGGAAACCCGGGAGACCTTGCAGCATGTGCAACAGTCCTTGGCCCATCTGGATCAGCTGAGCAAAACCGCCGATACCGATCTGCCCGCCATTCTGAAATCCCTGAAGAGCGCCAGCAAGGAGGCCGATGCGGCCTTACAGGCCGGCAATGCCCTCTTGCGAAACCAGGGTGCCGCAGCCAATGGTCCGGAATCCACGACCCTGCCCCGCGCCCTGTATGAGTTATCACGTACCGCCCAGTCATTGCGGGAATTGACCGATTATCTGAACAGTCACCCCAATGCCCTGATTTTTGGGAAAAGACCATGACCTTGCAGAAAAAAATCCTGTTGCTGGGATGCGCCCTCTCATCCGGCTGAAAGGACAAACACCATTCCGCCAGATCGCGGCGGTCCTTCTTGAAAGCACCGAATTGGCGACGTTCCACCTGAATCTGTCCATCAGGGCCTGCCACGATAGCGCAAGCCGTCACTTGCGCCTGATGGATATCCAGACCGATGACTCGTTGAAAAATAGGTTGCAGTTCCATCACATTCCCTCTCGCTCTATACTGGTAAGTCGGGAGGCAGCGGATGCCGAGACCGAATCAACCAGCCTGCAGCAAGCCACAGACGGTCCTTTTAATGTGCGCTCTCGGGGAGGCAATCCGGGGTACGAGTCGGTCCGGCGGGTCACGTTAGATACGGGATCAAGTCACCAAAATTTTGCGCGATCTCCACCCGCCACCACCCACTCGCATTTTCTTTCATTCTCCGGGGTGGCGCGAGTCGCAATGTACGTTAGAAGAAACGGGCCGCTATGAATTTATCGGATTGCCACCAGCGGCAGAGCATCGTCGCGAGGCCGGGAAAGCGCCTGCAATGCCGCATCCATCGTGTAGAAGGACGGCTGGGAAAAGTTCACGACTTGGCAAGACCTTCTCGCACTTCCGATGCCATCTTCAGTGGTGGTCTTTTCCACAGTGGACCATGCCGTGCTCGCTATCCTGTGATTTTTAGTGCGGGGAATGGGGCTTTGCCGGGCTCCGTACCCGATGGCTGCGGGACAGCAGGTCATGGGCCGCCGCACCGGCCTGATAGAGGAATATGGGCGCCCCGACAAGGAGATACCAATAATAGGTGAACGTCCTCCAGATCAACAGCGTGAAACCGATATCACGGCCCGACATGTAGGGGCTGAGTAAGACCGCATACGCGGCCCCGACCCCGCCGGCACCGCCCGGGAGGAAAATCATCTGGCCACCCAGATTCAGGATGCCCTGGACGATCAGCAAATAGGGGAAGCCGACCCTTTCAGTCACCTGCGAGATGGCCACCCACAGCACCACGTAGCGTGGAAGCCAGAAACCGGCGGACAGCACATACAGGTCCCATCGGGAACGCCAGGTCATGTTTCGCAGCACACGTAGGGCGCGCAAAAATTGAACAGTGGAGCGCGCGATGGCGTAACGCCGGCGCGCGTAGATCGGCAAGTGACCCAGGACGCGGTCCACCAGGATGCGCGCCCCATGGTGATAGCGGTGCAGAAGCAGCAAGGCCAGCGCAGCGAATGCGGCGCCGGTGAAAATGACTGCCAACAGCCGCTGTGCGCCTGGCACCGCCTGGGGTTGTACGGCGATCCAGAGGGCCGCCAGGGGCAAGAAGGTCCCGAAAAAGGCCAGATCGAAAACGACGATCACCGCCACCAGGCCCGCGGCACTCCCGATGTCCATGCCACGACGCTTCAGCAACAGGGCGTAGGTGGCGGCCATCCCGGTTGCTCCGGGAGTGGCTGCCCCGGCAAATTCGGCCGCCATCACCATGCCCAGGGCCTTGGGAAGGCCGACGACTTCCCCGACCAGGCGCAGCAAGATCCGCAACCGCTGTGCCTCGAAGCCCCAACTGAGCAGCATGAGGCCGGCAAGCAGCAGGGCTATCCGCAGCGGCAAGGACAGCAAGCGCACAAAGACATGGCCCCGAGCTAGAATGAAAGGAATGATCAGAGTAAGGAGAATGCTGCCGGCCAGAAGAAACAGGTAGGATCGTTTTATGGCGCCAATGATGCCAACCTCCATGCGACCCATTGTCGCGCCGGTCGCCGGGAACTTCCCGGGCAATGGTAAGTCTTCTTGTTTCAAGATTAGCATCCCGAAACTGCAATACGAAGGAGGAATGCATGCCGAGTCAGATCGTGTCGACCTAAGATGCTGTTAATCAGTGTAATCTTCGACGCCAGCGGCATCGCCAAGCGCTTCCGTGACGCGGCAATTTTCGACGCCCTGAGCGCACTCGGAACAGGCGAAACCATGGCGTTTTTCAACGACCACGATCCCTTGCCCTTACTTGCGCAAACCGAGCAGTATTTCTGGAACAAGGTTTGCTTTGAATACGTCAGCCGCTCGCACGAAGGCGTGTGCAACGACTTCCGCGTGCAGGACGGAGTCTGAGCCATGCATGATCCAGCCGCCCCCAATGGCGCAGTGCCCAAACTCTTGTTCGATGCGGTCAGCCCGGTGCCGCGCTGCCTGCGCATGTTCCTCTTGGAAAAAGGGTTGCGTGTGCCGTGTGTGCACGTAGACGTATTCAGGGGTGAAAACCGCGAAACCGCGTTTTTGGCTCTCAACCCGGCGGGGCAGACTCCGGTGCTGGAACTTGCGGATGGTACTGTGCTGGCCGAAGCAGTGGCTATCGCCGAATACCTCGAAGAACTGCACCCCGTCCCGGCGCTGATCGGTAGCACGCCGCTGCAGCGTGCACAAACCCGCATGTGGTGGCGCCGCGTCGAACTCAACATCACCGAGTTCATCCATAATGCCTACCACTATGCCGAAGGGCTGCAGCGTTTCCAAGGGCGCATTCCCGTCGCACCGGAAGCGGCAGATGGCCTCAAGCGCATCGCGCAGGATCGCATCGCCTGGCTCGACGCGATGATGGGCGACGGCCCTTTCCTGCTTGGAAACCGCTTCACCACTGCCGACATCTGGCTTTATGTCTGGCTCGATTTCGGCAACGACGTCGGCCAGCCTTTCGACCCCCGCCTGCCGCGACTGGGGCCTTGGTTCGAGCGGGTGCAGGCCAGGCCCAGCGCCGGGCAAAGTCGAGAGCTTTGCGCTCCTTTGGGTTGTTCATCCGGTCCAGCGTAGTTGCCACGTGGGCGGGCTACTCCATAAAAGCGGCGGTATTGAAACATTTCCTGCAACGTGCTGGCTTACGCGCTCCCGCGAGATAGCAAAATCCGCCTCGTCATAGAGGCTGCGGCATCCCTGGGGTGGTGTGGGTGGGAGAGGGCGCCGCCATATGCCTGAGCCGCTTTGGCACCAGTGCATCCTATCTAGAAAATTTCCGCCACCTGGGATTCACCATGGATAACGTGGTACTGGAAGCCCAACGGCTACTACAAGGGGACCGAGTTGCGGGATAGGTATAAAATCTAACCAATATTCGGCATGAAGTTCTGATTAACGCATCTTTGATATATACTATGATGATCGATTTTGAGGGGTTTTGAGGGGTTTTTGGAAACAGAGCGGGAGCGACCCTACCGATCTGCGGAGTTGAAGTATTTCTGGGGTGTGCGCCAAGGGGTGGTCCAATGACCCATGTGGTTACAGAATCCTGTATTCGCTGTAAGTATACCGATTGCGTCACGGTATGCCCGGTGGATTGCTTCCATGAGGGCCCCAACTTTTTGGCCATCGATCCGGACGAATGCATCGACTGCACCCTCTGTGTGCCCGAATGCCCGGTAGACGCCATCTTCCGCGACGTGGATTTACCGAATGGCATGGAGGAATATCCGGAACTCAATGCACGCCTGGCACGCCGCTGGCCTGTCATCATCCAAAAAAAGCCCGCCTTGCCCGATGCTGAGCAGTGGCGGCACATGAGGGATAAACGCCAATATCTGGACACTGGGGAAAGCGAGGCAGAATCACCCCTGCCCGAGCCGTCCATGCCTCTGAATGAATACCAGCGCACACCGGAATTCACTGCCGACGATGCCCCCGCCGGCCTGCTCCATGGTCACCGCACCAAAGCCGGGGTCTGGGGACGCATCGTGCTCCTGGAAGGAAACTTGCGGTATTGCCTGGAAGACGGCAGCGCCCGCGCATGGATCTTGAGCCCGGAGCAGCCGGGCTGGATACCGCCGGACCTGCCGCACCGGCTGGAGTTTATGGGCCCGGTACGCTTCTACGTGAGCTTTTGGCGCTGAGCTAATCCCATGAAAAAGGCAGCAGTACGACGCTTTTCCGTAGGCGATCATGTCACCTGGAACTCGGAGGCGGGCTAGGTGACGGGCGTGATCATCGCCGTGCAGACGGAGGATTTTCCGGTCCACGGCTATACCCACCATGCGAGCCAAGAAGACCCGCAATACGCCATCCAAAGCGACAAAAGCCGCCATGTAGCCTATCATAATGGCGGTGCCTTACGCCTCGTGGGGGAAGTCTCGCAGAGCTGATGGCCCAGGTTTTCCGAGAGGGACAGCCGACATGGATAAGGAATGTGAGAGGTCTGTCTCGTCTGCTGGACTCCTCCGTACAGGGCTTGGCCCCCTCATTTTGCTTTCCAGGAGTAAGCACGATGAAAGTATAAATTCTCGTTTCCCAATGGTGCCCCGTTTGCCCACAGGCTGAAAAAGTGTGGAGGGAAGCTTCTGAAAAAGTGCCCATGGAACTGGAAGTTCTGGATGTCGCGGATCGCAAGGGTCGGGAAATCGTCAGTAATCTGCGCATCAAAACCGTCCCCGCCATCGTCGTGGACGGCACCCTGAAAACCGTAGGCGCACAGCCCTTGGGAGAAGTCTTGAAAATGCTCGGAGTCTCATGACAGCATCCACTGTCACGGGGCGAACCCCGGTCACGCTCATGTCGCACAGGACCTCACAAACAATGGAGATGATGATGGACCCCATAGATCAGATCATGCAACACGACCATGAACGCCTGGACCAGCTTCTGGAACAGAGCGCAGAAGCTGTGAGCCATGGCGCATGGCAGGAGGCGGCGCATTTTCTGGAAGCCTTCCGCCATGGCATCGTGGATGGTCATATGACCGTGGAAGAAAGCACCTTGTTCCCCGCCTTTGAGCGCCAGAAAGGGGATGAAGCCCAATCCCTGACCGCCCTGCTCCGCAAGGGACACCAGGACTTGCGCATCTTCTTTGAGGAAATGGCGGAAGCCATTCAGGACCAGGATGCGGAAACCTTTGACGATCTTCTGAGTACCGTACAAACCATTCTCAAACAACATGATGCCAAGGAAGAAAATGAACTTTACCCATTTCTGGCGACTGCCCTGGAGGATCATGGTGAAGCTGCCGGAAGACGTATTCTCGACTTTGAGGCGGAGACAGCATCATGAGTGAATATCACGGGTGTGAATTGCCGGAGGATCTTTTTTATGATCTGGATTATGTGTGGGTACGCCCCGAAGAGGATGGCACCTTGACGATCGGAATCACAGATCCCGCCCAGACCATGTCAGGCCGCTTGCAAAAAGCCCGCATCAAAAAAATCGGCACACACCTGGAGGCCGGGCGGCATGTGGCCACCCTGGAGAGCGGCAAATGGGCAGGTGGTGTTCCAGTGCCTTTTGCGGGTGAAGTCATGGACCGCAATGAAAAACTGCTGGAAGATCCCCACCTGATCAATATCGATCCCTACAATGATGCCTGGATCGCTCGCGTGAAGCCAGATGATCCAGCACATGCGCTCGACCATGTCAGCACCGGCAGCGCCGCCATCGAGGCACTGGAAGCGTGGATCAAAAGATACGGCGTCCAATGCATGCGCTGTTCGGAATAACTGGATTAACGGGCGGCAGCCCAACGTTCCAGAGCCTGCAGATCAGGGACCTGGATGGTTCGACCCTGCATTTCTATCAGCCCGGCTTTGCGCATTCGGGTCAGTACCCGCGCACTTGCATTTTCTTTCATTCTCCGGGATGGCGCGAGTCGCAATGTTCGTTAGACGGATTGACACTTCTGCGTCCCGGCAGCCTTTCCAAGACTGTGAATGCAGTATGCAGACACCAAAGAACCGTGAGTCCGAAGGCCAAGCTGCGATGGAGGGTTAGTAAGATAATGACTGAAGAGCTGGATGTGACCAACAGCAAGCCAACGCCGACCGTAACTGTCGCGAACGCCAGAAACAGACCTTCCACCAAGGCGCCCAGCCCGAACCTCAGCCCCTCCGGGATTCTCCCATGCTCTAAATCCGTTAAATGTTCGATCACCAGTCGCCTTGCGGCAGTTGTAATGGGGAAAAGCCGTGCAATGGCGATGCGACCAGCAGGCGTACCCAAAAGCCAGACCCATTCCCCAGCCAGAAAGGTGGCGGCAGCGAAACCGTCCGCCACATGGAAGGGATAGAGCGAAAGGAAGCCAAACGCCATGGCCAAACCACTGACGATCTGCAGCGTGACTGTTACTACGACCCCCAGCAGCACGATCAGGAACAGAATGTGGCGACGGCGAGGTTTGGTTCCCGTCAAGGTATCATTCCTGGCACTCATCAGCTGAATGGAGACCTCATTGCGAAAACTCCATAACCCTCCACGCCCCCTCTTCTTGCGGGTTCATATAATTCCATGCCCCACTTCTTGCCCAGAATGCTGAAATTGGCTGGATGAGCGATGCGTAAACCGGTCATTTTCGCGCAAATGGATATACAGTTTGTTGATAGCATTGAACTCTCTCTTTCCCGGGTACGACGAAACCAGGATCTTTCCAGAATCCCCGACGGTGGGTAGGCCAATACCGTCGGGCAAAATCACCTATGAAACTGCATCCATGACCCCCACCTTTAAGGACGACCTGCCAGATTCAAGTGTTGGTCGGTGGCAAGTTCGGGGTTGTAGAGGTATTCCATGTTCCCCTGCTCGACCTGTTTCAGGTATTCCTGGAAGTCGGCCTTGGCCTTGTCCCAACTGATGCCCATTTTCTCCACCAGATCTTCACAGGGTGAAGCATGCCACTGGAGCTGGACGATCTTGAAGGGGTCGGCGCCGCAGGCCAGGGCGGCCAGCTGCACATCGGCTATGACCGGCACCGAGTAGTTCATGTCATGGGCCTTGCCGATCCACTGGTTCTTGTCCATGGTGGTGACGCAGCCGGTATCGTGGGTGATGAGCACATCGGCCTTAGCCTCCTCTTTGACTACTTTGATCTTGCGATTCATGGTGAAGCTGCGGGTGAATTCGCGCTCGGAAATGATGTGCCGGAAGCCAAAGCCACAGCAGTCATACCAGGTGGAGTAGTCGATGACCTGGGCACCCAGGGCCATAGCAACCGACGTGGTGACGGCAACTCGATTACCACCCAGAATTTCTGGATCGTAGATGGCGTCCTCTGGCACCATTTTATAGACGTGACAAGCAGGGTGGACGGTCACCCGGATGTTGCTCATGTCGATGGTCTGCATTTCGCTGGCAATGCGGTTGCGCATGACGTGCAGCCATTCGCTGTAGTGCACCACCTCTTCGGGAATGACGATCTTGCCGTCCACCAGACGCCCGAGCTTGCCGAGGATCTTTTTGACCTTTTCCCGCAGTTCGGCGGACTCGATGAGGTATTTGCGGATCTCCTTGTAGTTGCCGAAGGAGGTACCGCAGTGCACCAAGGGGAAGAAGTGGCCGTTCTCGAAGCCGTGCTGCTTGCCGGAGACGTAGGCCTGATGGAAGTTGCGCAGGAAGACGGCGGCCAGGGACTCCACGTTGCCGATGCCGGAGCCGTGGTAGTTCCAGGCAGTGCAGGAGGTCTGGTCGGTCTCGTCCAGATAGTCGGTGCCCAGCTTGTTCATGAACCACATGAGGCTGGTGGGATAGCCGGGGATGTTGCCACACTGGCCGCAGCTCTTGTGGTGCCAGAGGTTATTGGTTGGAATCTTTTTATCCCAGCCGTAGAGAGTTTTGACAGTTTTCGCCTGATGTCCAGGGTTGATGCGGTGAACAACGATTTCCCCTTCTTTTTCCAGCTCCCACATATGATCACGGATATCATCCATCCGCTCGCCCAGGTCCATCGTCCGCCGATCCACGTGACTGCGCACCCAGGCCGTGGCTGCTTCCGCTTCCTGGGCAGACAGGTTGGTGTCCTGAAAAAAGGCACCATGCCCCGCCAAACCTTGTTGTGTGCTATGGTCATTCATTGTGAACTCCTTGGCCTAATGGCCGAATCTGACCCAAAACCGGGTCAATCAAGACTGCTTTGATATGACCGTCCCTCTTTCTTCGGAGGAGGCAGTATCTGTATTAAATGAAAAATGTTTCCCATGGATCACTCCTCGAGAAGGGGACGTTTTGATTCGATCTGCGCCCAGTGTTCGGCTTCCGGTAGCGCCGGCTTTTTCTGGATGATCACGGGCCAATGGGCTGCCAATCGAGCATTGATGTCCAAGAATATCTCTTGTCCTTCTGGCAAATTAACATCACGATATATGGCTCCTACCGGGCAGACATCCACACAGAGGGTGCAATCGATACATTCCGTCGGATCGATAGCCAGAAAATTGGGACCTTCGTGAAAGCAATCGACCGGGCAGGGCTCAACGCAATCCGTATATTTACAGCGGATACAGGCTTCGGTGACGACATGGGTCATGGTTGTGCTCCTGCGCGACGAGTCCGCATGGCATTCCCGATCTCGCCCAAAATGTCTGGGGACAGCAAACGCGCAGCGACCGGGAAGATTTCATTATTCTCAATGGCGATATGGGCCCGATGTGTGGAAATAAAGATATCCGGGGAAAGGGTATTCCCGTGACCAACAGCGACCTCTTCCAACTCTTTGGCGAAATCTTCCCATAACGCTTCCAAATTACGATGCTGGAGCGAGAGGTGGCGCAAAGTCGTGTGCAGAGGCTCAGGAAAATCGAGATGGGTGGTCAACCAAGGAAAGAGATTTTCTTCCTCATCCGCATGATGTTGAGGCGCTGCGGTGTGGAAATAGCGAAGGATGCGCGTAGCCGCCTGGCGCGCTTCATCATCAGCGCCGTGCTCAGCAAGATGTCCAGGCAGGCATGCCAGGGTGTCACAATGGCCCAGTATCCGGCCATGACATGCCAGCAAGAGCCCCATGGGGTCGTCGAAGCTGGGGGCTGGGGTAAATAATTGCACGGTGAAATCCCTCCTCAGGGTCGTGTTTGCGCTCCCACGTCGGACCCGCCAGGAATCCTTTTTATAAAGTGAATCCGTATCCTATGTGGTTCACGTTCCAGGTAGACCCAATCTATGCCATCACCATAACGGCTGCGTAGTTGGTCGAGCAGGGGCAAGGGATCGTGGTCATTCATGAAATTCATGACTTCCCCTGCTTGCAGGGCATCCAAGGCCCCGAAAATGGCGGCATGACGAAAGCGTTTGGCCACGCCACGCGCGTCGAAGAGGTAGGTGGCGTCGGCCCGAAGATGGGCATGAGGTTGGGGTGGGCTGGTTGTAGTCATGACGGTCCTCCGCAAAAAAAGGGTTGTGGCAAAACGCTCAAGGCCAATAGTAGAGCAATTCAATAGGGTATTCCTTGATCTTGGTCAAGAAAATGCCACTGTTCGTCTGACTTCGGGATCGGCCTAGTGACTCATCGGCCTTCTGCAGTGCCACACTTCTACTTTGCCATAAATGGGGCCGCAGTTTCTTCGGCGCGATTTGCGGCACCCAGTGCCGATTACTACGCTCTTATCTCATCGCGGGATCAGGGTGTGCCGGTACTGGCCCTATTCAAATGGACTATTTTCTGTTCAATTTTAAGACGCAGATTGTCGGCAATACCAGGTGCCATCAAGCATCGTTGTAACGCGCCGATAGCGGCGGACTCGTTTTGTTGCATCAGTGAAAGAATCGAACACAAACGATAGTGTTCATTTCCTGATTCTACTAAAACTAGCCTGTTTTCCGCTGTTACCATACCCGGCTCAAGCACGCGAAAATACCATCCCGTTTTGGAGGATTGGGCGATATAGGCCGCCACGCCTTTGCAATCCAGCTTTTCATCAATTTTCGAGCAGGGGCTACGGGGTTGGGTTATTTGCAGTAACGCTTCGCCTAATTGCCACAAATCCCCAATATGCACCTCCTGTTCATTCAGATCGGGGCAGGAAATGTTTTCACCAATGGCACCGGGAGCCAATTTTCCAAGCAGTTCCGGGAAGCGCTTTATCAATGCCGCATAATGAGCAACGGGATACAACTGTACAGCTTTATCTGGACCACCATGAACCCGCAGGTCTGCTTGCTGATCACCTTCAAAACCGTTGATGTTGAGGTACACGGGCATATTTACGCGCGTTTTGTAAATTCCGCTGGGTCGAGCGGATTGGGGTAATCGCTGAATGGTGCCCACAAAAATCTGCACAGCCAACGATTTGCTGAATGGTCTCATTGGGGCAACACCTGCAACGTAAAAGTGCCCGTTTTACGCATGATATGTAGGTGGAGTACCGTATATTCAGGTAACTCACTTTCTGGTGCCGGATCACCCTGGCAGGCACAACCGGGTATGGTACTGGTATAACTCACGCCCAGATCCATGGAGAGTGATTGTGCGTTTTCATAGTGATTGAGTGCCATGAGTGCCACATTATCCAGCAGCGCATAACTGCCATGCTCCAAAGCACTTTGTAAGGGCGCAAAAAGTACATCCTGGGCCAATAACTCTGTGCACAAGAGATCCAGGAACTCAGGCTGCCCCCAAAGCTGTAAGATAGAAGTAGGGAGCAAGGGTTTCAAAGCATCCTCCTTACGACTGCGTTGAATCGAAACGGCCACAGGCTGCCTACCAAAATGCAAAGATGGTGACTTTTTTGCCAGTCGTGCCAATGCAATTCCCGATTGAGTGCGGTTATCCAATGTAATATTATAAAAACAATATTTTCTTTTCGTTGATTGTGGTTAATACGCTACTCATTTTTTTGGTTTCCATTTGGATTCCTTAGGTTATCTAAATATTCCATTCGTAGCTGACGGTAGTTATTTGCTCTTTAATGCCCGGAAGCCACTTATCTTGTGTTAAACATACTTTAGCCTATTCATATGACCGCTTCCAGTCTTGAACTGCCGTTCAGGCTGGCCCTACTCTTCCAGCGATTTTACCACCGATCATGGATGTGACATCATTCTTCAAGCCAATGCCGTCGTCAGGCATCCTCCTTCCCTCTGGGTTCCACGTTATCAGATTTTGGAGCAACGACCCCTCATAGCCAAAATACCACAACTTTTCGTGGCTTCTCACCTTTCCTGCGGATGCGCTGCTCGATATGCCCTGTAATTTCTCCACCAGCGTCGAGCTTTTGCAGCACGGCATCCCGGTTATCGTCTTTGCGATAAAGCCAACCGATGGGCGTTTTCGGGTATCCTCCAAGCCATATCCCCACCGCATCCCGGTCATAGGGGTTGCCCGTATCCCGAGCAATCCGAACCTTGTTATCCGCGGGGATGCCAGACAACCCGGAGGCTTCAGGGAACTCCTGGTTAAAAGCAAGATTTGAGATTCGTCGCATGACGGGTATAGATCAAGGGATTTGGAGATAAATGAAGGGCTCACCCGCGTCCGATCTATACCGGACAGGAAACTTGACTCAGTGGGCGGAGGAGGAGATGAATGAACTATGAGGAAATCGATGCCCCAGACGAGTTGCTTTGTGGAGCAGCTTTTATTGAGGGCGAGGCGCCAGACCTGCTCATCGCTGCGGCCTGGGCCATAAACGGGTATCGTTGCCCTGTTGACCATTTGCAGCAAGAAGACTCAGAGGAAGACATTGAAGATGCGGAGTGAGCCAGCTTTCAACGCCATCCCGCAAGATCTGCGTAACGAGCTTTCCTTGCTGGCCGACTTGCTCCCAGAGCACAGCCCATTGCCATATACAAAGGCCAAACTCCTGGTGCTGTCATGGAGCAGGCTCGGCCAGGATGCCCTGGCCTGGGCCGGAGCAAACCTGATCATCAAGATTGATCCAGCCCCTTACCAATCCGGAGATCCGGCATACGGCCCCACTCCCATGCAGACGGTGAACCGATCGGTTGACCTTTGGAAGCCGTTCTCACCTGAGCACTGGCGAGAGCATGTGCGAGGAATGAGCCTGTTCGACCTGGCTGTTTACCTGAAACTGAAGGTGGGAACTTGGGGGACCACCCCCATAGCCCGCCGGCGGCATGCCACCAAGGACCGGCTTGATGGCCTTGGCCTTGGGTGTCAGATTCATCCGGCCCGCTCAACCGTCTCGATCTTCTTGTGCGGCGAGCGATCACTGCTGGAGATTGTCGAAACGGACTTGGCGGACCAGATCAAATAGATAGATGCCGCCTGTCTGGGGGAATCGGGAGCCAGCGTCCGCCTGGATGCCGGAACACCGGCATTGCAGTCCCAGGCGACCGGGCACGGAGAGAGGCAACGCGCCCGCCTGAACCGATTTGGCTATCTGATGGGACGGGCGAGGCCCGGTGCCGGAATTTTGCGATGCCCCCAAAAGAGGTAAGATGCTGCTTCTACAACGCCTTTATGCCCTCTTTACAATACAATGGGTTACCGTCCACGTCTTGGCGATTTGTAGAAACAGTGAACACCTGATATCTTATTCCAATTCATATTGTTACGAGCCCATAGCACAGTGCTTTGGGAGCAGGATGTCGGAGGTTCGAATCCTCTCGCCCCGACCAATAAAAACAGTAAGTTAAACTTCCTGCACTATTCCATAAAACGCCCATATCAGTTTAGCGGTTACACTTAGCACACGGTAGGCAGGTTTTTCCCGCTGCCACTGCCCCGCCGCCAAGCTAACGGTGACGTTCAGCAGGGCTGCGGCTTCGGGTTGGGAGACTGAATCGGTAGGCAAATTTGCCGACTTACTTAGTTGCTTCCGTTGTTGGTCAGCTTGCCAGCATTTCTCATTCCATTTCGGATGTTCGTTGTGCTTATCGCGGGTCAAGCTGGCGTAGGCTTCGTTATCGCCGTCATGCCAAAGCTCGCAAACCTCAGACGCAAGATCGGCAAGCTGTGTTGCCTGGCTATCACTGCCACCACCTTCGCCCTTGGGTACGGCCATTGCATCCAGGGTGCCTATTTTGATTTTCGGGCAGGCGTCCTTAACCTCAGAGCGCCATGCTGCATACTCTGCCAGATCACCGATAGCCACTTCCTGAACATCTGGCAGTTTGGGTTTTAAGGCCCTCCAGAAAGCTGCTGGGTCGCCGGACTTGGCGATTACCACAGTTCCTCCAGGGCATCGGCTGGGTCACTGTTTACTGCACTATCAATATCGTCGGCGCTCAACATTTTGCACCTCCTGCCGCCTGAAGAGCGTCGCTGATACGCTGTTCGGCTTGGGAAGGACGCTCGATAGCCGAGTCATCCAATGTCTCTCCACGTTGCAAAGCCCCCGCAATGAACCGCACCCCAATGGCGTCTGTGGATACGCCGGTCAGCGCATCGCGGTAGTCGAATGGGCGCCGCATGGATCCGACGCTGTGCTCGGTGAGGCTGCGCCTATCCCCTGGGAACAGATCAGCCATGGAAAGTCCCAGCGCGTTGACAATTTCAGCAGCGTCGCACCCCGACTAGCACTTCAGAAGCACTTTATGATCTTCCGCCTCACGAATAGATAGTGACGGTCTCTTGTCATCATGCGCCGGACACTTCGCCAGCCACTTGTCGGGGCCAGCGCGCTTTACCTTCTCCAAACGCGGCAGAATTTTGACGATAGGCATATTCACTCATCGCAATAGCCTCCCAGCCGTGAAAGCTCGGAGCGAATACGATTTATGAGGATCTCCGCGCCTTCCAGTGCGTCTTCCGGCAATGCCGGGATTGATTTCAGCGTCTTTGCTGCGTCCTGCAAGTTGTGCAACGCTGTAAATCCTTCAGGAGGTATGCAACAATCTGGGCCTGATTTTAATGGAATATCCGGTAACGATCCGACGGACGTTCTGGCGTGTGGTGTCGATATCGACCTCCGCCAGCAAATCGGCAATGATACTGTCCCTTTCGTCATGATCCCGAAAAAATGGCAGAAGCCTTCGGACAGCCGACCCTACTATTGCGGACTCTGGATCATGTCTTGCTCTGCCAGCGGGCCGGGCCGCCATCAATGAGTTTACATCGCAAGCCGGGAATACCGCCGGATACAACCGCATTTGCCGCCATGCTTCGGGTGTCTGGACCCTATCAAGTGGCAGGTTATAGGGCTGTGCCAGAACTTCGCCCTCCCCGGCATGGGCAGCACAGGCGGCCAGATCAAGAGCAAGATCACCGATCTTCTGGCAGCCTGCTTGCCGTAGCAGTTCTGTGGCTTCCTGCAATTTCTTCCGGGCAGCCTCACCAGCGGCCTTCTGATCCATCTGACGTTGCTCCAGGGTTCCCCCGGCGATCCCCGTACAGGGTAAGGGCCAATGCTGACCACTGGACGGGTGGAATACACGACAAGGCCCGATCAAGCGCCGGGTGCTGGCCTCCCGTATTGAATAGCGGACGCTCATGCCCGGTCCACTTCCAGGACTCGAACAGTCCCGCCAAATATTCCGGCGTCATAGCCATACTATCAGGCGAAATATCGCCGGGGTGCGGTGGATTGGGCATCACATCCCCTGCATTTCCCGGATCACTTCCGGGTGTCTTGCGGCAATCCTCAGCAGGGTATTAGCAGCGCCAGAAGGATTCCGGCGTCCCTGTTCCCATTCCTGCAAGGTCCGTACAGATACGCCCATGAGTGCGGCAAACTGTGCTTGTGACAACCCGGAATCCATCCGGGCCTGCACAATCTGGGGTACGGCCAGGCGGTGAACAGCAGCCCGCTTCCCGGCCTTCATCTGCCGGACGGACTCCAGAAGCTCGGCCCCTAAATCGCGCTGGGCATCGCGTTTCAATAATTCCTGCTCAGTCATCGGCATTTTCAATCTCCTTCCGTAATTGTTGCAGCACATGCGCGGGGATATTCGCCTGCACATTCTTGGCGTAGATCAGCAATAGCCATATCTCGCCATCTTCCCGTTGCAGGTAATAGACCACCCTGACACCCCCACGCTTCCCCATCCCTGCCCGGCTCCAGCGCACCTTACGACAACCGCCAGTATGCGGAATTACATCCCCTGCATCAGGTTTGGACGCCAGCCATGAGCAGAACTGCCCGCGCTCCTCCTCGGTCCAGTAGTCAGGCCACAAGCTGCTGAATAACGGTGTCTCGATCAGGGTAAGCATGTTGTGCTGAATATACGTCATTGCCGTATCAGTGGGAAGCCATCAAGCATTGATCGGGACCACGTTCTTCCCCTGTGCCGTTGCCAATAGTCCTGCCAGGTGCCTGCTCCACTTCGCCCAGGCTTCGGCAGCTTCCCTGCTGTAATCGTACCGCTGATAAATCTGAGTGACGCCTTTGCTTTCCTTGTGATTCAGCACGGCATCAATGACAGCAGGCATGACGCCAAGGCGCTGCATTCCACTGGCGCAACTCCGGCGTAGATCATGGACGGTCCACTCCCCCCCATCCAGCAGTAGGGCAGACGTTGCCGCCGTTCTTCCCTGACGTTGCGGGCCTTGGGTCTGACGGTCGTATATGGCGGCACTGATACTCAGCCGCGTTTGTGGACTGCCGATCTTGCGCGGTGAGGGTAAGCACCAGCCGCTTTCCCGGACAGACGCCAGCACGTCGAACTGTGCGCCTGCGAAGGGTGACAATGCGATCCTGTGCTCTTTCCTGTTCTTGGCGTTGCCGGGCGGGATAACCCAGATACCATCCTGCACATGCGTCCATTGTGCTTTACAGATTTCCCCCAGGCGGCATCCGGTGGATAACACAATCAGCAAAGCGGCCTGCACAACAGGGGAAAGTCCGCTATCGGGCAGCTTGCGTAACAGGGCGACAATTTCCCTGTCCTCCAGAATCCGGTCAAGGCTCGGCAGTTTGCCTCCCACATCAGCGGCCTTCACTGGCCCCAAAGGGTCCACGGTGACGATCTCGCGCAACTGTGCCCATGCGTAGAACGTCTTGAGGGTCGTGAGCAGTCGGTTTGCCATCCTAGGCGCTCTGGCTGCTACCGGGTCCAGACAGGCCAGCAAAGCGGCGCGGGTTACGGCACCTATCTCCACATCACCGATGACGGGAGGCACGTCCTTCTGCATAGCTCGGAGCAGATCGGCCCCATCCTTGCGTTGTGACAGCTTGGCCTCGTGCCACTGCATGAATACATCAGCAAAGGTCTTGCGGGCGGCCTGTTCATTCTGGCGATCCGTTCGGCTTCCTGCTGTGCCGCACTCTCATCCTCGGCATGAACCTGCGGGTCAATGCCCCGGTCCAGTAGCTTGTGTGCATCATCAGCGGCTCTCCGGGCATCCTTCAGGGACACCCCCCGATATTCACCGATCCGCATAATCCGGCGCTTGCCCGCGTGCTGGTAGCGCAACTGCCAGATTTTCCCGCCTGCACGGTAGACGCGCATTTCCAGCCCGCCGCCGTCCCGTAGCACGGAATCCCTGCCGTTGCCCTGAACCCTGGCGTTCTTCACTGCCTTGTCGGTAGGCAATTTCTCTGCCATCTCAACCCCCAGATTTAGCGGTTACACTTGCGGTTACACTTGGTTCTGGCTATGGTGGCACAAATTGAAAGGCTTGCAACACTAACTGACTGTTTTTATAGAATCAACCATAAACGTGAAACAGCCTTAAACCTAATAAAATCAATAGCAATCTGCTTTTGGAGCAGGATGTCGGAGGTTCGAATCCTCTCGCCCCGACCAATAAAAACAGTAAGTTAAACTTCCCTCCACATGCTGCACCCGCGAAGCGCCCCTTGCCGGACAACGCGGAGTGGATCCTGTGCTATGCTTCAAACAACGGGAATGTCTCCATTGCCATCCTTCCGGGCGTTGCTGTCGGATTTCTCGATCGAGGAGTCCGCCCTCTTTCGGTCGTGGCATGGGGCCGGACTGTCCCGATGCCTCGGTAAGGGCCCGCCGTATTTCTTGGAAGTCAGACCTTGCCGCCGGCGCCGGAGCCATTGCTGGTCGGGGCATGAGAAACAGCCACTTTGCGGTAATCCTCAAGGGAGATGTCATGTATGTGATTCAGGTGGCTACGGAATGCGCTCCGGCAGCCAAGGTGGGCGGACTGGCGGACGTGGTCTATGGCCTGAGCCGGGAATTGGAGATCCGCGGCCACGCGGTGGAGATCATCCTGCCCAAATACGCCAACATGCGGTACGATCAGATCCAGGATCTGCAGGTGAGCTATGGGGATCTCTGGGTGCCGTGGTATGGCGGGGCCATTCATTGCACGGTCTGGTTCGGTTTTGTGCACGGCCTGAAATGTTTTTTTATCGAACCCCATTCCGCCGATCATTTTTTCGAGCGCGGCACGTATTACGGCTATCTCGATGACCACATGCGCTTCGCTTTTTTCAGCAAGGCCGCGCTGGAATTCATGCTGAAAACCGGCAAGCGGCCAGAAGTGATTCATTGTCATGACTGGCAGACGGGCCTGCTCCCCGCCATGCTCTTCGAGATCTACAAATACCATGGGATGGAGCATCCGCGCGTTTGTTACACCATCCACAACTTCAAGCATCAGGGCATCGCCGGAGAAAATATCCTCTGGGCCACCGGCCTCGGCCGTCCCTGGCATTATTTCCACCCCGACCGCCTGCAGGATGACCACAACCCCACGGCCATCAATTTCATGAAGGCGGGCATCGTCTATGCCAATTTCGTCACCACCGTATCGCCGCAGCATGCCTGGGAGGCTCGGCATACGGACCAGGGCTACGGCCTGGGCCATGTCCTCTACCGCCATCAGAACAAGTTTTCCGGAGTCTTGAACGGGCTGGACTACGATTTCTGGAATCCGCAGACCGATCCCCTGATTCCGTACCATTACGACCACCAAGACCGGTCCGGCAAGGAGGGGGACAAACGCGCCCTGCGCGAGCGCCTCTGGCTGCGCGATGACCGCAAGCCGCTGATTGCCTATGTGGGCCGCCTGGACTGGCAAAAGGGCGTGCACCTCATCCGCCACGGCCTTTTTTACGCGCTGTGGAACAACGCCCAGTTCGTCTTGCTGGGCTCCAGTCCGGAATCGGGCATCAACGATTATTTCTGGCACCTCAAGAATCATCTCAACGAGAGCCCGGATTGCCATCTGGAGATCGGTTTCAACGAGGAACTGGCCCATCGGATTTATGCCGGCGCGGATATGCTCATCGTGCCCAGTATTTATGAGCCCTGCGGCTTGGCCCAAATGATCGCCTTGCGTTACGGCACCGTCCCCATCGTGCGCGGCGTGGGCGGTTTGCTGGATACGGTATTCGACCGGGATTACAGCGATAAGCCCTTCCCGGAGCGCAACGGCTATGTTTTTTACCAGGACGACTATCCGGCCCTGGAATCGGCCATGGGGCGGGCCATCGCCCTCTGGCATGAAGAGCCCGACAGTTTTCAGGAGCTGGCCGCCAACGGCATGGCTTGCGACTACTCCTGGAACAAGCCGGGAGAGTATTATGTGGGGATTTATGATTTCATTCGTGAGTGATGAAAGGGAATGACGACGATGTCAAGCGGACTGCTGGATGATTTGCCCGATTTCTGCGGCCATGAGGAGCGGATAGCGCAGGTGCTGCGGGGGCGCCCTGCCCAGGACCTGACCCGAAGCGGCATCGATTTTCCTCAGATCCGGAGCGCCGCGGCCATCGCCCTGCACATGCATCAACCGTTGATCCCGGCCGGTGGGGACGATCTGCGCAGCGCCGCCATCATCGGCAACCTGCAATATATGCTGGAGCACCCGGAGATCGGCGACAATCACAACGCAGCGGTCTTCCAGTGGTGTTACGAGCGCATGGCGGAGTTCGTGCCGGAGCTGCTGGCTGCCGGCCAGCAGCCGCGGGTAATGCTGGACTATTCGGGCACGCTGCTCTACGGATTGCAGCAGATGGGCGCACATCATGTCCTGCAGTCCTTGCGGACATTGGCCACCGACGCGCGCTATCAGGGTGCGGTGGAATGGCTGGGCACGGCCTGGGGCCATGCCGTGGCGCCCTCGACGCCGGTGCAGGACTTCCGGCTCCACGTCCTGGCCTGGCAGGAACACTTCGCCGCCCTCTTCGGTGACGCGGCCCTGGCCCGGGTGCGCGGCTTTTCGCCGCCGGAAATGGCCCTGCCCAACCATCCCGATGTCGCCTATGCCTTCGTCAAGACCCTGCTGGACTGTGGGTATGAATGGGTCCTGGTGCAGGAGCATACGGTGGAGCAGCAAGGCAATGGCCAGCCCCTGCGGCAGCCGCATCTGCCCCAGCGGCTGGTGTGCACCAACTCCCAGGGGGAGAGCATCGGCATCACCG
Organism: Acidithiobacillus sp. M4-SHS-6; assembly: GCF_047421495.1. Lineage (GTDB taxonomy): Bacteria > Pseudomonadota > Gammaproteobacteria > Acidithiobacillales > Acidithiobacillaceae > Acidithiobacillus. Next base: position 699,829 of record NZ_CP175559.1, on the reverse strand, counting down.
CCGTCATCAAGACCCAGGGCTCCGACACCAAGCTGGTGGGCCAGATGCAGCCCTGGTACGAGGCGCAGGGCCTCTCCCGCATGGACCTGGGCGGACGGCGGGTGCCCCCCTTGGTGACCCAGATCGCCGACGGCGAGAATGGCGGGGTCATGATGAACGAGTTCCCGCCCAAGTATCGGCAAGTGGTGGCAGCGGCTTCGGGTTCCGCCACTCCGCTGGTCAACGTCAGCGAGTATCTGGCCTACCTGACGAGCGAGGGGCTCACGAAGGAAGTGTTCCCGGCCATCCAGCCCATCCACCAGCAGCGCCTCTGGGAGCGCTTTCATCCCGGCGACGGGCCGGAACGCCTCGCCGCCGTCATTGCCGAATTGCACCGGGAGGATCAGCGGTTTTCCATGGACGGCGGGAGCTGGACGAATAATATTTCCTGGGTGCATGGCTATGGCGACCTGCTTGGGCCCATGGAGCGTCTGAGCAGCCTCTTTTATGAGCAGGTGCTGCGCCCCGGCATCCCCAGCAGCGATCCCCGCTACCGTCGGGCCTTGTTCTTCCTGCTGGTCAGCGAAACGAGCTGTTTTCGTTACTGGGGCGAGGGACTGTGGACCGATTACGGCAAGGAACTGTGCCGCCGCGGGATCGAATTTCTGGAAAAGGCGTTTTAGCGTGAAAAACCTTGGTATTCAAGGAGGAAGGTCCAGATCATCCGTTTCCTGCATGGCCCTCGACAATGGCCGGAGCCGAACATGGCTGCCTTGAGCCAAATACAGCGAAAGCTCCGGCCCCGCAGGGGCAAGGAGAGCGCCGAGTGGAAGTGTATTTTGCTGGCAAACTGTGCTGTACGGCGGCTAGCCAGCGGCAGCAATGATAGACGGGGTACGGCATGGGGCGCGTAAGCGCACGGTACGGCGCATGCCGTGCGTTGGGGTGCGGGGGTAAGGGGCAGGCGCTCGGAGAAATCGATGATGGCAGATGACGAACAACTTTTATCCCTGCTGGCGGTCGCCGAGCATGGCAGCATTAGTGCCGCAGCCGAGTATTTACACCGAGGACAATCGGCCATTTCGGAACGACTGAGAAAACTGACCGAATATGTCGGAGAACCTTTGTATTCCCGTGAAATCAATGGGGTAAAACTTACACGGGCAGGGGCCATACTCATTCCCGACATTGAACGCTTGCGCCGAGTCATGCGGGATATTGACAGCGTCATCGCCCGCCGGCAACGCTTGATGGAAGGAGAGCTCAATATTGTTTCCACCAGCCTCATCGCCAACTATTTTTTACCTCCCTATTTAACTCGATTCAGACAACAGTACCCTGGCATCGATCTCTACATTAAAAGTGGTGAATGTTATTGGAAAGACGTGGCAGCAGGAGATGTGGATGTATTTTTCTACGAAGGAGACGGCGATCTCCCGGAACTGCCCGATTATTTTGAAAGCACCCTCTGGCAGGACAATGAAATTGTCATTGCCACCCCCTTGCATCACCCCCTTGCCGGACGCAAGGCAGTTTCCTTTGAAGAACTCCAAAGTTACCCTATTATTTGGCGCGAACCGGGCTCTGCGATACGGGGCACCATAGAAAAGGAATTTGCCCGGTGTGATATCGTCTCCAAGCATCTTATCGAAGTAGCGGACATTGAATCGGTAGGCGCCATGATTAATGCGGGCGTCGGCATTGGCTTCATGAGCCGGAGAATGGTGGAACAACGTTCAGACTGGCAGATTTCTACCGCTACTCTGGAAAATCACCAGATGGTCCGCCTGAATTTCATGGCTGTCCCCCAGCCTGACCGATGCTCTAAAATGCTGGAGAAGTTTCTGGAGCTGATTCAAGAGGCTTGAATTCGCCATTTCGGCATAATGGATACCCCTATCGATAACTATCGTTAGGTTTTGGCTGGACGATTTTTTAATATCTAAAGATCGTATTATGTTTTCATCGAAAAACACAGCGAGGCCAGTCTGCTATGCAGCCAATCAAGCTCATACAAAAATATTTGTCTTCCCTTTCCTCATCACATGAAAGCACTTTCCTGCAGCATCATGATATCAGCGAGAAAGTCGCGGGATGCGTCCCCCTCATGAACTATGGTCAATAACCCCCCTTTGCCTTGCGAGGACAATCATGTATACACTACCCGCTCCCACATACAACACAGAAAAACACAAACAAATCATCAAGGAAGTGCATCTCGCCAATAATAAAACGGTAGTGGTCACGATGAATGGCCAGCTTTTTGATGCCCTTTGTCTTTGCCTTGGAAATGCTTACAAGGCGGATTCATGGCTTGCCATGCGGGTGTTTGAGGTTGGCGACCTGTCCGACAATACAATCAGGTCCTATCTGAGAGCGATGTTCAGGGAAGCATTGTCGAGGCATGAGCCTATCCAGGGAATAACCACCGAAGAGTCAAGAATAAGCGCTGTGACAAGTCACCTTGTTCAATGAAAAAGGCGTGTACATCTCGAAACACCACTCAAGAAGCGGGACGCTTTCGCCGCTGAACACCGCAACCGCCTCGCGCAAACGTGCTGGTTCGATAAAACCTATCCTCAGCCACCCTTCCATCAGAGGGATCTGCGGACAGTTCTTGACTTGTCGTGTTTTTGTGACTACCTATTATATCAAGAATTATTGATATACCTTAAACAAGGAGGCAATGTGGATCCCACGACCAGCATACCGCAACTCCATGACCCACTTCCCGATGTGCCCCAAGGAACATTTTCTGCCTCTGCCGCGTCCCGTGACGATGTCACGGTGGATTTCACCACCCCGATGCCGACGGGAGGGTAGCCCATCTTTGGCTCAGCGGCTGCGCCAGCATACCGAATTACAATGAAATCACGCAGGAGGACCTTGAATGGAAACCATAGACACATCTGTCATGAGCAGACTGTGCACCCAAGCCCAAAATTTTCAGCATACTCAACCTTACCCATGGATCTGTATCTCCGATTTTCTTCATCCGGAAAAGTTTGAGCAACTGTGCAAGGATCTCCCGGATCCCGCCCTTTTTGAATCCCAAATGGGCTACAAAAGAGCGCATGGACAACAAAGCCATGATCGCCTTGCGCTTCAATATCGCCCGGCGCTGGAAAAAGTACTGGCACCGAGTTGGAAGCAATTCATCCATGAATTGCAGAGTGAGGAATATAAATCCTTCTGGCGGGAGATGCTGGGTTTGCCTCCCCGGTCACCCGTCATCCTCACCATGCATTGGCATTACGCCCCGCCGGGCGCTTCCGTCTCACCCCACACCGACGCCCGGCGCAAGCTCGGTTCTCATATCTTCTATTTCAACACCCCGGAGGATTGGGATGAGGCTTGGGGCGGGCAAACTCTGGTGCTGGATGATGGCGGCAAATGGCCTCGTCATTCGTCTCCAAGCTATGCGGATTTACGTGAGGTGGGCACCTCGCAGGTGCTGGGCAACCGCAGTTTCCTCTTCGCTCAGACGGATCATTCCTGGCATGCCGTCAAGGCGATTCAGTGCCCAGAGGGGCATATGCGCAAGGTATTTATCGTCGTGGCCAATCGCCGCACGCCGCAGGTCATCTGGCGGAGCATCCGGGGCAAGGACGCCGATGGCTACCGGCTGGCAGATTGAATCCAGAAAAAAACGACATATGACATGGGCGCACAACACGCTTATCGCAAAGGGAAAGCGCATGCATCACAGGTTTTTACGGCTCCGCGGTGGCTATGGATTCTCGGATTGGTCATCCTGCTTTCAGCGGCTCCTTCGGCGTGGGCCGTTACCCTGATGCCCAGCGGGGCGCCATATCTGAGCGTGGGTGTTGGCGTTTTCAATATGATTGGTGCGGTCGATGATGACGGCTACAATCATACTCCGGCCGAGTTCGATGCGGAGTACCAGTCCGGATTCCGGTTTTATGGTATCGGTTATGTATTGGGTCTGCTGGCTAACAGCGATGGCGGTGTCGATGGTTATGGGGGCTTTTATGCCGACCTCGCGTTGACACCACACTGGATACTCACGCCGGTAGCGGCCGTCAGCGGCTACAGTCGAGGTAACAGTAAACATATGGGCAGTACGTTTCTCTTCCGGCTGGAGTTGGGACTGGCCTATCAGATGGATAACGGCGGGCGATTGGGACTAAAAATAGGGCATTTATCCAATGGGGATCTCTATGGGCGCAATCCGGGAGAAAACGAGATCCTGGTGACCTATTCATTTCCCCTGAGTTGATGCCACCGGCATTAGTGCAGCGGACATCTCCCTGTGGCAAAATGCGGTAAAAGGAGCCTTCATGAACCCCACAGATTTGCCATCCCGTAGCCATCCCCTGCATATCAATGGGGTGCAGCGGGATCTTCCCCTGTTCAAGGTACAGCCGGATCTGGCTATTGCCGTCCTCAATATTCTCGGCGATACCGAACTCACCGAAGCCGCCGCCGCTGCCCTCCAGCAGCGCATGGTGGATATCGCTTTTGATGTCATCGTCACCGCAGAGGCCAAGAGCATTCCACTGGCCTATGCCCTTTCCGTACATAGTGCCCGCCCTTATGTGGTATTGCGCAAAAATTACAAATCCTACATGGGCGAGGCGCTGTCTACGGAGACCCTGTCCATCACCACCGGCAAGGCCCAGACCCTTTATCTCGATGCCAAGGATCGCACCGCCATCCAAGGCAAAAAAGTGGTGCTGGTGGATGATGTGATCAGTACCGGTTCCACCCTGAGCGCCATGCGTATCCTGATGGCCGAGGCCGAGGCCGAAGTCGCCGCCGTGGCCGCCATTTGCACCGAGGGTGATCCCGCTCAGTGGTCTGAGGTCATCGCCCTGGCGCATCTGCCCATTTTCCCCATCAACGCTTGAAGTATTCCTCATGAAAGAAGCTGCTGTCCATGTTTTGACGCAACGCCAGCGTTGTGATCTGGAGCTCCTGTTGACGGGGGCTTTCGCGCCCCTGACCGGTTTTTTGCAGCGGGCCGACTGGCAGTCGGTGCTGCAGTCCATGCGCCTGACCGATGGCAGCCTCTGGCCCATCCCCATTGTCCTGGATGTCAGTGACGCGCTGGGCAAATCCTTGCGTGCAGGAGACTGCCTGCGTCTGGAGCGCAGCGATGGAACGCCCCTGGCGGCCCTGACGGTTGCCGACGTGTACCAGCCCGACAAAATGCAGGAAGCGGAAGCGATTTATGGCAGCACCGATAGTGCCCACCCTGGGGTCGCGGAACTGCTGGCCCGAGGATCCTGGTATGTGGGGGGCAAGATCACCGCCTGGGACACCCTTGCTCTCAGCCGCGCCGCAGCCGTCGAATTTCCTCCGGAATATCGCACCCCCGCACAACTGCGCGAACAGTGGTCTGGACAGCATCCGGTAGTGGCTTTCCAAACCCGCAACCCACTGCACCATGCCCATATTGCGGTCACCCAGGCCGGCCTGGAGCAGGCCGGTGCCGATGCCAGATTGCTGCTGCACCCGGCTATTGGTCCGACCAAACCCGGAGATATCGAGGCGGCTTACCGGATGCGGGTATATCGCTCCGTACTGGATCATTATCCCCAGGGTCAGGCGCTACTATCTCCCCTGCCCCTGGCCATGCGCATGGCCGGTCCCCGCGAGGCACTCTGGCATGCCCTGATTCGCCGCAACTTTGGTGCGACCCATTTTATTGTCGGACGCGGCCATGCCGATCCTGGTGCCAGCAGCGGAGGATTGTTTTATCCCGCCTTCGCCGCCCAGGAATTGTTTGCCAAACACGAACAGGAAATGGGTATTGCCGGAATTTTTCTGCCGGAATATGCCTACTCCCCGGTCCGCCAGCGATATGTGCCCGTCAGTGAGGCCAATGGCGAAGCTCTGGCGGGCATTTCCGGTACCGAACTGCGCCGCCGGCTGGCCAATCGTGAAGAGATCCCGGAATGGTTTTCCCCGCCGGAAGTCATCCGGATTCTGCGACAGGCCTATCGTGGCGCCGATCGACGCGGCCTGGTCATCTGGTTTACAGGGCTGTCTGCCAGTGGCAAAAGCACTCTGGCCGGGATGCTGGTGCGCCAGCTGGAAGCCGAAGACGAGCGCGCCGTGACCCTGCTGGACGGCGACATCATCCGTCGTTTCCTGTCCAAAGGCTTGAACTTCAGCCGGGAAGATCGGGACGAGAACATCCGCCGCATCGGCTTTGTGGCAAGTCTGGTGGCCCGACATGGCGGCATTGCCGTGGTCGCCGCCATTTCTCCCTACCGGCAAGCACGGGCCGAAGCCCGCCGCCTGGTGGAAGAAGCGGGTGGCCTTTTTCTGGAAGTCCATGTGGCGACCCCCCTCGCCGTCTGCGCCGAACGCGATCCCAAAGGCCTATATGCCAAGGCCCTGCGGGGAGAAATCAAGGGCTTTACGGGTGTGGATGATCCCTATGAGGAACCCGAACATCCGGATTGCATCGTGAATCAAACCCAACAAGCAGCGGCAGTGGCTCTGGATAGCCTGATGGACTTGCTGCATCGCTCGGGAGCCGTGAGCGATCCCATGACCAGTCACTGAAGCGCCGCCCATGGACACGCTTCAACTGGCCGCCGCCGCACAGTTTTTTCAGCAGCGGCTGACCGGACAAAATGTCCAAAAAATTGCGATAGCAGCGGGTGGCCTGTATCTGCAGGGCGGCAAGCAGATCCTGGCCTGCATGGTCCAGCGCGCGCCCTTGGGACTTTGGCTGACTGCAGAGAGTACGGCGTTCCAGGAACAAGCTGCGGGCAGCAAGCTCCTCCAGCAGCGCCTCCAGGGCTTTGGAATAACAGAGATTAGCGTGCCTTGGGCGGACCGGATCGTGCGCATGGATTTCAGCCGGGTGCATATCAGCAAAAGAGTCGATCACTGGAGTCTGATTGCCGAGTGTTTCGGTGGCCGGGGCAATCTCGCCCTGCTGGATGCCGAAGGAAAAATCCGCTGGGCCATGCGCTGGGACAGACTGGACGGCGCCGCTGCGCCGCGATTTCTGCCGGGAATCAGGTACCAACCGCCAGAACCCGTTCGTCTTTTTGCCGAATCCGCAGCTGATCCAGCCATCTGGTTACAATGCATTGCGCCACGCTACCGGCCCTCTACCCCGTCAGCGCAGGCTTTTGTGCAGGAGCAATGGGCCGCCCGCAGCGCCACGGCTTCCTGGTGGCAGGCCAGCACCCCTCAGCCACTGGTTTATCCGCTACGCTTGCCGGGTGCGCCGCCCATGGAGGCCATTGCTCCAGAAAAGGCCCTTCAGCTCCCGTCCTCCAACCGTCCCGAGGCCCCATCTCCGACTGAGCAAGTCCTGTCGGCTGAAAAAAAACGTCTGGAACAACGCCTCCACAAGATGCGTCAGGATCTGCAGCGATGGGAAGCCCCCGAACATTACCGGACTCTGGCCTTTGCCCTTTTTGCCCTGCCCGATGGCGTCTGCCGAAAATCCCTCATTCAGGCGACCGACCATACCCATAAAAATGGCCCCGTGCTGGAAATTGCGGTGACTCCTGGCAAAACCCTGCACCAACAGGCCCAGCAATACATGCAAAAGGCCCTGAAAAGTCAGCGGGCCATTCAAAAAATCCGGCAGCGCCTGGAGGACAGCGAACGGCTGCTGGAGGCATTATCGGCTAAGGGACTAGACGCCCTGCCCCGCATACAGGCGGCTCGGCAGGATATCCAGGCCTTGATGCCCCATAAAACCCGGGACCACCATTCGCGAGCGACCACAGATACTTTTCACCAGACGATCGTAGCGGGGTTCAACATCCTCTGGGGAAACAATGCCCGTGAAAACGATCGCCTCACCTTTCGCCATGCCAAGCCCTGGGATCTCTGGTTTCATGTGCAGGACCTGGGGGGCAGTCATGTGTTGTTACGCCGCGGCAATGCCCAGATTCAGGTCCCGGATCTCGTCATCGCGGCGGCGGCACGCCTCGCCTTGCAATATAGTCAGTCCCGGGCCTTGAGTGCGGAAGTGGACTGGACCGAAATTCGTCATGTGCAACGCAAGCCTGGCGGCGGACCGGGTCAGGTCATCTATCGTCATTTTCAGACCATACGGGTGCGCCGCGATGCCTGAACACCTTCGCCAAAGTCCATCATAAAAGAGCCGTTGCAGAGAATGCTTGTTGCGACTTTGGCTTTTCAATTCACGCCACCTGCATGCTGGAAAAACACATTTTGGCCATTTCACAGATGGTTTGGGTGCGCAGCCAGTCGATCTCCTGACGGCGCAAATCCGACCATTGCCGGTGCAGGGGACAAGCCGTTTCATCGGCACAGACCTTTAAGCCCAATACGCAGTGTGGAGACAAAGAATGTCCCTCTACCGCCTCCACGACGTCAATGATATTCAGGGTTTCCGCAGCGGGCAGGAGCACGAAGCCCCCGCCCCGGCCTTTGACGGACTCCAAAAATCCGCGTTTGGCCAGGTTTCGCATGATCTTGGTGATACATTGGACGGGAACCCCCAAATAATCCGCAATCTCACGGCTGAGTACCGGTTCTCCCCGCCGCTGTGCGGCAATATAAATCAGGCCGCGCAGCGCTTGCTCAGTGGCTTTGCTCAATACCATAGGCTTTTCCCTATCGTTTTTTATTATGGAGACAAGGAGAGCCACACAAGGAGTGCGGCTCTGGGTAGAGAGGGTTACTGATGGTTACTGAGTGAAAGATGATGACAGGAATCTGTCTGCACTTTCCGGCGTTCAGGCGGAATGGGCCTGAGCAGCAGCAGTATTACCCCCACCCATTTTCAGCAGATTACGCCGCATGGCCCAGGCCATGCCGAACATGGCCGCAGCGAAGGCTGCTGAAAATCCGATGATGATCCAGTTATAGACCGAAGGACCGGCATCGGGTGCCAGGGCAAAAATGAACTGGAGAGCAACCGCCAACGCCAGATAAGCTGTGGAACCAATAATCATCACCGCTTCTTTGTTGCGGACATTCCGCAGTACCCAAATACCTTCAATCACCCCGACGATGGCCACCCAGGCAAAAACGGTCAACAGCGTCGGCAACAAATGAGCGCCCTGGAAAAGAACGATGACAGCAATGCCGGCAGCAATACCAATGACCGCCTTGAGGGCAATCAAGACCCTGGGACAGGCTCCACTGCCCTTCTGGGCAAGGCGGATGGCGGAATAACCCCCATCAAAAAACACGTAAATGGCAAAAAACCATACCAGCAAGGTCATGGTTGCACCGAAAGCAAGCAGTGAAGCAATCACGAATAGCAAGGCAGCCCCCCCCCGAGCGGCGAGTAACGGCCAGGAAAACAGGGTCAGGCGGGCTTGATTGGTTGATGCTTGTGAATTCATATCGACACCTCTTTAATTATCAGCGCTATTACTCAGCATCATATCCATGATGAACCTTTATCAATCCACATGGGATACTGTTATCTATTTTATAGCTTACGATTCCACTGATAGCAACGAAGAAATTTTTGATAAGACCGAGAATATATGAATGGAAAATAAAAAGCATATTTTATTATTATAATATAGTTACTCTTTATATTTTTAGGAATTTTCAATGGCGAATCAAATTTCATGGTGAATATAAAGACCCCATCACAGGAGACAAGGTCTTTATGAGCCTCTTTCAACCTTATAGCTTGGCGTAGGAATGAAGTCCACCCAGAAACAAATCGACACCAATGAAACAAAAAGTGACCGTAACCAGACTGATGGCGGCCCACCAGGCAAGCTTGTGTCCCTTGTGCGGTTGTCCGAAAGACCGGTTGCTGCGCATATGCAAGTAGGCGGCATAATTGAGCCAGACAATGAGTGCCCAGGTTTCCTTGGGATCCCAGGACCAGAAACCGCCCCAGGCCTTGGCGGCCCATACCGCACCCAGAATGGTAGCGGCCGTAAAAAACAGAAAGCCGAACATCACCATGGAACCCATGATGCGCTCCAGCCTGTTCAGGTCAGGAAGCCGGTTGGCCAGTGCTCCGCCCGTGCGTTCGGCCCTTTCCCTGAGCAGGTAGGCCACACCGACCATGGCGGCCAGATAAAAATTGGCATAGGCAATGAACTCGCAGGGAACATGCAGCTTTATCCAGAAACTCTGCAAGGCAGGAATCACCGGCTGGATCTGGTTTTGGTGGTAAGCCACCCCGACCCAGACCAGAAAGATATCCGCGACCAGAATCATCGGCATGGCAAAAGCGCCCAGCCCCCGATTTTTACCCTGACCTTCGTAATACAAATAGAAAAGTGCCGTGGTCGTACACAGCAGCACCATGGCATCGTACATATTCGTGACCGGAATATGCCCCCAGGAGGGGTGCCCAATGTAGGTCTGTTGCCAGCGGATGGCCAGGCCGGCGAAACCCAGGGCCACCGTGACCCAGGCAAAGCGATGCCCCCAGTCTCCTGCAGACTGATGACCACTGAACACATAGCGATAATACCCGATGGCACTGATCAGGATCGCCCCACTCATCCAGTAAAACAGGGAGGTACTCTGGAAGACGTAATATAACGCGGCGCTGTTGGCCGCGGTGTATCCCGACTGGTAAAGGCCCACGCCAATGGCAGCGATGCCAATCACCACCAGAAACAACATCCGGAAGGCGGGCCAAAGGATGCCAAAGCACATCAGGCCTGCGTACCACAGGCCCAGCACGATAAACTGCCACATCCAGAAATCGGCCCGAAACAAATACCAGACCAGAAAGGCGCCGATGGTCAGAAAAACGGCCCAGAGCTGGGCGGCCAGACGACCTTTGGCACGCATCCCGCCAAAGGTCAGCCGATGGCGTATTTCAGAGCTTTCGATAGACATATGGATACTCCCATGATGAACCCGTGATCAGGGGCGATAACCCGGCACATTGATTTTGATGCCATTACTGATGTAGGACATAAAATATGCCAGATTACGATAATTGACGCTTTCCAGTTTTTGCGGAATCGCGCCCACTTTTTTGTCACAGCCCTGGAAGCGTTTCTCGAAGGTATTGACCGCGCCCCAGGCCGCACGATAGGTCGGGAAATGGGCGCTTTGTCCCAGTAAAGGCGAGATAATCTGAGCGCGCAGATACTTACCGGCATAGGCCACATGGCAGGTCGCGCAACTGAAGTTGAGTTGCCCGCGTTTCATGAAGTAATTGGCCTTGCCTTCTTCAAAGGCTTTGACCGCACCCGGCCCCTGCACTTTGATATCCACCGGCATTCCGTTGGACAGGGAAGTAAAGTAGGTATCCAGGGCAATCATGGCGGCGCTGCCATATTTCAGCGGTTGCAGATGATTTTCGACCCGACAGCTATTCAGGCGCATCTGGGTGGTGACTACCTGACCCGTCCTGTTATCAAAATAAGGATAACCAGCCGCTACCCCCTTGCCACCATGGGGAAAACAGGAGGCATAGGTTTTGCCATCCGGGAATTTTTGATCCCAGGCGGCCTTGCCCTGACTGAGGGTCAGGTCACCGGGATTAAACTGGATGGCCTGCTGATATTGCTGATACATTTCCGGGCTAAAGGCATAACTGCCCAGGGCATATTGCTGCAGGGACATTTTCGGAAACTGTTCCTTGAAATATTGGTGAAAATCCTTGAGGGTCTGTTCAGGACCCACTTTGGTGTTGCCCAAATTCCACCAGTCAATGGCTTCGGCACTACCGGCTATTCCCACCAGGCTCAGCGCGGCGGCAACCATAATGAATTTTTTCATGTTTGCACTCCTTTTTCTGGAAAAGCACGTCAGCCCTTGAGTGACCAGAGATAATCCGCCACCAACTCCATCTGATGATGGGTCAGCACCTTGTTTTTACCAAACGGGGGCATATTGATATGGGGAATCATCTTTTCCGGGTCATACAAAAAATCCACCAGCTTTTCTTTGGTCTTGAATATGGCTTTGAGCGGTAACACCGACAGATCGGGTCCCACATTGCCGGCCATGGTTCCCCCTGGCAATACGTGACAAGCCAGACAGTTCCCTTGTGTACGGTTGAAGGCAATGGACTTTCCTGCAGCAATATTCTGTGCCGTAGTCATCGGCGCGGCCAGGGCAACCGTATCCACCCCGACAAAGGCAACGGCTGCGATGATGGCGGCGGCTGCTAGACATTGAGACTTTTTCATGACGACCTCCTGTTGAAATTTTCACAGCCCATTAAAAACGGCTTCGTTTAGAATTTTTCCTGCAACCGTTCATTCAGTTGCTCCATATCCCGATGAAAGTCCTCCTCATTCCGCGAGCTATCGGCAAACAATGTGATTCGGCTTTTTCCCTTATCCTCCTCAATCCGGATCCAGATACGCCGACGTGGCACATAAAACAAAATGAATATCCCCAAAACCAGCGCAAAACAGGCGATATAGATGATTTTCATGCCGGGATAGCGGGTGATTTCCAGACCCGCTGACCAGTGCAAATCATAGTGATGAAAAACGGTCAGGAAGGGTAAGGGATAGATGCGTAGCTCCTGCATGGCTTTCAGGCTGGCCTGGAGAAATGCATCGCGGTCATGCGGCGGCAAAAAAACCTGGGTTTGTGCTTGCGCCTTATCCAGATTACGCAAAAAAACCGCTTTTGAAGCGTTATCTCCGTTACGCGCGGCCTGTTCCAGATCACCCAGATAGGTCATGAACAGGCGAATGCCATGTTCTGGCCCCTGGGGAATGGTCAGGTAATGATACGTCGTTGATCCCAATACCCGAAAGCCGATCAGCCGATAGGCTTCGCCATGTCGGGGAAAGGGCTTCATGTACGATTTAATGATTACCCGGCTGTGATCCCGGGCATTATCCACCTGATAACTGACCGTTGGCCCCATATTGATCATGCCATGATGGGGTGCCGGAGAAAGGCCTACGGCCTTACGGGGAATGACATTCTGGGTTTTGAAATCGGTAATGGAAATGGCATATTGCGAAGCAAAGGTTTTCAGATGCTCACCCACGCCAGCAGTAATGGTCGCGGGAGACAAGCCCGGATCGGACAGTAAATAATTATGTAACTGTAATTTTGAGGCGCTATCCGAATAACTGGACTGATAAATCTGCACACCCGCTACCGACATGGGATGATTAACCCGCACGATGCCGGTTTTGAACCATTTCCCATCAGGATGATACAGGGAAACGGTCGAGACAAAATCCTTGGCCAGACCATTGGAGTAATGCGTCACCTTGAAGGCATCCAGTCGCAATATGAAGGGCAAGCGCTGTACCAGGAAACCATCGCCGACCAGTTCAAACATGGCATTGACGGTTTGCCCTACCGGAATGGTGATTATCCCCCGAAATGCCGAACTACTGGACGATAACCAACTGGACGGGGGAATCCTGGAAAGGGGAAGATCAAAATTCTTTTCAGGATGCACCGATCCCGTCCACTCCGCCCATTTCAGAGGCAAATTCGCATTATCGATGGCACCGACACAAAACAGGATGATGCCCACATGGGTCAACAAGTAGCCGACGCGATAAAATCGTCCTTTCTGTGCAAAAAGTTGGATATTCCCAGAAGGCGCTTTGATTAACCGGGCCCGATAGCCAAAATCCCGCAATGCGGCGACGGAGGACTGGATGATCTCGGTATGTGCTTTGGCTGAGCGGGAAGTGAAGTGCTCGGGCCTGTTCTGGAGAAACCGATCCGATGGACTGGTCTGCACGTGGCGCATTTCCCGCAGCATCCGCGGCGCATTGCGCAATACACACACCGTTGTGGAGACAATCAGAAAAGCGACAATCCCCATGTACCATCCGCAACGATACACATCGTACAAATCCAGTTGGCCAAATACGGTGAACCAGAATGGGCCGAACTGATGCAGATAGTCCGTGTAAACTTCCTGCTGCGGCAAAACCGTACCAATGATGGAAGCAATGGCGACAAAGAGCAGCAAATGCACCGCCAAACGCATGGAGCCCAACACCCGAATGATGATTCGGAAACTTAAAGGCTCCGTATAGGCATTGGCATGGGTTTCTATCATAAAGCGCGACTCACAAGGGCTGGGCTTCCTCCTGGCGGGGATATAACCAGATTTGATACAAACTGATGGCCATGCCGATGAGTACCAACGGACAGGACAAAATGCCCCCGATCAACACCAACCAGACCCAGTTGGGATCCTGTTTGGTCAGAAACCAGCCGGCAAAATCCAGGAAAAAAGCAAAGAAAGGCACGCCAATCATCAGATATTTGGGAATACGCGGGAACCGCGCCTTACTGAATATCCAGCCCGCAATCCAGAAGATGACTCCCAGAGTCGTCAGATGGATCATGCCATTCATCAGCATTTCCGAGTAAGGCATGCCCATATCCACATGCGCCTGGGCCTTGAGCAATTGGTAGGTACCTATATCGGGCATTCCCAAGGAATGACATTTCAAACAGGAACCATTGATGAGCGGCTTTACTTCCTGTTCGTAATCATTCCGGGTTTCCCCATTGGCGATCCAGTGATTTACTGCGTCCACCATTTTGGGTCGCTCACTGACGGGAACTTGGGCCATGGGCATCATGGCCGGGAGCATTTCCTGCAACTTGCTGGACTTGCGATTGCCGTAGTAATGGACGACCAGATCCTGCATAGAGATGCCCGGTTTACCATCAAGCCCTTGAATCACGGTATAGGTGTAGGCCTCGGCCACCAGAAGGCCCAAGCCCACCAGAAAAATAAATCCGGTGTGCATGATTTTTTCTGACATGCTGAGATCTGCCAGGGTGCGCATCACTTTTCTGTCTCCCAATTGAGCGGTAGCTTCTGCCTAAAGATCATATTCCTTGGGGAAGGCAATACCGGGATTACCCGCCATATTTTTGGTGAGCACTGGCAAATCCCGGGGATTGGCCGACACGGTCTTTTTGGAACGCAACCATTGGGCAAAAATATCCCAAACCGGAGTGCCTTCCACACGCTGCATGGCTCCCCAACCCGCCACCTTGTAGCGTTTGTTGGCTTGTACCATTTTCCCGCCGATGCGCAAATCGGTGATGCGCTTGTCGATGCTTTCGCCCGGATCCATGGTGTACTGAATATTCCCCACCCGAATCATGTCTCCCCCCTGAATGTAATAGGGATTCGGATTGAACAAATTGTCGGCCACTTGCTCCATGACATTTTTCAGCTCAGCGCCGGTATATTCCGTGACCGTCACCTGGGGATAGGTAATGGCCGTCTGTCCCATGACATCTTCCATGGTGATGGTTTCTCCCGGGAGCTTGCAGTAACCCCAGCGGAAACCTGGAGAGAACGCTGCTTCGCAATCCATTTCTTCGCGCAAGGCGTCGCAGAGAATCTGGTCAAAGGTGCCATTGAAATTATCCCGGCGATAAAGCAGGCTTTCGGTCACCGCCAAAGGCTCAGCCAGTTTCTTGGCGTAAGGCGCGCGAACCTTGGTGATGTAATCCACCATCTCTTTGTCTTCGGGAATCATGTTGGAAATGATCGGGAGATAATGGAAACGCCAGCCCTTGAGTTTTCCCTTGCCCACATCCAGATCAAAACGGGCCAGGAATTTGCCATTGGTACTGGTATTGATAATCAGGGTATTGTTGATCTTGACCGGACGTGGACCCATGATTTCGTGGGTGTGCCCACCTAAAATAATATCAACCCCCTTGACCTGGGCGGCCATTTTCTTGTCCACATCGGCGCCATTATGGGAGAGCACCACGACGATATCGGCATGGTGTTTCTCGCGACACTCATCCACCATTTTTTGCATGTGTCCAGGATGAATGCCAAATGACCACTTCGGCACAAAATAGGCGGGATTGGCGATGGGTGTAAAAGGAAAGGACTGACCAATGATGGCGACCTTCCGGCCACTGATTTCCCGAATATCATAGGGATCAAAAACCGGCTCGTCCCAGGGAATGGTAAACACATTCTGGGAAAGAAATTTGGCCTTGAGTTTGTGCTTCAGCAGATACTCGACCCGATCCGCACCATAGGTAAACTCCCAGTGACCGACAAAATAGTCTTCCTTGAGCAGATTCTGGGCACCGACCATGTCTTCGGCTTTCGTCCACAAACTGGTGGCGGAACCCTGCCAGGCATCCCCACCATCCAGCAGAATCGCTTTTTTTCCCACTTGTTCACGATAACGCTTTACCAATGTGGCAATATGGGCATAGCCGCCGATTTTTCCGTATTTATGGGCGAGCGTGTCGAAATCCATGCAAGACAACGCATACCCCTCGGGCGTACCCGCCTTGATGCCGTAATATTCCAGCTTGTGATTGCCCACCAGATGGGGGGTCACACCCCATTCTTTCTGTTCGCGGGTACCAATGTTGGTACCCGGTTCACGCCACCATACGGGTAATAACTGGGCGTGGGTATCGGTAATATGCAGCAATGTGACATTACCATAATCAGTTATTTCATAAGGGTCTTTCCCTGAACCCCAGGAAGAAGCCATAGCGGACGGTGACAGGAACCCGGTTGCACCGGCAATCCCCATCATGGCCATGAAATCTCTACGTGTCAGATTCATACTCACCTCGCATCTGTATTTTATGAAAACTGCGCTTATGCCACGGTAATGGATGCCTTGCTGGACCAAACACCATTGGTATTGTCCTTCCAGGTCATTTCCAGGGTGCCGCTTTCTACCGCCCGCATTTTGAAAGCCAGATAAGGATTGGCACTGATCGCAGTACTCCAGTCCACACTGCATAATGGCTTATTGTTGAAAGTCACCGTGACGGTCTGAATAAAATGGGCTGGAATCAACTTGCCTGCCTTGTTTTTACTGAGTCCGGTCGTCATCGGATTCATGATCAATGATCGTACTTCCACAATTTGCCCTTTTTTGGCATGTGAAGCCATCCGGATCATCGGGTTACCCATTGCTGCCATAATGAATTCTCCTTCATCAAATCATTATTGCCGGAAACTTTGCTTCAACCACCACATCCACCGATGGTGACTTTGACTTCCTGGGGCTTGGACGCCATCAATACGCCTTTATTGGTTTTGGCGACAGCCCTGACCATATCGGTCTTGGCCATTTTTATCCGCGCCTGGAAGTACGCCTGACCATTGTCTGCGCTAAAGTGAAATGCGCTGGCCAAAGGGGTGGGATTATGATCCACATACAAATAGATGGACTCGATGTAATCGGCGTCGGTCATGGGATAATCCACAGCGACGGTAACCGGAACTGCCGCACCATTTTCGGCAATGGTTGGCGCCGTGAGATGGACTTTCGGGGAGACTTTGACCGAAGTCGTACCAATACTGTCCTTCATGGCCGCATCCAGTGCCTTGGCATCAAAAGCCGCCGCTGGCCAACCGGCGACATTGGCCGCATGGGCAATGGCCGGCATCAGCATCCCAGAGCCGGCCACTGCGGCCACACCAACTACCGATATTCCTAAAAATTTTCTTCTCTTCATGTGTTCCATTGACATCTCCTTTTTGCAGCCGTTAGTCAATTCCATTATTTACCGGACAAGTCCGGGATTTTGCTGATTTGTCGTGACATCGGGATTTCCTGAAGCACCTTGATCACGGCATGATCAAAAGATTGGGTGATTTTTTTGGAAGCTGGCGTATTTGCAAAGTCCGCACGCAATCCGTAAACGATGTAGCTGTTCGCGCCTTTGGAAAAAACATCCAGCGTGAGTGGACAACCTGCGGCAGCAGGCCAGTCCGCATTGAGCAGCTTGCTGAAATCATAAGGATTACAAAACACCAGAGCCTGCACATCGGTGAACTTGCGGGCATTGAAGTCGGGTATTTTGAGGTGCTTCTGCTGCAATTGAATCAACTTCAGAATATTGAGATGGAGCACAATCTTGTAACCACCATCATGCAGCACATTTTTCACTTCCGTCATGGTGGCCTGCATGGGCATATCCACTTTTTCCACATAAACCGGGCTTGCCACCGCCGTGACCCACATACTGGCGCACAGACTCACACTCAGCGCGACTACTCCACGAAATTTCATTATTGGGGACCCCTTTCCAATACCTCGACCATTATTTTCCTGAATTTTTCAGGGAAGCCTTCAGATATAAACCAATGAGTCTTTAGCAAACTACATGCCTAAGCCGCAGAAACCTTCCCGGCACCGCCCAAGAATTCCTGGCAGCTGCATCTATTGGATTTTTTATTCGACCAAACAGTGGGTTGCTTTCACGAAGAATGGGGGGAGGCTTTGCCACAACAGCTAGTCAGGGCACCATACCTCTGTAACACTTTCTCGATAATTCATGGTTCCTGCCCTGATTGGTCCAGATGGCACAGCGACCCTCGGGCTTGGTCCCGATAAGTGCACACAGGCTAATAAGTGTACACGCCCTGCCGTCACCCGATCAGCAATCGGCCCAGAATAAGCCCGGTATAAAGCAAGAACAGGTAAGAGATGGAATAGGCGAACATGCTGCGGGCGTATTGGTCCATTTCCGGTCCTTCAGGCAGGGCCTTGAGGCGCAGGGCCATGCCCACAAACCAGGCCCCCGAAAGCCAGGCAATCCCGCCATAGATCCAGTCGCCGGTAAGGAAGGCCGGGACCAGACTCACTACCCAGGTGAGGACGGCGTAGTTGAGCACTTCCCGCCGGGTGCGGTCGATGCCGTGGGTGCAGGGCAGCATGGGAATGCAGGCCTTGGCGTAGTCGCGCCGGCAGTTGATGGCCAGGGGCCAGAAGTGGGCCGGCGTCCAGACAAAGACCAGCAGTACCAGCACCACCGGGAGAACGGCCAGGCTGCCGGTGATGGCGGTCCAGCCGATCAGGGGCGGCAAGGCCCCCGCCAGCCCACCCCAGACAATGTTCCAGGGAGTGCTGGGCTTGAGGTAGAGGGTGTAGACCACGCCGTAGCCGACGGTTCCCGCCAGGGTGAGGACCAGGGTCAGGGGATTGGTGCCCCAGGCGAGAATGGCGATGGCGGCACTCATCAGCAGAATGGCGTAGAGGATGGCGCCACGGCGGCTGATGCGGCCTTCGGCCAGGGGCCGGTGCAGGGTGCGACGCATGTGCTGGTCCAACCCCGGTTCGACGATCTGGTTGAGCACGCCGCCGGCTCCACCCGCCAGGGCAATGCCCAGCAGTCCGGCCAAGGCCGCCTGCCAGTGCATCAGGGCGTGGGGGGCAAGAATCTCGCCGACCGCAGCGGTGAATACGAGCAGGGAGACCACCCGGGCCTTGGCCAGAACCCAGAGGTCATGGAGCAGGAGACCAGGGCGGAAACGGTTTTGAAGACCTTCCGCGCCCGCGACGGGGAGAAGGTCCTCCGGGCCGCGGGGAGTGGGCGTGATAAGGGAGCTTTTCATGATCGGTTCCTGAGGCCGTGTCTCAGCGCCAGACCAGGACGATCGCCAGGGCCATGAGCAACACCATGCTCTGGTGAAAGGCGACCAGGACACCGGGGTCTTTGGGTTTGAGGCTGACGGCGTGAAAAAGTAAAAATCCGACCGCGAACTGGCCGACCGCCAGGTAAAAGGCGATGGGATAGGCGGGCATCAGGTAGCCCAGGGTGGCGACCAGGATCAGCCCGGCGGCGATGTGGGCGGCAACGGTCCATTGCGAGGCTTTTTTAGGTTGCACGAAGGCACCGATGGCGCTACCAAAGCCCCGTTGCCCGGTGGTCATGCCGCCGAGAAAAACGGCGAGCAGCAAGGCGTGCAGCGCACCCATGGCGCCGAGATAGGTCCAGAAGTCGAGGCCGGGATAGGCCAGACCGGTGAGGTAGATCAGGAATACCCCGTAGGCCAGCAGGCCGTGCATGCCGTGGACGAAGGCCGGAACCCGGCCCGCCAGGACATAGAGAGTGCCCATCCCGAACAAGGCGGTCACCACAATCAGGGTCAAGCCGCTGATGGTACCGATACCGGGAGCAAGGATCACCAGCGCCAGGGCCACCAGCCCCACCAGCGTGGCCACCACCCGGTGGGCGGCTTCGGGGTCTCCCCGGACCATCAACAGCACAATGTTGCGGGTGTAGGGCCATTTCGTCCCCAGGGACAGACCATAACCAAAGCCTTCCACAATGCTGCCCAGCAGGATCAGCACCATGGCAAAACCCACTTCGCTGGCCTGGAGGCCGTTCACCACCCCGGTCCACAGACCGTGACTGCCGAAACCCTGCCACAGCCCCGCCGCTACCGACAACAACAGCAGCAACGTGATCACCCGGCCGATCAGCCGCACCACCGGGGTCAGCTCCCCTTCAACCGCGTGGGGGATTTGCCCACTTCCTCCTGCCCCGCCCAGTTCGGCGGTCTGTCTGACAATAGGCTCGCTCATGGGATCACCCTCAATGCATGCCGGGCATACCCGGAATCATGGGCATGGTCCGCAGGTACAATTGGGAGAACATCCACCAAGTCAAGCCGATAGTGATGATAAATAGCGGAATGAACATGACCAGAGCCACCGTGTTCCAGATGTTATGCTCGGAAATGTCGATGTGCAGCAGGAAATAAATCTGGGCAATGGCCGCCAGACCGGCACAACCCATGATGGTGAGTAACAACGCAAAGGGCGGGAGTACCTGGCCACTCACCAGAATGGTGGCGGCCAGCATCAACAGGGAGGCAATGACAAATCCTGCCAGATAGCTCGTGCGGCTCGCCATTTGTACTTCCGGATGTTGCAGCGGATTGCTGTGACCATGACTCATGACATATACCCCCACAAGTAAACAAACACATAGATGAACACCCACATGACCGCCTGGAATTGCCAGAACATGCGCAGGCTGATGAGTCTGCCCACCACCTCCTCGGTAAAGCCTTTTTTCAGGATTTGATACAACATCACCAGCATCCAGATCAGGCCGACAAAAATATGAGCAGAATGCACCTGGGTCAGCGCGTAGAAGGCGGAAAGCCCGCCACTGACTTCCGGGGTCACCCCCATGCCGATCATGCGTACTACATCGTGAATATCCAGACCGACAAAAACGATCCCCAAAACCATGGAGGCAATCATGCCGTTGATCACGCCGACTTTACTGCCGGTTTTTAGCGAAGCCATGGAAAACCCATAGGCCAGCACACTCAAAAACAAGGCCATGGTCTGAATGAAGGTATACCAGGGTGCCACAAACTGGGCGGGCGTTGGCCCCATATAATAACTGTGGGGATAACTCAGCACGCCATAAGCGGCAAACAGTGTCGCAAACAACATCCCGTCACTGAGAATATACATCCAGAACCCGAAGGTCCGCGTAGAAATAACATCATGACCCTCATAATCATCCGACCACAGGACCACCTGGTCTGGATTCACGGGCTTATCATGCGCAGAGCTCATAAACAACTCCTTTATTCAATGCGGTGGAAATGCGTGACAGCAGAGATACCGTCACGCTATGGCGACGATTCATGCCCAAGGCCGTGAATTTCCCGGTGGAGTACCCTGTGATCCGGGATCACCCGCTTCAGCGGAATAAGCGGTTACCGTGCCGCCGGTATAACCGCCCCCTCTGGGGAGCTGCTCAAGACCATCGGCCATTTTCTGCCGGGATTCACGATCCAGTTTTTCCATTTCTTCCGCGGATATGATGTGACCGGGATCGCCCTTACCCGAGCGATAAATCATGACCAACACCGTCAAGACCAAGGCCGCCACGGTCAACCACCATATCCGCCAGGTCAGGCCAAAACCGATCACAAAAGTCAGCGCGCCGATATAAACCGCTATTCCCGTATTATTGGGCATATGAATAGCGGCAAAGTGATCGGGCCGAGTTTCTGAAAAACCGTGTTCACGACGCCAGGCCGCTTCATCTCGATGATTCACATGGGGGACCATCGCGTAATTGTAAAAAGGGACCGGTGAATCGGTGATCCATTCCAGGCTCCGGGAAGTCCCCCAGGCATCGGCACCCACCCGATTTTCCGCGCGATCCCGCAAGCTGACATACACCATCCAGAGAAAGGCCAGCACCGAAAGCACATACACCGCAATACCCAGTTCCTGGATATCGAACCAGGATGCCCACTGCGGATTGAACGGCCAATCCAGACGCCGGGTTTCGCCCATGAAACCCAGCATGAACATCGGGAAAAACACCAGAAAGGTTCCGGCACTGAACAACCAGAACATAATTTTCCCCCAGGCTTCATTGAGCTTGAAACCAAAAACCTTGGGAAACCAGAAAATCACCGCGCCGAACACCGCATACACAATACTCAGCAGCATCATATGAAAATGGGCCACGACAAAGACACTGTTATGGACCATATAGTTGATGGCCGGTATGGATAACATCATGCCGGTCAGTCCGCCAATCAAGATCAGGAACAAAGCGCCCAGAGCCCAGTGCATGGCTGCCGTATAGGTGATTCTGCCTTTATACATGGTGGCGGCCCAGTTAAAGACTTTCACACCCGTAGGAATACCCACCAGCATGGTCGCGATACTGAACTCCGTACTCACATAGGGTCCCATACCCATGGTGAAAAAGTGATGGAGCCAAACGATCCAGGACACCCCGGCAATGGCGAAGGTCGCCAGCACCATGGCCACATAACCAAAGATCGGCTTTTCAGAAAATGCCGGAATGATTTCTGAAAGCATGCCAAAGGCTGGAAGAATCACGAAATACACTTCGGGATGACCCCAAAGCCAGAACAGATTGGTATACAGCATCAGGTTACCGCCGAAACCTGCGGTAAAAAAGTGGGTACCCAGATAACGATCCGCACCCACCAGGGCCAATGCCACCTGCAAGCAGGGAAAGGAGGTCAACGCAATAATATTGGCCGAAACGGCTGACCAGGTGAAAACGGGCAGGCGGCTCCAGGTCATTCCGGGTGCCCGCATTTTGACGACCGTGGCCAGAAAATTAATGCTGCCGAGCGTGGTACCCAATGCCACCAGCTCAATGGTCCAGATCCAGTAATCCACCCCGACTCCTGGACTGTAAGCCAACTCGAAAATCGGCGCATAGCCGAACCAGCCATTATGGGAAAAGTCCCCCACAAACAAGGAAAGCATGATCAGAAATACGGCTGCCGTAGTGATCCAGAAACCCAAGGCATTCAGGTAGGGGAAAGCCATATCCCGGGCCCCGATTTGCAAGGGAACGATGATATTCATGATCCCGACCAGCAACGGTGTCGCTGCCAGCAAAATCATGATCAATCCATGGGCACTATAGACCTGTCCGAAGTGAAAGGGGGTCAGATAACCATGAATGGCCCCCATGACCGGCATGCCATTATGTCCGGGCCCCACCGCCAGCATTTGCTGGGTCCGCATCATCAGGCCATCGATAAAT
Source organism: Acidithiobacillus sp. M4-SHS-6 (assembly GCF_047421495.1). Taxonomy (GTDB): domain Bacteria; phylum Pseudomonadota; class Gammaproteobacteria; order Acidithiobacillales; family Acidithiobacillaceae; genus Acidithiobacillus. The sequence goes on along the minus strand of NZ_CP175559.1, from coordinate 676,642 downwards.
CCCCGGAACAGCATGATCAAACCGAGAACGATATACATGATGCCCAACTTCTTGTGATCTACGGTGGTAAACCATTCTTTCCAGAGATAACCCCATTTACCGTAATAGGTAATGGCCCCTGCAATCGCGATTGCAGCCAGCACGATCACCACAAATAACGGTGCCAGAATGGGATTGGTATAGGGAATCTCGGACAAGGCGAGCCGTCCGAGCAGTGGACTCCAAGGTCCAGGTACGTTAACCAGCATAACAGTTCTCCATTGCAGCTCAGTTTATCTCAGGCACGATGTTCAGCCGCCTGCAACTTTAGGTAGTGAAACATGTTTTCCGTCATGAACATGGGCAAAGGCCATTTTTTGCCGTTCATGACCTCGAGTAGCAAATGATTGAAAAGACCATCTTCCACATGCCCATATACCGGGGTTTTATCCTTTACATTGATGTAAGGAGCCGCAAAGCGATTGAACTGTGCGTAATCCATGGTGTTCGGGCTATTTTCAACCCCTTTGGCCCATTGTTTGAAATCGGCCCTGCTGAGCACATGGGTTTTGAAAAGCATCCACGAAGTGCCTGCGCCACAATAATCTGCGGCAATGCCTTGATAGGTGCCGACATTATTGCTTTCCAGAGCGTCCTTGGTACGCATGCCCGGCATCACATCAATCATCCCCACCAGTTGCGGCACAAAAAAATCGGTTGTCACCGCGGTAGAAGTCAGCTTGAAAAATACCGGAGTGTGGGCGGGGACCACCAGTTCATTGGCGACGGCCATGTTATGAAACTGGGGATAGATGAATAACCACTGCCAATCCGTCGCGATGACATCGATATCGATGGGATCGCCTTGGGGTTTCATATGCTTGGTGATGGCCGTAGGATTATACGGGTTGACCGCAAAGCTGCCATGTATGGCTACCGCCCAGGATAAAAAAGCCACGGCAGCGATGGGGATACCCCAGAATGCAAACTCCAGTTTACCGGAGTGTTCCCACTTTCCGTCATAACTCCCGCGATTTTTGCCTTTTTGATACTTCCACATGAACCAGACAATCAAAATAGCGGTAATACCGACGATGCTCAGCATGACCGCCACATCAATCATCATGTAATCATAACTGGCTTTGGCACCCACACCCTGAGGATTGAATATCCACCAGACGGAATGCTTTGCGCAGCCATTCAGCAACAGCAGTAGCGGAGCGAGCGCCCAATAACGCCAATGAACTGGCTTGACTTTCTTCAACATATGCACCTCTCCTTCAATGAGGTATTTATTAGAAAAAGGTACTAAACTTCTACGACACAAATACCATTTACCCAAACTATCAGTAGGTTACGAGTTAATTTAGCCCACAATAACCTTCTGATCTCATTGTTATTGGATAGTGTTATGCGATATATACATTACTATTTACTGTAGAACAACAATAAAAAATCTATGGCCCGCTTTTGTTCATTAAAAGTGGATAAATTGAATATTATTTATTAGTTATATTATTAACAGATGCATTGATGGATAGATTTACCCGCAAATCATGATATGCGTAGAAGCAATGGGGAAAGGTCTGTCGTGATCAAAAAACTGCTTTACAAGCAGGTGCAGGAACTGTTCCTTTCCTGGGCTGCCAGGGATTCCAAAGAAATCTCGGAATTACTGATAAATGAGCGCGTTTTATGATATGCAGGGAAGGAGCATTGACGGAGAATATGAGGGAGTTACAGTACTGGGCATTCCCTGCGGCCAGGTCGGGCATCAGGAGCCTGGGGATAATTCCAGCACTCAGCAATTTTGTACCCAGCGGTTTGACCTACGTTTTCCGCCAGTCGAAAAAAACAACGTCAATGGACCTCTTGCCCGTCAGCAGCATCGACATGGGCGCCAGTGCTTACAGAACGGAACTTTGCTCCTCATCACGTCCACCCGGGACGTGGTGAGGAGCAAACCAGCCGCCGCCCGGGCTTAACTTTTTCGCCCAGGGGCGGGCTGCCCCTAACGCTGCGGACCGGCACCCATTCCACGGCCCGCTCCGGCTCCCATCTTTCCGGCACCAGGACCCATGCCCGCCGCACCGGGACCCATACCGGCACCGCCATTCATACGGCCGGGGCCCATGCCTGCGCCGCCTGCGGGCGGTACGGGGGGTAAGGTCACTCCTCTTTTCTTGGCCAGTTCCATCATTTCTTTGTGGTGTTCCTGACGTATCTGTTCGCGTTCCTGGATAGTCTTGGCCGCACGCAATTTAGCGCGATACTCCGCACGCTCCTGGGGGGTCATCAACTGGCTGCCGTACATCATCGGGTTTTGAACCTGCCCGACAGCGGGGGGCGCATCTGCTGCGAGGGCAACCCCGGCCGGCAGACACAGGACAGCGCCCAGAATCGGAATAAAAAACAATTTCTTAGACATTTCGTGAGTATGGCCAAAGATATTGATGGTTTTGGATGCCCTGACGGTCAAGTAGCGTGAGGGGCGGTAGTCATGGCCCATAGCTGATGGTGATCATTGTAACTGTTACGTATCAATTCTCTTGAAAAGAAGATTGGAAGAAAGTTATGGTCTGTCTTCGGCTCAGAAAGAAGGGGTGCATAAAGGTGTTACATTTGGCACAGAGCGCAAAATGGCAGGCCACAGTGACCGCTATGGATCTGCAACTGGCGGAAGAAAGAAAGTCGAAAGGATGTCCTTATTGTGGCGGCAAGCTCCATAGTGCCCGCTTTCCTCGGCTGCTCCGTGGTGAATCCGGGAAAGCACCCGTCTTGGTACATCGGCACAGCTTCTGTTGCGAAACCTGCCGTAAGCGCGTAACGCCGCCTTCGGTGCGGTTCTTTGGCAGAAGGCGATACGCAATGACCAGTATGCTGCTGATCTCCGTCCTGCAGCCTGGAAAGGCCAAGAAAGCCCAGCATGACAAGTTGCGGTCCCTGTTGGGCATTTCCAAACGTACCCTGGCCCGATGGCGGCTATGGTGGCGTGAGGCGTTTGTTCGCACCCCTCTTTGGCGGGCCGAGGGGGCCATCATCCTTCCACCGATTCCTCGGCAAGATCTGCCTGGCGGGCTGATAGAGCGATTTGTCGGGAACAGCATGCAGCAATTGCTCTACGCGCTGGTGTTCCTGTCACCTCTATCTGCACCTCTATTTTTCCCTGAAAAAAGAGGGCCGTAAATTTCCCGCAGAGAATGTCACCGTTTTTGCAGAATGTTGAGGAGGTCAAAAATTAGCCAGCAATCGTAAGTATCAAGCGCTATTCAAACTAGCCGGGCATGGGCGCCACCATGGTCTGGCCCGTTGAGGGGTGCGCAAGAATTAGCGCATTAGGGCGCTCAGCACACGAGGTGTGGGAAAGTAGCAAGCTTTATGAATGGTAATGAAAAAAAGTAGAACAGCACTCACCTGGCGACCCCTCAAAAAACTTGACCAGAGCACCATCAATTTGGCTGAGCACACTCATTCGCACCTCCAATGGATTGTTGATACTTCTTCCAGAAGTATAGCTCATATTCCCCTTCCCGGAAGGTTTATTCCATCGAGTTATAGCCCAGGCAATGATGGCCGCACAGCAGCAACGGATGAAAATGATATTGTTGCTCCGTAAATTGGCGGAGGCGGTGAGATTCGAACTCACGAGGGGCGCGAACCCCTGCCGGTTTTCAAGACCGGTGCATTCAACCGCTCTGCCACACCTCCGTGCCGGAGGAGTGTACCCAAAGCCCATAAAAATGGGAATGGCAGAAATGACAGAAAATCCAAAAATCCTTATATGCTAAATTTCTACTTGTTTATCACCAAATTAAAAATACCTTGGTTCCCGCTGACAAAAATCGGTATATACTCCAGAAACGCTCGTTGGGAGCGCTGCAATCATATGGCGGAGGAGAGGTCGATGTTTAAAAAAATGACGATGGTGGCTATTCTGGGACTGGGTCTCGCAGGTTCGACAATGGCAATGGCGGCAGATTCCAGTACTGCTGCGACTGACAGCAGCGCCGCAAGCACTGCAACAACACCTGCTTTCATGTCCACGGCCTGGGCCAAGGAGCTCTGCACTGCCTGGAATAACAATCCGACGTTGACGGAAAAACTCGCGGGTGCCTGGATCAAAAACAACGGTGGCAAGGGTTATAAAGTCATGGAAGTTTCGGACTCCAGCATGAAAGGCACCCCCCCCATTCAGCTCGAAATTGCCGCCAAGGACGGCAAGGCTGAATGTGTTTATGGTGGCGCAATCAAGTTCACAGACCTCAACTACAACTACGATTACAAAATGTGGGCAACTACCCACGACTGGCACCACATGGGCTCGCCCATGATGGCCATGATGTTTGGCCGCCTCAACTTCAAGGGTCCGAAAATGGAAGCCATGGAAAACATGGGGCCTTTTGCGGAATTCCTGAAACTGGTCAAGGAAGTGCCTGCCACTGTTCCGGCTTCCTGAAAACACGGTAGTTTCAACTCGGAAAAGGGCACTGCTGCAGGTGCCCTTTTTACTGACCGGATATCACCTCAATCGGTTTTCTGGAGACGCTCCAGCAACAAGGCATTGACCTGATCCGGATTGGCCTTGCCCTGGCTGGCTTTCATCACCTGCCCCACAAAAAAGCCTAACAATTTATCCTTGCCAGCGCGGAAACCCGCCACCTGTTGGGGATTGGCCGCGATAATGGCGTCCACCATCGCGGCAATGGCGGCCACGTCGGTAATCTGCCGTAAGCCACGACTATCGATGATGGCATCCACTTCACCACCCTGATGAAAAATTTCCTCGAATATATCCTTGGCTATTTTCCCGGAAATGGTTTTGTCTTCGATGCGCTGCACCAGCAGGCGGAGCTTTTCGGCAGGCACCGGGCAATCCTGAATTTCAATACCTGCCTTGTTCAGGGCGCCAAGCAAATCACCCATAACCCAGTTGGCGGCGAGTTTACCTTCCACACCATCCGCCACCACTTCGTAGTAATCGGCAAGATCACGTCCTGCCGTCAACACACTGGCGTCATAGGCGGATAATTGATACTGCTGCATGAACCGCTCGCGCTTGGCATCGGGTAATTCGGGCAGACTTTGCCGCACTTTTTTAATGCGCGCTTCATCCAATACCAGCGGCAACAAATCAGGATCGGGGAAGTAACGGTAATCGTTGGCTTCTTCCTTGCTGCGCATGGAGCGGGTTTCATCCCGATTGGCATCATACAAACGGGTTTCCTGAACAATGCTGCCCCCGCTTTCGAGAATATCCTTCTGCCGCAGGATTTCGAACTCGATGGCTTTTTCCAGGAACCGGAAAGAGTTCAGATTCTTGATTTCCGCCCGGGTGCCAAAAGGCGCTCCAGGACGGCGCAGGGAAACATTGGCATCACAGCGGAAGGAGCCTTCCTGCATGTTCCCATCGCAAATTTCCAGGTAACGCACCAGGGCATGCAGCTTTTTCAGATAAGCCACCGCCTCCGCCGAAGAACGCATGTCGGGCTCCGAAACAATTTCCAGCAATGGCGTTCCGGCGCGGTTCAGATCAATGCCCGACTGACCGACAAAAGCCTCATGCAAAGACTTACCGGCATCCTCTTCCAGATGGGCTCGGGTAATACCGATGACTTTTTCAGTGCCATCGGCCAACTGTATGGTCAACTGCCCCTGCCCGACCACGGGCAACTCGTACTGACTGATCTGATAGCCCTTGGGCAAATCGGGATAAAAATAGTTTTTGCGGGCAAATATGCTCTGCCGGTTGAGATGTGCACCAACAGCCAGACCCAGGGCAATGGCCTTGTCCACCGCAGCGGCATTCAACACCGGCAAGGCACCGGGCATGGCCAGACATACCGGACAGGTATGGCTGTTGGGCTCCGCGCCAAAAGCCGTGGAACATCCGCAAAAGATTTTGGTGGCTGTGTTCAGTTGGGCATGTACTTCCAGGCCGATCACCACTTCCCAATCCATACTCATGCCTCCCTCGTCCTCAACGGAGGCCGCGCCAGATGCCAGTCGGTTTCCTGTTGATAGCGATGGGCCACATTGAGCAGGAGATCATCGGCAAAATAATCCCCCATCAATTGCATCCCGATGGGCAGTCCCGACTGGGTAAATCCACAAGGAAGACTGAGCGCCGGAATTCCCGCCAGATTCACGGCGATGGTGTAAATATCGGCCAGATACATGGCAACCGGGTCGGCGTTTTTGGCACCCAGGGCAAAGGCAGGCCCCGGGGTTGTAGGCCCGACAATCACATCCACCTCGGCAAAAGCGCGGCGAAAATCCTCGCGTATCAGGCTACGCACCTGCTGGGCCTTGAGATAATAGGCATCGTAATAACCTGCGGAAAGCACATAGGTTCCCACCAGAATACGGCGCCGCACTTCTGCGCCAAAACCTTCGTAACGACTTTTGCAGTACAGGTCCTCCAGATTTTCCACCGCGTTGCTGCGATGGGTGTAGCGTACCCCATCAAAACGCGACAAGTTGCTGGAGGCCTCGGCTGGGGCCAGAACATAGTAGGTACTGACTGCATGGGAATTATTGGGCAAGCGAATGGGCTGAATGGATGCCCCCTGCCTGGCCAACTGGTCAATCCCGGCCTGCACGGCAGTTGCCACCTCCGGATCCAGCCCTTCGCCAAAAAACTCCTCGGGAACGCCCACTCGCAAACCCTGCAGCGGCCGATCCAGACCGCGCAAAAAGTCACTGGCCGCCGCCGGATGACTGGTGGAATCCCGAGGGTCATGGGCGGCCATGGCATCCAGCAGCAAGGCACAATCTTCCGCGGAACGGGCCATCGGCCCGCCCTGATCCAGACTGGAAGCAAAGGCAATCATGCCAAAACGGGAAACCCGGCCGTAAGTTGGCTTGATTCCCGTAATGCCACAAAGGGCGGCGGGTTGGCGAATGGAACCACCCGTGTCGGTACCTGTAGCCACCGGCACCAGCCCCGCCGCCACAGCCGCTGCTGACCCCCCAGAAGAGCCGCCGGGCACCATTTCCACATTCCAGGGATTATGCACCGGCCCAAAATAACTGGTTTCGTTGGAGGAACCCATGGCAAATTCATCCATGTTCAGCTTGCCCAGCATCACCATTCCCGCCGCTGCCAGACGCTCGACAACCGTCGCGCTATAGGGGGCGATAAAATTTTCCAGCATCTTGGAACCGCAGGTGGTCGGCAAATCGGCCGTACAGAAAATATCCTTGTGCGCCATGGGCAGGCCCAATAAAGGACCCCTTTCGCCTTTGGCCAGACGCGCATCCGCCCGAGCGGCAGATTCCAGCGCCGCAGCTTCAGCCACCGTAATAAACGCATTGAGTTGCGGATTCAGGGCATGGATGCGCTGCAGGAGCGTCTGGGTCAGCTCAAGGGCGGAGAAGTCCTTTTTGTGCAGGCCTTCGCGGAGCTGGTGCAGGGATAAATCGTGGAGATCCAAGTCCGGCTCCTGTTATTCAATGACTTTGGGAACGAGAAAAAGCCCATGCTCAGCAGCAGGGGCACTGGCCATCAGGCGTTGACGTTCATTCCGGCTGGACACCTGATCCGGTCGCAGTGGCTGCTCCAGATCGAGGGGATGAGCCATGGGGATCACTCCCTCGGTAGGAATGGCCCGCAATTCTTCCACCAGCGCCATGATTTTTTCCAGCTGCCCGGCCACCTCAGGCACTTCTTCCTGGGGTAAGGCCATGCGGGCCAGATGCGCGGTACGACGTACCGTATCCTGATCAAAAGCCATATCAATGCTTCCTTTTGGTATGGGGTGTGGATTCGGTTGCCGCGGGCGGCGCTGCAGACGAATCAGCCGGGGGCAAGGACAAACCTTCCAGCAACTGACTTTTACTCACCACCCCGCCACTGATCAGATATTGTTCGTGCTGCTCCCAGGCATTGCGCATGAACAGATAGGGATCTACCGCCTGCTGAACCATACGGATTTTCGGGCCATCCACATAGCCGGTATTGATGATTCCCATCCCGGTCATGGCATATTGCGCAGGGGTACTGGTGACATAATAAGCTGGACCCGTAAATACGACCATGGCGAGGCCGGGCAGACTCCGCAGGGAGCTGGGTCCATAGAAGGGCAATACCAGATAGGGACCCTGGGGCACCCCCCAGACTCCGAGAGTCACCCCCAGACTGTTATCGTGCATGGGGAGATCCAGCTTGTCGGCCACATCAAACAAACCACCCAGACCAAACACGGAGTTCACCAGAAAACGGCTCAGACTCTCCATGCCTAGCTGAACTCGTCCTTGCAGGAAATCATTGATAAAAATATAAGGCATGTCAATATTGGAAAAAACGTTACTGACCCCGGTCCGCACAAAACCCGGAGTCACCGCCTTGTATCCGGTAGATACGGGCTCCAGCACATAATCATAGAGCCCCATGTTCAGATGGAACATGGCATGATTGACGGCCTGCAGCGGTGGCCGACTTGGTGCCGATGTATCCGATCCCGGGCCATGCACCGTGGCACAGCCCGATAAAGCCAACACCGATGTGGCAAAGGCGGCTCCCAGCAGAAAAGGCCACCGTGTCATCACGACTTCCCGTTGGTATCACGGGCGATTTGCGCTTTCAAATGGGCAACCAAGGCAGAAAATCCCTTGTTTTTCATGGTTTCCGTATATTCCGCACGCTTCAGGGACAGATCGCTCACCCCGTCAGCCACCACATTGACGATGCGCCATTGCCCATCCTGCTGCTGGAGCAAATAGTCAAAACGATGGACCTTACCATTGTGCATGGTCAGGGTACTGAATACTCCCTCGGTGCCCGGCTGCAGGGTTTGGCTGCTGACTATCGCAAAACGCTCCCCTTCATAATTATCGAAGCGGGCCGCATAGGTGGCCACTGTGTAATCCGCCAGCACCTCCACAAAAGTTTTCTGTTGCGCCGGGCTCAGACTGGACCAGTAGTTTCCCAGCGTCAGGCTGGCGATTCGCGTGAAATCATAGACATTACGGATTACAGGAGAAACAATGGCATAACGGCCATGATAACCGATTTTTCTCCCCCCCTGCATAGCCTTCAGCAAGGCGGCATCCAGGGCATCTATGGTGGCTCGGGGTGTCATCGCCTTGGTCGCTGCGGCACCGGCGGAAGTGGCAGCCGCTGTTGTAGAGGCGCAAGCGGGCATGAGCGGGGTCATACCCAAGGCCAGGATCGCTGACAGCAACAAACTATTTTTCAAGTGCATATAACCCTCTGTTAACGTTCCACCCGCAGCGGGAATACCGGATGATTCGGCCCTTGCGAGGGGGGCATGGTCGGCATGTCCGGCGCCATCGGCCCTTCCGTACGGGGCCCACGCAAGGCGACTTTCAGGGCACGCAAGGGATGGACAAAGGTATCATTGACCGCCGTCGGCTCAAAACCGGAATGCACCTGGCACTGATCGCACTTGCGATTCACCCCTACGCCGTACTGATCCCAGGGAGTCGTTTCCATCATTTCCTTGTAGGTTTGGGCATAGCCTTCACTCACCAGCAGATAACAGGGTTTCTGCCAGCCAAAAATATTCCGGGTAGGATTGCCCCAGGGCGTACATTGGTAGTTCTGGTTGCCCGCCAGAAAGTCGAGGAACAAGCTGGACTGGTTGAAAGCCCATTTGGCCTGGCGTTCCTTCCCCAAGCGAAATATATCCCGGAACAACTGCCGGGAGGCCCGCCTTTGGATGAACACTTCCTTCTGGGGAGCCCGTTCATAGTTGAATCCGGGTGAAATGGTCACTCCCTCTACCCCCAGGGCTTTGCAATCGTCCAGAAAGTTGGCCACTTCCTCCGCGCCTTCGCCCTGGAAAAGCGTACAGTTGACCGTCACCCGAAAGCCTTTTTCGACCGCTTCCCGGATAGCTGCCGTCGCACGCTTGTAGGTACCCGGCTGACAGACGGAATCATCATGGCGATGCGCATTGCCATCCAGATGCACCGAGAAAGTCAGATAGGGAGAAGGTGCATAATCATCCATGCGCTTTTTCAGGAGCAGCGCATTGGTACACAGATAGACGAAGCGTTTGCGTTCTATCAGGCCTTTTACCACTTCCGGCATATCCTTGTGAATCAGGGGTTCGCCACCCGCAATGGAAATGATGGGAGCGCCGCACTCTTCGGCCGCAGCAATGCATTCTTCCACAGACAGGCGTTTATCGAGGACATCGTCGGGATAATCGATTTTCCCACAACCGGCACAAGCCAGATTGCAGCGGAACAGCGGCTCCAGCATCAGAACCAAAGGATAACGCTTACGCCCCCGCAGCTTTTGCGAAATGATGTAGCGACCCACCCTGTAGCTCTGAATTAAAGGAACGCCCATAATATCAATCCTCCGCCTGACGGCTATAAAGTCGGTGAACAATAAACGACATAACGCTGACCAGTATAACATACCAAGGCGTATGTTGGACAAGCGCAACGGAAACTAGGCTGCTTTTCCACGCGAAAGGAAGAAAAACAGGATATTGGCAATACGTGGCGCCAATTTTGGGCGCAGCAGACGGGCATCATAAGCCGCAAAGCGGCGCTCGTTTTCGGCCCGGCACAAAGCCAGTAACTGCGTCAGATTGATATCACGGCTGACCTGCTCATGGCCGGTCATGGTGAAATTTTCTTGCTGATGATCATTCAACCCCCGCGCTGTCTGAATACGCGCCCAGGACTGCATGGCAATAACTTGAATGCGTTGATATTCGAGCACGATTTTTTTCCAGAATGGCAAACGGCGACGATGCCATTTCAACCAGTTGATGAAAAAAATGATGTGGCGGGCTTCTTCCTGCATCACCGGTTCAAAAATATCGACCAGCGCCGGGGGGAAAAATCCGGATTTTTTCGCCGCAGCGAACAGTCCAAAGGCAAAATAGGAATCCAGACACTCTCCATAACCCGTAAACAAAAACTCCCAGTAAGGATCCCGCAGGGGTGGCGGCGTGGTGGACGGCGGAATCGGGATATGGTAATGGGCCACCAATGCCTGGAGCAGTTCCGAATGCCTCTGCTCCTCACGACCATCCAGCTCCACCGCAGCACGCACAACAGGGTCCGGTTCCCGCTCGGCCATGCTCTGGACCATGCGCGCTGTCACACTCTCCGTGGCCACCGCTTCACCCCAGAAAGGCAGGGACTTGACCCGCTGCTCCGCAGCCGCATCCAGCTCCGGCCAAGGCATGTTTTTGGGATCAAAATGCACGTGCGTATCATGCATGAACTGGCAAAACAAATCCCGATGCTGCTTAGAACCCAGTTCTATGGCTGCCATCGTCATGAAACCCCCTCCTTACCGCTTGGAATCCTTAAGCATCGCCGACGTATATAATGACCCTCTGATATGGGCCATGACAAGAGGACCGGAATACCCAGGAACAATTCGCGCAAACGCCGGGCCAACGCATAGGCCAAGGCCAGATCCGGACCAATGCCCATGATGCTGCCCAACAGCACAATCCCCCCCTCCTGAATGCCAACGCCTCCGGGAACCAGAAAGGCGGCACTGCGCAAGGCCTGGCCCAGGCTTTCCAGGAGCAAGGCCGCCCAGAAAGGCACGGGATGGTGCAGTAGCCAGAAAGTCACACACACCTCTGCGGTTCCGGCAAAAAACCCCGCCATTTGCCAGAAATTGGCCACCAGCAGCCACTGCCCCTTTCCATACAATGCCCGGATTTCAGCGTCCAGCAATGCCGGGTCAGCAATGCTCCCCAAAAGGTCATAGCCGCCCAGTAATTTTTTGCTGATCGCCTGCAACAGGCAGAACAACCCCTTGTGCTTTTGTAACCAGTAAAAAAAACCCAGTGCAAGTACTGACAGGAACAGCAGCCCTAAAACCTCCAAAACCAGCGCATGATTACTGACTGCGGACAAGAGGACGCCGATGCCCAGCAAGGTAAACAGGGCCTGGCTCAGCAGGGTCAGGGTGACTTCCACCATGACACTGGCCCCGGCGCGATAAGGAGAAATACCGCGTTGACTGAGCAGGCGAACCCCCAGTAATTCCCCACCGACACGCGCTACCGGGAGCAGACCATTGACAGATTCGCGCAGCAATGCCACCCACAGCAAAAACCCGAAGCGGGCACGGCTCTCACCCCTGAGCAACCATTTCCAGCTCAGGGTATCCAGTGCCAAGGGCAGCAGATGGAAAGGGATCAGCCACAACAGGCTCCAACCCGCGACGGCCAGCAGGGCCATGATCTCGGCAAGTCCCGCATGGAGGACCAGGTAAATACCGAGGCCAAGCCCCAATAATCCCGAGAGCACAATGAAAGCCTTCTGTTTCAAGGTCTAACTGCCTTCATCCTGTTCAATGCCCTCTTCCCGGGGGGAAGGAGTAAAGAGCAGCATCAGTGCCGGCAAAATGATCAGAATACACAAAAGCACCATGGCCAGAGCGAGACTCAAGGCTTCTCCGAGGCTGGCCATGCCCGGATCCCGAGAGATGGCCATACTGCCAAAGGCACTGAGGGTGGTCAACCCGCTGAAAAATACCGCCATGGGCGTGGAAGTTCCCAACAGATGTGCCACATCCACCCCATGGCGCCAGCGCACCACGATATAGATGGCAAAAGCCACACCCAAGCCGATGAGCAAGGGCAAGACGATGATATTCCCCAGGTTGAAACTCAAACCCAGCAAACCCATGGCCGCCACCGTAAACAGTGCGGCCAGCAGCAGGGGGATCATGATCAGCAGCACATCGCGGTACCGGCGCAATGCCAACAACAACAAAATACTGATGCTTGCCAGAGCAATATAGGTGGCCTCCTGAAAAGCCCCAAGCACCGCTTCCCCCCCTTCCACCAGCATCACCGGGGTTCCGACGGCCTGGGGTTCGACCTTGAGGACGCTTTGTACGAAACGATACATGGCTTCATTATTGCTGAGATCCGCCTTGGGGAAAATCTCCACCCGCGCCTCACCAGAGGGACCCAGGTAGCGCTCCCGGAGTGCCGCTGGCAATGTATGCACCGTAACAGGTCCCGCCATCAAAGCCATACCCAACCGCTTCAACTCTCTGGGCAGGGTCCCCATCACGCTGTTTTGCAAGGTGTTGATGGCTTGGGGATGATTTCCTTCCCGCAGCAAAAACTCCTGCAGATGATCAGCCAGCCGCGAGGCCACCTTACCGTCCGCGGAAGCGAGACCATCTTTAGAAGCCAGCGCCCGCAAGTCCTTGACCAGTTTGTCGAGTTTTTTGCCCGTATCGGCCGCAGGCGGGATCAGTGCCGGCGGCATCATCAGGGAAAATGGAGGAACCAAAATCTGCAGGTTCTGCAATATGGCCAGTTTTTCTGTTTGCTGCTTGGGGACATAACTTTCCGCCGTCAATACCCGGGCGACGGTCGGCAACTTTTCTACGCGGCGAGCCACGGCCTGCGCAGCGGCAAGATTGGGGGCGAGTACTTCTATCCGGTAAGGAGCCGTATCAGGATTGGCCAAAAGCTTCTCAAAGACCTTCACCCCTTCCGCATGTTGATCGATCATGTGCAAGGGATTGAAATCGAAACTGGCACGCAAGGCCAAAGGAATGGCAGCCAGAGCCAAGAGGGTGACCAGCGCCAAAATCCAGTAGGCGTAGCGATGAATCGGATGCTTCACCAGAGTCGGAATCACCCGGAAATGGGGATAATAGCCGCCTTTCAGTGAACCCTTGACGGTAATGGGCCAGAGGGTCAGATAGGCGGGCAAAAAAGTCAGGGTGAGCAGCAGGGCAATGAGCATGCTGGTACCGGAAATCAGGCCCAGATCGACGATGCCTGCATAGCTGGTGGGCACAAAGGCATAAAAGCTGAGTGCTGCAGCCACGGCGGCCAGACCCAAAGCTGTACCCATTCCCTGGGTTACCCGGTGCATGGCCACCCGATGTACGGCGCCGTTAAACAGTTCTTCACGGTAGCGCAGGCAAAACTGAATGCCAAAATCCACCCCGAGACCAATGAACAAAATGGCAAAAGCCACGGAGATAAGATTAAAGGGACCAATAAAAAACAAGGCCCAGGCAGTGGTCAAAATAATCCCCGATATCAAAGCAGTGATAACGCCACTCACCAGCTTGACCGAGCGCAAGGCAATGCTGAGTAAAATGATTTCCAGCCCCAGGGTCAAAGCCAGGGACTCACCAGCGCCCTGACTGACGGTTTTGAGCTGTTCGGCATCCAGCACCGCCCCCCCGGTGATCCCGACACTCAGACCATGGGCGGCATTGAGCTGTAGACTCTGCAAGCCCTCGCGCAGAGCGCGAATAGCGGCCTCGGCCGGTTGCAAGGACTGATAATTCATGACGGGCTGGATAATGACGAAACGCTGCGAGGAACCGAGCTTGTCCAGATCCCCGCCCATCAGTTTCCCCCAGGAAACTTGGTGACTTTTGCCTTCCAGCTGCGCCGTCACCGCTTCATCCAGGGCCGATAAAATGGTCGTCATCCCCGGTAATTGCACACTGTTACGCAATCTTTGCCTGATGGCCAGGCTTAACAGATCACTCAAGCCGCCGAGGCTGGGATCTGCCGACAGACGAGCAATGAGGGGCTGGGCATTGGTGATCCGGTTGGCAAATGCCCGCACCTGTGCAGGCGATAAATACAGCAGGCCATTCCGTTCAAAAAAAGGACCCCCGCCCGGCACATACACACTCAGGAATTCCTTGGGGCGGGTCCGCAGCCAGGTTTCCAACCGACTGACTGCATCCGCCGTACTCTGGTGATTTTGGCCCTGCAATACTACCACAATGGTATGTTGATCCTGGGAGAACACCTTTTGGTAGGCCACTTCACGCTTCTGAAAGGGCAAATCCCGGGACAAGACATTACTGGTATTCGTATCTACCGAAAAATGGGTGAATGCATAGAACAGGGCCAGCAGCGTACAAAGCAACAAGGTTCCCATCACCCAAAGGGCGCGCCGCACGGAAAAATCCACCATCTGCATCAAGAAATGGGCAATGGACTGGCCAATGCGTTCCAGGAAACGCTCAGCCGTTGGTAAAATCACGGAATCGACCTCTCATAATCTGCTGTTCACACAAATACTCCCCGACGCGGGGGCTCAATAATGCCGCATATTCCGCCTGGGGCTCATAGTCCGGCATCAACTTTTTCAAGAGCGGGCTTTGTGTCGTCGCCGGGTGGAAATAAATCTCGATCAGACCTTGCTGGGGCAGACATTTCAATAGCTGCAGCAAGCGCTGCTCGGTCATGTGCCCCGTGGCATCCAGGCCACAGAGCAGATCATTGTAAAGCAGACCGCGCTTTTTCAGTTGCCTCCGCATGTTCGCCAGCCAGGGCCGCAAAAAAAAAGCCCAGAAGGCCGGAGCAAAACCCCGCGCACCACCGCATCGCGCCAGCGCCAGGGATTCCCAGGGCAGCCGCACCGCCCGCAAGGCAAAATCCCTGCCGATATCCAGCATCAGGCTGAGCACCGTCGGATGCAAGTGCAGGTGCTTATGGGCATTGGCATGATCCAGAACCAGACCCGAGTCAGCAAAGGCAGCAAACTGGGCACGGATTTCTGCTGCCAGTTGGCGGCGCACCTTGGGCAGAACAAAATAGCGCAGCCCGCGCAACCACAAATCGGCGGCAAAACGGCCATTGCCATCCACCAGATCGGGTACCTGCTCCACCGGCAGCAGCGGCGCCCCATCTACCAGCGTCAGATGCAGGCCCACTCCCAGGCCGGGATGCATCTTGGCCAGTCTTATGGCATCTGCTGCGGCCGGAGCAGCCACCATAAGACTGGCGGTGGTAAGCACACCGTTTTGGTATGTCGATTCCACCGCCTTATTGACTGCCAAATCCAGACCAAAATCGTCGGCGTTGATAATCAGTCGCCGAGTATGTTCCTGACCCACCTCAGCCGTGGCGCTGCCGCAGGAAGCGCACGAACTCCACGCCCTCCCGCAAACGCCGCTTCATCATCTGGGTGCTTTTCAGCATTTCACCGGTGATCTCGGCAATCTTACCCGCACGGAAGTAGAAAGATTTGTACATGGTTTCAACGGAATCAAATATTTCCGTGTGATTCAGGTGCGGATAACTCATGGGACTGATCTGCACACCCCGGTCATTGACCAGATGCGCCTCATCTTCCTCGGTCAGCCAGCCCTGCTCCTTGGCCTGATTGTACAAATAGGTACCGGGATAAGGCGCGGCGAGTGACACCTGAATGGTGTGGGGATTGATTTCCTTGGCAAATTCGATGGTCTTCTGAATGGTTTCCTGGGTTTCTCCCGGCAAACCGAGAATGAAGGTGCCATGGATGACAATGCCCAGCTTGTGGCAGTCTGCGGTAAACTTGCGCGCTGCCTCGACCTTGATGCCCTTCTTGATATTATTGAGAATCTGCTGGTCGCCGGATTCATAACCCACCAGCAACAGACGCAGACCGTTTTCCCGCAATACCTTGAGGGTTTCATAGGGGACATTGGCCTTGGCGTTACAGGACCAGGTCACGCCCAGTTTGCCCAGGCCCCGGGCGATTTCTTCAGCGCGGGGGCGATCATCCGTAAAGGTGTCATCATCAAAGAAAATTTCTTTCACCTGCGGAAAATTTTTCTGGATGTAGCGCACTTCCTCGATGACATTGGCGGCGCTGCGGGTCCGGTAACGATGCCCGCCGACCGTCTGGGGCCAGAGGCAGAAGGTACACTGGGAACGACATCCCCGACCCGTATAAAAGGAAATATACGGGTGCTTGAGATAGCCGATGAAATAATCCTCAATATGCAGATCGCGCTTGTAGACTTCCGACACAAAAGGCAGGGCGTCCATATCCTCGATCATGGCCCGGTCGGGGTTATGGATCAGTTGCCCGTCCGCTGCGCGGTAGTTGATTCCATCCACTTCGCTCAGGGGACGGCCTTCGGCAATTTCCTTGAGGGTATAGTCAAATTCCTCGCGCGCCACAAAATCCACGGCATGACCGGCTTCACGCAGGGACTCCTCGGGTTCGACCGCCACCTTGGCCCCGACCATCCCGATCATCATTTTCGGATAGTGCTCCTTGAGCAATTCCGCCATGCGCACGTCGGAAGGAAAAGAAGGCGTGCTGGTATGAATGATGCACAGCTCGTAGGCCGCCGCCACTTCCAGGGTTTCTTCCACGCTCACATCAGCCGGGGGAGCATCCAGCAGGCGACTGCCGGGAATCATCGCCGCAGGCTGGGCCAGCCAGGTGGGAAACCAGAAGGAACGAATTTCCCGCTTGGCCTGGTAACGGGAACCAGCTCCACCGTCAAAACCTTCAAAAGAAGGGGCCTGCAGGAAAAGGGTTTTCATCGTCATTATCTTGCTCCATCTTCGCCGCCCAGACGTCCGTCGGCATTGACCTTAAATTGTGACCCTCGCCAGGCGACCCGCCGTGCAAAGAGCGCGTGAAACCAAATCCACAGCCCCCAAAAGTCCGCCAGCAGGGCTGTTCCCAACGTATCTGTTGCACTGAGTCTGTGCATAATTTGTCTATGGTACACGAGGCGCAACAAGAGGACCATACCCAGCGGTATGATCCCCCAGTATCCTGCTCCCAGCAGGAGCCAGGGCGTCAACAGCGTCACCAGGGGCAGAGGATAACTGCAAAAAGCAAAACTGTACCCCAAGGGCTGAACGCTGCGCGTGGTTCGTGCCCAGCGCAAGGCATGCTGATAAAACGCTCGAAAGCTGGCTTCCTGCACCTGGGTATCCACGACATAATCGGCCAAGACCGTGGCTTTACCCAACTGACGGGCACTGGCACCCAGCCAGTAATCATCGGCCAGTTGATCCGCCAGCTTTGGCAGTCCTCCCAGCGCCTCCAGGGTAGAACGGCGCAGGGCCATGGTCGCCCCCCCGCAGAAAATATTCGGTCCCAGCCGCGCGGACACCAGGACCGAAGGCAGGAACTGGCTGTTAATCTGACTGGCCAGCAATCTGGAAGGAAGGTTTTGCTCGGGCAGCCCCCGATACAGGCAGGTCAGCACCCCCGTTTGCGGGTCCAGCAGTTGCGGTTCCAGGTGACGCAGATAATGGGGTCCTACCGCAATGTCGGCATCACTGATCAGCAGCAAGTCATGCTGACAGGCATCGAGAATACCCGCGAGATTGTTGACCTTGGGATTACGCCCCAGCGTCGCCTCCGTCAGTACCCAGCGCAGCTTCACCTCGGGAAACTCCTGCTGGAGGCGCTGTACTACGGCAATGGCCGGATCGCCGGCGTCCTGCACCCCGGCGACAATCTCGTACCGGGGATAATCCTGCCGACAAAAGCTGCGCAAACAGGCATACAAATGGCCATCATCCCCATGCAGGGGCTTGAGCAGGCTCAGGGGGGGTGATTTTTCATCACGAGGGGGCAGGGAAACGCCATCGGCCTCGGTCAGCACCGGTTGCCAGGTCCGCAACGTCCATATAGCCAGAAGTTGATATACGAGTGCCGCCAGCGCCAGCAAAAACAGCCCACTCAGCAAGAGGTCATGGATCATGTTCACAAATAATGATGGTCGGCAAACCACTTGACCGCATCGCGCAAGGCTTCTTCCGCAGGACGATGCACATAGTGCAGGTGCTTCTCGGCTTTCTGCGAGGAAAAATACATTTTGTGCGCAGCCATGCGCAGTTCATCCACTGTCACCAACGGCGTACCCTGCGCGCGCAGGCGCACCATCCCTTCTGCTGCCCAGGCCAGGGGGTAGAGCATCTTGCGGGGAATACGCAAGAAGGGGGAGCGTTTGCCGGTGAGACCCGCAATGCGCGTCAGAATGGCCTGCAAGGAAAGATTATCTCCGCCCAGAATATAGCGCTGCCCCGGCTCACCATACAGAAAAGCCTGCCAGTGTCCCATGGCCACATCATCCACATGGACCACATTCAGGCCCGTATCCACATAAGCCGGCATTTTCCCGGCTGCGGCATCCCGCACCAGCCTGCCGGTAGGGGTGGGTTTGCGATCTGCAGGCCCGATGGGCGTGGAAGGATTGACGATCACAATGGGGGCAGCCTCGCTCTCACAGAGTTTGTGCAGCGCCTCCTCCGCCAGGAATTTGGAGCGCTTGTAGTGACCAATCATGTCCTCCAGACTGGAGGGCGCAGCTTCATCGGCCACTCGCCCGTCGGCATAATGCCCGAGCACCGCCACGCTGCTGGTGTAGATGATGCGTTCCACCCCCGCGTCCAGGGCCGTCCGGGCCAGCCGCTCGCTACCATCCACATTGGTCGCGTACATGGACTGGGGATCGGGTACCCACAGGCGATAATCCGCCGCCACATGAAAAACCAGGGAACAACCGGCAACGGCTTTATCCAGGGCCTGACCATCGGCCAGATCTCCCGGAAAGGGTTCCACCTCCAAACCTTCCCAGTTGCTGGTATCGGCCCCCGGACGATACAACACCCGGACGTCCAGACCTTCGGCCAGCAGACGCCGGAGCAGCGCGCCCCCCACGAAACCCGATGCACCGGTCAACAGGGCTTTCATGTCGGCCTCGCTGTTTCGAGGTAAGGCTGAACCTGACGCAGACTGTGCAAGGCCGCCTGCATTTGTCGGCCCAACCCCATGAGGGCCGGCAAGTCACCGGGATGGCGCAACAGCCCTGTCAACAAGGGCATCCAGCGCGGCCGCCCATAAGCATCCACACTCTGGGTCGCGCTGGCAGGGAGTGCCTGACCGGCAGGGTCCACCACACTGCGCACCGCCAGAAAGGGTATGCCTGCCTGGGCAGCACGCTCCGCTACCGCCCCGCTTTCCATGTCCACCGCCTGGGTTTCGGGATGTTCTGCCCGGAGCCGGGCCTTGGCAGCGATGGATGCACAGGGCACGCTCACGGAACACAGTCCGCCAGCCAACACCCGGGAAGAAAGTTTTTGCAGGAGGGCGGTCCGCCAGCCCTGATCGACAAGCCAGCGGCGTTCATTCCAGAATATCTGCTCCGGCACCAGCAGATCACCGGCCTGACAATCCGGATTCAGCCCACCGGCGGTTCCCCAGGAGAGCAAAGCCCCGACTCCCGTTTGTAAAAGTTGTTCGGCAGCATTGCCGGCGGCTTGCGGTCCCATCCCCGAAATCACCATGCTGAGCCGCGCGCTGACCGTGATGACCCTTTGATGACGCAAGGTGCCGGAATAGAGGGTTTCCGCTTCGGCATCCAGCGCCACCACCACCCCTATCCCTTGTGCTGGCATCCCAGATTCCGGAAACGGGCCAAGGCCCAGAGGGGAAAATACACGCTGTAACCGTGGTAAATGAGATAGAACACCTTGGGAAACCCCGGAGCATTGAAAAAAGGGTCCTGCCAGCCCGATTGCGCATCCTGATGCACTTCGAGCCAGTGAATCCCGCGCTGCAGCGCCATGGAGCCCGTATCGCCGGCCGCCATCAGGCCCAGACAGGCCCAGGCGGTCTGGGCGGCCGTAGAATCCTGTCCGGCGCCCGCCAGTCCAGGCTCCGCATAGGAGTCGTTGTTTTCTCCCCAGCCGCCATCTTCCTGCTGCATGGCCCGCAGCCAGTCGGCTGCCCGGTCCATGGCCGGTTGCAAGGAAGGATCCTGCAATTCTCCCAGCGCCATCAGCACCGACCAGGTACCATAAATATAATTGGTGCCCCAGCGTCCAAACCAAGCGCCGGAAGATTCCTGTTCGCGCAGCAAATAGGCGACCGCCCGGCGCAGCACATCCCGATCCCGAGCCCGGCCCAGATGGCCGAGAAAAGCCACGACCCTGCCGGTCACATCGGCTGTGGGGGGATCCAGCAGCGCCTTGTGATCGGCAAAGGGGATTTCATTGAGATAATAATGGGTGTTATCCACGTCATAAGCCCCAAATCCCCCATTGCGGGACTGCATCCCGGCCAGCCAGTTGGCGGCTTTTTCGATGCTGTCCCGATCTTCGGGACGCCCGGCCCGCGCCAACGCCCAGGCCACCGCCGCAGTATCGTCCAGGTCGGGATAGTAGGGGTTGGCATACTGAAAAGCCCAGCCACCTCCCGCCAGGTGGGGGCGCTGTACCTGCCAGTCACCCGGTTCCTGGCAAATCTGCCGTTCCTTCAGCCAGGCAATGGCTTTTTCTGCGGCATCCCCCAGTTCCTCGGGGCCATCCACTTCGATCAGGGCATGCAGGGCCAGGCAAGTATCCCAAACGGGGGACATGCACGGCTGGCAGTAGGCATCGTCGGCCCGCTCCACCACCAGCTTGCGCAGTGCCGCGGCAGTTGCCTGGCGATAGGGATGTTCCGGGGCATAACCCAGCAGATCCAGAGCCTCATGGGCATTGACCATGGCCGGAAAAATCCCGTTCAGACCGTCTTCCCCGTTGATGCGTGCCGTAAACCACTGCTCTGCACGACGCACCGCCATCCGGCGCAACGCGGCGGGGATGCCTCTCTCAATCACTCTCCAGAAACGGTCCAGGGCCAGAAAAGTACGGGCTACCAGCCCCTGGCGGGAACAGGCAAAATAATCCGGGATTTGTTCCGGAGGACGGCGAAACAACTCGCGAATCTCCACTTGCAGGGGGTTTTTGGCCTGGGCCTTCAGACTGCACAGGATAAAAAGCGGCACCATGACGGTCCGGGACCAGGACGCCACCTTGTAAATATGAAAGGGAAACCAGCGCGGCAGGAGCATGATTTCCACCGGGATGGAAGGCACCGCCCGCCACGGCACCTGGGCAAACAAGGCCAGGGTTATCCGGGTGAAGACATTGGCATGTTCCGCGCCGCCGTGGGCGAGAATAGCCTCTCTGGCCCGGCGCATATGGGGGAGATCCGGCGCATCGCCCGCCAGCTTCAGGGCATAATAGGCTTTCACCGAAGCGCTGAGATCGAAATGCCCCCCGTAATACAGGGGCCAACCACCATGATCTGCCTGCTTGCTGCGCAAATACACGGCGATTTTGGACTCCAGCATCGGATCCCGCTCATCCATGTAATGCTGCATCAGGATATATTCCGCAGGAATGGTGCAGTCAGCCTCGAATTCAAAACACCAGTGTCCGTCAGGCGCCTGTTTTTCGAGCAGCAAGTGCCGCGCAGTCTCCAGCGTCTGGTCCAAGGTCCGATCCGGAGTCTGGGTCAGCACACTACGCAGCGGCCCGCCGACCAGAGGCAACGATTGCAACAAGCGATTCATGCCTGTGCTGCCAGTGCCGTGCGCCGCAGGGGTTTGATGCCCGCCCGAAAACTCGCCAGCAGCAACCCGTCGGAACGATGCATGAATTTGGACAAGAAGACCACCCACTGCACACTCTGCCGACTGATTTTGACTTCAGTTCCACTGGCAAAGGCCGGATTCTCGGCAATGCGCCGTAAAGTCAGCACCGCCATGGCCAGCGCCCAGAGACAAAAATCGCGCATCCCGGTCTGATTCGCAGGAATCATCAAGGTATAACGCAGGGCATTTTCCAGGTGTCCGGCAGCCATATCCAGCAAATCTTCCAGACCCTGGCGAAAACCGGGATCAGGCCTGCCCGGCTGTACTGTGGCAATATCGCAACCGTATCGGGCAAAAAGGCTGGCCGGCATCCAGCTCACGCCGCGTGCCCAGTCATCCCAGATATCCTTGAGAATATTGGTCATCTGCAAACCCTGCCCAAAAGATACGGCCAGACGCTGCATTTCCGCTTCCTGGGGACGCAGGCGGGGTTCGTATTCCATAAAAAGACTGGTCAACATTTCGCCGACCACCCCCGCCACCACATAACAATAACGGTCCAGGGCCGGAACATCCGCCAGCCCCCGCCGGGAAGTGTGCTGCTGGAACTCCGCCATGCCCGTCCCCATGATGCGCACACAGCGCGCCAGAGCGGCCTGCTGGTTAGTACTGAAACTGTGGGTAATCCGCAGCACGTCGGCGGTATGGCGCACCAGATCATGCTCGGCGGCGGGCATTTCCGCAGACAGTGCTGCGCCGAAACCCTCGGCAAACACGGCAGGATCTGCATCCCCTTCCACCACCTGCAGAAACAGCTCCTGCCAGTGGGCTTTTTCTTTCCAGGGCATGACCGGATCATCTTCAATGGTATCGGCGATACGGCAGAGCAAATACCCATTGCCCACGGCAACGCGCAGAGCTTCCGGCAATTGCGGAATGGTCAACGCAAAAGTACGCGAAACGCGCTGCAGACTTTGCTGCTGCCAGGTCAAGGCCTGATCGAGGGCTGCCGTCATGCAGCGGTCCTGTCCAGTGACATCCAAACTCCTTATTCTATTTGTCCGGGTGCCTGTAGTGCCCCGTTGCATCGCGGCAATGTAACTATCCTGCAACAATTCTGCAAGTATAGATCATGGGAATCGCTTCAGGATTCGCCCTCATCACCCAGACCATACTTGCGGATACGGTAGCGCAAGGTCTCCCGGGTGATCCCCAGCATTTTCGCTGCCCGGGTGACGTTGCCAGCGCTCAGGCCGAGCACCTGCTGCAGAATCTGCCGCTCCATGGCTTCCAGATCCATGCTGCCATCCATGGGCAGGATGATATGCTGCCCGTCCACCGGGCAATCGAAGGGTGCCGGACAGGCGTTATTGAGATTTCCGGGCAACTGCAGCCATTCCATGGGCAGCTCTTCGGCCTCGGAAAACAACACCGCCCGTTCGATCACATTGCGCAGTTCCCGGACATTTCCCGGCCAGTCGTAGGCCTCCAGCGCTGCCCAAACCGCCGGACTGACATAATGCACATGCTTACCCGCCTGGGCATTGAATTCGGCCACAAAGTGGGGCACCAACTCGTGCAGATCCTCCTTCCGTTCGCGCAGGGAAGGCAAGGCCAGTCGAAACACGCTCAAGCGATGAAAAAGATCGGCCCGAAAAGCCCCCGAGGCCACCTGGGCTTCCAGATCGCGATTGCTGGCGGCAATGAAGCGCAGATCCACGGCAATGGCGCGGTCTCCCCCCAAGCGTCGCAGACTGCGATCCTCTATAACTTTCAATAATTTGGCTTGCAGTTCCAGCTCCATTTCCGAAATTTCATCCAGAAACAAGGTGCCACCATGGGCCTGCTCCACCAATCCCCGATGACGCACGGCCGCACCGGTAAACGCTCCCGGCTCATAGCCAAACAATTCGGATTCCAGCAACTCCCTGGGCAGCGCCGCGCAGTTGATTTCCACCATCGGCCCGTCGGCCTGGGCGCCGCTGTAATGCAGAATGCGTGCTGCCAGGCCCTTGCCGGTACCCGTTTCTCCAGAAATCACCAGGGCACTGTAGGGAACCTGCGCCAGACGCTCCAGCATACTGCGCACCTTGGTTGCCGCCGCACTTTGCCCCAGATAGGTTTCGGGCCGATAGCGCCGGTGCTGGGAGGAGGTATCCTCAGCCACCCGGCGCTGGGCACGGGCTCCCCGCCCCGCCGAACGGACCACCATCTCCAGGCGTTCCATCTCGCAGGGTTTTTCCAGAAAGTCATAGGCACCCAAGCGCAAGGCCCGGACCGAATCAGGCACACACCCAAAAGCCGTCAAAAAGATCCATTCACCCGTTCCTGCTCTGGCCCGCACTTTTTCCAACAAATCCAGACTATTCCCATCGGGCAAATTGAGGTCCGCCAAGGTCACCAGCGGGCTGAGGTCCTGCTTCATCAACATTTCCTCGGCATCGGCAAAGTGTTCCGCCCAATGCACCTCCCAGCCTTCCTTTTCAAAAAAGCGGCACATTTCCCGCCCCAAAAAAATCTCATCTTCAATGATCAACAAAGCATCAGCCATTGTGTGCTACTCCTTACCGGCAATGTCAGGACAGGGCAACAACAAGCAGACTTCCGCCCCATGAGGTTCCCGATTGCGTAATTGCACCTCGCCACCCAGACTGCGCACAAAACGTCGGACCATGGACAGGCCCAGCCCGGTTCCCTGTTCCTTGCTGCTGGCAAAGGGACGGATGCCCTCGCGCAACAGGGTATCGGGAAAGCCTGGGCCATTATCGGCCACAATCACCTGCAACTGCTTGTCCACCTGGGCAAGAGCCACGCTGATCCAGCCTCCCTCACCCGCCAAGGCCTGCATACTGTTGAGAATGAGATTGAGCAGCGCCTGGCGAAACTGATCTAGAGGCAGCAGGCAATCATGACATTCACCCGGCAACAGTTCCAGCCTGACCTGGGCAGGCATTTGATAGCGCAGCAGGTTAAGCAGGGTTTCCACCGTTTCCCGGGGGGCCACCCGACGGCCCTTCTCATGGGCCTGACGGGCGCCGCGCAATTGCTGATCCAGGAGCCGACCGACACGGCGTAGCTCCTCTTCCATCAAGCCCATCCGCCCAGCCAGATCCGGATCGCGTATTTCCCGGCGTAGATTCGCGCAGCCCACCTGCAATCCCGCCAAGGGGTTACGCAATTCATGGGCAAAAGCGGCAGCCGTCTCTCCTACCGCTGCCAGACGCTCGGAACGGGCCACCGCCGCCTGTTGTGCCACCAGAGTATGGGCGGCCTCGTTCACTTCCCGCTGCAAATCCTGCAAGTACTGACGCCGGGTTTTTTCCAGATCCTCCAGGCGTCCGATCATGTGATTGTAATATTGCAGCAGGGGACTGATGCCGGGGTCGGCATGGGCTTCCGATACCCGCCGAAAGGCCCCGATTTCCAGAGAGCGCATGGCTTCCTGCAAGCGGCGCAGCGGCCCCAGAATGCGCAGTCGAAAAAACACCAGGGTCACCAGCACAAAAATCATGAAGGAAAACAACGTCACCGCTGTTCCGATCAGAGTATAGCGGGCATCATGACCCGCTGCCAGCACCAGTCTCCGTCCGCTAGTATGTCCTTGCATGCTGATATCCGAAAGCTGCAATAAAGCTTGGGGTAACAACACCGGATCCTGCTGATTGACCAGTGCCTGCAATTTTGCCCAGTGCGGGTTATTCCGGACCCGTTCCGGATGTGCCGCAACAATCCGCGGCAGATTTTTGTGGAGCAGCAGCAGCGCGGCCGCCGCTCCATGGTTTTGCCAGGTCCGCAATGTTTCCTGGGAAGTTTGGGACAAATCCGCCATATAGACGGTATAGGCGTCCAGGGTACGCAAGTCCTGGTTGGTATGCACCAGCAATATCCCCAAGAGCAGCAAAGCCAGCACCACAAACTGTACCAGCAGCACCCCGAGGGTCCGGAAAGGGGCAAAAGGAATGCGTTTGCGGCCATCGGCACCACCGGGTAAACGCAAGATCGCCATGAATCTAGGCGTCCTCTTCCGTGCCCAAATCCTGTCTTGCCGGGATCGACGCGGCAGGATGCTCGGCCCGTGCGGCCCGCCGCATCAACTGCTCAGTGGCCTGACGCACATCCGCTCCAGCGTAAAGCACCCGATAGACCTGTTCGGTAATGGGCATGTCCACCCCCAATCGCTGGGCCAGCAGAAACAGTGCCTGGGCACTGCGCACCCCCTCGGCTTCTTGGCCCAGATCCGCCAGCACCTTTTCCAGCGTCAGCCCTCGCCCCAGCCCCAAGCCCACCCGACGATTCCGCGACAAATCACTACTCGCCGTCAGGATCAGATCCCCCGTCCCGGTCAAGCCCATGAAAGTCTCGGTGCGCCCGCCCAGAGCCGTTCCCAGGCGGTGCAGCTCGGCGATGCCCCGGGTAATCAGGGCGGCCCGGGCACTATCGCCATTGTCCAGACCATCGGAAACACCCGCCGCAATGGCCAGCACATTTTTGATCGCTCCCCCCAGACAGACACCGGCCACATCATCGCTGCGATACACCCGCATCTGATCGCTGGCAAACACTTCCGCCACCCTCCGCGCCTGGGCCATATCCCGAGAGGCGGCGGTCATGGCCAGCGGTTTGCCCAGCACCAGATCATGGGCAAAACTCGGACCCGAGAGGACCACCAAGGGCCAATGGGGACACTCCGCCTGAACCACCTGATCCAGACGCAGGGCACTGGGCAACTCCAGCCCCTTGGCGGCGAGCACCAGCACGACTCCATTAGCCAAACCCTGACAGGGCAAACGGGCTAACAGGCCGCGCAAGGCATGACTCGGGACCGCCAGCACCACCCCCTCTGCCCCGGCCACGGCGGCCGCAAGATCCGGCTCCACCAGCAGACCCGCAGGCCAGGGCAGTTGGGGGAAAACCGGAGACAAGCTGGAGGCATCGGATCCTCCCGGCAAGTGTTGCGGGTTGCGCCCCCAGAGTCGCACCACCTGCCCTTGCCGACCCAAATACACCGCCAGCGCAGTGCCCCAGTGCCCCGCCCCCAGTACTGCCCAAACCATGATTTATTGCGTCGTGTGACTCATCTGTTCTTGCTGGGCCTGCTGATACAGGGCCTCAAAGTTGACGGGATGCAAATGCAGCGGCTGGAAGCCACCCCGTCCCACCAGATCCGCCACCACTTCGCGGGCATAGGGGAAAAGGATGGTCGGACAATGTACCGCTACCAGAACCGGCATATGTTCTTCGGGAATATTCTGAATCCGGAACAGGCCCGCCTGCTGCACCTCGACGGCAAAATAGGTGCTCTCACCCGCCTTGGCCTTGACCGTAACCGTCAAGGTCACTTCGGTCAGACCATCCATGTTTTCCACCTGGGTGCTGGCGGTATTCAGGCCCACATCCACCGTCGGCGCCTCGGTCTGCACAAAACTATGGGGAGCATTGGGCGACTCAAAGGAAATGTCTTTGACGTAAATCCGTTCAATCATGAATATTGCTTCTTGTTCTTCCATAAGACCCTTCTTTTCCGGAGTGACTGAAAATGATACACCGCCCAGTCTACCCGAAATTCCCCCTGCCGGGCTACGCCGTGGCGTTTTTGAAGCATTGTCAGACCAATGCAGCTCTCGAGGGATCGCGCTTGCCAGACAGTGCGCTTCTGTGTAGGATGCACAGCGCTGTCCAGGTCCCCATCGTCTAGTGGCCTAGGACACCGCCCTTTCACGGCGGTAACGGGGGTTCGAACCCCCCTGGGGACGCCAAATAAAATCAATAGGTTAGCAAAATTGCTATGGCTAACTTAATTAAACGCTGCAATTATGCTGCACTTAGCTACGGATTACAGGTGCAGCGTGAGGTGCAGCATGGCGACCATCAACCCCAGAATGGATCAAGATAATAACGTGATCGGCTGGCAAGCCATCATTCGTAAACGCGGGTTCCCCTCCCAAACGAAAACATTCCGTACCAAGCGCGATGCCGAAGCGTGGTCAAAAATCACTGAGTCAGAAATGGTCCGTGGTGTTTTTATCCAGCGCAATGATGCCGAGCGCACGCTGCTCTCTGACGCTCTGGACAGATACCTGCAGGAAGTCACCACATTGAAGCGTGGAGCAACGCAGGAAACCTCCCATATCCGCATCCTGCTGGCCTCTAGCCTAGCACAGCAATCCCTGGCCTCCATCGGTTCCAGAGAGGTCTCGCGGTATCGGGACACGCGCCTCAAGGTTGTTTCGGCTTCTACGGTTAACCGTGAACTCAATATCCTCTCTCATGTGTTCACCGTAGCCATGCAGGATTGGGGTGTGGGCTTGCCTGCTGGCAATCCTGTGGCGGCCACCAGGCGCCCCAAGGTAGATGATCGGCGAGATCGACGGCTTGTTGGTGATGAGGAATCCCGTATTTTGGAGTGGGCGGAGAAAGCGGAGCAAGAGGATGGTTCGATGCCCATAGCCCACATTATCCGGTTCGCCCTTGAAACAGGAATGAGACGTGGTGAACTTGCGGCTATGAGATGGGATCATGTAAATATCAAAGCGCGGGTGCTGCTGGTTCCTGAGACAAAAACGGGCGACCCGCGCCGGGTACCTCTGTCTAGCTGTGCGTTGTCAGTACTGAACGCCCTGCCCCGCCGCCTGGACGGTATACGATATGGGGGCCAATCTACGAGGCCAGCATATCACGGGCATTTGCTCGCGCCTGTCACCGCGCAGCCATCGAGGACTTACGCTTCCACGACCTGCGCCACGAGGCCACCAGCCGCTTCTTCGAGAAGGGCTTGAACCCGATGCAGGTGGCGGCCATTACCGGCCACAAGACCTTGCAGATGCTGAAGCGATACACGCACCTGCGGGCGGAGGATCTGGCGAAGTTGTTGGGGTGACGACATCATGGCAGCGTGAACTTTCGACTCGCTGAAGTGCGCTAACCGGTTGAAGGCTGCGGGCTGCCTCCGGCAAGTCGAAGTAATGAGGTGCTACATGACCAGAAATAGGGCCGCCATAGGGGGGCATCACTGCGTCTGTTATCTGACACCCACGCAAGTGAGGATAAACCGGAGGAATGAACCATGTAGTTGCTGCTTATCGCTGTATTTTTTCTAATTCTTTAATTTTATCCATTCTGGCCAGGATAACAAGACTTCAAATACCGTCATGCAATATGTGTCTTTTGACGTGGTGGTAACACCCGTGGGTGACGATGGTGTGTTACGAGAACCTATAATTGTACCAGTCACGTTGACACAAACGGCGGATGGCCGCTGGCACGCCGAACAGAATGGGGTCAAGATTCATGCCTAACATCCCCTTAAGAAGACTCCTATTTCGAATCCAGAAATCCTTACTGCGCCTCTGGCTATCTCGATTAGGCATAGAGTCGTGCCAATCTTGGCCTCTAATTATAGTCCAATATGGGCGGTTTCAAGTTTGAACTGCAACACCACCATGTAACTCTCTGATCTGTTGTGCCATTACTTCTGCTGGTGTCCGAAAACCCAAAGATTTCCTAGGTCGATTATTGAGTTCGTCAGCTACTTTGGTCAAGTAGCACTGAGAATATTCCGACAGGTCCGTTCCCTTGGGGAAGTACTGCCGCAGCAGGCCGTTGGTATTCTCGTTCGTGGGACAAGGAAGCACGGTTCGTGCCATTTTGGTCATCAGGGCCCTCCTGTAATTCACCCGGTAGGTGATTCTTTTGGTCGAGACCATTATACTGGAAACCCTTACAGATTGGACCCTTAACCCTATTTTCCCCTTACCTCATCGTGGAATTAGGATTTTCTGGTCCGTACAAAGGAAATTACGAACCCCCTTAAAGCGGGATGATGTTTTTCCGTCATCACGGTTTTGAGGCAGGCAATAACTGATGGCGGATGTGAGAGTGTGACCACAGCCAACGCAACCCTTGATGAACGCCACAGGAAGATCCGGTTATGGCCGCTCCCTCCTGCCCTCACCAGACTGTGTAACCACCGTCGGCCAGCACGATTGAACCCGTCATCAGGCTCGCGGCATCCGACGCCAGGAACAGCACAACCGACGCGATTTCATGGGGCTGCCCCACTCGATGCATAGGCGTCATGTCGAGCCAGATCCGGTTGAGTTCCTCATCCTCCATGCCGAAGCGAGTCAGCGGCGTATCAATATAGGTCGGTGCGACGGCATTCACGCGCACACCGCGGTCGGCCCATTCACCGGCGAGCGAACGCGTCAGGTGATGCACTGCCGCCTTCGAGGCATTGTAGTAGCTCTGCTTCTGCGGCTTGTTCGAGATGAAACCCGACATTGAGCCAATGTTCACGATCGCACCATTCCTGCGTGCCAGCATCGCGCGACCGAATGCGCGTGCGCAGTAGAACGTACCGTTCAGATTGACGTTGAGCACATCGAGCCAGTGCTCGTCAGTCACATCTTCGGCGGCGGTACCGGAGCGCGCGATACCGGCACTGTTTACCAGGATGTCGATCGAACCGAACCTTTCGTTGAGCGAGGTCGCCAGATCGTTTACCGCGTCACTGTCCGTCACGTCCACCACGACGGCGTCCGCCGAATGGCCGAGTTTCGCAAGCGCGGCCTTGCCTTCCTCGCCGATGTCTGCATCACAGTCGGCGATCACCACATGCGCGCCCGCCTCGGCTAGGGCTGTCGAGCAGGCAAGACCGATGCCACGGCCACCCCCGGTAACCACCGAGTTGCGCCCCTTGAGATCATATTTCTCCAGATACATATTCGCTCCTTGTGCAATCCTGCACCGGCAACTTGCTCAGTGCAGATGAAACTTCCGTCGCAGCAATGCCTTTCCGTCCGGCCCAAACAGTACAGCACGCCCAGCCTGCGGTATCATCCTGACCGGGTCACCCGTGCGCACGACCGACAGATCGTCGGTCCTCACGATCATCTGCTTCTTTCCCGGCCGCGTCACGTAAACGAGTGTCTCGTTGCCGAGGTGTTCCACGAAATCGACCGTTCCGCTGATTGACCCCTCACTCCCGAGCAAAGTGTGCTCAGGCCGGGTACCGAACGTCACCTTCGTGCCGACGGCCGCGTCAACATTCGCCCCTTCGACCCGCACCAGCCCTGCATCATCGAGTTTTACCACGACGCCATTTCCATCTCGCGCGGTGATTTCGCCTTCCAGCAGATTCATTTTCGGCGACCCAATGAAGCCGGCGACAAACAGATTGGCCGGATTGTTGTAGAGCTCGAGCGGTGAGCCGACTTGCTCGACAATACCACCGTTCAGCACGACGATTCGATCGGCCATCGTCATCGCCTCGATCTGATCGTGGGTCACATAGATCATCGTCGTTTCGAGTTGCTTGTTCAGCCTCACAAGTTCGGTACGCATCTGCACCCGAAGTACCGCATCGAGGTTCGAAAGCGGTTCATCGAACAAAAACCCCCTTGGATTCCGAACGATGGCACGGCCGATCGCAACGCGTTGGCGCTGCCCGCCGGAAAGCTCCTTCGGTCGCCGATCAAGCACCAGGTCGAGTTGCAGCATCTGCGCTACACCCGCGACCTTCTGTTTGATCTCGCGCTTCGGCACTTTTGCCATCTTCAAGGCGAAACCCATGTTTTCTGCAACCGTCATGTGCGGATAAAGCGCGTAGGTCTGGAACACCATCGCCAGCCCCCGCTTGTCGGGGGGAATGTCATTGGCACGCACGCCGTCGATACTGAAATCACCGCCAGTAATTTCTTCGAGCCCCGCGATCATGCGCAACATCGTCGTCTTTCCGCACCCCGACGGCCCGACAAAAACGATAAACTCCCGATCATCGATTGCCAAGTCGACACCCTTGATTGCATGAAAACCTGCGTAACGTTTCTCGACCTTTTCGAGCACCAGCTTCGCCATGATCCGCTCCTATTTCAGCGCGCCGAAAGTGAGACCACGCACCAGACGCCTTTGCGTCAGACTACCGAAAACCAGAATGGGTGCGACCGCGAGCACCGAGGCCGCCGAGAGTTTTGCCCAGAACAATCCCTCCGGAGCCGAAAACCGCGCGATATAGGCAGCCAGCGTAGCGGCATGCGACGCAGTGACGTTGATGCTCCAGAATGCCTCGTTCCACGAAAGGATAATGGCAAGCAACGCGGTCGAGGCGACACCGGGGCTCGCCAGCGGGAGTAGCAAATGGATCATCTGCTGACGCGGGCCAACCCCGTCCACCCGCGCAGCTTCAAGAATTTCGCCCGGAATATCCTTGAAGAACGAATAGAGCATCCACACGACGATGGGCAGGTTCATGAGCATGTCGATCGCGACCAGACCGACCCTCGTGTCCAGCATCCCGACATTCTTCATGAAAAGATAGATCGGCATCAGCACCCCCACGGGCGGCAGCATCTTGGTCGAGAGCATCCACATCAGCGTGAATTTGGTCCGCTTGCCAGGAAAAAAGGCCAGCGCATAGGCGGCGGGAAACGCGATGGCGATGGCCAGTGTCGTCGACCCGACACTGACGATCAGGCTATTCAGCGCAAACCGGAGGTAACCTGCATTCTCGGTCGCAGCAAGGAAGCTCTTGATCGTCGGCGTGAAAAACAAAAGCGGCGGGATCGCGATGGCCTGCCCTTCCGACTTGAACGCCGTCACCGTCATCCAAAGAATCGGGAAGAACATGATGAAGGCGGCCAGCCAGGCAAGAACCCCGAATGTGATGCGGCTCAAGAGCGAAGGTTTCATAATCCACCCCTCATGCCTGCATATTACGGGAGACCGTCAGGATCAGGAAGAACGCCAGAATGTTCGCCAGAACAACGGCGAGCACACCGGCCGCCGACGCGCTGCCGACGGAGAAATCGTACAGTGCCTTGGTGAAGATCAGATAGGTGAGCGTCGTCGTCGCCCTACCCGGCCCACCATTGGTCGTCGTGTAGATCACCGCAAAGGCGGAAAGCATAAAAATCGCTTCCAGCAACACGACGATCGAGACCGGTCGTCCCAGATGTGGCAGGACGATATAGCGCAGTCGAGCCAAGCCCTTCGCGCCATCCATCCGAGCAGCTTCGAGTTGCTCGGTATCGAGCGACTGCAATGCCGTCAGGAGGATAAGTGTCGCGAATGGAATCCAACGCCAAGAATAAATCATGACGATAGAGAGCATCGGGTAGGCGCTGAACCAGGCAATCGGTTTGAGACCCACGAGCGTCATGAACCAGCCGAACAGACCGCTGACCGGATCGAGCAACAGGTTCTTCCAGATCAGCGCAGCAGCAGGAGACATCACAAAGAAGGGGGCGATTGCCAGCAATCGAGCGACGCTGCGCCCGGGAAAATCATTATTGAGCAGCAACGCGATGATCGTGCCAAACACGACCGATGCGGCGACCACGCCGCCCACAAGCACCACGCTGTTCCAGATTGCCCCCCAGGTGGACGAGTCAGTGAACAGGTAATGGTAGTTCACCCCGCCATTGTACCGGGCCGGTGGTGTCAGGAGGTTATAGTGCTGAAATGAATAGAGCACCGTCTGCAGCAACGGCAGAATCGTCCACAGCAGGAGCAGGATCACTGCCGGCAGTAGAAACGGCAGCGTTCTGACTTGGCGTAATTCTTTCGAGGCATTGTCTCTTCTGGTGGTCAGCGCTGGTAGCACAGTAACCCGTTGTTGTCCCATGACTCGCCGTCCTCGTCGCTGCAGCCATCGGGAGACGCCGCGACCATCGCGTCGTGACACCCCAGTGGATCCATCATCAGTGATAATAACCGGCCTCCCTCATCGCACGCGCAGTACTCTTCTGTGCGCTGGCAAGGGCCGCGTCGACTGACTTCCGCCCGGTAAGAGCGGCCGCAATCTGTTGGCTGACCACCGTGCCGATCCCCTGGAACTGCGGGATGGCGACGAACTGTACTCCGGTATAGGGCACCTTCTTCAGCGTCGCATCATCCGGATTCGCGCTAAGGATCGCCTGCTTCACCTTGTCCGCGAATGGGGCTGCCTTCAGGTAGTTCGGATTCTCGTAGGTCGAGATCCGCGTTCCCGGAGGCACGTTCACCCAACCAAATGTCTTGCCGACAAGGGCGAGATACTGCTTTGACGTCGCCCATTCGAGGAACTTCATGTCATCCTTCTGGTGACGCGATCCCTTCGGTATCGCGAGCGCCCAGGCCCACAGCCAGTGTGATCCCTTCGGTGTCACCGCGACCGGGGCGGACACCATGCCGACCTCGTGCGCGACTTTCGAAGTCGCCGGGTCCCACAGCGTACCGGCAGCCACCGTGGAGTCGATCCACATGCCGCACCTGCCTTGGCTGAACAGCGCGAGATCTTCGGTGAACCCATCCGAGACGGCCCCCGGCGGTCCGTATTTGTGCATGATTTGTACATAAAAGTCGGTAGCCTTCTTCCAGGCCGGACTGTCGATTTCAGGCTGCCATTTCATATTGAACCAGCGACCGCCATAGGTATTCACCAGCGTATCGAAATAGGCCATGTTCTCACCCCAGCCAGGCAGGCCCCGCAGGCAGATGCCGTACACTCCCTTCGACGGGTCGTTGATCTTGGCTGCGAATTTTGCGATCTGAGCATAAGTCGGATGTTCTGGCATTTTCAGGCCAGCCTTCTTGAATAAATCCTTGCGATAGTAGGTCACCGAACTTTCGGCATAGAACGGCAACGCATAGAGCGTACCCTTGTAGGAAAGCGCCTTGCGCACCGACGGAAAGATGTCCTTCACGTCATAACTTTTCGGCAGATTCCGGAACGGCACGAGCCAACCTGCCTTGCCCCAGATCGGGGCCGAATAGTTACCAACCGTGACGAGATCAAACTCCCCTGAATTGGTTGCGATATCCGTCGTCACCCGCTGTCGCAGCGTATTTTCCGGAAGCACCACCCAGTCCAATTTGATGCCGGTTTCCTTGGTGAACTGAGGCGACAACTTCTGCATCTGCAGCATGTCAGGATTATTGACCGTCGCGATTGTCAGCGTCGTCGCATGGGCACCGGCAACGCCAATCAAGGCAGCGGTGATTCCGCCTACCGCGATTCTTAAGCGTTTGTTCATATATCAATACCTCCGTTCATCATTCCCAGCACAGGGCGACAATAGTGGCCACCCATCTGATCACTAAGTTTTTTATAGACGAAAGTAAGCGTTTCCGCAAACTACGCTTGCGCTGTCTGTGGTGGCCACCCTAAGACCAACAATTCTCAATATGGCCAAGAGCTCTTTTTTACTGGGAAGCGTCGCCGTGTAAAGAATGTTTTTTTGCTACACGGCGAGTGCTGGACAAATCCATTTATTCCATAGTACTCCAGTTTAGACAATCGGCCCGGCTCCGTCGGGTTTTTTTATTGCCTTTTTTCCGGCGAAAGTGCTTGACAAGGTAAGGGTGCCGTGCGGCCGACCAAGATTTGGCGGACCTTGGCAGGGGAACAGTTCAAAGCGGTAGCAAGTTCTTCATCCGTGGGCTCCCGACCCACTGCTCGTTTCAAACTCCGGGAAGTCCGAAGTATGGCAGAGATTTTCTTGCTGACATGAATGGGCACTCGGATAGTTCCGGCCTTGTCCATCAACGCGCGCTCGATTTTTTCCTTGATCCGCCAAGCTGCATAGGTAGAGAAACGAAATCCTTTTTCTGGATCGAATTTTTCAACCGCCTGGATCAATCCTATGTTCCCCTCTTCTATGAGGTCCAGTATTTTATGTCATATCAAAAATGCAATTTTCCCGGTCATGTTCGGCATCGCCATGATCAACGCCTGTGCCGCTTCTGCCGATGATTTTGACCCAAAAATAAAACCGCAATATTGGAAAAATATCATCCCGCTTTTTAACGGCCGAAAAGCAGGATGACGTTTTTAACCAAGTTAAATGTAGCATCAGGACCACCCGCCCTGTTTACCGTGGAGTGACTCATTTGTTCCCGTATATCTTATGGTGAAACCTTATGGATTAAATCCGTGGCATTGCGCAACGAGCGAAGCGAGCCGATCAGCGCAATGCCACTCCGTTTGGATACGGATAGACGCGCTGGATGCAGCAGTGGGATAATTTTCGGCGGTCGAAGGGTATCTTTGGAGAAGATGGGGCCAATCGGGTCCAAACAGCAAAATCGGCCCAAAAATCGGTATCAGCGCGACTCCGAGCAGAACCACGACTATAAGAATCGGAAATTCGACCAGAAATCAACATCAACGCAAGCACGTCCCAGGAAACCACCCTACAATCCGTCATAACCTCCCCAGAATCGCCGCAAGACCCGCAAAAGGTGGCTACCCTACCCCTCAAGCATCAAAATGCAGCCACAAGTATTTGTGGCGAATTCCGGAGGATCAGGACAGCAGCGGGTTCAACCCATGTCCAGAATCAGGGCTTGCGCGGCAAACCTGGTCATTTTGACGCGGTACACATCACGTTGATAAAATAAATCCGATCATTTTTACCGCAGGAACCCTGTCATGCCTTTTGAGGTCATCATCACGGATTTGTCCGAACTCATGGAACAGAAAGCGCAGGACAGAAATGCCGACATGCAGGCCATCCTGGAAGGGAAAGCCTCGCCAGAGGACATCCATCGTAAAAATGCGTTTCTCCAAAATACCCGCGAGTGGACGGAGATTGACATGCGTCAGATTCAAAACCATTTTAACGACGATGAAGACGATGACCTGTCTGGCGGGAAAATAGTGCGATGAATGATCCAGAAATCCCGGTTTCCATAGATGATACCATTCTGATCCTGTCGCGCGTGGCACAAGATGATGACCATTCCCGGTTGCCGGATATTACCTTGGTGGGCGGGCAAGCGCTGAATTTTTGGGCAGATCGTTATTTCGGACGCGATAACGATTTTGTTTCCGGTGACGTGGATCTGCTGGGCGGGACAACCGAAGCATTGCGTTGCGCCAAGGCGTGGGGAGCAAAAATCCATGTGGCGGACATGGATTCGGCCATGGGTTCGCCCAATATCGCCGTTGTGCTGATTGATCGGGGTTCTGGAAGTCCACCACTGCGCGTGGACTTTCTCGGCAATCTTATCGGCCCGTCTGTCCGCGATGTACTCCATGCGCGATTTGAGGTGCTTACCAAACAAGGATTTTCTTTTCATGTCATGCATCCGCTGCACATCATGGAAAGCCGTATCGGAAACGCTTTCTATCTTGGCAGAAAAGATGAATCTGCCTTGCGTCGCCTGGAATTGTCTTTTTCGGTAACGAAAGCGCATATCACGGACACCATCCATCAAAATACACGAAGTGGACTCAAGATGGTGGAGCGTGTTGTCGAGATGGCTTTGTCAGAGCGCGGTAAAATGTCCTGGTATTCCAGGCACGATCCAATGACGGCCATCCCCGATCCATCGGAGATCATGGAATATCCCCAGTTGTTTGTCGAAAAAAGATGGCCGCAAATCTTGTCTGAAGTGACCACCAGAAGGGCCGCTTACGCAGACGCCCGACGACAGATCGAAGCGTTCAACCAACAACGGCAACAGCAGCAACAGATGGCCGATGGACCCAAGACCATACAAGAAGAAACAGAACCGCCAGAAGAAAAATCTCTGCCATTTAACGCGGACGGAACACAAACGCATAAAATCTCATCCCCAGATTCTTCAACAGATCAAAACGATTCCCGAAATCGTTTCTGAACGTCATAGTATCCATCTTGGCACCGAAGTGGCGCCACTCTGGCACCAGATTCATGTATCAGCAAAAATCATCATGTGAGATAAAGTTCTATGAAATTAAAGCGTTACCATATTTTTCTCCATTTTTACCACGGGGTGTCACATTTGTTCCCGTATAACTTATGGTGAAACCTTATGGATGAAATCCGTGGCATGAGGTCGTTTCAATAAGTTCAGGCATCCATGGGTTGCCGGAATGCAGGGATCCCATGGACATTCCCTTTCTGGAACTTGCCTTGACGGGCAGCGCTGACCTTTTGGTTAGTGGAGATCAGGACCTGCTTGCATTATCAGAGAGCGTGAAGCACTTCGATGTCATTTCCCCTGGAGAATTTAGCAGCCGCATTTTAAAAAATTGAAACAAATGCAAACATCATCAGAAAGGATCGGGTCCGATAGACATCTTCCACCCACCCACGACGAACAACCAATAAGGACTTGGCCTGGGAACGCCTGGAGAACCATGTCAAGGAGGAACGGCAGATCCAGCCAATCTGAAGATCGTCGTCAAGGGTTCGGTAGATGTGGTGTGGTGACATCTTGGTGCGGGGCAATCCACCGGCATCGTGACCGCGATGACTTCGTGCGCAACATGAACCAGGCCCCGAAAGCACGTAAGGCCATGACACCAAAGCGTATGCGACTGGCGGACTATCTCAGGACTTTCCCGGGCGATGAAGCATTTGAACGCAACCGCACACCCTCACGGGATATGGAGATTTGATGCGTCTGAAGCGGCACACACTGGACAATCAGAAGCCAGAGCCATAATGGCTGGACACCATCCGGGTATGGCAGATGCGATTATAGCGGGCTTTGCAAAAGCGCATCATCTTGTTGTCGTTACCCGCAATACCCGACATTTTTTAACCTTTGGGTTGATTTCGATCAATTTCTGCCTCTTGTGCAGCCCTCTCCTGAGCCCCTTCCACGAAGGCCGTGAACTCCGCGCGGAAGCGCTCCGGGGCAAAACGCAGGGCGTTTTCGCGGCAGGCTTGGGGGGTGATGGCCGCGCCCGCCTCCTCGAAGCGTGCCACGGCGGCGCTGAGGGCGGGGACGGATTGTTCGTAAAAGAACACGCCGGTGGGCGCGGGGGACGACGCCGCGCCCTCCCCCTCCGGCAAGGGAACGATGGTCTCCAGCGCCCCGCCGCGGCCATAGGCGATGACCGGCGTACCGCAGGCCTGCGCCTCCAGGGGGGCGATGCCGAAGTCCTCCTCCGCCGCGAAGACGAAGGCCCGCGCCCGTTGCAGATGGTCTCGCAGCGCCTCTGCGCCCGCAAAGCCCAGTAATTGCACGTTCGGCCCCGCCTTGGCCCGGACCTTGGCGAAGTCGGGTCCGTCCCCGATCACCACCAGGCGCTTATCGGGCATATTGCTGAAGGCCTCGACGATCAAATCCATCTTCTTGTAGGGGACCATGCGCGAGGCGGTGACGTAGAAATCCTCCTTGTCCGTGCGCAGGGGAAAGGCCCCGACATCCACCGGCGGATGGATGACGGTGGAATCCCGCCCATATACCTTGCGGATGCGCCGGGCAATGTAGTGGGAGATGGCGATGAAGCTGTCCACGCCGTTGGCGGTGCGGACATCCCAAAGGCGGATATAATGCAGGATCAGCTTCGCCACCCATCCCTTGATCCCCCGGTCCAGACCGGATTCCCGTAGATACTGATGCTGGAGGTCCCAGGCGTAGCGGATGGGGGAATAGCACAGGCACAGATGCAACTGATCCGGCCCGGTCAGCACCCCCTTGGCCACCGCATGGCTGCTGCTGATCACCAGGTCATAGCCCGAGAGGTCGAACTGCTCCACGGCCAGGGGCATGAAGGGCAGATAAGCCCGGTATTTCTTGCGCGCCCTGGGCAGACGCTGGAGGAAGGAGGTGGTGACGGGCTTGTCCAGGATGAACCCGCGCCCATCCGCAGGTAAAAAATCCACCAAACTGAAGAGATCGGCGTCCGGGTAGCAATGCAGCACCTGCTCCAGCACCCGCTCCGCGCCGGCGTAGGTCACCAGCCAGTCATGGACTATGGCTATTCGCATCAGTCTTCCGCAGCCTCCACAAGCACCTGCCAGGTCTGCTCGGCGGTCTTGTCCCAGTTGAATTGCTTGGCGCGCTCCAGCCCCTTTTGCCGGAGCGCAGCCCGTAGCGAACTATCCTCTACCATCCGGCGGATGCCGTCCGCAATAGCCTCGATGTCAAAAGGGTCCACTTGCTGCGCAGCATCGCCCACCACCTCCGGCAACGAAGCACGGTTACCCACCAATGTAGGGGTACCTGATGCCATCGCCTCCAAGGGAGGCAGTCCGAAGCCTTCATAGACGGAAAGATACGCGAAGGCCAACGCCCCGGCGTACAAGGAGGGAAGAAGTTCATCGGGGACATGGCCGGTGAGAAAGACCCGGGGCGGCAACGTCCTCAGTTCAGGCACATCCTGGAACACCAGACTTTTCCCCTTGGCGCCACTGACGACAAGCCACACATCGTCTGGCAAGCCGCGATGAATCACCTCCCAGGCACGTAACAGCCGCCCAAGATTCTTGCGCGGCTCCAGGGAGCCTAGGCTCAAAAGGTAGTGGGGTGTCGGCAACCCTAGCGGGCGAAGCGCGTGTTGAATC
Source organism: Acidithiobacillus sp. M4-SHS-6 (assembly GCF_047421495.1). Classification (GTDB taxonomy): domain Bacteria; phylum Pseudomonadota; class Gammaproteobacteria; order Acidithiobacillales; family Acidithiobacillaceae; genus Acidithiobacillus. The sequence continues at coordinate 636,298 of NZ_CP175559.1, read as the reverse complement.
GCCGCACCGTCCTGCGGCACAAAGCGCATATCTGCTGCATCGGTGATAACCACTACTTTATCTTCCGGTATGCCGGTTTTTTCGAGGATCCTATATTTTGTAAACTCCGAGACGGCTATGATTCTTGCGACACGTCGCGCCAATTTCGGCGTAAGGAAGCGATACCACGCCGAAAACTGGAAGTTGAACCATTCAGGGTGATCAAGTGGGGTAACGTCGTGAATGGTTACCACTTGCCGGCGAACGGCCAAGGGACCAGTATTGCTGGGGCTCCAGAGCACACGACCTTGAACGAGCCGGGGCAGCATAACCTGCTCCCAGATATGACCGGCTACGCCATGCAGTGGCTTCTTGGGGCAAACGGTATCAATTCTACCGGAAAAATATGAGAGTAATTCAGATGCATAGCGCTGAACCCCTGTTAGATCGGAGGTCAGGGCCCTGGTGTTGATGACGAACGCTGGCGTGGGCATTATTTTGTCTTATGGTCGACGACTGTCTGCTTGTTTTTTGTAAAAACGAAGATTGCGGAACAGGGCAACAGTTTTTGTAGAAAAGGGATTCGAGCGAGTGCGAAATAATACACCGTCTCAAGCGGGCCGCGACTTGCAAGTGACGGATAGTAATCTATGTGTATGGTAAGGCCGGCTACGCTGGCTAGCAACTGAAGTTCAGAAGTTATTAATACATCTTCTGGAACTTGCGGCCGTTTTCTGTTAACCCTACGGTAGGCGTACGAATATAATATTCGCGGTGTAGCTGGCTCGTAGAAATAAAAAGCCATTCCTCCTGGTCTAAGTATACGTTCAATTTCTTTTAACGTGCGCTTGTGCGCTAGGAAATGGTGCGCTGCTGCGAAACAAAATACCTGATCTACAGACGCATCGGCTTCCTTTGTGTCGTAACTTTTACAAGGATACGAATTATCTATTCTTACGTCAAACAACCTTTCCCACTTTGGTAAGGAGGCTATTGCAAATTCACTAATGTCCGTTGCCGTTACATGTGTATTTGGGAATAGTCGTTTGTATATACAGGATGCCCAGCCCTGCCCTGCACCTAGTTCAAGAATCTTTCCTGTATTTGCGATCTTGTCTTCATATCTTGCAAGGCACTCTAAAAAAACTTTAGCTTCTGATGCCTTGTTTATGATGTTGTAAATAGAGTCCGATTCCGGTGCCTCATGAATAGAGGTTCTCCAAAAGTCAATTTCAACCTTTTGTCTTGCATCAATTGTCGTTGTGGAGAGGATAGAAGAATCTCTTGGTTTATCTGGTGCAGACCGCATGTATTCAATCCCTCCTTATGGTGACCTTCTGCAACGGACCGCCAATGGAGTCCGCCTTTTGCGCACGCTGATCCTCTGTGAACAAATCGTTACTGATGGCCGTCCGCCTTGCACTCATTTCCCCAACCTCCTGCAAGTCCTGACCCCATTATTCTCCCAAATCGACTGCTCATGGCAGTTTTTCGAGGTGCCCTCGGGATGATCGATCGGCACTACATCGTGGATGGTCACCACCTGCCGCTGCACATGTAACGGCCTGGTATTCGAGGGGCTGAACAGCACTTTGTCGCGCGTCATGGAAGGCAACGCAAACTGCTCCCAGAGATGTCCTTCCACCCCACTCATCAGGCTTTGGGCAGGCGAGACGGTTTCCACTTGCTTTGGAAAACGGCGCAGCATCTCGAGATGCATAGCGTTGAACACCCGTTATATGAGAACCCAGTATCCGGGTATCGATCACGATATTATTGTTTTGTCCTGGCAAGCTATTATCTCCAATCTACCTTCACACCATGCGCGCTGAGCGCCAAGCCCCAAAACAACGCCAACAAGCTGGCCTCGATCTCATTGACCACCACACCATACGCCACCAACCCCAGAATCACCGGCAGGCGCCAAGCCAGGGCCTCATGGCTTAGGCTCAATCGCATAACACGCCACCACAGCCCAACAAACAGCAACAACGCCATCGGCAGGCCCACATACACCGTGACGTACACAAACAGATTATCCGCCGCAAGATAGCGGGCGGGCTCGAAATACTGTTGCGCCGCGCCGATACCGCCCAGCCCGCGCCCTGTCCACCAGTGCCAGGCGCCGTTCAGGTTCAGCAGGTGCAGTGAATCGGGCCACATCCAGTTCAGACGGTCCCCGAAACTGGCGAAAAGGAATTTGCTGGCATAACCATGCAGGGTTGGATCGTATTGAATCCACAGCGTGGACAACGGCAACAGGATCATCGCCAGCAAAGCGAACGTCAACGCGACCAGCCACAGTTGCAGCCAGTAACGCGGCCAGCGCAGCAGCGCGCCGCCGGCGAAATACATCGACAACAATAGCCACGCGCCCAGCGGCCCCTTGGTGGTGGTCAGGGCGATGCCCGCACCCGCCACCAGCCAGACCAGCAGTTTCACGCCCCTTCGCTGGAGCAGCACCACCAACATCACACCGAACAGCAGTAGCTGCGCGGCCGCGCTGAACGAGGCACGCGCGAAACCAGCATAGCGATCCAGACCGAACGCGCTCCATTGGCGAGAGACCTTGATGCTCTTGCCTAGCAGGTCCAGCGTCTGTCCGCTCCAGGGATAATGGAGCAGCGGGTTGAGGAACACGCCCAGGACCGACACAACGAACAGCATGGCGAACAGGTGCCGCCACTGCTCAATGCGTATGATCGAGCCCGCCCAGAGGCCGAACAGCAATGGCACCAGCACCCAAAAGCCGAACGCCGCCTGAGCGGGTGAGGACAGATTCACCATGCCCCAAAGCAGATACAGCACGGCCAACCCTGAAATTGCCAACGCCGGCATGGAAGCGCGTGAACGAAGGAACGGCAACACCACCACCGCGGCCAGCATCAGCAGCTTGGGCAGATAGATCAACGCCTCCAGATGCACGCGGGCCAATCCATAACGCAGCGGTGCCTGCAAGACCAGCAACCACAGAAACAGCGCCGCCAACACGAACACCACCCGAGACACCGACACACACGCCCCGATGCCTTCTCGTGGCGGGGCAACAGGCAGATCTGTCGGAACAGATGCCATCAAACCTCCTCCTGCTGCCGAGTGCGCATGGGCCCGGCCCGCACCTCGCAGTACAACGCCTCGTACTCCCCGATCCAGCGCGCCATATCCATGAAAGGCGCACTGCTCGGGCGCGCCTGCGCGGTCAGCCGCACGCGCAGCGTCTCATCCTGCATGGATACCAGCGCCGCCTGAAGCTCGCCCGGCGCGTCGGGCTCGAACAGCAGGCCATTTTCACCATGGCGAATCATCTCGGGAATGCCGCCACGGCGGGAGGCGATTACCGGCTTGCCGAAGGCCAGCGCCTCGAACACCACGCCGGGCAGATTGTCATTCCAGAGCGAAGACACCACCACCACGTCCACCTGCGGATAGAAATCTGCCGGGCGCTGCCGGCCTAGCAGACGGATACGCGGTTCTCTTACCAACCCTTGTAGATGCTGTTCATACTCCTGCTTGCCGCCACCCGCGATCCACAGCTCGGCTTCCGGCAGGTCGGCGGCTAGGAACGCCGCAATCAACGGTTCGATGCCCTTGCTGGGGTCCAGGCGGCCGATAAAGCCGAAGCGCAGTCCTTGATGGGCTTCGGACGGAGGCTGGTCATTAACTCCCAAAGCCTGCGGCGCACGGGCATTGTGAATGACCCGCTGCACCGGCACGCCCTCGAAGTAGCCCAGCGCGCGGTGCCGGTCGAGCATGAATCGGCTCACGCCCACCACGGCAGCGAGCTTGCGGCTCAAGGCCCGATGCGGCAAACGGAAGACCCGGCAACCCGCGCACTGCCCCGTGCAATTTCTGCCTTGCTTGTACATCGACGCCTTGACGCAGATCGGGTAATAGTCGTGCAGCACCTGCACGGCGGGCACACCCAGCCGTGTCAGCGACACCCAGCTCGCCGCCGACCAGCCAGGCAGGTTATGTACCGAGGCCACATCTGGCCGCTCCCGCGCCACCACGTTCCGCAGATAACCCTGCATCCAGGGGTTGTAGCTGTCCACTGCGTGCCAAAGCATTCGCCACGGAGCCGTAGGCCGCTTCTTGTGATATGGCCAGTAGACATTTCGAATGCCCGCCTGCCAGACCGTGATGCCCTCGCGCTCACTGCGTTCAAGGCCGGGCTGATCAGAGGTCGCCAGCAGCACGCAGTCATGCCCGGCGTCACGTAGGCCACGCATCTGCTCCCAGACGATCACCTCAGCACCGCCGCCGCGGTCCGGGTCCACTAGGCTATGCAGGAAAAGGATTTTCACAAACGATGTCTTCATCCACGCCAAGACGCCCGGCAAGGCCGCCATCGACAGCCCGACGTAACAGCCGGAAGCGCCCTTTCTTGTTCAGCAGTCTGGAAAACACAAAAAGAACGCCCATATAAACGGCCCGATTCACCCCAAATACAAAGCAACTGCGCTTGAGGCAGGTCGCATCGAAGTGGGCGGACCTATTTCGCCTACGAGATTCCGAACGAATTCCGCCGTTAGCTAGGGAATGAACAAGGGCGGTTTCAATTTTGAAGTGCAACACTGCTGTTTAACTCTTTGACTTTCTGGGCCATTACTTCGGCTGGTGTCCGAAAACCCAAGGATTTTCTGGGCCGATTATTCATCTCGTCGGCCACCTTGGTCAAGTACTGCTGGGAGTATTGCGACAGATCCGCTCCTTTGGGGAAGTACTGCCGGAGTAGGCCATTGGTATTTTCATTGGTGGGGCGCTGCCAGGGGCTGTGGGGTCAGCAAAGTAAGCCCGCAGATGGGTGCGTTTTTCCAACTCTTCATGTCGCGCCATCTCCCGGCCTTGGTCATAGGTCAGCGTCTTCCTCAAAGCCTTGGGGAGCGTGCGCAAGCGGCGGGTGAACCCTTCCAGCACGGCTTCCGCTGAGGAGTCGTCCACCTTGGCCAGGATGACGAAGCGCGTGCTGCGGTCCACCAAGGTGCCGATGGCGCTGCCGTTGAAAGCCCCTTTGATGAGGTCTCCTTCCCAGTGACCGGGAACCTCTCTGGACTGCGCTTCCTCAGGCCTCTCCCGGATGGAACGCATGTTCCGGATGCCGCTCCGGCGATCATCGCCACAGCTACGGGGGCGGCGTTTCTGGTGCCCTTTCCGCAAGGCATCGACCAGCAGTTTCTTGAGCGCGCCAGCCGGGTGTGCGTAGATGTACTGGTAGATGGTCTCGTGGGAGACCAGCTGACTGGAGTCGTCTGGGTGTTCCACTCGTAGCCTCCCTGCAATCTGCTCCGGCGACCATGTACGTTCCAGAATCAGCGCCTGCACCTGCTCCGTCAAGGGGCTTTCCGGCAACAGCTTGTATGGGCCGCGCCGCCGATGGGCCTGTGCCCAATCCCGACCACGGACAGCATCGTAGCTGTGCCTGCTGCCACCACGACGGCATTCCCTACTCAGCGTGCCGGGACTACGATTCATGATCCTGGACAAGGCCCTCAAGCTCATCCCTGCGTTCAACCCCCGCTGTAACTGGTTCCGCTCATCCACACTCAACTGATTGTACCTTTCGCCCACCTTCCACCTCCGGCCACATTGGACCATAGGTGTTGCACTTCATTCTTGAGTGCGCCAAGTAATGCTTTCATTTCATATACCTTTTTTCTCGGCCCCACACCCCATCCCGACCATCAATCGCTGCACGCACAACTATCGTAACTTCTAACAGACGCAATGTAAACAATTTTTTTATCAAGGATTTCAAAAAGAAACCATAGAATGAACCAATACCATGGTATTTGACATTAATATAAGACTGATTCCTATAAAAGCAATACTGCCTGACACCATTTACAGCGAGATCGTGACCAAAAAAACCACCAAAAACAGGAGTCCAAGCCTGCCGATCTCTCGGATGATAAAAATAAGCATTTACACTAGTTACTGGGGCAATTCCGTAACTTATCGCCCTTTTTAAATACTCTATCTCATCCCCCCATATAAACATTTCTTTTTTTGGGTAACCGATCTTATCAATGATTCTTTGGCCTAGAAGAACTCCATTAAATGGTTGAGAAGCGGAAAAACATTCGTTACTCAACGAAGCTGTGAGCTTGTCAACACTAAGATATTTAACCCCACCAACATCATAAGGAAAGCTAAATTTCTCATGATCTTCGCAATCAACAACCATCGGACTTCTAAACCCACACCCATCCATACAGGGCGACGAAAGCAAAACTGACAAACAGTCTTCATGCGGAAAACCATCATCATCCATCAACCACAGCCAGTCGTATCCGGCTTTATGCCCTCGTTTAATTCCTTCGTAAAACCCACCAGCGCCACCCGTATTTTCAGGCAATCGCACGTAATCCATTAAAGGGTTCTCCAGATAGCCGCGCTCTTCCAATAACTCCGGCGTTCCATCCGTGCTGGCATTGTCGATCAGAATGATCTTGTCTACGGGTCGAGTCTGCGCCAGCAAGGCATCGAGGCATTCCGTCAGCAGTTGCTTTCGGTTATAAGTTACGACAACGGCGGCGACGGTTTCTCTAGTCATTATTTAGTCTCTCTTTGATCATCTCAGCGCTTTTCAGTGCCGCCCCCACGACCTGGTCCATGTTGTAGTAGCGGTATTGCGCCAATCGACCAACGAAGGTAACGCCGGGTTCGGCCTCGGCCAGCGCCTTGTATTGCTGATAGCGCGCTTCGTTCTCCGGGCGGGGAATGGGATAGTAGGGGTCGCCTTCGGCTTGCGGATATTCGCGCACGATGGAGGTGCCGGGGTGGGTCTGGCCGGTGGCGTGCTTGAATTCGGTGATCCGGGTGTAGGCGTGGTCGTTGGGGTAGTTGACGGTGCCCACCGGCTGGAACCATTCGGTGTCGCTCAGGTGCTCATGCTCAAAGCGCAGGGAGCGGTAGGGCAGCTTGCCGAAGCGGTAATCGAAGTAGGCGTCAATGGGGCCGGTGTAGACGGTATGTCTGGGCTTGAGCTGGCCCCTGATGGCGGCGTAGTCGGTATTGAGCCGAACGCTGATGTTGGGGTGGTCGAGCATGCGCTCGAACAGCCGGGTGTAGCCGTCTTTGGGCAGGGCCTGGAAGACGTCGGTGAAATAGCGGTCGTCGTCGTTGCTGCGCGTGGGGATGCGCGCGGCAACGCCGGCGCTGAGTTCGCTCAGGTCCAACCCCCATTGCTTGCGGGTGTAGCCGCGAAAGAATTTCTCGCACAGGTCGTGGCCTACACTATTGAGCACCACATCTTCACTGGTGCGGATGGGGTCGCGGGGTTCGTGTACCTGTTCCAGATAGGCGACGACGCCGGCCTCGTCGAGATCGAGGCCGTATAGCCGGTTGAGCGTGCTGCGGTTGATGGGGATGGGCAGGCGCTGGCCATCGACTTCGGCCAGCACGCGGTGTTCGTAGTCGTGCCAGTCGGTAAAGCGCGAAAGCCACTGAAAGATGCACTCGGCATTGGTGTGGAACAGGTGCGGGCCGTAACGATGGATGAGTACGCCGTAGGCATCGTACTCGTCGTAGGCGTTGCCGGCAATATGCGGGCGGCGGTCGATGACGAGTAGGCGATGGCCGGCTTCGGCCAACTCGCGGGCCACCACACTCCCTGCAAAACCAGCTCCAACAATTAGAATAGTGTTTTTCATAGAGTGCCTGCTGCGGATCGGTAAACATTGATACCCCGTTTATGGAGTACCAAGGCCATGGTTACAGTCACAAACACCTCCGTTATCAGCATGGACATGGCGGCACCGATGCCCGCAAAGCGCCAGGATAAGGGAATAACCAGCAAGACATTCAGTACGGCAGACGCGATCAGTATACGGCTGAATGTTTGGTTCATGCCCAGTGTCAACATCGTTTGTATTCCGAAGACATTACTCAACGCGATTATGAAGGGCAACAACGCAAGCCATTGCAGGATAGCAATAGATGCATTGTATTGGTCTCCCAAAACCAGGTGAACAATGGGTGTCGCCGCACCTAATAGCGCAGACGAGAGCACCAGGCCTGCCAGTGCGATGTATGGCAGGACTCTGCGAATAAATGCCAGCGCCGCTTCATGTGATTGGACAGCCAGGGTGCTGATGTGTGGATAAAGCGTTTGGGTAACGGGCGTCAGCAAACCCTGAACTGCCTGTACTACTTTGTTTGCCGCGCTGAAATATCCAACCGCCACCGGGCCAGCTATCAAACCTAAAACAAATGCATTGCTACTGGTGTAAACATTGATGGCGGCTGTGGATAGAAAGACATGCCAGCCGCGGTGCAACTGCTGTCGCACCCCCTTTATGGTCGGGATAGCCCAAACAATTTCGCGCGTTCTACCTAGAACCAACCACGCAGGTAGTGCCGCTAGTAGTACTGGGACAGACTGAATACCAGCAGCAATCAGGTAGTCTTGCGGATTATGGATAAAGATAAAAATAGAGGCTGTGGTGATGAGGCGTGCCCCCATATTCATCCAGGTGATGTCCTTCATACGCTCTAATCCCTGAAACAGCCATGTGGGAAACAGCGTGGCCCCAGCAACCGCAAGATAGACGACCAGATATAATGACCAGTGGCCATGGAAGGTTGGTATCGTCGCCACGAGCACCCCCAAAACCAATCCTCCGGCAACTGAAAGTACAAGTTTGATCGCCATCACTGCACTGACAAGTTCACCGAGTTTTTCTGGATCATTACGATACACGGCCACGTCTTTCGTCGCACTGAGATTGAATCCATAATCCGTTGCTACCACAAAATACTGGATAAATGCCTGCGCAAAGGCGATGAGCCCGAATTTTTCCGGACCCAGCACCCGCACGAGATAGGGCAAGGTCACTAAAGGCAACACATAATTGGCACCCTGTAAGGTGAATAAAGAGGCCATGTTGCTCAGGAGACGCTTGCGGTCACTCATGGCCCAGGACACCAACACTCACCATGACCGTCCTTTCTTGCGCTCCCATTCCCACGCATGGCCAATGATAGTTTCCAGCCCTTCGAATCCCGGCTGCCAACCAAGAATCTGTCGTGCCTTCTCGCTATTGGCCACGAGCACGGCCGGGTCACCGGGGCGGCGTTCCTGGGTCCGCGCGCGGATGGGCCGGCCGGTGACGCGCCGGGCGGCATCGATGACCTCCTGCACGGAAAAGCCTGTGCCGTTACCGAGGTTGAAGGCGTTGCTGTCGCCATCGGCCAGTAGGTGCTCCAGAGCCAGCAGATGGGCGCTGCACAGATCCCAGACGTGGACGTAGTCGCGGATGCAGGTTCCATCGGGCGTCGGGTAATCGTCACCATAAACAGCAATGTGATCGCGCCGGTCACTGGCGGCTTGCAGAACCAGGGGAATCAAGTGGCTTTCCGGATCGTGTCGCTCGCCCAGTTCGCCTTCGGGATCGGCTCCGGCGGCGTTGAAATAACGCAGACAGACGGAACGGAGGCCATAGCCGCGGTCGTAATCGCCCAGCATTTCTTCCACCATGCGTTTGCCGCGACCGTAGGGGTTGATGGGGCGCTGCGGGTGCTGCTCATCTATCAGCGGGGTATCTGGTTCGCCGAATATCGCCGCCGTGGAAGAAAAAATGAAGTGATTTACCCGATGCCGGAGCATGGCGTTTAGCAGATTTTGGGTGTTGGCGACATTGTTGCGGTAATAACGGGCAGGTTCACGCATGGACTCGCCCACCTGACTGAGGGCGGCGAAGTGCATGACTGCGGCAATGCTGTTTTCGGTAAATATACGGTCGAGCAGGGTTTGATCGGCCAGATCGCCTTCCATGAGCCGCCCGTATCGCGCGGCGTCCCGGAAACCGGTGGAGAGGTTGTCGATGACGATGACTTCATGACCATTCTGCACCAGCATCTTGGCCATGTGTGAACCGATATAACCGGCACCACCGACGACAAGGATAGAACCCTTCATGGACGGGTCTCGCGACAGCGATTTCCCGCAGCACTCCGGCGGATGACGGCGACTTGCTCGGGGCTGAGGCGCATGGCTTCAGTCCACCCACAGGCCTGCAAGATCGAGGGGCACGGCGGCGAAGGGGTCGATGGCGGCTTGGTCCTTGTCGCCCCAGGCGCCCAGAAGCAGCCAGCGGCCGTCCTGGTTGGCGTAGGCCTCCAGGGTGCGGGCGTCGGGGTCGATGAGCCAGCAGTGGGCGACCCCTGCGGCGGCATAGCGGGGCAGCTTGAGGACACGGTCGGTGCGGGCGGTGGCCGGGGAGAGGACCTCGCAGACCCAGTCGGGGGCCATCTCGAACCATGCGGTCTTGGGGAGCGTGGGCATCCGCTCCCGGCGCCAGCCGGCCAGGTCGGGGACGAGGATATCGCCGCCCAGGTGCAGTTCGGGCTCGTCGAGGATCCACCAGCCGCCGGGGCCGCCGCGCCCACGAGCAAAGGGCTGTCCAAGGTCCGCCCCCAGGCTGGATGATGCTTGGGCATGGGCCGGCGCGGGCCGGGGGTGGGTGTGCAGTTCGCCGGCGATGATCTCCCCCACCACGTTTTCGGGCAGGCCGAGCAGGTCTTCGTAGGTGGCGCAACGCTGGGCGGCGGTCATGGCGCGCTCCTCCCGGCATCGAGCTGTTCTGCAGCGAGGACATCCACCTCCCGGCGCAGGGCGGCGATCTCGGCCTGGAGGGCGTCGTACTCCGCCATCTTGCGCTGCAGGAAGCGGGCGGTGACGCGGGCCTTTTCCTCGATGCCCTGGGGGGTGAGGAGATAGGCGTAGACACCCTTGTCGGGGTTGCGGCGAAAGTTGCCGGTCTTGACCAGGCCCTTGTCGATGAGGGCCTTGAGGCAGTAGTTGGCCTTGCCCAGACTCACCCCCATGGCGGCGGCCAGTTGGCGCTGGGTCAGGTCAGGCTGCTCGGCAAGCAGTTTGAGCAACTGGTAACGGGTGGCGTCGTCGAGCATGGTCCATGTTCAGATGGTGAACGATAAGGAATCATAAAAAAACCACGATGCCAGGTCAAGGAGTATGGATAACCCACGGAAGACATTCATGCGCCTGCATCCTTACGGACTTGCACATACACCACGTATTCGAATTCCACGTCTATTGCCAGAACCTTTCCGTTCAGCAACGCTTCCAGTTCCTGTCGACTGATCTGGATCGGGGAACCAGACCCCCATCGTTTGCCAAAAACCGTATCTTCCCCAGGAGACTCTGGCATCGTGTCAAGGATGGCCACACCGCGCTCTTTGTCTGCGAGCATCATCACCCCTTACTGAATGGTCTGCAGTTATCCACCCGCGAGCCAAAGATCCATACGCGCGCTTCCGGGCCGAAGCTTTCCTGGGTGGCCTGGCGGATGATGGCGGCTTGCTCGGGGCTGAGGCGCATGGGGCTTAGGCCCCTGCCGCCGGTGTGGGTCCACCTCTGTGCGCGGCTTTGAAGGAAAGCCGCAGGCCAAGCGCCTGAGCAACTTTCACCACCGTTGCGAGGCTCGGGTTGCCTTCGCCGGAAAGGGCCTTGTCCAGCCCTTGGCGGCTCATTCCTACGTCGCGGGCAAGCTGGCTAAGGTTGCGGGCGCGGGCCACGTCGCCCAGCGCCGCCGCGATCAGCGCCGGGTCGCCGTCCTCCATCACGGCATCGAGATAGGCCGCAACGTCGTCCTCGGTCTTGAGATAGTCCGCCGTGTCGTAGCGGCTGAATTTGATTTCCATCATCGTCACTCCTTCCACTGCGCTGCAATGGTCTTGGCAGTGTGAGTCGGAGCACGTTCACACGTGGTGCTCCCGTCGCCCCAGACCTTCCGCAAGGAAGGTCAACACCAAAGTGTTGAGGGAGACCCCCTCGGCCTTGGCTCGTGCCGTCAGTTGAGCGTGGATCGTTTTGGGCACGCGGGCGACAAACTTGCCGGACACCACGCCGCCGCTGTTGGGTGGGGGGACCGGAAAACCTTTCGCCTCCAGTGCGGTGATCGTGGCCATAAGGGCGTCATGGCCGTTGGCGATGGCTTCCTCTACCGTTTCGCCGTCAGAAATGCATTCGGAAAAATCCGGGTAGGAGATGAGATAGCCGCCGCCCTCCGCTTCGGACAGCGGACGAATTTCGAAGGGATAGTCGTCGAGATTTCTCATGGGTTAATCTCCGTTCACCAATGCCACGAACTTCTTCACATAGACCGATTTAACCGGGCGATGCGCGGGCACGGGCAGCGTCCTACCGTCGGCACGGATAAACACGCAATGACTGGTTCCGTCCTGCCGCCAGTCGATCCCATGTTGCCGCGCTACCGTCTGAAGCTGCTCGATGCGCCAGTCCATGGGGTGGCGGCGCATGGCTTCAAGCAACTTGGCGGCCGTATTCATGGATATAATAGTGTTACCTGTAATATCATTTGTCAACATCGACATCGCCGCTCATCTTGCCATCATCCACCCGTGAGCCGGAGAGCCAGACACGGGCGTCGGGGCCGAAACTTTCTTGGGCGGCTTGGCGGATGACGGCGACTTGCTCGGGGCTGAGGCGCATGGCTTCAGTCCACCCACAGGTAGGCGTAGACGCCCTTGTCGGGGTTGCGGCGAAAGTTGCCGGTCTTGACCAGGCCCTTGTCGATGAGGGCCTTGAGGCAGTAGTTGGCCTTGCCCAGACTCACCCCCATGGCGGCGGCCAGTTGGCGCTGGGTCAGGTCAGGCTGCTCGGCAAGCAGTTTGAGCAACTGGTAACGGGTGGCGTCGTCGAGCATGGTCCATGTTCAGATGGTGAACGATAAGGAATCATAAAAAAACCACGATGCCAGGTCAAGGAGTATGGATAACCCACGGAAGACATTCATGCGCCTGCATCCTTACGGACTTGCACATACACCACGTATTCGAATTCCACGTCTATTGCCAGAACCTTTCCGTTCAGCAACGCTTCCAGTTCCTGTCGACTGATCTGGATCGGGGAACCAGACCCCCATCGTTTGCCAAAAACCGTATCTCTCCCAGGAGACTCTGGCATCGATCATGGAAAAGCCTCATGAAGCCATGGGGCACGCAGACACAGTTGATCGCCTGGTGGGGGATAGCGACGTTTCATCCCCCACCTAGCCTGCGGCCATGGTCGGAGCACTGCGACGCAATCTGGTGGCAAGCCCCGGCAACGAAACCGCTTCCACGCCATGCGGAAGCGGAAAAGATTCGTTGCCGGGATACACCACAAAACGGCGAGACACCCCGACGTCCCCGCATCCTGCATAAAAACCCCGTTCCGGACGCGGCGCCATGCTGCGTTTGACCTCCACACCCCATTGATGACCATTGGGCAGACCCAATAACAGATCGATCTCCGCACCGCCACTGGTCCGATAATAGTATGCTTGCGTGCCTTCCGGTGCGCTGTCTATCAGGTTCTCGATCGCAAAACCCTCCCAACTCGCGCCTACCACGGGCTGCGCAAGCAGCGATTCCAAGTCCGGGATGCCCAACAGCGCATGCAGCATACCGCTGTCCCGCCAATACAGGCGCGGCGCCTTGACCAGTCGCTTTCCCACATTGGCGTGCCAGGACGGAACCCTGCGGGCGAGCAACAAGTCGACCAGCAGATCGACATACCACCTGCGGTTTTGGCATCCACGCCGATGTTGCGGGCGAGTTCGGCCACATTCAGCGGCGCGCCCTGGCTGGTTCCTAGAGCTTTGCCAGATCCTGTTCCGATTCCAGATCGAGGTACAACCCGCCCAATTGTTCCGCGAGTTCCAGCGCAAGCGTCGTCTTGCCCACCTGGCGCGGGCCCAGAGGGTGCTCCGCTACTATTTTCCGCGTCTGTGGACAGAGGCGGAAATGGATACGTCGCTGCCAGGGTAGCCGTTCAATGCACCCAATCCTCCACCCGCAAACCGGGAACACGCGCAAACGCACGCAGATTGTTGGTTACTACGATCAAACCGGTACTGCGGGCATGCCCGGCAATCATCTGGTCATAGGGTCCGATGGGCTGCCCCATTCTGGCCAGTTCAGCGCGCAACTGTCCGGTATGTTTGGCTGCTTCAATGCCATAATCGAGGACTTCCAGCCGCGCGGCAAATCCTTCGATTTCTCTCAGGTTGCGTGCTGACGCCTGGGATTTTTCCGCGCCGTACATCAACTCCATCAGCGTAATGGTACTGATGGCCATTTGACCGTAGTGCTGCTGGAATTGTAGCTGAATCTCCGGTGGCTTGTGTTTGATCGTAAAAATGCAGATGTTGGTATCCAGCAGGTATTTAATCACAAACTGTCCCTATGCTGCTCCTCGGGTTGCTCGCGGTTGTCCATAAAATCGGCGCTGACGCCTTCACCATTGAACCAGCTATCCCAGGATTCGCCCGCTGGTACCAGGATGCGCATGCGGCCCAAAGCGACCACATCCACGCGCTTCACATCCTCAGGAAAAGCGATGGACTTGGGCAGACGCACGGCCTGACTGCGATTGATTTGAAAAATGGTTGCTTGTTCCATAGTGACCAACTCCAACGTATATGGCGATGGGATATACTATAAAGTCGGAAGATTGGGGTCAAGCAAACCCCAAAAGATGAGTTGCATCGTCGTGTTGAAGCGCATCGTGCTGATCCTTCCACCGTCATCCTGTGGGAACTGTCACGGTCTGGCAATATGGCGCCATTTCAGCGGTCCTCTCGGGTATACCACAGCCGCAGCACGTAGATGATCGAATCCTGAAGTTCGTAGCGAAGCTCGTACCCCCCGATCAGAATTCGCCGTACCTCGCGCGGCGGCGGGCTTGTTCACCGGGGCCAGGAATGCATACAAGCGGGCTAAATCGGAAAGCACCTTGCTGGTCCACTTCAGCTCCATCAACGCGCGGGGCGTTAGAACTCGAAGGACGGGCGATATGATTCATTCCGTGGGGAGGAACGGATTTTTCACGGTTACCAGTCCTTCAAACACTTGGCCGTGCTGCAGGTCTTCGGTGAGCAATACGGCGCAGCCTTGCTGGATCGCCGATGCGACGATGAGCGAGTCCCAAAAGGATAATCCGTAGCGGTCTTCCACCTGCCACGCGCTGCTCAGCATGACCAGGTTGTCATCCGCCGGATTCCAGGTCAATAAATCGCGTACCAGGGCCCGGGCAGTTTCGCGGGGAAGTCCTGGATGGGTCTTGCGGGTAACCACTTATAGAACTCCCGCAGTGCCTGCAGGCTGGTGCGGCCCCTGCGACTGGACCAGAGGCTCCGGAGCCATTAGGATGCGACCGCTTGTTTATCGGGACTGCTTGCATCCATGCTGTAAACGAAGATGTTGGTGTCGACGAAAACCCGTGCCGTTTTCATCGGTCATAACGATCTTCGCGACAGGGGAGCGCTTCACCGCTACTGATGGGCTGGGGTTTTCTGGAAAAGAAGTCCTGCATGGCCTGCGTGTAGGCATGCTCCTGCTGGTACTGCGATTCGAGCATTTCGCCGAGCATGCGCGAGATGCTGGACCGCTGTTTTGCGGCCTCGATGCGCGCCCAGTTCGCCGTTTCCTCATTGATGGTGATGGTGATATTCACTTTACCCATGTCGCCGTCCTCCCATCCACACCATTGTTGTGTAGCACGAATCATGTGTAACGAGCAATAGGCTAACGCCGCTCGGACCTGATTATGCTCCCGTCCTGGGGTGTGGACGGACTTGGACGGACCGGCGCAGGCCGCGCGCCAACTACTGGGTGCACCAGCCTTCCTTGCCGACGGTGATGGTCAACGCCTGTCTGCCAGAGTACCTCCACCGCCTGGGCGTGGCCTTTGCGCGGTTTCAGGCTGCCAACCATGAGGAGGTGGGATGCTCACAGGGCCAGGCCTTCGCTCTTGGCAATATCATGGATGGGCAGGTGGCGGAGGTTGGGGGCAAGGAGCAGAACATCGACCTTACACCCGTGCATCCGTCGCTGCAAACGAGCGGAGAGGCGGGCGGCGAGGAAGGCGGGGGCGTCGATAGGGTGGTCCGATTCCACCCGACTACTTGCGGAAGGCGTTTTGCAGGAGCGCCAGAAACACGCCCAGCATCAGGCCGCCCAGACCGGCCAGCACCAGAATCAGCCCGCGCTTGGGTGCAATGGGAATGGGGTCATAACGGGGTGACAGGGTTTGCGCCGTGGGGCTGGTGTTATTGGGTGCCAGTGCGTTTTCCATGTTGGCGATGGCTGACTGTATATGGGTAAGCGCCTCGGTGCGCCGAAACTGCTCCAGCAACAGCAGAGCCGACGTCGAATCGGCCTGCCCTTTGCCAATCTTGATGTCCGCGGCGCTGCGCATGTGCTGATACTGCGTCTGCAATCGTTTCAATTGTGCCTGGCGCACTCCAACGAGTTGCTGATAGCGTTGGTGATCCTCCGCCAGCAGTCGCTGGATGACCCCTTGCAGATACTGCTGCGCTTCTTGTGGTGAGCGCCCCTGGGCCTCCAGGGTCAGGATGGAGCCGTCCGCCTTGTCCGGCGTCACGGCGTAGAGCTTGGGCAACTGCTTGTTTGCCTGCTCGGTATTGACCAGGGTGTATCGGTTCATCAGCGCGCTGGCCAACTGCAGGCTGTTGTTCAGTGGTTGTCCGGCTACCTTGCCGATCTGCACCATAGCCTTGCTCTCATAAACCGTGGTCGCCAGGCTCACATAGGCAGCCGCCAACCCCAGACAGACCACCATGCTGAGAATTACCAGCCATTTGCGTTTGGCGATGATCTCCCACAGATCGCGCAGGCTGATCTCGTCCTCGGGAATGGCATAAGCGGCGTTTGTGCGTTGGGGCTGTCCAGCTCCGGCGTTGTCTTCTAAGGGCATGCGATATCCTCTGGCAAATCCGTACAACCGCTAAGTTTAGCAGCTAAACATCCAGGCTTGTACTGGTTGTCGGGGCGAGGCACAGGCGGAAAGATAAAGGACGGCTTGGATCAGTCTGCTGCCATACATTTTCCTCTTCCTTTGTGCCCCCCCCTTTCTTACACTGTGCGCTACCATTTCATTTGAGATGCTTATGCGCGCCAGTCAGATCTTCATCCCCACCCTCAAGGAAACCCCTGCCGAGGCAGAACTTGTCAGCCATCAACTACTGCTGCGCGGGGGCTTTATCCGCCGTCTGGCTTCGGGACTCTATACCTGGATGCCCTTGGGCTTGCGGGTACTGCGCAGGGTCGAGCGGGTGGTCCGCGAGGAAATGGACCGTAGCGGTGCCCAGGAAGTCTTGATGCCGGTGGTGCAACCGGCGGAGCTCTGGCAGGAGTCCGGACGTTGGGAAAAATACGGGCCGGAGTTGTTGCGTTTCAAGGATCGTCATCAGCGCGATTTCTGCCTGGGTCCTACCCACGAGGAGGTCATTACCGATCTGGCCCGGCGCGAGATCCATTCCTATCGGCAACTTCCCGTCAATTTCTATCAGATCCAGACCAAATTCCGGGATGAAATCCGCCCCCGTTTCGGGCTGATGCGGGGGCGGGAGTTCATCATGAAAGACGCCTATTCCTTCCATATGGATCATGCCTCTCTGGAAATCACCTATCAGGGCATGTATGACGCCTATCAGCGGATATTTACCCGTCTGGGACTGGATTTTCGAGCGGTGGAGGCAGACAACGGGGCCATTGGCGGTAAACGCTCCCATGAATTTCATGTCCTGGCCGATTCCGGGGAAGACGCCATTGTATCCTGCAGTCATTGCGATTATGCCGCCAACATGGAAAAAGCCAGCAGCCCGGCTCCGGCAGCCGAGCACGAAGCGCTCCTGGATGCTGTACAAGTGGCTACTCCCGGCATCCGTACGGTCATCGGGCAGGCGAAGCATTTGGGTATCGCCACCCGCAAAATCGTCAAGACGGTGCTGGTGCTGGCTGGCGACAAACCCTATCTGCTGCTCTTGCGCGGGGATGACAGCCTGAATCTGATCAAGGCCGCCCATGCTTTGCAGGTGGATGAGCTGCGCATGGCGACCCCCGAAGAAGCCGAGGCGGCTACCGGCGCGCCGGTGGGTTTCATCGGCCCCAAAAATCTGCCGGAATCCCTGCCCATACTGGCTGACCTGCGGGTGTTGGGCCTGTGCAATTTCAGTACGGGCGCCAATCAGGCCGATCTGCACTGGATCAATCTGAACTGGGAGCGGGACCTCCCCCGCCCCAATGCCGCCGATCTGCGCGAGGTCAGCGCCGGCGACCCTTGTCCTCATTGCCGGCAAGGCACGCTCGACATTCGCCGGGGAATTGAGGTAGGGCATGTATTTCAGTTGGGTCAGATCTATAGTGAACGCATGGGGCTCAAGGTGCTGGATGAAAGCGGCCGCGATGCGCTCGTAACCATGGGTTGTTATGGCATTGGGGTATCGCGGCTGGTGGCGGCGGCGGTCGAACAGCATTTTGATGATCGGGGCATTATCTGGCCTGCGGCATTGACGCCCTTTGATGTGGGCATTGTCGCCATCCATGCCCGCAAGTCTCCAGAGGTTGCGGCAGCCGCGCAGGCACTGCATGATCGCCTGGAAAAAGCCGGGTACAGCGTGCTTCTGGACGACCGGGATGAGCGCCCCGGCGTCCAGTTTGCGACCATGGACCTGATCGGCTTACCCCATCGGGTGGTGGTCAGCGACAAGGTACTGGCCCAGAATGTCTGGGAATATCGGGCCAGACGCGCCACGGAAAACACGCTGCTGAGTGAAGCCGAGCTCATGGAACATCTGGCCGCAGGCTTGTCCGGCGCAGCACATCAGGAGCATCAGGAGCAAGATCATGGATAAACAGGTCACGGAGAAATTCGCGGTGCAGCATATAGTGGCGGCAGTGGATTTTTCTGCCATGACGGAATCCGTGGTCATGGCGGCCGCCCAGGAAGCGCAACTGCATCAGGCCCAACTGTCAGTGCTGCATGTTTTTAATCCGCAGATGCTGAACTTGCAGATGCCCGAAGAAATCCTGCCGCCGACCCTGGATATCCGGGAAAAGCTGCTGCATTTGGCCCATGCCGAAATGAACAAGCTGCAGAAAACCCTCGAAGCACAGGGCCTGAAGGCTGAAATGGTCCTGGAGGAAAGCGCGGACAATATCGGCAGGGCCATTGCCGATTATGGCAAGGCGCATAAAGCCGACCTGCTGGTGGTCGGCAGCCATGGTCACAGTGGTCTGGAACGGCTATTACTGGGATCTGTGGCCAATGGTGTGCTTAACCACGCCCACTGTGCGGTGCTGGTAATCAAAGCGCTTCACTGAACCCGGGCAGCCCAATCCGTCACGGCGGTCACAAATTCATTGCTGGCCTGGGCCATGGCGCTGGCCCCAGCCGCTGCAGAAGCCGTGCTCAACGCTACGCTGTCCGTAAACTGCTGCTGCGCAATGACTTGATAGTCATGGGCATTCACCAGGGTGGCCGTACCCGCCACCAGCGCTTTTCCGGTCTGTGCCGTGCTGAAATCGACCACAAAATTGGTCAGTTGCACCTGCAGCACATATTGGGCGGCAGCACCGGATTGCCCGGACAGTACGGCCTTCCAGGCGTGACTGTGCTGGAGCCGCTGGAGCAGACGCGAACCCAGCATTTCTGCGGGAGTCCCTACCCAACGCGCATCCCGATAGTACAGCAGCATCTGAGGATTCCGATACAGCAGATGGTACTGGTAGGCATCCGTATCCAGCCAGGGAGACGCGCTCACCGGGGCCAACAGCAACACCGCCATGGCGGCATGGTTGAATGCCTTGCCGCCACCCTGCGCTACAGGATGGACCCCATTGATGTTGTAGGGGGTCTGCCAGGGAGTGGGAGCGGCGCAGCCTCCCGCAAAAACAGTGGCGGCCAAAAAACCCAGGCGAAGGGTGCTCCAGCAACGCGGCTTATGAACATTGAACATGTTTCAGTGTGCTCCTGCAGAAAAACCAGACTCCCCGGGACCGGGTGGCGGCCCCTGGGTGCCATAAATCAGGGACTGAGGCGATTGTTTCAAGGACTGGCTAAGCTCCGAAAACGCTGCACTGCTGTGCAGCAGGCTTTGGGTCAAGCGGTTCACCTGGGGAAGGGTTTGATAATTGAGCGTATTGATGGCTTGCTCACTGGCTGTGCCGAGTTTTTGCAGGGATGCCGCCGCCTGGGTCGCGCTGGTCAGCGGTTTTTGGGCATTGACCGCCAGCACATTCAGGTGCTGAATCAGTTGATGGCTGGCCAGCATGGTGGACTGAGTAGCCGCGACCATGGCCGGAAGCGCCTTGAGGGCTGGCATCATGGCATTTTCCATTTGCACCAGATCCTGGGTGGCTTGATCCAGATGGGTCAGGGTCTGACCGAAACGCGCCCGATTCCGGTCATTGAGCAAATCATTCAGACGATCGGCCAGTTCATTGCTGCGGTTGACCAGGGACTCGCCGTTACGGGACAGGACTTCGAAGAAACTCGGGTGCATGGGGATTTCTGGCACCTTGCCAGGCTTGGTGATGATGGGCGCGAAATCGGTCCCCTGGTCGGACAAAGACAAATAACTGAGTCCGGTGACCCCCTGAGGGGCCAGCTCCGCAAAAGTCGCCCGGGTAATGGGTGTGGATTTGTCGACTTTGATTCTTATCCGGATCATGCGGGGATTGCGCGGATCCAAGCCGATAGCGGTCACCTCCCCCACCCGCACCCCCTTGAAACGCACCGGAGCCTGGAGACCAAGGCCGGCGACACTGTAGGGTGAAATCACGTCAAAATCCACTCCGGGCTTTTCGCTGTGGTGCATCCACAACCCCACGATAGCCACGGCAATGCCCAGTACCAGCAAAAAGACCACAGCGACCAAGGCGTGCGCACGACTTTCCAAGAAGGTGACTCCTGCATCCAGTATCCGCCTATTGGAGCACAGGAAACGGTACAAGCCAATCTTCTGCAAGCATCAGCGACCATTGACTTGCCCGAAGACCCATGACTAAATGAGCCGAATTCACTGGAGCCCCTGCAAGTTATGGACTTTGATACCCTGCGCCGTACCATGATCGACACGCAAATTCGCACCTGGGATGTGCTGGATCCGCGCGTTCTGGCCATCATCATGGAAGTCAAACGGGAGTTGTTTGTCCCTAGTGCCTACCGGCATCTGGCCTTTGCGGATTTCGCCATGCCCATTGCTCACGGCGAATACATGTGGACCCCCAAGATGGAAGCGCGGGTTCTGCAGGAACTGGATCTGCGCGAACATCATCGGGTGTTGGAAATTGGTACGGGTACGGGCTACCTGACGGCACTCATGGCGCGGCTCTCCGGCATGGTGCATAGCATCGAAGACCGCAACGATCTCGCTCAACAGGCCGAAGGTCATCTGGGCGTGCAAGGGATTCACAATGCCCAGATCCATGTCGGCGATGGTTCGGCGGGCTGGGCCAGTCACGCGCCTTATGATGCCATCTGCATTACCGGCTCCCTGCCGGTCCTGCCAGAGGCCTTCAAGAAACAATTGGCCGTGGGCGGGCGTTTACTGGCCATCATCGGCACGGGTCCGGCCATGCACGTGCGGCGCATCACCCGTAGCCAACAGGACACCTATGAAAGCAGCGATCTTTTTGAAACGGAAGTCCCGCCCCTGCGCCATGTTCCGGCACCTCGTCCTTTTGTTTTTTGAGGAAACATGCGCATAGAAGCCCGGCAGAGCCTGCTCCTCAATATAGATATGCAAGATCGCCTGCTGGGCGCCATTCCCGAGGCAGAGCGCAATCAGGCCATCCAAAACAGCACCCGCCTGCTGGCAGCGGCGGCGGCCCTGGAAATTCCCCGTCTGGCTACAGCACAATATCCCCAGGGATTAGGGCCGATTCGTGAAGACCTTCGCGCATACTGTCCTCAGACTTTTGCCAAGACCGCCTTTTCCTGCTGGCGGGATCCTGTGATTCGCGAATGGCTGGAAAAGCGCAAGGATCGCCCGCAAGTGATCATAACGGGTGTGGAAACCCATATTTGCGTTCTGCAAACGGCCCTGGACCTGCACAGCGCCGGCTGGCAGCCCATTGTCGTCGCCGATGCCTGCGCCAGCCGTGACAGTAGCAAGGCCGAGTCCGCTCTCTGGCGCCTCCGTCAGGAGGGCATTACGGTGGCGGTGGCGGAGTCGGTTTTTTATGAATGGCTGGGGGATGCCGCTCATCCCCAATTTCGTAGCCTCGCCCCGGTCTGGCGCTGAAACGGAGTCATCCTCACCATGCAATCCTCCATCCGCTATACCATCGAACTGGAACCTCACGCCCATCTGTTTCGGGTTGTGCTGGATATTGCTGAACCGGATCCGGACGGGCAGGTGCTGGCCTTGCCGGCCTGGGTTCCGGGCAGCTATACCATCCGCGACCTGGCCCGGCACATAATCGAGATTACGGCAGAATCCCCGGGAGAAACGGTCGCCTTGCGCAAAATCGCCACCGATCGCTGGATCAGCGCGCCAAGCAGGGGAGCACTGCGGGTATCCTACCGGGTATATGCCCTGGATCAATCGGTGCGCACGGCCTTTCTGGATCATCTGGGCGGATTTTTTAATGGCCCTGCCCTGTTTTTACGGGTGCTGGGCCAGGAACAATGCCGTCATTTCCTGTCCATCAGCGGTCCGGAGAACTGGCAGCTGGCCACGTCCATGCCCCGCGTATCCGGCGCAACCTGGGGTTGGGGAGATTTCCAGGCCGAAAACTATCGGGCGTTCATCGACCATCCCATGCTGATGGGCACCCTCACCCTGCTGAATTTCGAGGCGGGAGGACTCCCTCACTACCTGCTGATTCAGGGAAGCCATGACGCCGATCTGCAGGCGCTGGGCCGTGATCTCGCCCGCATTTGCACCTGGCAGCAGAATTTCTGGGGAGAGTCCCCCTTTCGGGAATATCATTTTCTGTGCAAGGCGCGCAGTGATGACTATGGTGGTCTGGAACATCGGGCCTCCAGCGCCCTCGTCTGCGGCCGAGATGACCTGAATGGTCGTGACCCGAAAAAATATCGCCGCTTTCTGGGGCTGGTCAGCCATGAATACTTTCACGGCTGGCTGGTTCAGGCTATTCAGCCTGCCGTGTTCAGCGCCAGCAATCTGGACCGGGCCGAGCTGTCCCGGGATTTGTGGGTATTCGAGGGAATCACTTCCTATTATGATGATTTATGCCTCTGTCGGGCTGGACTCCTTTCCACCGAACAATACCTGCAAGGTTTGGCCAAGGAATGGACCCGTCTGCAACGCCGCCCCGGACAATTTCTGCAGAGTGTTGCCGAATCCAGCGAGGATGCCTGGCTCAAGCTGTATCACCCCCACGTCAACAGCGCCAATTTTGAAATCAGTTATTACAACAAGGGAGCGCTGCTGGCCCTGTGTCTGGACCTGAGCCTGCGTCTGGAAAGCGAAGGCAAGCAATCCCTGGACACCCTCCTGGCCCGCCTCTGGAAGGATTACGGACAGACCAAACGGCCCTTGCCGGAAGGCGCCGCCCTGTCACTGATCGCCGATATGGCCGGTCCCGACATGGCTCTTCAGGTACAAAGCTGGCTGGAAGCTCGCGCCGAGCTCCCTCTGGCCGCCTTGCTGGCGCGTCTGGGCATCGCCCTGCACCAGCGCCCGGCCAGCAGTCTCAGCGATGAGGGCGGTGAAGATGCCAGCGCCTTGCCCACGGCCTGGATCGGGGCGCATTGGCAGCCCCACGCTCTGGGCGTGCAAATGCGCCAGATAGTTTCGGGCAGCCCGGCCGAACAGGCAGGTCTGTCCCCCGAGGACATCATCCTCGCCCTGGAGGGACAGCGGGCCACACCGGAAAAATTCGCGGAAAAAATCGGCAGCAGCATTCCGGGCTGTCCGCTGCAACTCCAGTATTTCCGCGATGACGTGCTTTACAGCACGCAGATCACGCCGGTCACCCCCGTGCAGAACACCTTCTGGCTGGAATGCCTGGAAGACGTCGATGCCGTCGTCCGCGCCCGCCGTGACGCCTGGCTGGCATCAGCATGAGCCTGCATTTCTGGATATTTCATGCCCTCATCGTCCTGGTGAGGCGTCAAGGGCGCATCCGGTAACAGGTCTGGTCGGTACACACCATGCCGAGAGGAACGTCCCAGGGCTCGCGGGGAATATGCGCCACCTGCTGAAAGGCATGGCCCACACCCAACAGATGTGGATGCTGCCAATGTTCGCGATGGGACAGACTGGCGAGGCTGCGGTCATAAAATCCACCGCCCATGCCGAGGCGATATCCCTCTGCATCAAAAGCCACCAGCGGCAGGATCAGCAAGTCCAGATCCTGCGGCGCCAGCAGCGCCTCTGCGGCCACCTGGGGTTCGGGAATGCGAAAACCATTGGGGTGCATCCGGCTATTGGCATGGAAAGGCGCAAAGCGCAATTTTTGGGCAAAGCTCCCGGACAATACCGGCAAGTAAAAATGTTTGTGCAAGCTGAGACGATGGTAGAGCAGTGGCAGTGGGTTGATTTCACCCTGCATGGGCCAGTAAAGGGCAATGCGCCGGGCTTTTTGGTAGTGCCGAAGCTGCAAAATTTGCCGGCAAAGACCCAGGGATGCCTGCTGCAATGCGTGGGGAGAAAGGGACTGGCGCTGCTGCCGTATTTTTTTTCGCAAGTCGCTCTTGGTACTGTCTGAAAACAAAAAACCTCCCGCGATGGTCGTGTGGCCCGCTACCCCCAGAACCTGGTAAACAGGTGGGAGTCCACACACCGCTTTAGGCTACGCCACAAGGGCACTGCACACCGCGATGATGACTGGGGACTCCCTGGATAGACAGTATTGGTTCAGGAATCGTCTCGGCCACTCGTGCCTCGCAGGAGGCAAGTTCAAGCTACTCTGAGCCCCTGGCTCTGTCAACCAGTTGCTGCAGGCGTTGCTCCACCATCCGCAAGTCCTGCTCCCGGTCCTCCAAGGCTTGCCGGGTGCGCTGCAGATCGGCAGCCAGATTCACGGCCACCATCAAGGCGATTCTCTCCCGATTCAGCAACTTGCCGCGGCTGCGCGTTGCCTCCAGTTGCTGATTGAGCAGCCGCACCGCTTCCAGCAGGAGTTCCTGTTCTTCGTCCGCGCAAGGGACCTGATAATGCTGATCCAGCAGGGTGACCGTGATCTGCTTTACGGAATGTGTGGATTTTGCTTCGGACACCGCCTTCTCCCTGATGATTTTATAGATCGTTTTCCCAGCAGTTGACCTCTGCCAGCAACTCGTTCAGACGCAGGCAGATTTCCTCCTGGCGCTCCTGCAGCACCCGGTTTTCCGCTTTCAGTTTTTGAATCTGGGCCTGAAGGGCTTGCATGGAATGGCGGTTGCGGCCCTCACCTTCCAGTTGCCGACGCAATCCGCGATAATCCGTGATAGCATTCTCCAACTCCGCAAACAGGGACTCATATCGGGATTCTAACACTGCGCCACCCACTTTTTGCCGGACATTCCGGTAGCGAGTTTACGAAGCGCCTCCGTCATTTGCAAATTGAAGCAGGTTTTTTGCACCCATGCCCTTATCCGAATCCTTGAAACGTAGCCGTAGCTTCCGCTTTCGCCTGGGGGTCGCGGCCATCCTGATGCTCTTGGCCATACTGGCCTTGATATTGCGGATTGTGGATCTGCAGGTGCTGCATTATTCCCGGTTTCGTAAACTGGCTTATGACAATCATGTGGCCTTGGTCCCCTTGTCGCCGCCACGGGGTTTGATTCTGGCCGATCATGGTGAGGTTTTGGCCGAGAATCTCCCCACCTATGCACTGGAAATCACTCCCGATCAGGTGCCGCATCTGCAGCAGTGTCTGGAATATTTACAGCATCTGCTGCATTTGAGCCCCGAGGATCTGCAGCAATTTGCCGCCAGGCGCGCTGGAAAACCCGACTTTGATCCCATCGTCCTCAAGGCGGAGCTTAATCCGACGCAGATTGCTGCGGTGTCCGTCCGCGCCATGGAATTACCGGGAGTGCGTATTGTCGCCATGCTCCATCGTCATTATCCTTATAACGCCTTGTTTTCCCATGTGGTGGGATATGTGGGGCCGCTCACCGCTGCCGATCTCAAGGATTTTCATGCCAGTCAATATGTGGGCCGCAATTATATTGGCAAAAACGGTCTGGAGCGCTATTACGAGCGCCAACTGCGGGGGATCATGGGCTATGAAATCAAGGACATCAATGCGCGCGGCTTGCCGGTAGGCACCCTTCGCCAGATTGCCGCCCATCCGGGCAGCAACCTGGTCACCCACCTGCGGCTGCGGGTTCAGGAAGCGGGCGCCAAGGCCCTGCAGGATAAAGGGTATCGCGGCGCGGTCATTGCCATGAATCCCCAAAATGGGGGGATTCTGGCCATGGTGACCAGCCCCAGCTTCAATGCCAACTGGTTTGTGGATGGCATCAGCAGCAAGCACTGGCAAGCCTTGCTCGACAATCCAGGGCGACCACTGATGAACCGGGCGGATAATGGCTTGTATCCTCCGGGTTCCTGCGCGAAACCTTTTTATACCATCCAGGCCGTACAGGAGGGGGTGATCAGTCCCGACTTTCACACCTACTGTCCCGGCAATTACCAGCTCGGTGGCCATACCTACTGGGACTGGAATCGGAACGGATTCGGCGATACGGGCATCACCAAGGCGCTGGCCTGGTCCGTTGATGTTTTCTACTACAAACTGGCCGCCAAAATGGGCATCAATATGCAGGATAACGCCCTGTGGCGCTTCGGTTTTGGCCAAAAAACACCCATCGACCTGCCGGGTGGCGCCAGCGGTCTGGTTCCCACTCCGGCCTGGAAGCGCGCCCATCTGCATGCTCCCTGGTATACGGGGGATTCGGTGATTCTGGGGATTGGGCAGGGTTATCTGCTGGAAACCCCCTTGCAACTGGTGCGCGCCGTAGCGGCTCTAGCCAATGGCGGATATCTGGTTCAACCCCAGGTTGCCAAGGCTTTCATTGACCCGCAAAGCGGCAAGACCATCCCCATTCCCAATGCCGCGCCGGTGAATCTGCATATTTCCGCTGAGGCCATGCATGCGGTGCATCTGGGCATGGAAGCCTGCGTCAATACGGGCACCTGCCATACGGTCAGCATTCCGGGCATCAGCATTGCCGGCAAGACCGGAACGGCGCAGGTACCCATGGGCTACAAAAATGGCCGCACCATTTACAACAATGATTCCCTCTTCATTGGCTGGGCTCCCCTGGATCACCCCAAAATCGCCGTGGCCGTGGTGGTGGAAAACGGCGGCTACAATGCCTGGCAAGCCCTGCCGGTGGCGCGGGCGGTGATCAAGGCCTACCTGCAACCGGGTCAAAACCCTTCAACCGACGCTACGCAAGGCTTGCCTGCCACCCAATCGGCCCAAAAACCCGCAAAAGAACCGGCAAAGCTTGCTCAATCGGCAAGCGCGCATTATGATGCGCCCCTTAGTCATGGGGAGAAAGGTTCTGTCAACCCTCGCCCCGCTCGATCCACGACACAATAAGGAGTCCTGACAATGACAGATTTTGTGATTGCGGCCATGCCGCGTGAAGACAGCGGTCGCCGTTCCAGCCGCCGTCTGCGCCGTACGGGCATGGTTCCGGCCGTGTTGTATGGAGATAACAAGCCTGCGACCAGCCTCGGCATTGAAGCCCGTCTGCTGCGCAAACTCCTGGCTGACGAACGTGCCTATGCCCATGTCATTACCCTCGAATTCCCCAAGGGTAAGGAAACGGCCCTGATCCGCGACATCCAGATGCATCCCTACAAGGAAGAAGTCCTGCACATGGATTTCATGCGGGTTCATGCCGGTGAAAAGGTGCGCCTGCATGTGCCGATTCATTTCCTCCACGAAACCACCTGTGCCGGCGTCAAGGCCGGTGGCGTCTTACATCGGGCCCTGAACGATGTCGAAGTGGAGGCTCCCGTGGATCGCCTGCCCGAAGCCCTTGAGGTGGACATTGCTCAACTGGAAAAGGGCGAGAGTCTGCACTTGTCCCAAATCAACGTACCGGCAGGGGTAATCCTGATTCCGTTGCAGCATGATGACGACAAGGAAATCGTCTCCATCCATAATCCCCGTACCGGCGCTGAAGCGGAAGAAACGCCCGAAGCTGCTGCCGAGTGAGGTAAAATGGACTGGTTGCTGGCGGGGCTGGGTAATCCCGGGGCTGAATACGCCCGCACTCGCCACAACGCTGGTTTCTGGGCGCTCCAGACCTTTGCAGAAAGGACTGGAGCGTCCTTGCGTATGGAGTCGCGCTGGCACTGCCTGGCTGCCATTGTGCAGAATTCAGGACAACAACTGGGCTTGTGCATGCCCCAGGATTTCATGAACCGCAGCGGTGCTGCTGTGCAGGCCATGGCGGCTTTTTACAAGGTTCCGGCGGCGCGTATTCTGGTGATTCACGACGATCTTGATTTGCCCCCCGGTACCGCTCGACTGAAATGGAGTGGCGGGCATGGTGGTCATAACGGCCTGCGCGATCTGGACCGGGCACTGGGAACCCGGGATTACTGGCGCCTGCGCATCGGTATCGGCCATCCGGGGCACAAGGATGCGGTCCTCCACTATGTACTGGGTGCCGCACCGGCAGCGGAGCAATCGGCCATTGATGCCGCCATTGACCGCAGCTTGGCGGTTCTCCCGGACTTTCTCAACGGGCGCAGCGATGCGGCTCAAAAAACCCTGCACAGCGATTAGGAGTGTGATATGGCTTTGGCCTGTGGCATCGTCGGGCTTCCCAACGTGGGAAAATCCACCCTCTTCAATGCGATCACCAAGGCCGGTATCGCAGCGGAAAATTATCCTTTCTGCACCATCGAGCCCAATGTCGGCCTGGTGTCCGTACCGGACCCCCGCCTGCAGGCGCTGACGGAAATCGTCAAACCCCAGAATGTCGTGCCGGCAAGCATGGAATTCGTGGATATTGCCGGACTGGTGGCTGGCGCCGCCCAAGGTGAGGGGCTGGGAAACCAGTTTCTCGCGCATATTCGGGAAACCGATGCCATTGCCCTGGTCACCCGCTGTTTTGCCGATCCCAATGTGGTCCATGTCAGTGGCCAGGTGGATCCAGTGGCGGATCTGGATACCGTCCTGACCGAACTGATTCTGGCCGACATCAGCACGGTCGAAAAGGCGCAGGCTCGGGTGGCCCGTCAGGCCAAGGGCGGCAACAAGGAGGCTGTCGCCGAAGCTGCCGTCATGGCCCGCCTGCTGCCCCATCTCAACAGTGGCAAGCCGGCAGCGAGCCTCGACCTGAGCGTCGAAGAAAAAGCCCATTTGCGCGGGCTGTTTCTGCTCACCATGAAACCCATGATGGTCATTGCCAATGTGGCCGAAAACGAAATTCAGGAGGGTCCCTGGCGCCCTCTTCTGGAAACCTGGGCGGCGGAACATCATGCCAGTGTGGTCCCGGTCTGTGCCGCCATTGAATCCGAACTGGCGGAGCTGGAGCCCGACGAGCAAAACGCTTTTCTGCAGGATCTGGGCCTGGAAGAACCGGGACTGAATCGCATCATCCGCGCCGCCTATGGCCTGCTCGGCTTGCAGACCTATTTCACGGCCGGCGTCAAGGAAGTACGGGCCTGGACCATTCCGGTTGGCGCGACGGCCCCCCAGGCGGCAGGCGTCATTCACAGCGATTTCGAAAGGGGTTTCATTCGAGCCCAAACCATCGCCTACGCCGACTTCATCCAGTACCGGGGTGAGCAGGGCGCCAGGGAAGCCGGCAAAATGCGTGCCGAAGGCAAGGAATATGTGGTACACGATGGGGACGTGCTGAATTTCCTGTTTAATGTTTGACCACAAAAAGCGACTTCCGGGATCCTGAACCCTGCAATTCCGTCTAGAGCCCTGTCTGCCTCGAATCCCCGGTATCTGGAGGCGGTCCAATATTAATCAGTGGCGCCAGTTCCTGCAGTGCCTGCCAGTAAACCCGTCGCTTGAAGGCGATGATTTCCCGGGCCGGCATCCAGTAGTCCACCCAGCGCCAGGTTTCAAATTCCGGGTGCTGGGTGGTCAGGGTATTGATTTCGGCTTCATCCCCTTCAAAGCGCAGCAAGAACCAGATTTGTTTCTGCCCCCGATAACGGCGCCGCTGCGCCCGATGCCGGGAACAGGGCACTTCATAGCGCAACCATCCCTGGGTGCGGCCGATGATACAGACATTGGCCGTACCCACTTCTTCTTCCAGCTCCCGGAACATGGCCTGTTCCGGCGTTTCTGATCGATCGATGCCACCCTGGGGAAACTGCCAGGCGTTCTCTCCCCGGCGTTTGGCCCACAACACCTGATTATGTTCATTGCAAATAATCATGCCCACATTGGGGCGATAGCCGTCTGCGTCTATCATATTCATCGTCTCTACCGATGCCTTTTGCATAATATAACACGCGGCAGGACGAACGTCAGTCTGTCACAGGGGGTTTCCAGACCATGATTCACCCTCCTCCCGCCATTCATTTTCCGTGAGTTCCCGCCACTGTCCGGAAGCCAGATCCCCCAGGGTGAAGGGGCCAAAAGCCTCTCTGTGCAAACTCAGCACCCGGTTGTCCAGCGCCGCAAATATCCGCCGCACTTCGTGGTAACGCCCTTCATAGAGGGTCAATCGCAGTTCCACGGCACTGAGCGGGGTCATCTGGGCAGCCTTGCAGGGACTGCTCTCACCCTCCAGCAGCAAGGTACCCGAAGCCAGGATGGCCGCTTCATCGCCACGCAGAGGATTTTGCAACAGCACCCGATAACGGCGCGGGATGGCGTAACGGGGACTGGTCCAGCGATGCAACCAGTCGCCATCATCAGTCAGCAGCAACACTCCGCTGGTTTCGCGATCCAGACGCCCCACGCTGCTGAAGCTGGGGCGACGATACCGCCAGCGCGGCGGGAAATCCTGGTAGATGGCGCGGGGATCATCATGAGCACAGACCTTGCCGAGGGGCTTGTGATAGAGCACATAAAGGGGATAGGGATGATCCAGAGCCTCATCATCCACCTGCAAGCTGGCGGGGTCCACCTTGACCGAAGCCTTGCGCAGCGGCATCCCGTCCGCCAACACCCGGCCTTCTCGCAGCAGGTCCCGCACCTCCGAACGACTGCAGTAACCCAGTCGGGAAAGCAAATGATCCAATCGTTCGCCAGGGTGCGCCATGGACAGAGTTTACCCTGTCGGAATGGCTGACGAAAACCCATGAATTGCCTATGATGGGCCTATCGCTTCAGGAAGGAATCCACCATGCAGTCAAGCTACACCCTCCCCGCCGAATGGGCCGCCCAGTGGGGCGTCCAACTGACCTGGCCCCACCCCGAAAGTGCCTGGGCGCCGCGCCTGGCGCAAGTACTTCCGGTTTTTGTGCAGATCGCCCGGGAAATCAGCCTGCGTGAGCATCTCGTGATCGCCTGTCATGACCCGGACAGCCTGCGCGACTGCGAAAAACGCCTGCAGGATGCCCAGGCCAACATGGCCCATTGCCATCTGTATCTGGTCCCCAGCAATGATTCCTGGGCACGGGATCATGGCCCCATCACCCTCAGAAATGCGGCAGGGCAGCGTAAAATGATGGATTTTGCCTTCAATGCCTGGGGACTCAAGTTTCGCGCCGACCTGGACAACCAGGTCACCCGCCGCCTCTACGTCCAGCAAGCATATGGGGATTGCCACCTGGAAATTTCCGGGATGGTGCTGGAGGGCGGCAGCATTGAAAGTGATGGTCAAGGCACTCTGCTGACG
The DNA here is from genome assembly GCF_047421495.1 of Acidithiobacillus sp. M4-SHS-6. Classification (GTDB taxonomy): domain Bacteria; phylum Pseudomonadota; class Gammaproteobacteria; order Acidithiobacillales; family Acidithiobacillaceae; genus Acidithiobacillus. Next base: position 604,755 of record NZ_CP175559.1, on the reverse strand, counting down.
ACCAGCGCCTGCCTGCTCTCGGCCAATCGCAATCCCCAGTGGTGCGTTGCAGAAATTGAAGCGGCCCTCTGTGAACAGCTCGGCATGAAGCGGGTCCTTTGGCTGCACAGTGGCCACCTGGAAGGCGATGACACCGATGCGCACATAGATACGCTGGCGCGCTTCTGCAATCCCCGGACCATCGCTTATCAGAGCTGTGATGACCCCAATGACAGCCATTTTGCCGCCCTGCAACAGATGGCCGCCGAATTGAGCGCCCTGCGCAGCGCCGATGACCAGGCCTACCACCTCATTCCCCTGCCCTGGGCGCAGGCACAATGGGACGAAGACGATAACCGTCTCCCCTTGACCTACGCGAATTTTTTGATCCTCAACGGAGCGGTATTGATGCCGGTTTATGAAGATCCTGCCGATCAGATCGCCCTTCAGCGCCTGCAGTCCGCTTTTCCCGATCGTCAGATCATTCCCGTTCCCTGCCTGGAGCTGGTCCGGCAACACGGCAGTCTGCATTGCGTCACCATGCAAATACCGGAGTAATGTCCATGCCAGCCTTGTTTACCGCCATAACGCCATTTTTCAATGGCTCCCGCCTTCAACTATTTGGCGATCAGGATGCTGCAGGGCAGGCTTCTGAGCAGGGCTTTGGCGACGGAACCTTCCAGCCAGTGGCCGAAGGAAAATTGGGGGATGTGACCAAGCACCAGCAAATCCGTATGGATCTTTCGTGCATACTGGGCAATGACTTCCGCAGGGCTGCCCTCCACCGCCTCGACCTCTACCCGGAGTCCCCTTTCCCGGAGGGTTGTCGCGGCCTCGGCAAGCCGGGCGCGCATGGTCTGCCCTTCCCGGCCCAGCAGATCTTCGGCGCCCGCCGCCTGGCCAATAGCCATCCCGCCGGTACTGACAATGGCCCCGAACAAATGCAGTTCTGCTTGCATCAGCGTCGCCAGTTCGGCACCCTGCTCCAGGGCCAGATCACTGGAAGCACTCCCGTCGTAAGCCACCATCACTTTCCGGTACATATTGATTCTCCTTGATATCCTGTCAATCCATGACCGCCTCTGCGGGAGCGCCAGCCGCTGCCCGTTTCGGGCTGCGAATGATCAGCAATAATGGGAAAATAGCCAGGGTCATCATCAACATCAACCAGAAATCGTCGATATAGGCAATCATGCTCGCCTGCCGGGTAAGTTCCGTATTCAACAACGCCTGCCCCAGGCTGCTGTGGGGGTTATACAGTTCCGCCACGGCGGGATTCTGGAAACCCGGATTGCGCCCGTCCATATGCGCCGCCAGCGTGGAATGGGCAATCTGGGTATTGCGGGTCAGCAGGGTCTCCACCAGGGATATCCCCAGACTGCTGCCCACATTGCGCACCAGGCTGTAGATGGCCGTGCCGTTGGCACGCATTTGCGGATCGAGGGTGGCAAAGGTGGCCGTGCTCAGGGGCACGAAAACCAGACCAATCCCCAGGCCCTGCCAGACACCGGGCCAGATGATGTCCGCCTGACTGATGACCAGACTGTAACCCTGCATTTCCCAGAGGGAAAAGGCAGTGATGCCAAAACCGATGGCCAGCAAGAGCCGCAGATCCACCTTGCCCACCAGGCGACCGACGATGAGCATGGCCAGCATGGTGCCCAGGCCGCTGGGCGCGGTCACCCAGCCCGCCGCCTCGGCGGTGTAGCCCATGAGATCCTGGAGCATGGTGGGGATCAGGGCGCGGGAGGCGAAGAGCACCACGCCGACAATGAAGATAAACAGCAGGCCGGTGACATAATTGCGGTTGAGAATCAGACGATAATCAAAAAACGACCGTTCCGGCGGGGTCCGCCAGGTATGCCAGAGAAAATAGAGGGCTCCAAAACCAGCCAGATAGGCTTCCACCCAGATTTCCACCGAACTGAACCAATCGAGATGCTGTCCTCTATCCAGCAGCAATTGCAAGCCGCCGATGGCAATGCTCAGACTGACGAAACCGGCCATGTCGAAGCGCATGCCACGCCCCGGCATATCCTTGGGGAAGGAGTTCCAGATCCCCCAGAGAGCCATCATCCCCACGGGGACATTGATGAAAAACACCCAGCGCCAACCCAGGCTGTCGGTGAGCCAGCCCCCCAAGGTCGGACCAACGATGGGCCCCACCATGACTCCCATGCCCCACAGGGCCATGGCCGAGCCCTGTTTTTCCCGGGGATTGATGTCCAGGAGGGTGGTTTGGGAAAGCGGCACCAGGGCAGCGCCAAAGGCTCCCTGAAAGACCCGGGCCAGGACGATCTCAAAGAGGGAGGTGGAAATGCCGCACCACATGGAAGAGAGGGTAAAGCCCGCCACCGAGGCCAGCAAGATCGTGCGCTTGCCAAAGCGATCCACCAACCAGCCGGTCAGGGGGGTGGCTATGGCCGTTGCGACGATATAGGAAGTCAGCACCCAGCCAATCTGGTTGAGGGAGGCCGACAAACTGCCCTTCATATGGGGCAGCGCCACATTGGCGATGGTGCTGTCCAGGGTCTGCATGACGGTGGCCAGCATGATGGACAGGGTGATCAGACCGCGATTCAGACCAGCCGTTTCCGAGGCGGTGTTCATGGGCCGGGCTCTTCGAGGCGGTGCTGCAGGTCATGAAGCAGCTCCGTCATCTGGCGCAGCATTTCCACATCCAGATCCCGAAGTTTTTCCTGACGGAACGCCCGCGCTACCCGCCGTACTTCTGCATACACCTCAGCCCCCTCGCTGGTGAGCCGAACCCGGCGAATACGGCGATCATGGGGATCCACTTCCCGGCGAATCAGACCGGCACGTTGTAAACGATCCAGCATGGCTACCACGGTGGGCTGCTCTACCGACAGGCAGTGGGCCAGTTCGGTTTGCATCAGCGGTTCACGGGCCTTGGCCAGATAGGCAATACTCATCCAGCTCGCCTGACTGAGGCCCAGCCCTTTCAGGCGCCGATCCAAGGCATGTCGCCATGCCCGGGCGGTATCATGCAGCGCGAGGGCAAAGTCCTGTTGTAATTGATCAAGTTGCATCGGCCTAGTCCTGAGCGGGCATATACTGAGATGGCTTATACTTAACCATCTAAGTAATTTCAAGCAAAAAAACCATCCTGAACTCCGAGAAGTTGTCCGGTATGCGTTTATCCCGGAAACAGCGCTTTCAGCCTTGAGGCTCAGGCGATTTTCTTGCCTTCGATTTCCACCCGGATATGCACCTTGTTGGAAAAGCGCCCGCTAAAGGGGCCGATACCTACATGACCAATGGTAAAATAGGCCGCCGAATGTTCGGGATCAATCCGATAGGTACCACTGGGATTTCCGGTCAGAGCATGGTAATGCTTGGCAGGAGCAGCCGTCGCCGCCTGGGCTGTATTGATCCCCATGGCCCAGGCCAAACCCAGTGCCGCAGAAAACATCAACAATTGCTTTGATGGTCTGGTTTGCATTTCTTATCTCCTCTTTCAAGCACTCTCACCGACCATAGCGCGCGGAACGCTCTGCGTACAGTGGGTATTTCACCGTAAGCTTCCAGAATATTCCCATCTTATCGCGAATAGCCGTCGCGGAGCTGATTTTTCACGGTTCGCCAGCCGGGCATGGCCCCATCCAGGATACGCTTGAAACGCGCATTATGGAGGCGCTCCAGCAAATGTGCCATTTCATGCACCACCACATATTTCAAACAGATTGGCGGATAGCGGGCAAGTTCCAGACCCAGCCAAATGCGCCGCGCACGAATATTACAGGTACCCCAGCGGGTCTTCATGCGTTTCACACCCCATTCTGCCACCTGCACTCCCAGAATCGGTTCATAATGGGCAATCATCCCTGGAATGTGTGATTTGAGGGTCTGGCGATGCCAATCCAGCATGAGGGCTTCACGTTCGGCGCGCGAAGCCTCTGGCCGACAATACAGATTTATTCCTGATGATGCGTGCAATTCGATGCGGCCTCTACCACTCACCGGATGGATCTGAAGTGGATAGTCCACACCTAAGTAGGTATGTATTTCTCCCGAGCGGTATTGCAGAACCGGGGAAGCTTTCTGATTTTGAAATTGATGCTGATGATTTTTGATCCAGGACAGACGCGCCAGAATGGCCGCATGAACGGCACTGTCCGACATGCTCCAGGGAGCGCTGACTCGCACCTGTCCATCCGGAGGGTACACCATGATCCGCAAGTTTTTGATGGTCTTGCGGGTCAGTTGCACGTGCAGATCACTCACCTGCAATAAGGTTTGTTCCGTAAGCCGCATGGAAGTATCAAGAAGAGCGATTTAGTCGGTAAGTAGCGGCATTGAGATACAGCGCCACGCCCAACCACAGGACATAAGGGACCAGCAGCCAGGCTGCCAGCGGACTGATCTGGGCAAAAACCATCATACAAGCCAGGACCAGCAACAGGAGCAGGAGCAAATCCACCAGCGCCCCAAGTATCTGATGCTGATTGAAAAACAGCCATGACCAGAGCGCATTACTCACCAATTGCAGGCCATAGAGGCTTAACCCAGCCAGTCGCAAGGGACTTTCCGGTCGGGTATATACCAGCGCCGCAGAAAAAGCCATGAGCATGTACAGCAAGGTCCAGACCACCGGAAACACCCAGGGCGGCGGGGTACCCTTGGGTTTTTGCAGACGTGCATGCCAGGCATCGGGCCGAAACAGCGACCCCGTGGTGGCTACACCCAAGGTGATTGCCAGGCTGATCAGGGAAACCAGTGCAAAGTGGTGGATAAACATCTGCATTTAGGGGTTTGTGGAGGTTCCCGGGATCCCCACGGAAGCCTTCCACTGCTGCATTTTACTGATCAGCGGCGACTCGGCGCAGGACTGCGCGCTGAGGGAACTACAGGCACTGGCCCACTCACTGGTGACCCCGAAAAATTTGGAAGCGGATTGCATTTGCTGGGCCTGGGCACCAGTCGCTGTGCTACTCATGCTCTGATACTGCGCAGCGCGGGTTTTGGCCCAAGCCGATACATTCAGCCAACAGCTGCTTTGGGCACTGGAACTCAAGGCCGCGCATTTGGCACTGTCCTGACGTGCCTTGCGCATGTCTTCCTGCCATTTTCCGGAAAATGCTGAAGTGGCTGTGCTGATGCTCCGATGCACAGAATTTTGTGCCTGACTGACAGCCTGATTCGCCGAGTTTTTGGCATTGCTCAGAGTTCGGGGCAGCGCTTGGGTGACTGACTTTGTTGCGGAACTGATGGCGGATGTTGACGGAGCCAAGGGAGTCAAGGGCAATGCCGTGGAAGCGTAACTCACGCTGGGTACCGCAGGACTGGCCGGGGTGCTCGGCGCTGGACGCGACGGGGTGGGGACTTGAACTCTGGCGGAGGGCACTTCACTAGAAGGTGCTCTGTAGAGGGATGGGGTCGGTATGGCCGAGGGGACGGGATAGGTATTTTCCGCCTGCGGGGTCAATCCGTTATTGGTGGCCGAACCGCAGCCCGACAAAGCCAGCACCACGCCTGCAAACAACAGCGAACCCTGAAAACGACGCATACGGAACGACTCCTTTGGGAATTATGCCTACCTGATCATGAATGCAAGCTTACCATCACTTGTCGCACACTCAAGCAGTTATCTTTATGTTAAAGCCCCCAATCCCTCGACACAGCAGAGATCGCGGATCTAGTCCAGGGCTTAAACCTTCAAGACGGCCGATGCCTGGGTGGCCATGCTTGCGTTGACCCGTGCCCGGCATATCTTTAGAATAAGGCTAATCTATGCGGGAGGGGACACCCTCCCTTTTTTGCATCTTCACATGGTAGACGAGGTGAGAAAGTGCAGGCGGTCCTGGCATTGGCAGACGGCAGTATCTACCGGGGTACAGGCTTTGGCAGCAGCGGCCTCGCCGCTGGTGAAATCTGTTTCAACACGGCGATGACCGGTTACCAGGAGATTTTGACCGATCCGTCCTATCGCGGCCAGATTGTCACCCTGACTTATCCCCACATCGGCAATACCGGCATCAATCCTGAAGACATGGAAGGCGCGCAAGTATTCTGTTCCGCCCTGGTCCTGCGCAACATGCCCCGTACTCCCAGTAACTGGCGCAGCCAGCAGAACCTTCCCGATTTTCTGGCCGAGCAGGGCATCCCCGCCATCGCGGGCATGGATACCCGCGCCCTCACCCGCCGCCTGCGCAATGGCGGTGCTCAGAATGCGGCCCTGCTGGTGGGTGCGCAGGTGGATGAACAAGAAGCCCTGAGCGCAGCGCGCCGCTTTCCCGGCCTGCTGGGCCGAGACCTCGTCCAGGGCGTGGCTGCGCAACAGCCTTCAGAATGGCTCCTGGCCAGCGGTCTGCCTGAACAGGCTTATCAGGGGCAACCCATCACCCATGCCAAGCATCATGTCGTGGTCTACGATTTCGGCAAAAAGAACAATATCCTGCGCCTGCTTGCCGACCGCGCCTGCCGGGTCACCCTGGTGCCCGCCAAAACGCCAGCGGCAGAAGTGATGGCCCTGCATCCCGATGGGGTGCTGTTCTCCAACGGTCCAGGAGATCCCGATGCTCTGGACTATGCCCAAGAGACCATGCGCGAAATCATCACAGCACGCATACCCACCTTTGGGCTCTGCCTGGGACATCAATTGCTCGGCCTGGCCCTGGGAGCGAAAACCATCAAAATGAAATTCGGGCATCATGGTGCCAACCATCCGGTGAAAGACCTGCGTACTGGACGGGTGTTGATTACCAGTCAGAATCACGGCTTTGCCGTGGACGCCCAAACGCTGCCCGGTGCTGTGCGCATTACCCATACTTCCCTGTTCGATGGCAGCCTGCAGGGCATGGCGCATAAGGATCTCCCGGTATTCTCCTTTCAGGGGCACCCGGAAGCCGGCCCTGGTCCTCACGATGCCAGTATCATTTTCGATGAGTTCGTGATGGCCATGCAGCAACACGGAGCAGCGGCCCATGCCTAAACGCCAGGACATTCACAGCGTTTTGCTGATTGGTGCCGGTCCCATTGTGATTGGTCAGGCTTGTGAGTTCGATTACTCGGGGGTCCAGGCCTGCAAGGCGCTGCGCGAGGAAGGCTGCCGGGTCATTCTGGTGAATTCCAATCCGGCGACCATCATGACCGATACCCAAACGGCCGATGCGACCTATATTGAACCCGTCGAGTGGCGGACGGTGGCACGCATCATCGAAATGGAGCGCCCGGATGCCATTCTCCCGACCATGGGCGGGCAGACGGCCCTGAATTGCGCCCTGGATCTGCACCGGGAAGGCATTCTCGACAAATTCGGGGTGCGTCTGATCGGTGCTTCGGTAGAGGCCATTCGCGAAGCCGAGGATCGCGGTCTGTTCAAAAAAGCCATGCAGGAAATCGGCCTGGAGGTCGCCCGTTCCGCCTTCGGCCATGACATGGACGGGGCTCGCCAGATTGCCGAGGACATCGGCTTCCCGGTGATCATTCGGCCTTCATTCACCCTGGGCGGGACGGGCGGCGGTATTGCCTACAATCGGGAGGAATTTGAGGACATCGCCTCCCGCGGTCTGGAAGCCAGTCCGACCCATGAAATTCTCATTGAAGAATCCATCATCGGCTGGAAAGAATTCGAGATGGAAGTGGTCCGGGACCAGGCCGACAATTGTATCATCGTCTGCTCCATCGAAAATCTCGATCCCATGGGCATTCATACCGGCGACTCCATTACCGTGGCCCCTGCCCAGACGCTGACGGATCGGGAATATCAGCGGATGCGCGATGCCTCCATTGCCGTTCTGCGCCGCATTGGTGTGGATACGGGTGGTTCCAATGTGCAGTTTGCCGTCAATCCGGCGGATGGTCGACTGATCATCATCGAGATGAATCCGCGGGTTTCGCGTTCCTCGGCGCTGGCCTCCAAGGCGACGGGTTTCCCCATCGCCAAAATCGCGGCCAAGCTGGCACTGGGCTACACCCTGGATGAATTGCGCAATGATATCACCCAGGCGACACCGGCCAGTTTTGAACCGACCATTGATTATGTGGTCACCAAAATACCCCGCTTTGCCTTCGAGAAATTCCCCGAAGCGGATGCGCACCTGACCACCCAGATGAAATCCGTGGGAGAGGTCATGGCCATCGGTCGGAGCTTTCAGGAATCCCTACAAAAAGCCCTGCGCGGTCTGGAAACCGGGGTGGATGGCCTGGATGAAAAACTGAGCGGCAATGATCCGGAAACCCTGCAGAAATTGGAGCAGGAAATGCGCGTCCCGGGGCCTGAGCGCCTCTGGTATCTGGCCGATGCCGTTCGGCGCGGCTGGGATCAGGACAAAATCCAGCAGATGACCCGCATTGATCCCTGGTTCCTCGAACAAATCATCGAAATCATCCAGCAGGAAGAACGCTTGCGGGGAATGCCCCTGGCCAGCCTGAACGCAGCCCGCCTGCGCGATCTCAAAAGCATGGGCTTTTCCGATCGTCGCCTCGCCCGGCTGCTGGGTTGCCGCGAATCCCAGTTGCGCGAGCAGCGTCACAAATTGGGCATTCGCCCCGTGTACAAACGGGTGGACACCTGTGCGGCCGAATTCCACTCCCCTACTCCCTACCTCTACTCCACCTATGAAACGGAATGCGAGGCGGAGCCCGGAAACCAGCCCAAAATCATGATCCTGGGCGGTGGTCCCAATCGCATCGGTCAGGGTATCGAATTTGACTACTGCTGCGTACACGCCAGCATGGCGCTGCATGCGGACGGATTTGAAACCATCATGGTCAATTGTAATCCGGAAACGGTTTCTACCGATTATGACACTTCCGATCGTCTGTATTTTGAGCCGCTGACCCTGGAGGATGTGCTGGAAATCGTCGCCGTGGAAAAACCCCAGGGCGTCATCGTCCAATTTGGTGGGCAAACCCCTCTGAAACTGGCCAACGACCTCGAAGCCGCCGGCGTGCCCATCATCGGGACGACCCCAGACTCCATCGATCTGGCCGAAGATCGCGAACGCTTCCAGCAACTGCTGCAACGTCTGGGTCTGCGGCAGCCGGAAAATGCCATTGCCCGCAGCGCTCCGGAAGCGTTGAGCAAGGCCCGGGAACTGGGTTATCCCCTGGTGGTGCGTCCCTCCTATGTACTGGGTGGGCGCGCCATGCGCATTGTTTACGCGGAAGCAGATCTGCAGCGCTATATGGAAGAGGCCGTGCGTATTTCCAACGACCAGCCCATTCTCCTGGACCGTTTTCTCAACGATGCCCTGGAAGTGGACATCGACGCGGTGGCCGATCAGGATGGACACGTCGTGGTGGCGGGCATCATGGAGCACATCGAGCAGGCAGGGGTGCATAGTGGTGATTCTGCCTGTTGTTTGCCACCCTACTCTCTCTCCGAAGAGATCCAGACAGAATTGCGTCGCCAAACCGTGGAGCTGGCCCTGGCCCTGGGAGTGGTGGGTCTGATGAACTGTCAGTTTGCCGTACAGGAAGACCGGATTTACGTTCTGGAAGTCAATCCGCGCGCCTCCCGCACCGTGCCTTTTGTCTCCAAGGCCATCGGTTGGCCCCTGGCCAAAATTGCCTCGCGTTGCATGACCGGGCAGACCCTGAAGGCCCAGGGAGTACCGGGAATCCCCAATCCTCCCCATTTCAGCGTCAAGGAAGCGGTGTTTCCCTTCATCAAATTCCCCGGCGTCGATATTCTGCTGGGTCCCGAGATGAAATCCACTGGCGAAGTCATGGGCATCGGCGCCAGTTTTGGGGAAGCTTTCCTCAAGGCGCAGATGGGCGCCGGAGAACATTTTCCCTCCTCAGGTACCGTATTCATCAGTGTTCGGGATGCCGACAAGGACAAGCTCGTGCCTGCCGCACGCACCCTGGCCGATCTGGGTTTCCAGTTGATTGCTACCCGAGGAACTGCCGAACATCTGCGTCGGCAGGGTTTGAATGTAACGACCGTCAACAAGGTCACCGAAGGGCGGCCGCACATTGTGGATGCCATCAAAAATGGTAAAGTACAAATCATCATCAATACCGTGGATGAACGCCAGTCGGTCCGTGATTCCTTCAGTATCCGTCGGGCGGCACTACAGATGGGCCTGACCTATTACACCACCCTGGCTGGTGCCATTGCCGGCGCCGAAGCCATCCGTGCCCTGATGCGAGAAGAACGCAGCGTGCTTCGTCTTCAGGATTTGCAACACAATTAACCAGTTCGAGAGGTAAACATGAGCGATAAAGTCCCTATGACTGTCATCGGCGCGCAACGCTTGCGCGAAGAATTACAACGGCTGAAATCGGTAGAGCGGCCCGCCGTCATCGAGGCCATTGCCGAAGCCCGGGCCAAGGGAGACCTCTCGGAAAATGCGGAATATGATGCCGCCAAGGAACAGCAGGCCTTCATTGAAGGACGGATTCGCGAGGTGGAGGATTTTCTCGCCCGCGCCCAGATCATCGATCCCAAGACCCTGAACACCGGCGGGAAAATTGTCTTTGCGGCGACCGTTGATCTGGAAGATGCGGATGGCAAGGAAGTGACCTACCAGATCGTTGGAGATGCCGAAGCCGACATCAAGGAAAACAAGATATCCATCAGTTCGCCCATTGCCCGCGCGCTGATCGGCAAACACGAAGGTGACCTGGTCGAAGTGCGCGCCCCCGCCGGAACCCGGGAGTACACCATTCTTGCCGTACGCTACGAATAGCGCAACCGGGATCTGACAATCGCCATGGATGCCTTGCCATGACTTTACCCGGAACCTTGATGTGCTGAACCTCCGTGCGGGAGGGGAACTGTTGCGCGTGTAACTGCGGCACAACCCATTTTTCTGCCACTGCCGAATCATATCGGCGGTCAAATCTTCCGAGGACTTCTCGTGATTCATCATATCTACCTGTTGCTACTGGCCATGCTGCAAGGAGTGACCGAACTCTTTCCCATCTCCAGCCTGGGACATATCATCCTGGTCCCGGCCCTGCTGCACTGGCCCATCAATCGCGATGCCGAATGGTTTTTGCCTTTTGTCGTGGTTCTGCATCTGGCTACGGCGGCGGCACTGTTGCTGTTTTTCTGGAAAGAGTGGGCGGCGCTGATTGGCGGTTTTGTGCAGGCGCGGGGAAAGCCCAGCAATCCCCAGTCACGCCTGTTATGGATACTGTTCATTGCCTCCATTCCCGCCGGTATTCTGGGACTGCTCCTCGCCCACAAAATCAAAAATCTGTTTGGCGGCTTCACTTTTGCCGCCGTTGCCCTGATGATCAACGGCGTCATGCTGATCTGGGGCGACCGGCTGCGCTCCCGTCATCCCAGTCATTCACTGGATAATCTCAGCTGGATGCGCGCCATCATCATCGGCTTTGCCCAATCCATGGCGCTGATTCCCGGGTTTTCCCGTTCCGGGGCCACTCTGGTGGCGGGCATTGGGGTGGGACTGGATTACGAAAATTCGGCGCGCTTTTCCTTTTTGTTGGCAACCCCCATCATTGCCGCTGCGGGCGCACTGGAAGTCCCCAAATTATTCCACGCCCACATGCAAAGTGGCTTGCTGGGCACCATTTTCCTGGCAGGAGCCCTCGCCGGACTCTGTGCCTGGGGTTCTGTCTGGTTTTTGATGCATTATTTTCACAAGCATGAAGTCACCGCCCTGCGCCCCTTTGGCATTTATTGCATCGGTTTCGGGGCGCTGGCACTACTGATCGGCGGCTAAAAACTCAGGAATGATTGTCCGGCGAAAGGAGTAAGGCCATCCGTTTACCATTCCAGCTCTGGATGGCCAGCAGGATGCCCACGGCAGTGAGGATATAAAACACGCCCTGATCTCCGGCGATCCCCAGACCCCAGCCGCCCACGACACCGCCCACAAATATGCCCAGAAACTGCAGCATGGAATACACCCCACTGGCGGCGCCCCTTTGTTCGGGACGCGTACTGCGACTCATCAACGAGGGCAAAATCGCCGAAGCAATGTTGTAGCCCGTAAAGAAAATCACCGCGCCAATGCCTACGGGCCAGAAATGTCCCGATTCCAGCCCCATGATCAAGGCACCTACCGCAATGGTCAGGCCGCTGACAATCAGCATCTGACCGTGCTGCTTGTTTTTTTCGGCATGAATGACCGGAAAAAGCATGGCCACTACCGACAGCAGCATCACCGGCAAATACACTTCCCAGATACCACTTTCAGGAATGTGCATGGCATGGACCAGTTCCGGAGAGAGCACCACAAAGCTGGCGCCGAGGACCATCTGCAAAATAAAAATACCCACACTGGCGGTAAGCACGGGCGGATAGAGGAACATGTGCATGGCATCTGCCCAGCTACCCATGCGGTTTTGCCGGGCCTGATCGATGGGTGGGATGATTTTCCAAAGCGGATACAAGGCCAGCACGCCTAAAGCCGCTGCCACCAGAAACACCCCCGTCAACCCCCAGAGGCCATAAAATACCGGACCAATGGCAATCCCCAGCACATAGGCCACAGCAATACTACCACCAATGGCCGCCATGGCCTTGGTGCGGTGCTGATCACCCGTCAGATCCCCGGCCGTCGCCAGGAGCACCGAAGAAACCGCACCGGCACCTTGCAGCAAGCGTGCCAGGATAATGCCATAGATATTGTGAGTGACCGCGCCCAGCAAGGAACCCAGAATAAAGAGCAGGATCCCGAAAACCAGGACTTTTTTCCGGCCAAAACGGTCCGAGGCGGCCCCAAAGGGAAACTGCAGTGCCGCCTGGGCCAGTCCATACACGCCAATGGCCAGGCCCAGCAACAAGGGGGTGCTGTAACGTAACTGGTCATTATCCAGGGCCAGCACCGGCATGAGCATAAAAAGCCCGAGCATACGCGCGACATAAATAAAGCTCAGGCCGCTGACGGCCCGTTTTTCCAACGGGCTCATGGCCGGACCCTTGACCCGGCCATGCCGTCCTTTTTGTTCAGAAGTTGAAGCCATAACCCATCACCAATTTACCCAGGATCAAAGCAGTATAAAGCAAGAACAGGTAAGAGATGGAATAGGCGAACATGCTGCGGGCGTATTGGTCCATTTCCGGTCCTTCAGGCAGGGCCTTGAGGCGCAGGGCCATGCCCACAAACCAGGCCCCCGAAAGCCAGGCAATCCCGCCATAGATCCAGTCGCCGGTGAGGAAGGCCGGGACCAGACTCACTACCCAGGTGAGGACGGCGTAGTTGAGCACTTCCCGCCGGGTGCGGTCGATGCCGTGGGTGCAGGGCAGCATGGGAATGCAGGCCTTGGCGTAGTCGCGCCGGCAGTTGATGGCCAGGGGCCAGAAGTGGGCCGGCGTCCAGACAAAGACCAGCAGTACCAGCACCACCGGGAGAACGGCCAGGCTGCCGGTGATGGCGGTCCAGCCGATCAGGGGCGGCAAGGCCCCCGCCAGCCCACCCCAGACAATGTTCCAGGGAGTGCTGGGCTTGAGGTAGAGGGTGTAGACCACGCCGTAGCCGACGGTTCCCGCCAGGGTGAGGACCAGGGTCAGGGGATTGGTGCCCCAGGCGAGAATGGCGATGGCGGCACTCATCAGCAGAATGGCGTAGAGGATGGCGCCACGGCGGCTGATGCGGCCTTCGGCCAGGGGCCGGTGCAGGGTGCGACGCATGTGCTGGTCCAACCCCGGTTCGACGATCTGGTTGAGCACGCCGCCGGCTCCACCCGCCAGGGCAATGCCCAGCAGTCCGGCCAAGGCCGCCTGCCAGTGCATCAGGGCGTGGGGGGCAAGAATCTCGCCGACCGCAGCGGTGAATACGAGCAGGGAGACCACCCGGGCCTTGGCCAGAACCCAGAGGTCATGGAGCAGGAGACCAGGGCGGAAACGGTTTTGAAGACCTTCCGCGCCCGCGACGGGGAGAAGGTCCTCCGGGCCGCGGGGAGTGGGCGTGATAAGGGAGCTTTTCATGATCGGTTCCTGAGGCCGTGTCTCAGCGCCAGACCAGGACGATCGCCAGGGCCATGAGCAACACCATGCTCTGGTGAAAGGCGACCAGGACACCGGGGTCTTTGGGTTTGAGGCTGACGGCGTGAAAAAGTAAAAATCCGACCGCGAACTGGCCGACCGCCAGGTAAAAGGCGATGGGATAGGCGGGCATCAGGTAGCCCAGGGTGGCGACCAGGATCAGCCCGGCGGCGATGTGGGCGGCAACGGTCCATTGCGAGGCTTTTTTAGGTTGCACGAAGGCACCGATGGCGCTACCAAAGCCCCGTTGCCCGGTGGTCATGCCGCCGAGAAAAACGGCGAGCAGCAAGGCGTGCAGCGCACCCATGGCGCCGAGATAGGTCCAGAAGTCGAGGCCGGGATAGGCCAGACCGGTGAGGTAGATCAGGAATACCCCGTAGGCCAGCAGGCCGTGCATGCCGTGGACGAAGGCCGGAACCCGGCCCGCCAGGACATAGAGAGTGCCCATCCCGAACAAGGCGGTCACCACAATCAGGGTCAAGCCGCTGATGGTACCGATACCGGGAGCAAGGATCACCAGCGCCAGGGCCACCAGCCCCACCAGCGTGGCCACCACCCGGTGGGCGGCTTCGGGGTCTCCCCGGACCATCAACAGCACAATGTTGCGGGTGTAGGGCCATTTCGTCCCCAGGGACAGACCATAACCAAAGCCTTCCACAATGCTGCCCAGCAGGATCAGCACCATGGCAAAACCCACTTCGCTGGCCTGGAGGCCGTTCACCACCCCGGTCCACAGACCGTGACTGCCGAAACCCTGCCACAGCCCCGCCGCTACCGACAGCAGCAGCAGCAGCGTGATCACCCGGCCGATCAGCCGCACCGCCGGGGTCAGCTCCCCTTCAACCGCGTGGGGAAGAGCCGCTTCTGCATCTTTTGAAGGCTTTGCTCCCAGGATCGTGGACATTTCGTACTCCTTAGTTACCGGAATCCGGGCTCGTGCTCATGCCCGGCATGCCAGACATTTTCGGCGCGGCTGAAGCATGGACTGCTGGGTTCATCACCGAGGACATCACCGACATATCCATGGTCCGCAGGTACAACTGGGAGAACATCCACCAGGTGAGACCGATGGTGATCAGGAACAAGGGAATGAAGAGCACCAGAGCCACCGTGTTCCAGATGTTATGCTCGGAAATGTCGATGTGCAGCAGGAAATAAATCTGGGCAATGACCGCAATACCCGCACACACCGTAATCACCATCAACAAGCCAAAAGGCGGCACGGCATGGGAGGTCACCAGGAAAGTCGCTACCAGCATCAGGAAAGCCGAAATGGCAAAACCCAGAAAGTAGCCCTTGGAAGTGGACAATTGCACTTCCGGATGCATCGTCGGATCTGCAGCGCCGTGACTCATGATATGTATCCCCACAAATAAACAAAGATGTAAACAAAAACCCAGATCACTGCCTGCAAGTGCCAGAACATCCGCAACGTGAGCAGGCGCCCTACGGTTTCTTCCGTAAAGCCCTTGGTCATGACCTGGGCGATCATCACCAGAATCCAGATCAGTCCGAAGAAAATATGGGTGGCATGCACCTGAGTCAGCACCATGAAGGCGGACATGCCACCACTGCTGGCGATGCTAATGCCCATGGAGTACAGGTGGCTCATGTCATGAATATCCAGCGCCAAAAAGACCACGCCCAGCACAAAAGCCGCCAGCATGCCGTTGATCAGGCCGCTCTTGTTTTTGTGTTTGAGGGCATTCATGCCAAAACCATAGGCCAGCACGCTCAAGAACAGGGCGATGGTCTGAGCAAAGGTGTACCAGGGCTTCACAAATTCAGCGGGAGTCGGCCCACCAAAATAGCTGTGCTGATAACTCAGCACGCCATAAGCGGCGAAGAGGGTGGCAAAGATCATGCCGTCGCTGAGCAGATATAAAAAGTACCCCAGGGTGCGGGTGGAGATCACATCATGGGAATGATGATGGGTATCCCACAATTCCGCTTTTTGGGGATCAACCGTACTGGCGTGTGCACTCATGTTAAAACTCCTTGATTCATTGGTGACGCAGACGCTGCCCGTTGCGGCAGCCGCTGTGCCTTGAAGCCATTCAAGCTTGTCGAAAACCTGCTTATTTCGACGAATCGTTGCGTTGATAGGCCATGGCATTACCCACTACCCCACCACTGACCGGATGGCTGTGATGGCTGTCGGCAATCTGCGCCTCGCGGCGATAAGCCTCTTCTTCCATCCGCTGCAGCTCGGCACCGGTGATGATGTAACCCGGATCTCCCTTGAAGGACCGGATAATCATCAACAGGATGATGGCCAGCAAGGAGACAATGCACAGCCACCAGATGCGCCAGGTCAGGGCAAAGCCGAGAACGAAAGTCAAAGCGCCCATGATGATGGCCACACCCGTGTTGTTCGGCATGTGGATGTCGTCGTAATGGGTTGGACGAACCTGATCGATCCCGTTCTGTCGGCGCCATGCTACCTCGTCCCGCTCATTGATATGGGGGAGGACCGCAAAGTTGTAAAAAGGCACGGGAGAATGGGTCAACCATTCCAGAGAACGGGACGTTCCCCAGGCATCGGCGCCCACCCGGTTTTTCGCATGATCCCGGACACTGACATAGAGCAGGATGAAAAATGCCAGTACCGAGAGGGTGTACACGACAATACCCAGCTCCATCACGTCGAGGTAAGGCTGCCAACCCGTGTTGAACACATATTCCAGACGCCGGGTCATGCCCATGAAACCGAGCATGTACATGGGCACAAATACCAGCGCCGTACCGGCAGAAAACAGCCAGAACATGGTCTTGGCCCAGAATTCATCCAGCTTGAAGCCGAACACTTTGGGGAACCAGTACAGCACAGAACCAAAAATGGCATAGACAATGACCAGCAACATGGAGTGGAAGTGGGCAACCACGAACACACTGTTATGGACCATGTAGTTGATGGCGGGGATGGCCAGCATCATGCCGGTCATGCCGCCAATCAGTAGCAGGAACAGCGCCCCAATCGCCCAGAGCATGGCCGCGTTGAAGGTCAGACGTCCCCGGTACATGGTAAATGCCCAGTTGAATACCTTCACACCCGTGGGGATGCCCACCAGCATGGTGGCCACACTGAAGGCGCTGTTGACATAGGGCCCGGCGCCCATGGTAAAGAAGTGATGCAACCAGACCAGCCAGGAAACACCGGCGATGGCCAGACTTGCCAAGACCATGGTGATGTAACCAAAGAGGGGTTTTTCGGAAAAGGTCGGGAAGATCTCCGACATCATGCCGAAGGCCGGCAGAATCACGAAGTACACTTCGGGATGCCCCCAGATCCAGAACAGGTTGGTATAGAGCATCAAGTTACCGCCCATACCTGCCGTGAAGAAATGCGCCCCCAGATAGCGATCTGCGGCCACCAGTGCCAGAGCCACCTGCAAGGCCGGGAAGGAAGTCAGGGCGATCACATTGGCAGACAAGGAAGCCCAGACAAAAATCGGGAGCTTGCCCCAGGTCATGCCCGGTGCCCGCATTTTGATGATCGTCGCCAGGATGTTGATACCCCCCAGGGTCGTGCCCAGGGCGACCAACTCCATGGTCCATATCCAGTAATCCACACCCACGCCCGGACTGTATTGCAACTCGAAGATCGGGGCATAACCGAACCAGCCGTTGTGCGCGAAATCACCGACAAACAGGGAGAGCATGATCAAAGCGGCGGCCGCAGCCGTAATCCACAGCCCCAGTGCATTCAGGTAAGGATAGGCCATATCCCGTGCACCCACCTGAATCGGCACGATGATATTCATGAAACCCACCAGCAAGGGGGTTGCTGCCAGCAGAATCATGATCAAGCCGTGGGCACTATAGACCTGTCCGAAGTGAAAGGGGGTCAGATAACCATGCAGTGAACCAAAAACACCGGAAGAATGTGGTCCAACCGCCCAAACCTGCTGGGTACGAATCATCAGGCCATCGATGAAACCCCGGAACAGCATCACCAGACCGATGATGATGTACATGACACCGAGCTTTTTGTGGTCGACGGTCGTCAGCCATTCTTTCCAGAGATAGGTCCACTTACCATAATAGGTAATCAGTCCCAGAATGATAAGGGCACCGATGACCACCGCCACGAAGAGCGGCGCCAGGATCGGATTGGCATAGGGAATCTGCGACCAGGCGAGACGCCCCAGAAGAGGGCTCCAGCCCCCAGGTAAATCTACGAGCATGTGATGATCCTCCGATTAATCGCGATGTTCAGCGGCTTGTTTCTGCATATAGCCGACCATGTTTTCCGTCATCATCGGCGGTAGTGGCCAGGTTTTTCCGCGCATCACTTCGGCCATGACATGATCAAATAGTCCGGGCTCCACCGAAGAGAAGTACAGCACGTGGTGATGCACATCGACGTAAGGCTGCGCGAAACGGTTGAAGCTGGCATAACTCATGCTGCCCGGCGCTTTCTGCACCTGTTGTACCCACTGCGAGAAATCCCCAGTGCTGACCATTTTGGTTTTGAAGGTCATCCAGGACGTACCGGCACCAGCGTAATCGGAAGCAATCCCCTGATATTCACCAATATGATCACTCATGAGGGCATTTTTGGTGCGCATCCCGGGCATCACGTCAATCATGCCCACCAGCTGGGGAATGAAGAAAGTCGTGGTCACGGCGCTGGAAGTCAAACGGAAGAAAACCGGGGTATGGATGGGCAGAACCAGCTCATTGGCGACCGCCATATGGTATTGGGGATAAACAAACAACCATTGCCAGTCGGTCGCGATGACATCCACTTCCACCGGATCACCACCGGGCCGCATATGCCTGGTGATGACTGTCGGGTTGTAGGGATTGATTTCGAAAGTCCCTTTGACCGCAAAGTAGGACAGGAACCCTACTGCAATGATCGGTATACCCCAGACAAACACTTCAATGGTATTGGAATGGGACCAGTGGGGATCATACTTGCCCCGGTTTTTTCCCTTCTGATACCGCCACATGAACCAAATCACCAGCAAGGCTGTCAGGCCCACAATGGCGCCCATGATCAGCACATCCACGATCAGGTAAAACAGGTTGGTTTTTGCCATGATCCCCTTGGGATCAAATATCCAGAACGTGTTACTTGCACATCCAGACAGCAGCAAAATGGGCGCCAGCGCTACAGCGCGCCACCCATTTTTCAGCCAGTTCCTCCACTTTTTTTCCATTGTGCTTTTTCTCCCTGGCGGACAACGGTTGCTCCGCAATAAAACGAGATAGCGGTTACTATCCAATCAGCTTTTTTCCGCACCCGGCCCGAAACCACGGCGGCCAGTGAACGTAAAATCATACAAACTTATACTTTTTTATACTAATTTAAATCTCGGGTGTAAAAGTAGTTCAGGGAAGTCTGTAAATCAATAGAACAATCCCCCAAATATTTTTGGGTTAATAAAAATATCATTATTGATGTGCATCTATTTAATTTTTTAATTTTAATATAATAATAGTATTATTTACTTGTTATGAATTATAATTATTATTTTCAATGAGATAAATGAAAAAACAACGAAACTTAACATTACTATAGTGTTTAATGAATGCTTCGTCAGGTTATGATTTCATCTTTCATCAAAGCTGCGATAAGCACCGATTCACACACTGTCCGTCAAACAAAATATATTTTTGTATTTTTAAAATATTTTGAATGCGGGTGTTTATGACAGGATATATTAAAAAAACACAACATTAACCTTACATAAGTTTTTAGAGATTTCTACGACGTTTATGCTACAATAGCGGCATGTTTGATCGACCTTATATTCTTTTCCTGCTCAGCAGCGCCAGGGTTTTAACCTTGCTGGATGGCGAACAGGTGCCCACCGGCTTCTGGGCGGAGGAACTGATCGTACCCTGGCAACGGCTCAAACAGTCGGGTTGGACTTTATATATGGCCACTCCCGATGGATGCCTCCCGAAGCTGGACCCGGACAGTCTGGATCCCGCCAATCTGCAGGGCGATATTGCCAAGGCGGCATGGCTGAAAGCACAATCATCCCGGATTCCGGAGCTGTACGAGGCCCTTTCCTTAGCGGACTTGCAGGCAGCGCAACTGGACAATATGCGGGGTTTGTTTATCCCTGGAGGTAATGGCCCCCTGGTCGATCTGGCAACCTCTCCAGAGGTGGCACGCTTGCTCCGGCATTGCCACGACCAACACAAGGTTCTGTCTACCTTGTGTCATGGCAGCGCGGCCTTCCTGGCAGCAGACCACGCCCCTTCGCCCTATACCGGTTGCGCCCTCACCGGCTTCAGTGCTGCCGAAGAAGCGGCTACTGCACTGGCTGGCCGATGGCCTTATACTCTGGAACAGCGCTTGAGAAATGCCGGATTCCTCGTTAGTGTCGGGGAATGCTGGCAAAGTCATGTAGTCAAAGACGCAAAGTTGCTGAGTGGTCAGAATCCGGCCTCAGCCACCGCACTGACCGAAGCTTTCATGGAAAGATTACTTTTACAGGCTCACAAGGAAAAATCGAATGAATGCTGATGCGCTCAAAAAAATGGCGGCCGAAGCCGCCCTCTCCTACATCCAGCCCGGCATGGTCGTCGGTGTCGGCACCGGTTCCACCACCAACTTTTTCATAGACGCTCTGGGAGCCGCGAAAATTCATGTAGATGGCTATGTCGCCTCCAGTATCGCCACGGAAAACCGCCTGAAAGCCCTGGGCCTGAATGTGCTCGAGCTCAACAACACGGGAGATATTCCCGTTTACGTGGATGGCGCCGACGAGGCTGACCCGCATTTTCGTTTAATCAAGGGTGGCGGTGCCGCTCTGACCCGTGAAAAGATCGTCGCCAGTGCCGCCCGATTATTTGTGTGCATCGCCGATTCCAGCAAGAACAAGCCCATGCTGGGTAAATTCCCCCTGCCTGTGGAGGTGCTTCCCTTTGCCCGCAGTTTTGTCGCCCGGCAACTGGTCAAACTGGGGGGAACGCCGGTCCTGCGCAATGGGGTGACCACCGATAACGGCAATGTCATCATTGACGTGACGGGTCTGGATTTTTCCGACCCCCTGAAAATGGAAGCGGCCATCAATCTGATCCCCGGGGTACTGGATAATGGCATTTTTGCCCATCGTCGCGCGGATGTGATGCTCTTCGGCAGCCCGGAAGGCGTCATCGAGAAAAAGGCCTGAACACAGCGCAGGCCCTTGCATTCGATAATACTCAGGGGGAAAAGCAGATATGGAAGGTGAAATCGATCATCGCAGCACCCGCAGGGACTTTACCCATGGAGAACTGCATCGGCGGGATCTGGATAACAATCCTTTTCAGCAATTGGCCAATTGGCTGGCGGCGGCGACAAGCGCCGGTAATTTTGATGCGACGGCCATGGTTTTGGCCACTGCCGACGCCTCGGGACGTCCGAATGCCCGCTATGTGCTGCTCAAGCATTTTGACGAAGCCGGACTGTGCTGGTATACCGACCAGCGCAGTCAGAAAGGTCAGGAGCTGGCTGCCAATCCCTATGCGGCACTGGTATTTTACTGGCCGGAAAACGATCGGCAGGTGCGCGTCAACGGGGCCGTAGAACCGCTGGACGACGCCGCAGCAGAAAGCTATTTCCAGCAGCGTCCCAGCCCCAGTCGCTATTCCGCAGCGGCGTCCATCCAGAGCCAGGTGATTGCCAGCCGCGCCGAGCTGAAAGCGCGGGTGGCCGAATTACAGCAACGCTATCCCGAAGGGAATGTCCCACGCAACCCGGCTTGGGGAGGCTATCGCCTGATCCCCGAGCGCTTCGAATTCTGGCAGGGGCGCCGGAATCGCCTGCATGATCGCTTTGTTTACCGACGTCCCGAGGGCAACCGTCGTGAGTGGATCATTGAACGCCTGATGCCCTGAGTCCGTGGTCAGAACACCTCGATACGCGCCTCATAATCCACCACAATCATCCGGTAGATATCGTCTCCGAGCTGCACATGGGCAGATTGGGGCGCGCCAATGCGAATGCTGTTACCTCCCGCCATACTCAGGCCCGATGGACCAAAATGTTCCTGTTCAATCAGGTCATCCAGCAAAGCCTGCAATTCCTGTTTGGGAACGCTACAGGTGTTGTCGATGACCTTGCAGGGCTTGCCCCGCTTGGTTTTCCCTTCAATGATAATGGCGTCGGCACGAATGGGTGCCAGACCTTCCTCTGCTGCATCCTCAAACATCTTGACTGAGCCTCCTGAAATGCAATCCCAAATCAATCCCGAAACAACCAGGGTGCCGCTTGCCGGCGAGCCGCCTCATAGGCGCGAATGGCGCCCTCATGCTGCAGGGTCAGCTGAATATCATCCAACCCATGGAGTAACTTGTGCTTGTGCCCGGCATCCATGGGGAAATTATAACGACTATCCCCCATGGTCTGTACCTCCTGGGCCGGTAAATCAATGCGCAGGCGATATCCGGGATTGGCCGCCACCTCATGAAAAAGATGATCCACCACTTCTGCCGGCAAACGAATCAACAAAATCCCGTTCTGCACACAATTGTTCGCGAAGATATCGGCAAAACTGGGGGCGATGATGGCGCGAAAGCCATAATCCGCCAACGCCCAGGGAGCGTGTTCCCGACTGGAACCACAGCCAAAATTTTCCCGGGCCAGCAAAATCCGGGCATCGGCATAAAGGGGTTGATTGAGGATAAAATCCGGATTGTCGATCTGCTTGCCGTCTTTTTCCAGATAACGCCAGGCCTCGAAAAGATGCTTGCCCAGTCCCCGCCGCTCGATGGTCTTGAGGAACTGCTTGGGGATGATGGCGTCGGTATCCACATTGGGACGATCCAGGGGGGCGACCAGCGCCTCTAATACCGTAAAAGCTTCCATTTATTTCTCCATCTGTCTCTTGACGAGATATTCCACGGCAGCCACTTCTGCCGAGCAGCCTCGCAGGCTTGAAAAAATGCCAATCTCTACCATTCCCAGACTACACAAGCCCAGGGCAATGCGCAGCAGCCAGGAACGGACGCGCCGTTTATGCCGGGGACCAGTCACGGACATCCACAAAATGACCCGCAATGGCGGCTGCCGCCGCCATGGCCGGACTGACCAGATGGGTTCTGCCACCCGCACCCTGGCGCCCTTCGAAGTTCCGGTTACTGGTACTGGCACAGCGTTCACCCGGCTCCAGACGGTCGGCATTCATGGCCAGACACATGGAACAGCCCGGCTCCCGCCACTCAAAGCCCGCCTCCTTGAAAATCCGATCCAGTCCTTCGGCTTCGGCCTGGGCCTTGACCAGGCCGGAACCCGGAACCACCATCGCCAGTTTCACCGTTGCGGCTTTACGCTGCCCCTTGGCCACGGCCGCCGCTGCCCGCAGATCTTCGATGCGGGCATTGGTGCAGGAGCCGATGAACACCTTGTCCAGGGTAATGGCCGAGAGCGGCGTATGGGCCTGCAAATCCATATACGCCAAGGCATCCGTCCAGCCCTTGCGGCGCACCGGATCCGCTTCCCGGGCCGGATCCGGCACCGTGGCGCCGATGTCTGCCACCATTTCGGGGCTGGTTCCCCAGGTGACCTGGGGCGCAATATCGGCAGCATTCAAGCGGACCTCCGCATCAAAACGGGCATCCGGATCCGAATGCAATGCACTCCAAGCCGCCACCGCCTGATCCCAGATTCTGCCCACTGGCGCATAGGGACGACCGCGCAGATAGTCGATGGTCATGGCATCCACCCCGACCATCCCCGAACGGGCACCGGCTTCAATCGCCATATTGCACAGGGTCATCCGCCCTTCTATGGATAAGGCCTGTACGGCTGGTCCAGCAAATTCAATGGCATAGCCCGTCCCGCCAGCAGTGCCCATTTTACCAATGATGGCCAGTACCATGTCCTTGGCGGTGACACCCCGACCCAGTTCGCCCTCTACCCAGACCCGCATGCTTTTGGACTTGCGCGCCCAAAGACATTGGGTCGCCAGCACATGCTCCACCTCCGTGGTGCCGATACCAAAGGCCAATGCCCCCAAAGCGCCGTGGGTAGCCGTATGGGAATCGCCGCAGACCACCGTCATGCCCGGCAAGGTGAGGCCCTGTTCGGGAGCAATGACATGGACAATACCCTGACGCCGATCCAGCATGCCGAATTCTTCAATACCAAATTCCGCGCAGTTCTGGTCCAGCGTTTCCACCTGCAAGCGGGAAGTCGGATCGACAATCCCCGCCGCCCGGTCGGTGGTCGGGACATTGTGGTCCGCCGTGGCAATATTGGCATCAATCCGCCAGACCTTCCGCCCCGCCGCACGCAAGCCCGAAAAAGCCTGGGGGCTGGTGACCTCGTGCAGTAACTGCCGGTCAATATACAGCAATACTGCGCCATCCGGCTCCGTATGCACCACATGACTTTCCCACAATTTGTCATAAAGCGTTTTTGCTGCCACAAGCCTCTCCTCCCACTTCTCTCAAGCAAACCAGACCATGCCCCTCACACGGGCACTGCCGTCACCCAGCATACATCCAAAGCAAAATCCTGATTAGGCTGCACGGCAAAGTGTGCAATCACCTCCGCCGGAGCCCTGTTCCACACACTTTTAATAGCGGTCACCCGTTCTTCCGGGCAACGCATCCGGGCGATCCAGCTGACAAAATCCAGGGGCAACTTCCAGGTATCCTGATCCACCACTCGCCATCCGGCAGTAGCCAACATCCTCTCCCATTCCGAAACCCGATAATCCCGGACATGGGAAGGATCACGCAAAATCTCCACGGTCTGCAAAAAAGTGTCCCACAGTGGATTTTCCGGTGCGCATACATCAATGATGACACATTTTCCCTGGGGATGGAGGACACGCCGCATTTCCCGGAGGGCTGCGGGCAGATTCGCCCAGTGGTGGGCGGAAAAGCGGCTCACAATGCCATCAAAACCACCATCCGCGAAGGGCAAGGATTCCGCCCCATGCTGATCCGTATGAATATTGGTCAAGGCACGCCGCCGGGATTGTTCGGCCACGACCCGCAACATCTCGGCAGAGAGATCTACTGCAAACACTTCACCGACCACATCGGCCAGGGCAAAACTGGCGTGTCCCGCTCCGCAGCCCAGGTCCAGTATCCGCAAGGCGCTCTGTCCGGCAAATGCCTGACGCAGACGCCCCAGGTCCGCGCCCTGGGCATGGGCCGGACTATTCAGATAATCCGTCGCCGCCACGCCAAATTGCTGCTCTACGAGTTTTTGCTGGTCGTTCATGGGCTTTCGGTTCTCCAAATCCTGTCCGTGGCAATCATCATACGAAGGTAATTAGACTGGTACAATATGAGCATTTATACTGGTATATCGATTACCATCCTGCTGTACAACAGGAATGCTTTCCATGTCCGGAGACCCACAAGCCTTGGGGGCGTTCATTCGCCGTCATCGAGAAAAAATTACGCCACTGCAGGCAGGGTTGAGCACTG
Source organism: Acidithiobacillus sp. M4-SHS-6 (assembly GCF_047421495.1). Classification (GTDB taxonomy): domain Bacteria; phylum Pseudomonadota; class Gammaproteobacteria; order Acidithiobacillales; family Acidithiobacillaceae; genus Acidithiobacillus. The sequence goes on along the minus strand of NZ_CP175559.1, from coordinate 579,461 downwards.
CTGGTCGCCGTCGGACCAGCGGCTTGCGTCGCGAAGAACTGGCCATGCTCTCCGGGGTCAGCGGTACCTGGATCACCTGGATTGAACAAGGGCGGCCCGTGCGCCCCTCCTGGCCCACCCTGGATCGCCTCGGCAAGGTCTTGCAACTCTCCCACGCCGAGCGACAGCATCTGTTTCATCTGGCAGGCAAGACCGACCCCCAGACAGAACTCCGCCCCTCGGCCGTACCGCCGTCCCTGCTGCATATCCTGCACACCCTGCAATATCCCGCCTATGTCCTGGATCGCTACTGGAATGCCGGCGCCTGGAACGGGGCAGCAGCGACGCATTTTCTCGACTGGTTACCAGCCAGCCCGGTTTCTGGTGAAAAACTCCCCAATCTGCTGGAATTCTTATTACTCCATCCCAATGCCCGACACTTTGTGGATGATTGGGAAAGCCGTTGTCGGCGTCTGGTGGCCGAATTTCGTGCCGACGTGGGCAAACATCTGGACGATCCCGAAATGCTTCGCCGCATCGCGGAGCTGCAAAGCCAGAGTCCCACATTTGCCGCACTCTGGTCCGCTCAGGATGTCGTGGAAAGAGAAGGCGGCCTGCGGGTATTTCAGCATCCCATACAGGGACGAGTGACTTATGAACAGAGCACCCTTCTGCCTGCGGCCCATACCGATTTGAAGCTGGTCATCTTGTTGCCCTACCCGCACGCAAAGGCAGGTCAGACTGAATCCCAGGACCTGTTCATCCCGGAGCCGCTGCGCATTGGCCACGGTTTTGGCGACCAATGAACAAAGCGGGATGGCGAATTGATTCAACAGAGAGTTTACGGGACAGAAACCAGCGTCGAGCCGCGCTGCCGCTGGCTCCAGGAGCGATAGCCGCGGGCCAGGGTAAAAAGTCCGGCGCCGATCATGCCGACAAAAAAACCAATGGGCCAGTTGCTCCAGTAGGACAGGGCAATGGCCAACCAGATGCTGCCTTCCGCAAAAATAACGGCGAGTAGCAAGCTGCGCAGGGGGTGAGTGCTCAGGGACTGGGCAGCCGCCGGTGGGCCGACCAGCAAGGTAAACACCAGAAAAGCACCAACCACCGGCAAGGCCGAAGCCGTCACCAGCGCCAGCAGACTTAAAAAAAGCAGATCCATGCGCGCCGCAGGAATGCCCTGCAACGCGGCCAGATCAGGAAAACTGGAGTCCAGCAACAAGGGCCGATAAATCGTGATCATGATCACCGACACGACGGCACAAATCCCCAGTATGGGCCATAAATCGGCATCACTGACCCCCAACATCTCCCCAAAGAGCAGGGAAAACACCTCTGGTGCATATTCGTTGGTCATACTCAGAAACAGGGCACCCATACCCAGAAAAAGCACCAGCAACAATCCGGTACCGACATCACGCCGCCCCATGCGCGCGAGCTGGCGCAGAAGCAGCACCCCCATGCCCACAAAAACCAGTAATCCGACAAAGGGATTGACGCCCAGCAAATTGGCGGCGGCGGCCCCCGGGAAAGCGCCCAAAGGCAGGGCATGGGCGGCAAAAGCAGAACGCCGGATCACCACAAAATAGCCCACAAAAGCCGCCACCAGGGCGATGGCGGTGCCGGAAATCCAGGTATTGATCATGAAGCTGGAGAACATGGCTAGGGCCCCTGGAGTCTGTGCTGGGCAGTTGCTTTCAAGCGCAGAAGTTTCTGTGCAGAGCCCAACAGGGCCAGCAGATAAAACAGAAAAATCAGTACCACCACAAAAAAACTGACGGGCCAGGCGTTCCCGGAGAACCAGTAATAACTTTCATAAGCCATCCAGATACCCATCCAGACCGCTGCCAGGGCAATGAGCATCGCCCAAATTATAGCCTGGAAAGGACGTCGGCTCAGGCGAATGGCTGCGCCGGCGGGACCGATCAGCAGTGCGGTAGCCAGTACGGCACCAATAGCCAGCGCACAAACAGCCACGGCCAGTCCTAAAACCAGCAGTTGCAGGAGTCCCATCCAACGCGGCGAAACACCACGCAAAGTGGCCAGATCCGGATCCACGGCAGTCAGGATCAGTGGACGGTAGAACACGCCGACCAAGACAAAAACCGCCAGCACCGCCAGGATGGCGGGCCAGATCAGCCCCTGGGAAATGGCAAATAAAGAACCGAACATCACCGATACGGTAGCCCCGGTGGTACTCGTCGTGGTGACATCCAGATATAAAAACAGAGCGGAAAGTCCCAGGCCGGCGCCCAGCACGATACCCGTCGCCAGATCTCTTTCCCGCGCTTTACGCAGCCCGAGAAATTCCATACCGAATGCCGCCATCCAGGCCATGCCGAGAAAACCCAGCAAGGGACTGATGCCCAACAAAAAGGAAGCGGCCCCGCCCGCACTGCTGACGTCAGCCAGGGCATGGCCGGCAAAGGCATTGCCGCGCAACACGGTAAAAACGCCGATCAGGGCACTGACCAGAGCCGCACTGGTACCGACTATCAATGCGGTTTGCACCGGCTGACTGCTTAAAAACGCCAGCATGTTCTCATGTCCCGTGACCCTCACAGCGATTCAGGTTCACCACATCGGCATTTTCCGGCGCATCGGGCAACACCAGAATGCGCCCGCCATGTCTCAGGACCGAGACCGGATAACCAAAAAGCTTGCTCAGCACTTCAGGCTGGACCACTTCGGCGACAGTGCCTGTTGCGGCCCGCCCATCCACCAGATAGACCAGCCGATCCATCACCGGAATCAGAGGATTCATGTCATGGGCGGTCACCAGCACGGTCATCTGCTGTTGGGCAATGAGCTGCCCCAGCAGAGCGACCAATGCATTGGCGCTGCCAAAATCCAGATTCGCCAGGGGCTCATCAAGAATCAGCAGACGCGGCTTACGGACCAGGGCATGGGCAATCACCGCACGCTGCTGTTGTCCTCCCGACAGCTCACCGACACGCTGATCCGCAAAGTCTTCCGCACCCACCGCCTGCAACGCCGCATCCACGGCTGCCTGGGTGCGGCGCTTCCATAGAGGCAAGCCCAGACGATGGCCATCCAGTCCCAAACGCACCAGATCCTGGGTGCGCAAAGGCAAATCCGGGTCAAAGGTGATTTTCTGGGGGACATAACCCACCATAGCCCGGTGCTTCTGGGGAGCTTCTCCGTCAATCAGGACCGTACCTGCGCGTTGACCAATCAGGCCCAGCAAGGTCCGCAATAGGGTCGTCTTGCCGGCCCCGTTTTCACCAATCAGGGCGCAAAGCTGGCCCGGATGCAGATCAAAACTGACATCCCGTAAAATGCTGCGGCCGCCCAGATCCACGGAAAGATCGGCGACCACAAGAATAGGTCTTTGATTGGTCAAGATATTATTTCAATGCCGTCGTTGATTGGCCATGTTCCACCGCCGCGCGCAGGGCCTGCACTTCGGCGAGCATCCAGGATTGATAAGTGTAGCCGGTTGGCATGGTTTCATAAACACTTACAACAGGAATATGTGCCGCCTTGGCATTATGCAGAAAGGACGCTGTCAGGGAGTTGGTCACCTGCTGATTATAGAGCAACACCTTGACCAGATGGGATTTGAAAAGCTGATTCTGAATGCTGACATCCTGAGGAGCAGGATCCGTCCCGTTCATGATGGCCGCCCGCAGATTCCAGGGGGTTTTGATATCACAGCCTGCCGCCTGCAACATATAATCCGCCACCGGCTCGGTGACGGCAACCGGAGTATGGGGATACTTTGCCTTGAAACTGGCGATAGCGGCATACCAAGGCTGCAGCGAAGCATCGAACTTCTGGACGTTGGCATCAAAATAAGCCTTGTGTGCAGGATCCAGGGCACTGAGGCTTGCCGCAACGGCCTTGGCCACTGCGGGCATGGTTTCCGGCTTGTACCACAGATGGGGATTCCTGGTGCTATCGGGTAAATGCAGCAGATCCTGAACCACAATCACCTGGCGCTTGGGATTGGCATCGGCTATCAGAATTTTCTTGGCCCAACTGTCATAGCCGAGACCGTTGCGGACCACCAACCGGGCCGCCACCATTTCCCTGGCCACGGCAGGACTGGCCTCAAAATTATGGGGATCCGTGTTGGGATTACTTTCAATGGCACTCACCTGGACATACTTTCCGCCAATCTGACTGATCACATTGGCGTATTGATTCTCCACACCGACCGCATGAATGGCGGCAGCGGATGCTACCTGAGCAGTCCCCAAACCCAACAACAGGGCCAGTACGGACAGGAGCGGTGATCTGGCCCATGAACGCCGTCCGGGCTGACGCGCAGTGGATAATTTTTCATGTTCGGTATTCTGCATGACATTTCTCCCTGAGATATGGGGCTGAGCTATGGGGGTTGATTACGGAACATGACTGAGTCATATTTATCTGCAACATAGTTGCAGATTAGTGAACACGGTTCAGATTGTCAAGAAGTTCAACATGCATGGCCTTGAGTATCGTGAGTATCCGATAAACGGATCTATCAGGGAGAAGGTATGCCTCGCCAGCAGCACCGTTACCGACGCATTTTTGGAGGTACCCTTCTTTTTTGTGCCTCCATCACCCCCGCATGGGCGGCCAGTGTTGCTCAGTCCATTCCCGAAGAAGCGTATCAGAACGGGTGGCGCGGCATTTCCCTGGTCATGCATGGCGAGGTAGAGGGAGTCGCCAATTTGAGTGGCGGCATCCAGACCGGCACGACGGCCACCGGACTGTGGAAAGGTGGACTCGCCTTGCACAGCGGCAAGGCCGGATGGTGGCCGGGAGGCCTTTTTGTGCTTGAAGGTCTTGCGGCAGACAGTGCGAATCCGGACAGCCTGTATATAGGAGACTTGCAGGGTGTATCCAGCCTCACCACGCCTTATCCACATATCGCTCGACTCTACAAGGCTTATTATCGGCAACACATTGGTGACTATACTTTACGACTGGGTTTAATCAACCCTAATGACTACTTCAATGACACCGGAGTAGCCAGCGAACTGTTCAACACTTCCTTCGGCATTTACCCCATCATTTCGGCCAATATCCCCTTCACACCAACCTACCCCTATTCCAGTCTCGGCGTCATGGCTTCGGCGAGCTGGGGTCATACCATGCTCATGGTGGGTGCCTTTGGTGCAGATGGGGTCCACCCCTTCCGCGCTCCCTGGGGCAGTGACGGGATGATGTATTATGGCGAAATCGATCAGAGCATTCCCATTGGCCAGGGTACGGCAATGCTGAAGGCGGGAGGATATTACAATCACATCTATGGACCGTATCTCACCCAAAATATCGGCATAGGACCCTCCTCCAGTCAGGGTGGCTTTTATGGAGCGGCCGAGTATCGCTGGAAGACGGATCAGATAAACTGGGGAGTATTTGTACAAGCTGGCGGAGCACCCAATGCCGCAACGGTATCGCCTGTGAATGCCTATATGGGAGTGGGCTTGCGTCTACGCCATTTCATTCCCGGTTCACCCGGCTCAACGCTGAGTCTGGGCATGGCCCGCGCATGGAAACGCCAATCCGGCTCGAATGCGGGAGGCGCAGAAACCAGTCTGGAAGTGAACTTCAAACAGCCCGTGTTAAAGGATTTTTACATCCAACCCGACCTGCAGTATATCGTCAACCCCGGCGCCAATGGCCCTGGAAACACGCTACCCAATGCCTTCGTCGCCATCATCCGGCTGGGGTGGCATTATCACGCATACGGTTAAAACCAATAAAGACCATTGGTTACAAGCGTTAGATGGCGTTTCTCATGGTTTTCACAGATTACCGGGATACTCATGGGTGCCATCACGCTTTTCCCGCAACACTTGCGGGAATGATAAATCGAAGGCTTGGGAGTAAGATAGTGGGGTTCTTTCATTCGCAGCGAGATACCACCCATGAGTCAAGCCCCCCATTCCACCCTGAATGCCGAAACCCTCTGCCAGATCAGCGAGGACATACTGGCGCTTGCCCGCAAACAGGGTGCAAGCGCAGCGGAAGCGGCCGCCAGCACCGGCAAGGGACTGTCCGTCACGGTCCGCCTGGGCGAAGTGGAATCCATTGAATACCATCAGGATAAGGGTATGGGCGTGACCGTTTATCTGGGGCAGTCCAAAGGCAGCGCTTCCACTTCGGACTTTTCCCGCAAGGCCATCACTGAAACGGTCGAAGCGGCACTGACGATCGCCCGCCATACCGCAGCGGATCCCTTCTCCGGTCTGGCGGATCCGGCGCTTTTTGCGCGGGAGTTTCCGGATCTGGATCTTTATCATCCCTGGTCCATAGACGCTGATGCCGCCGCCGACCTGGCACGGCGCTGCGAGGCCGCCGCCCGAGATAGCGATCCTCGCATTCACAACTCCGAGGGGGGCAGCCTGGGCAGCAGCGAAGGGATTTCGGTATATGCCAACAGCCTGGGTTTCGTCGGGCAGAGACAATCGTCCCGGCATAGCCTGTCCTGCTCCGTCATTGCCGAAGACTTGCAAGGCGGCATGCAAAGAGACTATTGGTACGATGTGGCCCGCGACGCCGCGGCCCTGGACAGCCCGGAAAGTATCGGCAAAACCGCTGCAGAGCGGGCGCTGCGGCGCCTGAATGCCCGCAAGATCCCTACCACCAAGGCTCCGGTGATTTTTGAGAATCAGGTGGCTGCCAGCATTCTCGGGCATCTGGCCAGCGCCATCAGCGGCGGCAGCCTGTATCGGAAAAGTTCTTTTCTGGTGGATAGTCTCGGCAAGACGCTGTTTCCGGAACATATTCGCATTTATGAGGAGCCCCTGCGCCAACGCGGACTGGGCAGCGCCAGCTTTGATGCAGAAGGGGTAGCCACCCACAATCGCGACATCATCGCGGCAGGCGTGTTGCAGGGCTATATTCTCGACAGTTACAGCGGCCGCAAGTTAAACATGCCGACCACAGGAAATGCCGGAGGCGTACATAACCTGACTCTGGAACCCGGCAGCCAGTCCCTGCAGGAAATGCTCCGAGCCATGGGACGCGGCCTGCTGGTCACCGAACTGATTGGCTTTGGTATCAACATGGTTACCGGCGACTATTCACGGGGAGCCGCCGGTTTCTGGGTGGAAAATGGTGAGATTCAATATCCGGTTGAGGAAATCACCATCGCGGGCAGTCTGCAGGCCATGTTCAAGGGCATGCAGATGGTGGGAAATGATCTGCTCACCCACGGCAACACGGGTTGTGCTTCCATCCTCATTGACGAGATGATGATTGCCGGCGAGTAAGCCCTATGGCCAACAGCATCCATAGACCACTCAGCAGCAGGTAGGGCAGACTTCCCCACCGACCATAGGGCGTTTCACCCGCCATGGGCTGTACGGCACCGTTCAGGGTCCCGACCACAAATTGCGGGAGCTGGGTGCGTATCTGGCCGTTGGGTGAAATGAGGGTGGTGATGCCGGTGTTGGTATCCCGTACATCGGGCTTTTGTTGCTGGCGCGACTGCATGGCCGCCATCTGCATGCTCTGGGCGGCGGCGATACTATGTCCATACCAGGCGTAATCACTGATATTGAGCAGGAAGGTCGCCCCCTCCCTGACCCCCTTGCGAACGTCCCGGGAAAAAGACTCCTCATAACAAATGGTCATCCCCGCTTTTTGTCCGTCCACCGGCAGGACATAGGGGCCATGCCCAAAGGAAAAACTCCCCAGGCCCGGCAGAAAATGGTGCACCAAGGGCCCTAACAGCTGCGGTAAGGGAATATATTCGCCAAAAGGCACCAGATGTTCTTTCTGATACCAGCGCAGGGGCGCGTTACCATCAATTTCCATGGCGGCGTTGTAGTATTTACCATCTGCAGTCGCTTCGGGTATGCCAATAATCAGGATCTTGTGGTTATGGGCGGACCATTCCTGTAACTGGCTGATGAGGCCGGGAATTTCTGTCTGAAAAATGGGGAAGGCCGTTTCCGGCAAAACAATCAGTTGACTGTCCTTGGGTGCCTGCAAAATCAATTGCACATAATGATGCAAAATATGGCCAATGGCAGCATCGTTCCATTTTTCCGTAATGGGAATATTGCCTTGTAGCAAGCTGACCCGCAGCTTTTGCCCGACCGGATGGGTGAAACACACCGAACCCGCCGCCAGCGCCAAGCCGGAAAGCAGCAGCAAGGCCGACACCCCGCCGAGCAGCACCTGCCGCGACCGGGATTCCCGGAAGATCCACAGCACAATGGCGGCAAAACCCGCCGTGGCGAGACCCACGCCATATTGTCCCAACCAGGAAGCGAAGCCACCCAGGAATGCATGGGTCTGGGAATAGCCCGTCGCCAGCCAGGGAAAACCCGTGAACAATCGGGCCCGGGACCACTCGGCAAATACCCAGAACACCGGCAATACCAGCAGGCGGAGATTTCCGCGAAAAAATCGGGTCGCCAGCCACAAGGCCAAAGCCGGATAGATGGCACAGTAAGCGGCTAGCAGGGCCACGGCAGCACCGGCCAGCACCCAGTCCATATGGGCAAAATTGTGCAGGGTGATGGAAATCCAGCTGACCCCGCTGCCAAAAGCCCCGAAACCGAAGGCATAACCCAAGGCCGCAGCGCGCCGGGGACGTTCCGCTGTTGCAGCCAGCCAGAACAGACCAAAAAGCAGGACGATGGCCAGATACCAGGCGTTGAAGGGAGCAAAAGCCAAGGGCCAGAGTCCACCCAAAATTAATGCGGCCAGAAGCCGCACAGGAAATGCCAGGGTGCGGATTGAGGCTTGTGTCATGTATGCTCCTGCTCAGGTAGTTCCGGCAAGGCGGCACTCCGGGGTGGCGACACCCGGACAATTTGCACCCGCCGCCGATCCGCTCTCAATACTTCCAGTCGCAAGTCACCCTCCTCAATCACCTCGCCCACCCTCGGTACATGACCCAGCCGGGCGGCCACCCAACCGCCCAGGGTATCCGCATGGCCATCCGCAAGGTGCGCGCCAAAATGCGCATTAAAATCTTCCAGGGCAATCAGGGCATTCACCAGAAAGTCACCATCTTCCCGTGAGGCTATCATGACATCTTCATCAATGTCATATTCGTCCTCGATTTCACCGACAATGATTTCCAGCACGTCCTCAATGGTAATCAGGCCGGCTACCCCGCCATACTCATCCACCACTACGGCCATGTGATGGCGTCCGGTACGGAATTCGTAGAGCAAATGATCCAGGTGCTTGCTTTCGGGAATGAAAGTCGTCGGCCGCAATAGCTCTGCCAGACGCGGTGTGGGGGTATCGGTGCGACAGGCTTGCAGCAAATCCTTGGCCAGGAGGATGCCACGCACGTCGTCCCGGTCCTCGCCCACCACCGGGAAACGCGAATGTCCGACATCCGAAACCCGGGCGATGATTTCCGGCAAGGCCATATCCATTTCGATGACTTCCATCTGGGCGCGGGGAATCATCACATCGCGCACCGTCAATTCGCCCATCCGGAAAATACCATCCACCATGCGCGCCGCTTCGGCATCAATCACCTGCCTTTCGCCCGCCTCCCGGACGAGATCCAGCAGACTGTCCTGATCTTCGACGTTACCGCGCAGGGACTGGGTAAAACGCGCCCACCAACTGCGCGGGCGCTCCTGGGTACTTCGATCTTCACTCATGTATGGGGTTCAGGTAAGGGTCGGCCACACCCATTTCAGCCAGTAATCGGGTTTCCAGTTGTTCCATGACCAGCGCTTCCTGCTCTTCCATATGGTCATAGCCCAGGAGATGCAGGGTACTGTGAATCAGCAAATGGCGATAATGATTCATCAGGGACTTCCCCTGGGCTGCTGCCTCCTCGGCGACGACAGCGGGAGCAATGACGATATCGCCCAACAGATCACGGCGGAATACGGGGGGCAGGGGATCCTGGGGAAAAGAGAGACAGTTGGTCGGCTGCTGGCGTTGCCGATATTGGTCATTCAAGGCGGTGATTTCTTCGTTACTCACCAGGGCAAGGGAGATTTCCGCCATGCGCTGAGGCTCTGTCAGTCGCGGCGACGACACCGTCAGCGCCCGGAGAATGGCATCACGGGCCAGCCGACGGGAAGGGATGGTGGTCTTGTCAAAAGCCTCGTCCACCGCGATGCGTAGATAGAGGCCACTCATACCTTTTCCCCAAAGCGGTCATAGGCCTGGATGATACGTGACACCAGCGGATGGCGCAGCACATCGGCACTTTCGAAAAAGACCATGTCCACTCCCGGCATGGCATCCAGCACATCCAGCACCTGGACCAGCCCGGAAAGCTGACCACGGGGCAAGTCAATCTGGGTCACGTCACCCGTAACCACGACTTTCGCCCCGAAACCCATGCGGGTCAGGAACATTTTCATCTGTTCGGGAGTGGTGTTCTGGGCTTCATCCAGAATGATAAAAGCATCGTTGAGGGTGCGCCCACGCATATAGGCCAGGGGCGCCACTTCAATAATCTGTCGCTCGATGAGTTTGGCCACTTTTTCATAGCCAATCATCTCATGGAGGGCGTCATAGAGGGGGCGTAAATAGGGATCGACTTTTTCACTGAGGGACCCGGGCAGGAATCCCAGGCGTTCTCCGGCTTCCACCGCCGGACGCACCAGCACCAGGCGGCGCACCTGATTACGCTCGATCTGCTCCACCGCCGCCGCCACCGCCAGGTAGGTTTTTCCCGTACCCGCCGGACCAATGCCAAAGGTCAGATCATTCTGGCGGATGGAATCCAGATAGCGGCGCTGGCGGGCACCCCGGCCCCGGATGGTGCCCTTGAGGGTTTGAATACCTGCTGTTTCAGAAGCTTCGGAGGCATCTCTTTCGGCTTCTACCTGAACCCGCTGGATACATTGGTGTACCCAGTGACTGGAGAGCTTGCGTCCTTGACGCACCTGATCATAGAGCTGGGTCAGTACCGTTTTGGCGGCCTCCACGGAAGCTTGCGGTCCGGTAATGTGAAAACGCTCCCCACGGGGGAGCACCACAACGCCCAGCCGGGATTCCAGTTGTTTGAGATGACTGTCCAGTTCTCCGGCAAGTTCCGACAGTTCCGTGGCGCTGGCCTGCTCGGCAATAAAATCGCCATGGGTGACGGCAGCAGTCTTACTGGGAGGCTCCATGGGATTATACGGCAAGACGATGTGCCGCAGGATCGGACTGCGCCAGGCGACCACGCAGACTGTTGGGCAAAGCCGCCGTGATTTCTATGTCCAGCATCTGCCCCGCCCAGTCGCTACTGCCGGGCAAGTTGACCGAGCGATTGCAGGCCGTCTTGCCCGTCACTTCATGGGGATCCCGCCGGGAAGGACCGGTAATCAGTACGGCCTGACGCGTCCCCACCAGGGCCTGGGCATAACCCTGGGCCAGTCCGTTGATACGGCCCTGCAAAATGGCAAGGCGGGCGTCTTTTTCGGCTTCGGGCACATCATCCTTGAGTTTCAGGGCGGGAGTATTGGGGCGCTGGCTGTATTTGAAGGAAAAGGACTGGTCAAAACCCACGGTTTCGATCAGATCCATGGTGGCCGCAAAATCCGCCTCGGTCTCTCCCGGAAATCCGACAATGAAATCCGAGGAAATGTGTATGCCCGGCCGCGCTGCCCGCAACCGGGCGATTTTTTCCAGATACTGTTCGACATTATGCTTGCGATGCATCCGGCGCAAAATGCGGTCCGAACCACTTTGGACCGGAAGATGGAGATGGGGTGCCAAAATATCGATGGAGCCGTGGGCGGCAATCAGGTCATCATCCAGATTGCTGGGGTGAGAGGTGGTATAGCGCAAGCGTAACAAACCGGGAATGCGGGCAAGACGCTCCAGCAGTTCGGCAAGCCCCCCTTCACCAATGAGTCCCGTTGATCCCCGGTAGGCGTTGACATTTTGGCCCAGCAGAGTGATTTCCCGCACCCCCTGATCCACCAGACTGCGAGCTTCGCGGAGAATATCCGGCATGGAACGACTGTATTCCCGACCTCGAGTATGAGGAACCACGCAGAAAGTACAGAACTTGTCGCAACCTTCCTGAATGGTCAGAAAAGCCGTGGCGCCGTCACGCCCAGGGCGCTGCGGCAAGCGATCAAATTTTTCCAGAACCGGGAAGTCCACATCCACCTGGGGGTGGCGTTCCGCCAGACAGGCATCCAGCAAATCCGGCAGGCGATGCAAGGTCTGAGGGCCGAATACCAGATCCACATAAGGAGCACGACGGCGCAGCCTTGCCCCCTCCTGACTGGCCACACAACCGCCCACACCAATAATGACTTCGGGACGCTTTTCCTTGAAGGGACGCCAGAATCCCAACTGGGTAAATACCTTGTCTTCGGCTTTTTCGCGAATGGAACAGGTGTTGAGTAGCAGCACATCGGCTTGCTGAGGATCATCTACCAGTGTCAGCCCATGACTTTGCGCCAGCAGATCGGCCATGCGCTCGGAGTCATATTCATTCATCTGACAACCGTAGGTTTTAATAAACAGATTTTGCAAAGCATTTCCGAAAAAAGACGGTTCAATCCTGATGATAGGGCCAGCCCTTCCGATTGACAAGGGCTTGTTTCGCTCCGCCTGCGGCCCATGCTAAAGTATGGACCATTCAAAATAGGCTATGCGCAAATCCGTGCATGGCACTTTATCCGGTGGAGAAGCTCCATGTCCAGATCTTCCGGGCCAGTATCCCAGGCTTGGCATTTTACCCGCGAGTTTTTGCGCGATCCCCAGACCATTGGTGCCGTACTTCCCAGTTCGCCTTTTCTCGCCAGACGCATGGCGGCCATGGTCCCCAATGGACCCGGTCTGGTGATCGAACTGGGACCTGGCATGGGCCCCGTCACCAAAGCTCTGCTCGCCCGTGGTGTGGATGCCAGGGATCTGGTGCTGGTGGAACAGGCGCCGACCATGGTCCGGCATCTGCGCCAGCAGTTTCCGCAACTGGAAATCATTGAAGGCGATGCCGCCCAGCTCCAGGAGATGCTGGCTAGCCGAGGCAAGGTGCGGGCCATTGTTTCCAGCCTGCCCCTACGCACCATTCCCCGGGATATTGTGGCCCGGATTTTTCAGCAGCTTCCTGGGATCAGCCAGCAAGGTACGGTATTCATCCAGTTCACCTATCACTTCCGCAGTTCCTGCCAGGGCTTGCCTGTCGCATTTCGGCGAGGACGCCCCGCCATGGTCTTGCGCAATCTGCCGCCCGCCCGCGTTGATCAATTCGTTTTTCACGGTTAGGGATGGGTCTGATGTGTTTTTAGTCATGACTTACAAAACTCCGTCCTTGCAGCACGCGCCCCGCCACTTGTGGCCCTGGTTGATCCTTCCGGCGTCCCTGACTGCCGCCCTCCAACGCGCTTACGGCGGCGCTCATCGGGTACGTGCCCAGGTCCTGGGCAGCGGACGCCGGAGGCCAAGCTACTCTGAACGACAGATCCTGAGCTTACACCGGGGTGAGCGGATTTTCTGGCGGGAAGTTCTGCTCCACGCCGGGGATCCCCAGCGGCCGGCCATCTGGGCCATGACCAGCATCCCCCTGAGCGGCCTGCGCCATGGTCTGCTGCCCCTGGCCCGGCATGGGTCCCGCCCCATCGGCAACACCCTGTTTCGGCATCGGCGCTTGCGGCGATCGCCCATTACCATGAATGCGGCGCCGCGTTTCGGACAACGTGTCTGGCAGCGGCGCTCCATTTTACGCCGGGGACAAAGCAAGGTACTGGTCGAAGAACATTTTCTGCCGGACCTGCCGCGCTGGGCGGGCCGAGGTCGGCGCTGATGACGGAACAGCCATCCCTGCAGCAGCGCTGGTCGGCCTATCTGGCCTTGATGCGGGTAGATCGACCCATCGGTACCCTCCTGCTGCTCTGGCCGACCTACTGGGCACTCTGGCTGGCCGCCAAGGGCACCCCATCCTTGCGGTTGTTTGTGATTTTTACCTTGGGTACCTGGTTGATGCGTTCGGCAGGCTGTGTCATCAACGATTATTTCGATCGGGATTTTGACAAGCAGGTGGCGCGCACCCGGCAAAGACCGCTGGCAGCGGGGCTGATTCGTCCCGCTGAAGCCCTGCGTCTCTTTGTTTTACTCTGTCTGCTGGCGGCGGCGTTGCTGCCTTTTTTGAATCTGCTCAGCCTGGCATTGGCAGGTGGCGCGGTTTTCATCACTATTACCTACCCCCTGTTCAAGCGCTTCACCCATCTTCCCCAGGCCTATCTGGGCATTGCCTTTTCCTTCGGGATTCCCATGGCTTTTGCGGCCACCCGAGGCAGCGTCCCGGCGCTCGCCTGGTGGTTGATGCTAGCCAACGCCTGCTGGGTTGTCGCCTACGATACGGCCTATGCCATGGCTGACCGTCCGGATGACCTGAAGGCCGGCATCAAATCCACGGCTATCCTTTTCGGACGCTGGGATCGCTATGTCATTGCGGGACTGCAACTGGTCATGCTATGCATTTTTTGGGGCATTGGCCTGGAAAGCCAGATGCGCTGGCCCTACTGGGTAGCCTTGCTGGGGGGCCTGCTGCTCGCCGTCTATGAACAAGGCTTGCTGGGAGGAGATCGCGATCAGGCCTTTCGCGCCTTCCTGCACAATAACTGGATTGGACTCATCCTGTTCTGGGGGATTGTGACCGGACTGGCGCCTCTCGGGTCCAATTCAGCACCGGGAATATGGGGATGAAGGGAAGAGACCGAGCATTTTAGAAAACTTATACACAGCTTACGAATAAACTACTGAAACTTCATCAACCATGCTTAAGTTGTTGTTGGGAAATATCATCAAGTTGTTTTTAAAAGGTTTTATTCTTGCCACTTTTTTGAGCAAGCTCCCTAAGCTCTTGAAGCACTGGACATATGCGTGTTTTCCAAAGCTCCATACACAGACTTATCCACAGAACTTGTGGGCAACTTGAATGCCTATTGAGACAGCTTGCCTGCAAGTGGCCATTCTGGGTCCCCTGCCCCAGATTTTTTCATACGCCTTGCCGGAAAACTCGGGTCCACTACCCCCCGGTATCCGGCTGCGTGTTCCTTTTGGCAAAAACAGCCGCATGGGCATACTGCTGGGCTATGGCGACTGCCCGCCGGATATCACCTTAAAACCGATCGAGGCGGTCATCGATACCCAGCCCCTGCTGCCGCAAGCCCTGCAACGACTGCTGCACTTTGGGGCCCACTATTATCATCACCCGCTGGGAAATGTCTGGTCTGCAGCCTTGCCGGCACATCTTCGGAAGGGACGGCCTTTGCCCGAGGTCGTTCCACGCGCCTACCGACTGGCCCGCCCTGAAGAGTTGCCATCCCGACCCGGCAAACGGCAAACGGCTCTGATCACACTGCTCAGCGCCCCCACACCCGTCACCGAAATCCCGGCCCCCTTGCGGCCCCTCCTCCAGCAGGCCCTCAAAAAAGGCTGGGTGGAGGCACGGACATTACCCACCCCCCAGATTTCTGCGCAGCCTCTGCCCTATGCCCTGAATGCCGAGCAGTGCCATGCCATTCAGCAGTTACGCCATGCCCACGGTTTTAGCTGCTGGCTGCTGGATGGGATCACGGGAAGTGGCAAAACCGAAGTGTACTTCGAAACCATTCGCCCCCTCCTGGAAGCTGGGTGGCAGGTGCTCATCCTCGTCCCGGAAATTGGTCTTACTCCCCAGCTTCTTGCCCGCGCTCAGGCCCGCTTTGGCGGCGAAGCCGTCGCAGCACTGCATTCCGCCCAGAGCGACACGGAACGCTTACGCATCTGGACACGGGCCGCCATGGGGCAAGTGCAACTCCTCATCGGCACGCGCTCTACCCTTTTTGTGCCCCTGCCGCGACTGGCCTGCATCATCATCGACGAAGAGCACGATCCGTCTTTCAAGCAACACCAGGGCTGGCATTATTCCGCCCGGGATATGGCCATTCAGCGCGCCCGCCTGGAAAATATCCCCGTCATCCTCGGCTCCGCCACTCCCTCCCTGGAAAGCCTCTACAATGTCCAGCAGGGACGCTATCAGCTTCTCCAGTTACGGCAGCGCGCCACCAATGCCCCCCTGCCGGAGATCACGATAGTCCCTCTGCGCCGCCAATATCTGCAGGGAGGATTATCCAGCACCCTGCTGAGCGCCTGCAGGGATACGCTTGCGGCAGGCAACCAGGTCCTGCTCTTTTTGAATCGCCGGGGTTATGCACCAGCGGTACTTTGCCATGACTGTGGCCACGTTTTGCAATGTCCGCGTTGCAGCGCTGCCCTCACCTGGCACCGTCAGCAGGAGCGTCTGCGCTGCCACCATTGCGGGCACGAGGCATGCTGGCCCGCAGACTGTCCGGAATGTCACAGCGCAGCCCTGATTACCGCCGGGCAAGGTACGGAGCAACTGGAGGAGGTCCTGCGACAGCGCTTTACCGATACACTGGTCTGGCGTATCGACCGGGATGCTCTCCCCGGGCGAGAGGGGTTTGCGAGCATCCTGGAACAAATCCATCAAAACCAGCCGGCCATTCTGGTGGGTACACAAATGCTCGCCAAGGGCCATCATTTCCCGGCGGTCACCCTGGTGGGCATCATCAATTCAGACCAAGGCCTGTTCAGCGCCGATTTCCGTGCCCCGGAGCGCCTGCTGCAGACGGTTCTGCAAGTTGCAGGGCGGGCAGGACGCGAAGAACGACCCGGACAGGTGTTGTTACAAACCCATCTGCCCCAGCATCCCCTGATCCAGAAACTGGCCGCAGGAGACTATCAGGAAGCCGCACAATTACTCTTGCAAGAACGCATCCAGGCAGGGCTCCCCCCTTGCACCGCCCTGACGCTGCTGAGTGCGGAAGCCCACCAACGGGCACCCATTCAGCGCTTCCTCAAGGCTGCCCGCAACTGCGCGCCACCCTCATTACACATCAGCGGTCCTCAACCTGCCCTGCTGGAAAGAAGAGCAGGATTTGAACGCGCGGAACTGTGGATAGAAGCGCCCACCCGTCAGGAAATGCAGAAAGCCCTCAGAATCTGGTTACCCTGCTGTCAACAACTGCCGGAAGGGCGAAAGGTGCGCTGGTCTGTGGATGTCGATCCGCAATTCCTACGTTAAGGAGAACATCCGAGATCAGGATCTGGGGTATATTGTGAACTCCATGCGCAGTTATAACCAATTCGAAGGAATAGACATACCCAAAAAAGGAACCGATCAGCAAACGAACTTGCGCGGGTCTTGGTATATGCTATGCTTGAAAACAGCCAGTTGGGCTATTTTTGATTATTTTGGGGTGTGAAATGGCGGTTGGTACAGTGAAGTGGTTCAATGACAGCAAGGGATTTGGTTTCATTACGCCGGAAGATGGCAAGGAAGACGTGTTCGTACACCACTCCGCCATTGAAGGTACGGGTTTCAAGACCCTGGCCGAAGGTGAACGGGTCAGCTTTGAAGTGACTCGTGGTCCTAAAGGTCTGCAAGCCGAGAAGGTTCGTCGGGCCTGATTGTTTCAGCGGGTGGGAAACAGCCACCCGCTCCCCCCTTAAGCTTCCTTATAATCAAAGTCCAACCTCTACCGGAGGCGTACCGTCCTCCCGGTTATCTGGCCTCGCTTATCCTCGTCCCAGCTATGCTGGATAATATTTAACGCTCCCTGCTGGGCCTCTTGCGCTTGCTGGCAGCACTACTGCGGATTTTAGCCTCACTTTTTGCAGGCTTCGCCGTCACTGACAATATTTTCCGCGGAGCTTTAGCCTCTTCACCGGCACGCACGCGCGCTGCCGTGGAACGTTTGGGCGCTGCTGACTTTTCCCTGCCCGCTTCTTGCGGGGCAATTTGCAAAGGGCGACCGGCAACCCAGACTTTTTGCAAATGCTGCAAGGCCGCCGCCGGCGTATCCGCCGGTAACTCCAGGGTGCTGTAATCCCCATGGATTTCGACCTTGCGGATATTGCGGCTGGGAATGCCCGCCTCATTGGCAATGGCGCCGACGATATTCTTGACCTGGGCGCCGTGGTCTTCACCGACGTCCAGACGAAAGCGCCGCATGGGCAGATCATCTCCCAGGGGCTTGCGTGAAGTACGATTGGCGCCGCGATCACTGCGAACGGGCCTTTCATTCTCTCCGTGCCGACGCCCGAATGCAGGCCGCCCGGCACCGCTGGATTCCGTGCGCATGGGGCGGGTCGGCTCTTCAACGGGTATCAGCGGCCGTTCCTTTTGGACCATATAGGCCAGAGCCGCCGCAATTTCACTGAGCCCCACGTCATGCTCCTGCTGGAAATCCGCAATGAGTGATTCAAAAACCGACAGATCCTGGGCATTGATGACTTCGGAGAGCTGTTCCTTGAACTGGGCCATGCGGCGATCAGCCACATCGGCCATGCTGGGCAGTTGCATGGCGGTGATGGTCTGACCGGTGGCTCTTTCGATGGCGCGTAGCAAATGTCGTTCACGGGGGGCGACAAACAAAATGGCATCTCCAGCTCGTCCTGCCCGCCCGGTACGTCCGATGCGATGCACATAGGCTTCGGTATCGTTGGGAATATCATAATTGATGACGTGGGTGATGCGCTCCACATCCAGCCCTCGCGCGGCGACATCGGTGGCGATGACAATATCCAGTGCCCCGGATTTCAATCGTTCGATGGTTTGTTCGCGCAAGGCTTGGCTCAAATCGCCGTTCAGCGCACCGCAGGCATAACCCCGAGCCTCCAGACGTTCGGCCAGTTCCACCGTGGCGGTTTTGGTGCGCACAAACACAATCCAGGCATTACTGTCTTCGACCTCCAGAATCCGGGTCAGGGCATCGAGCTTGTGGGTGCCGCTGACTTGCCAGTAACGCTGGCGAATGGTCGCTACCGTCGTGGTGGCAGACTTGATGCGGATTTCCAGAGGATCCTTGAGATAAGTCTTGGCAATGCGCCGAATGGCCTCGGGCATGGTCGCCGAAAACAGCGCGACCTGACGGCCATCGGGGGTGTGTTGCAGAATGTCTTCCACGGCATCAATAAAACCCATGCGCAACATCTCATCGGCTTCATCCAGCACCACCGCCTGCAACTGGTCCAGATGCAGAGTCTTGCGGCGCAGATGATCCTGAATGCGCCCGGGCGTCCCTACCACCACATGCACGCCCCGCTGTAATTGCCTCAGCTGCAAGCCCATGGATTGCCCGCCATAAATGGGCAGCACATGGAACCCCGGCAGGAACTTGGCGAAACCTTGCATGGCCTCGGCCACCTGAATGGCCAATTCACGGGTGGGGGCCAGCACCAACAATTGCGGCACACGCAGGCTCAGGTCCACCCGACTGAGCAAAGGCAAGGCAAAAGCGGCCGTCTTGCCCGTACCCGTCTGAGCCAGGCCAATGACATCCCGCCCTTCCAGCAGGGGGGGGATGCTCTGTGCCTGGATCGGGGAAGGCTGTTCGTAGCCGATCTCCGCCACTGCTTTCTGCAGGGGTTCGGCGAGCGCAAAATCAATAAAACGGAGATCAGACTCTTGAGACATGGACACACCTGGACAAAGAATTCAGGGTCCGAACTATACGCCAATTATCGCAAACTTGCAGTGTTTTATTGGCCATTCATGCAGTGCTCGTGAAATCAGTCGGCTTCCAGCACGGTGTTCAAGGCCGACTGAATGGCCTGATCTGCCCCGGGACCGATGGGCGTCCGGTCCGCAACAAAGGTATCGGTAAAGGCATATTCAAAACGCAGATCCTGTAGACCAAGACTGCCAAAAATACGGGTTTCCCAGGAATGATCGTCCCCATGGGCAATCAGGGTAGGCCACTGATCCGGGTCTGGACATTCGAGAATAGGCCCGAAAAAAATGGCCCCCGGCTTGTTTTTCAGACGCAAGGCACAACTCCCGGGAGTACGGCCGGACATCGGCAGAAAATCAATGGTCCGGGTCAGACGCAGCTTGCTGTCCAACGGAATATCGATGGGGCTTTGCAGATAATGACTTTCCGCCGGCTGGGCGACCAGCTTGCAACCGGCCTGCTGCCAGAGGGACAGATCCTGTGCACCGAAATGGCTGGGCAAAAACAATACTTGCAGGGGGGCCAAGGCCGCCAGTTCCGCCTGCAAGGTTTCACTATATGCCGGGGCATTGACCAGAATCCCTCCGGCGTCCTTGTCCGCGATAAAATACACGGCAGGCGGGGTTTCTCCACCCTCCACATGGTAAATATCCCGGTCGAAGAAACTGCACACCTTTTGCATACCTTGCTCCTGTCTCAGCCATTCCCCATGATGGGGGCAGTATATCATCATCCGGCCGCCGTTGTGGTTCGTTCCGGCTGTGGCATAATCCCTTCATGAATATTCTCTTGCTGATAGCGGCCCTCATCATCATCCTTGCTGGTGCCGAAGCGTTTACCAACGCCCTGGAACATCTGGGTGATCGCTTGGGCATCTCCGAAGGGGTAACCGGCTCGATATTTGCTGCCGTCGGCACCGCCCTTCCCGAAGCCATGGTCCCCATCGTCGCTGTATTTGCTGCCGCGTCCGGCAAGCCCACCCATCTCGGCGAAGAAGTGGGTGTCGGTGCCATTCTCGGGGCACCCATGATGTTATCCACCCTGACCTTGTTTTTGATGGCGGTATTTGTCTCCCCGCAAAGAGGCTGGCGCGGCGCCCTGCAACCGGAACCCAGCGGTTTGCGGCGTGATCTGGGCTGGTTTTTGGCCGCCTTCGGAATTTCTTGCATCGCCCTTTTTGTGCCTCACCAGATTACCCTGGCCCGGGTCAGTATCGCCCTGATTTTGGTTGTCCTCTATTTTTTGTATGTGTTGAGCACCCTGCGCGCGTCCGCAGCTTTGGTCGCCGAAGGTCATGGCACCGAGGCCGGACATGCCTTGTATCTCAGCAAAACCGGATTACCCGTACGGATGCCGGTCATTTTGCTGCAGTTGGCTATAGGCTTGGGCATGATTGTTTTTGGTGCCAACCTGTTTGTGGATGGCATTGAGGGGCTTTCCAGCTGGCTGGGCATTTCGGCATTGATCCTGTCTCTGCTGGTGGTCCCCATTGCCACTGAACTGCCGGAAAAAATCAACAGCATTCTCTGGATACGACGCGGCAAGGACACCCTCGCCTTTGGCAATATTACCGGCGCGCTGATGTTTCAGGGCAGCCTCCTGCCCGCCATTGGTGTATTATTGACGCCTTGGACTCCTTCTTTTGCTGTGCTGCTGGGGGCTGGACTGACTTTGCTGGCGGGCGGCTATACCTTCTTGCTGCTTATGCGTGGGGTGACCCTGCGCCCCTACCATTTCCTGGTCAATGGTCTGTGCTATGCGGCTTATTTCCTGGCCTTGACCTAAAAAAAGACGGGTGGGACTCGCCCCCAAGGCCCGGCTTTTGCTAGACTGGCTCCATGCCTCGGTAGCTCAGTGGATAGAGCAACCGCCTCCTAAGCGGTAGGTCGCGCGTTCGATTCGCGCTCGGGGCACCATACAATACAATGTGTTACAATGATTCAATCCGCGATTTTTTGCCGCTCTTGATTTTCCGCGACACTGGCGCGACACTAAACCATCAAAAACACTGTCACGGAGCACTGAATCATGGCCACCATTTCACCCCGATACGATGACCAAAAGGTCAGGATTGGCTGGCAGGCGAGAATCCGAAAGCAAGGCTATCCTTCCCAGGTCAAAACTTTTCGCACAAAAGCAGAGGCGGAAGCATGGGCAAAAGTCACAGAATCAGAAATGGTGCGGGGGGTCTTTGTTCAGCGCACGGAATCCGAGCGCACGACCGTTAAAGAAATTCTTGACCGGTATATAGTGGAAGTCTTGCCGGAAAAGAAATCTCAACAATCGGTCAGGTCAGCGGCAGGAATCGTGATTAAGCATATCGGTAGTCATTCCCTGGCGTCCCTGTCACCATCCATCCTTGCCAAGTATCGGGATCAGCGATTATCTACCGGAATCAGTACCCAGACGGTACGACACGAGCTTTCCTTACTGTCAAGAGTGTTGAATCTGGCAATCAAGGAATGGGGGATCAGTTTGCCGATGGGAAACCCCGTTTTGCAGATCAAGATGCCATCGCCATCAAAAGCCAGAGACCGTCGCTTAGTCGGCAATGAAGAAGAACGTCTATTAAAAGAATGCCGCGAGTCCCGGAATCCCTGGCTGCTTCCGGTCGTGCGCTTTGCCATCGAAACCGCGATGCGTGTGGGAGAAATTTTAGAAACCAAAGACACGACCGATCCTAAAACTGGCATCCGGTCCATCCTTACGCCAGGCTTATTCTGGAATCAAGTTGATATGAAAAAACATACTGCTTTTCTACCCAAAACAAAAAATGGCGAGGCCCGCACTGTCCCCTTATCCAGCACGGCTATGGAAGTATTGATAGGTTTACCCCGGAGCTTGAACGGCAAGGTGTTTGATACCACCTATGAAGCCATCCATCTTGCTTTTGCCCGTGCCTGCAAACGTGCAGGCATCAAGGGACTACACTTACACGATCTCCGGCACGAAGCGACAAGTCGATTATTCGAGAAACGGAAACTGAACATCATGGAAGTGAAGTCCATCACCGGTCACAAAACCTTGCAAATGCTGACGAGATACACGCATTTACGGGCAGAGGATCTGGTGAAGCTGCTGGGGTGATGCCGATGGAATTTGTTGCGAAGGTGATAAACGGTGCGGGGCTTTTCATGGGATTCGCAGGAGCACTTATTCTTTGGAAGAATTCTTATGGTTTTGAAAGTGTCCCGTTTTTTGCTTCCTCTCAAGAACCAGGTGGTGGCATCTCAAAACGTAATAAAGGGCGCAAGCATTACCAGCGAATAGGTTTTTGTTGTGTTGCGCTTGGGTTTGCCTTACAGTTTGTTGGTGTTTTCATATAGAGACAAAAAGAAGTAACAGACAGTGACAAAGAATGTTTAGCGAATGGATGTATCTTGACCAACCAAACTCCACTGAATGCTAATGGTGGTTGGCAATTTAAAGGCAACTCGTAACCTAGATATCAGCAATAAAGATGAGGTAGTATGGCCCGTAAATTTGTTAGTAGCATGAACCGCTTTGTTCGTGCGGTGGAACGCGAGTCTCGAGATCGCCAACGCGAAATTGAAAGACAGCACCGCGTCCAAGCAATTTCAATTAGAAATGCAGAACGTGCCGCAGCAGCTAACGAAAAAGAACGAAAAAGGCTTTATATCGAATCCAAGCTGGAGGAAGAAAGAGAACGCAACGAGCAGCTAATGAAATACGTCCAGTCACTTCAGCAAATACTGACCAATGGATTGAGTCTTAATCCAGTTATTGACTTTGGGAAGTTGCGTGAGTATCCGTACGCAAAAAAACTCGACCTAAGTGATCTTGATCATGGCCATAAAGAACCAGTCTGGTCAATATATGAGCCAGAAAAGCCCTCAGTCATGGCAGGCTTGTTACCTTGGGTGAAAAGATCCTATCAGGAAAAAGTAAAACTGGCGAAGCGATCCTTCGAGGAAGCAGCGTATGACTTTCGAGCAAGAGAAGATCAGCGCAGACAAGCCATAAAGAAACGTCAAGAAGATTACGCCCGCTCT
This sequence comes from Acidithiobacillus sp. M4-SHS-6, assembly GCF_047421495.1. GTDB lineage: Bacteria > Pseudomonadota > Gammaproteobacteria > Acidithiobacillales > Acidithiobacillaceae > Acidithiobacillus. Next base: position 556,051 of record NZ_CP175559.1, on the reverse strand, counting down.
GTAGAGCATTATAAAAAGATCATAGATGATTTTCAACACGCACTTTCGATTGGTGACACGGAGGCTATTGTAGAGTATTTTGTAACCGTTTTAGCTAACAGTCCATACCCTGATGGATTTCCCAAGGAAGCTCGCGCAGAATACCAATCAGAATCAAAACAACTGATAATAGCCTATGATCTTCCGCTATATGATAAATGTATTCCAAAAGATAAATCAGTAAAGTATGTTAAATCCTCTGACTCGTTCAACGAAATAGCTTACCCGGAGAGTCAACGCCGAGCATTGTATACTCAAGCGGTCGCGCAAACTGCATTGCGGTCGATCCACGAAATTTTTGTATCAGATACATCCAGTTACATCGACACCATCGTTTTTAACGGCCATGTGCATGCTATTGATCGGGGGACCGGTAAACCCATCCATCCATGTATCGTGACGGTCAGAACCACCAGGGATTCGTTTGGCGATTTTGATTTGGCGCATGTCGATCCAACGACCTGTCTGAAAACTATGAATGCATCCGTCTCAAAAAGTGCTGCTGAATTGGTGCCTGTACGTCCGGTGGTAGAATTGAATATGACAGACCCTCGTTTTATTGATGATGAAGACGTGCTTTCCACTCTTGATCAACGGCCTAATTTAATGGATTTGACTCCGAGCGAGTTCGAATCGCTGATCACCAATCTGTTCCAATCCATGGGTCTGGAAACCAGACAAACACAGGCGTCACGCGACGGAAGGGTAGACTGCGTGGCATTTGATCCTCGACCTATCTTTGGCGGTAAGGTGGTCATACAGGCGAAACGGTACAAAAACACTGTTGGCGTCAGCGCGGTACGGGACTTGTTCGGCACAATGCAAAATGAAGGGGCCTCAAAAGGAATTTTGGTCACCACGAGTGGCTACGGTAAAGCTTCTTTTGATTTTGCCAGTGGGAAACCGATGGAACTTTTATCTGGTAGTGGCTTATTATATTTGTTAAAGGAACATGCTGACATAGACGCAAAAATTGTTCCCCCTGAAGATTGGAAGGATACCGGTCCTGACGAGTAACATATTGATGGTCGATATCAATTATCTTGATCAGTGAGCAACTACCAACCCTGCATCATATGGTCGGAGGCGGGATGACTGCTGCATCCTTTGATTTTATCTTTATACTCATTACAGCCTCACGGCATATTTCTTCTCGGTCATAATGTATTGACGATATTCCAAATTCGTTATAATCAGCATATAGCTTCCAATACCAAAGACCTTTATCATCCTGTATAATTTCAAATCGAAATGACATAACGATGTCTCCTTAGTAGATGCTGAATACTATACGACTTCTATCCGATGGATCGGATCACTTCCTGCACAGACTTTTCCAATTGCTCTAAACGGGAAAGCACGGAATCTGGATAAATGGGCTGGCGCATTCCCAGGATGGCGGTCATGAGTGTATCGAAGCGGGCATTCAGCCCGCGTATCTCTCCGCGCAAATCGGTCAGTCCATTGTCCATGCGCATTTCCAAGCGTTCATGTCTAGCGTTGCCGTCGCGGATTTCCTCACGAATTTCCTGCACGTTTTTGTCCAGGCTGTCGAGACGCCCCTGAATATCCCGGATGCTGGGCGCAATCGCGCCTTCTATCAGTTTGCGTAGGCTTTCAATGGTTTCCTGAACGTCCATCCTGTAATTCCCCCTTACTTTCTGACTTTGTACGCCGCCACTGCGGACAGGTCAATAATGGCGCTGTGGATGGTCGCCGCCTGCCGTCTGGCTCTTTTTCTGCTGCGGTATGCCGCCGATGCCGCCCGCTGCGCGGCTTTGCGGTCGGGGTGGATTCTCGGTCTGCCGCGCTGCTTTGTGGTTTCCATGATTTCTCCTGCTGCTGAAAGTATCTCATATTATATATGACGGAAATAGAAGTTGTAATAACTATATATGCCCGTCATACATATCTAACATGAACAGGTATCCCCTTGCATTGGTGAAAAACCCCTGGGATGTTATGTTTTCCCGAAGAGGTCAGAGAGTTATATCTCGGATCATTCTTCTATTAACCCGGCCCTTAAATACCCTTCGCATACTGGGCGGGCCTAAAATAGCTAGCTACCTTATGCGGCATTTGGCGTAGGCCCTGCATGAAAGCCTGCGCTTTTTCCAGTGTGAATCCTTGTCAGTACTGACGGCACCAATGCGCAGTGCCGTTTTAAAATCCCGATTCAGGTATTCATCCGGATTGGACTCCAGTGCATAGGAGGCAGGAAAATCAGCTCAATCCGATCTTTTTTATCGGCCAACCACGCCGTCACTACCTTGGCATGATGGACACGCAGGTTATCCACGACCAGATAGATTTTCTGCGGAGCATCTTGAATCAGCGTGTCCAGAAAAGCGATAAAACGTTCAGAATGGATACTGCCTTCAACAATCTGAAAGGCCACCTCCCCACGTGGTGAAATCGCCGAGATCATGGATAAGGAGGTCCAGCGGGCTGGCATCTCCAACACCGGCGTTTGCCCTCGGGGCGCATAGCCTCGCACCCAGTTGGCATCCTCCTTGACGGCCGTTTCATCGCCCCAATAAATGATGGCCCCCTCTTGGGCCGCCTGCGCACGCAGGCGTGGATAGTCCTGCTCCAGCCACTGGCGAACCGCTTCCGGATTTTGTTCCAGCGCCTTTTTGACCGGACGTTGTGGCGTGAACCCCCAACGTTTGAGGTACTTTCCGATCAGACGTTCCTGTAAATCCACGCCAAACTGGGTGCGTATCAAGGCCCGGATCGCCGGACGTGTCCATAAAGCAAAGGACATCTTCAATTGGCGCGGATTCCCGCGCACAATCTGATCGCGTACCCACGCCTCTGCCGTCAGACTCAGCTTGCGACACGCACCAACCGGGCGGCCGCGACGCTTCTCTCCCAGTCCGCTTTCTCCTTCTTTTCGGGCACGGGCCAACCAGCCTTTGATCGTCGTGGGGTGAGCGCCAGAAACCTGGGCAAGATCCTGAATGGTCATCCCCGATTGCTTCCGCAGGCGTACCACCATCTGTCGGAGCATCCACCTACCTTCCATCGTCAAACTGCGCACATCGATTCTTTCCATAGGCAAATTATACCACACTATTGTCGGGTATTTAAGGGCCAGGTTAATAGAAGCATTGCCCCGCAGCATGAACGGCAAAGTGTTTGGTACGACTTCTGAAGTCATCCACCAATCTTTTGGCCGTGCCTGCAAACGTGCCGACATTACCGGCCTGTGCTTCCATGATCTCCGCCATGAGGCCACCAGCTGCCTCTTTGAGAAAGGACTGAACCCCATGCAGGTGTCCAGCATTACCGGACACAAGTCCTTGCAAGTGCTGAAGAGCCATGCCCACTTACGGGCGGGGGATTGGGTGGTGTTGTTGAATGATGCCCCATAATAGTAATTTAGAATATATCAGCCCCAAAAAGGAGTGTGACTCCATGTTCCGTCTCAAAGCAGCCCGTTGCGGCCCGGACAGTCCCGCAACTCCGTCCATTCTGCCCGTCCGGCCCTGGACACACCCGCCAAAAGGGTGCACTCTGCTCATCTAAAAAGACGCAGACATATTGATTAGGTTAGACTGAAATAAAACACGGAATTATTGAATTCTGGCTGCTGTCTCTAATCCAGGCGCGGACCGACCCACATCTCGCGAAAATGGCTGATGAATGTGCCAGAGTACTCTATCCACAACAGTATCATCGCCGACTGCGCTTCCACCTGCGTACGCTGTTTTCCATGCGCGAAACAGCCATCTGGCTTGATCTACTGCACAGCGATGCGAACCTGCAAGCTTGTCTTGAACACGAGCCGGAAATGGCCGAGAAGATCCACAGACCCTACCGGCGTGCTGGAATTCGGCCCAAGACCCGCCTGGCCCTTCTCCAAGATCATATCGAGGTTATCAAAGCCCTCGACATGGCTCCGCTCATGGCCCGTGCCTATGAACAGACCGTACTTATCGCCCGCTTTGTCGACAAAAAAGATCAATCTCTGCAGTTGCTGCTCTCTCGACCCGCCCAGTTCGGCAAGGAGGGGGAACTGGCTCTGCATCTCACCGAGGGCGACAGTCGCACGCGACTGTATAGTGCCTGTTTCTCGTTCCGAAGAACGGATGGATTGAGGGAGCTGGATATTGGCTGTATGCAGGGTCCAGCAAATGAAAATGGCCGTCAGAAGATCCGTGACTTGACCCACAACTTGCACGGCCTGAGACCGCGCTCGCTGATACTCAGCACCTTGCGTTTCATCGCCATCGCCACCGACTGCGATCGGCTGCGTATGGTTGGCAATGACAACCACGTATACCGCAGCTTGGCAAAACGGCGTGAGATTGCCTTTGACTATGACGCATTCTGCACTGACGAGAAAGGAGCCAATTCGGATGGTGCTGACTGGCTTCTGCCTGTCATCGTCGAATCCAAGCCACTAAGCGAGGTGCCATCGAAGAAACGTGCGGAGACAAATAGGCGCCGTGCCTTAGTGAATGACATCCAAGATCAAGTCCTGAAACATATGTCGACGACCAGAAGCTCTGATTGCATGTCAGGCTCATAAAAAAACAAGCCACCTTTTGTGAGAACCCGCAGGCCTCGGACCCCTCAGACCGGGTATCAAGGTCTCTCGGCTGTTTTCTTTCAGAATGGGCGGCTCGGGCTAACGGGCTTTAAGAATCTCCCCAGGGTCGCCACTGGCCCTTTTGCAACACCTTGTCTGCGTGATGGTCATCAGCACTGATCTGCCTTTCTGCCCTTTGGCGAAAAAAATTGACTCATCAAGGCGACCAGCGGAGTCGGGCTGAATCTCTAAACTGGAATTGGTATCATACCAAGGCCCGAATCCAAGGAGCTTTCATGCGTATCCTCATTGTTCCGGACCACTTCAAAGGTAGTCTAACTGCAGTCCAGGCCGCAGCCGAAATTCATGCCGGTCTCGCAGAAATATACCCAGACTGGAAATATCGCTGCTTGGCACTTGCCGACGGCGGTGAAGGGACCCTGGAGGTCTTGTTGGAAAGTAGAAATGGGGAACGCATCGAACGGCTGGTACATGATCCTTTGCATCGCCGGATCAAGGCGTCTTTCGGACTATTCGATGGTGGTGAGATGGCAGTGATTGAAATGGCGGAAGCCAGTGGCCTACTCCTTTTGGCCAGCGGCGAGCGCAACCCTGAAATCTGCTCGACGCTGGGGACCGGCGAACTCATCCGGGCGGCGCTGGACAGCGGTTGCAGAAAACTGGTCATCGGCGTGGGCGGCAGTGCCACCAATGACGGTGGCATGGGAATGCTCAGCGCGCTCGGCGCCCGCTTTTATGATCGCCACGGGACGCTACTTTCACCGAGCGGCCAAGTCTTGCAGCAGATACAACACATTGATCTGGAAGAGCTGGATCAGCGTCTTGCCCATTGCACGGTCGAAGTAATCGGTGATGTGGATAACCCTTTACTGGGACCCACAGGAGCGACCCGGGTATTCGGACCCCAAAAAGGGGCGGATCCCGCGATGGTCGACCGACTCGAACGGGGCATGCAGAACTATGCCCGCTGCCTGGAAAGGGTGAGCGCCCAATCCATCAGCCGGATTCCCGGCAGCGGGGCAGCGGGAGGAATCGTTGCGGCCTGTCTCGCCGTTTTTCATGCCCGGCTACGGCCAGGTATCGACGTGATTGCCAAACTTCTCGACCTGGAAAAAGAGATTCAGTACGCCGATCTGGTCATCTCTGGCGAGGGCTGCGTAGATTCGCAGACCACCCATGGTAAGGTCGTCGCGGGTGTTGCCCGGCGAACCCGCCGTTGGGGGAAACCCCTGCTGGTATTGGCTGGCTCTCGGAGCGATGATATGGATGCTCTGCGTGAGATGGGGATCGATGTGATCCTTACCACCCTGCCCCGACTAACAGCAGAAAAAGCCATCTTCGCCGGTGGAGCCAAAACCCTTCGCGAAACTGCCCGCAATGCAGCCCTTCTGCTCCGCCTGGGAAAAAACCTGGGTTCCGGTTAGGGTAATGCCGGTTGCGCGGGCAAGACATCAGCCAGTAATTGTAGCCAGTGCTGAACGGGAACCTGAGACTTTTGCTGCAAATAGAGCTGACAACCAACATTCGCCGTCGCAATGCAATCCGGATGGGCCGCCTGCAGGTTTTCCAGCTTCCGTCGCTGTAGCTCCCCGGACAATTCCGGCTGCAGCAGGGAATAGGTACCAGCCGACCCACAGCACAAGTGGCCATCGGCTACGGGCAGCAGCTCGTAGCCAGCATCTTGCAGCAATTGCTCGATTTGGCCATGCAGGCCCATAGCGTGCTGCAAAGAGCACGGATTATGCAAGGCAATTCTTGACCGTGGACTTTTCGCCGCGCTAATACCAGCGCCCATCGAAACCATCCAGTCAGCAGGATCACGGACCAATTCGGCAATGCGCCGCGCCTTCTCGCGGTAAAGCGCATCATCTTGTAAAGATTGACCATATTCCTTGAGCATGGAGGCACACCCACTGGCGCTCACCAGGATTGCCTCTATCCCCTCTTCCACCCATGGCCACCAAACATCGATATTCCGACGCATGAAATCATGGGCTTCTTCTTCGGCGTTCAAATGCAGGCTCAAGGCCCCGCAGCATCCCGCCGACGCAGGCAGTGCCCAGGAAACACCCAGATGATCCAGTACCCGTGTCAGGGCGCGGTTGGTGTTTGGGGTCGTCACCTGCTGTACACAGCCATCAAACAGCAAGACGCGGGGATGAACGGAACCTTGCTGCGACAGGGTATCAACAGATTCGCAAGGCTCAGGAATCCGCGCTGCCCAGTCCTCCCGTAATACACCCTTCCAGGCCTGGGCAAAGCGCAGCAAAAACTGCATGCGCCGAGGATAGGGGAAGATCGACCGCAATACCACCCGGGCCAGATGCTGGGGCAAAGGCCGCGTCAGCTTTTTATCCATTTCCCGGCGACCGATTTCCGCAAGTCGCGCATACCGCACCCCTGATGGACAGGTAGTTTCACAGGCTCGACAAAGCAGACAGCGATCCAGGTGTTCCAAACTCTCACTAGAGGTTTCCTGGCCGGCCAGAAAGTCTTTGATGAGATAGATGCGCCCTCTTGGTCCATCCAGCTCATCTCCCAAAATCTGGTACGTCGGGCAGGTAGCCGTGCAGAACCCACAATGTACACAGCTACGCAGGATGGACTCGGCCTCATCGATGTCGCTGGCATTTTGAAAAGCGCTGGCAATTTGACTTTGCATAGTCGAACCCTCACAAGTCTGGGTAAAGGTGCCCAGGATTCAGGATATGGCGGGGATCGAATGCGGCTTTCAGCTGCCGATGTAGATCCATCAATGGTGCCGGAAGCAAGGGGAAAGGACTCTCCATCCCCCTGCTCCGAAAGAGCAGGGCATGGCCCCCGTAGGTCCGGGCCAGTTCCTGAAACCGATGGCGATCGCCCGCTGCCCTTAGCCAGCGCAGCCCCCCACCCCACTCCAACACCTGCGGCAAGTCCGGACAAAAAACCGGCGAGGCTGGAGCAACGGCAAAACGCCAGAGCGGCTCGGCGGGGGCAAAAAAATCCAGTCGCTGTTCCCGGAGATCTGCCCAAAACCGATCTGCCGCATCGGGACCCAGGACCTCGCCGCCCATCTCGGTCTGCGCCGCAGCCACCGCCCGTTGGGCTCCGGTCAACCGGAAGTACAGGCGACCATCCAGGTGGGCGGAACCCGTCAGGGGCAAGGGCTTGGCGGCCCAACGATTCATCCGCTGGATGGCTGTCGAGCGCGAACATTCCTGAACAAGGGTAAGGGTGTGGGCGGGCATGGGCAGCACCTTGAGAGTGGCCTCCAGGATCACCCCCAGGGTACCCAGGGCACCCACCATGAGTCGGGACAGGTCATAGCCCGCCACATTTTTCATGACCCGGCCACCGAAGCGCAAGTCCTCCCCTTTCCCGTTCAGTATGCGCATGCCAAGGACCTGATCCCGCAAGGAGCCGAGATAGGGCCGGGCCGGGCCGGAAAAGCCACAGGCCAAGGCCCCGCCCAGGGTGGCGCCGGGACCGAAGGCGGGGACTTCGCAGGCCAGGGCCTGGCCCCGTTCGGCCAAGGTCTCGTGGAGAACGGTCAGGGGGGTTCCCGCCCGGGCGGTGATGAAGAGTTCCGCCGGTTGATACTCGATTACCCCGCTGTGTCCCTGGACCGACAAGGAACGTTCCGCCTGGATTGGGCGGCCATAAAAGGCCTTGCTCCCGCCGCCGACGACGCGCAGCGGTCGACCTGCCCCATGGGCGGCCTGTACTCGTTCTTGGAGATCGGTACTCAAGTCCATCAGAAGCGCTCCAGATCCGGGAACGGCAGTGCCCCCCCGTGTACGTGCATGGCCCCCAGCTCGGCACACCGGTGGAGGGTGGGTACCGCCTTGCCTGGATTGAGTAAACCGAGGGGATCGCAGGCGGCCTTGACCTGGTGCATCTGCGCCAACTCGGCGGCCGAGAACTGCACACACATGCTGTCGAGCTTCTCGACACCCACCCCATGCTCCCCCGTGATACTGCCCCCCACCGCCACACAGAGACCCGAGATCCGTTGACCAAAGGACTCCGTCGCGGCCAGCTGTCCCGACTCGTTGGCATCATAGAGGATGAGGGGGTGCAGATTGCCATCACCGGCATGAAAGACATTGGCCACCGCCAGGCCGTATTCCTGCGACCAAAGCTGGATCTGATCCAGCACCTCTGCCAAGCGGGAACGGGGAATCGTACCATCCATACAATAATAATCCGGCGCCATGCGTCCCACCGCTGGAAAGGCCGCCTTACGCCCTTTCCAGAGCAACGCCCGCAGTTGCGGATCATGGGCTACCCGGATGTCCGTCGCCCCATGCTGCCGCAGGAAGGCCATCACCTCTTCCTCCCGCTGGACCAGCTCTTCCTCGCTACCGTCGAGTTCACAAAGCAAGATGGCCGCGGCAGCGGTGGGATAGCCGGCATGTACATAGGCCTCTGCCGCCTCGATGGCCAGTCGATCCATCATCTCCAGCCCAGCCGGAATGATCCCGGCCGCGATGATGGCGCTGACCGTCTGGGCGGCCGCCGCCACCGAATCATAGGCGGCCAAGAGGACTACCGTATCATCCGGCACCGGAAGCAGGCGTACCGTCACTTCGACGACGATACCCAGCAGTCCTTCGGAGCCAATGAATAGGGGAAGAAGGTCATAACCTGGCGCGTCGGGCCCCAAGCCGCCCAACTGCAACAGTTCCCCAGCGGCCGTCAGCACGTCCACGGCCAAAACGTTATGGACCGTCAGGCCGTACTTCAGACAGTGCACCCCGCCAGAGTTTTCCGCGATATTGCCGCCGATGGTACAGGCAATCTGCGAAGAAGGGTCGGGGGCGTAGTAAAGCCCATGCGGCCGCGCCGCTTCGCTGATGGCGAGATTGCGCACGCCGGGCTCTACCCGGGCCGTGCGATTTTCCAGGTCCAGGGCAAGGATCCGGTTCATCCGGGCAAGGGAAAGCAGTACCGCCCCGGCCACCGGGCGGGCGCCACCCGAAAGTCCCGTGCCGGCACCTCGCGGCACCACCGGAACGCCGTGCCGATGGCAAAGCCGCAGTACTGCCTCCACCTCCCGCCGGTCCTGGGGCAAAACCACACAAAGAGGGAGCTCCCGCAGCACCGAAAGCCCATCGCATTCATAGGGCGCCAATGCCTCGGCCCCCAGGCGCAGCCGTTCCGCCGGCAGGACCTCCCGAACTTCGCGCAGAAAGGCTTGCTGCGCCTCCGTAAGCTGGTTGCTCATGGTACCTCCGCATTCCGCATTCCGCGCAGCCGCCTGCGGGCCAGGACAAGGGCGTTTTCATCTCCCACGTTGCCGGGGAAGATCACTACCGGCAAACCGGGAAACTGGGGATGATCCGGGGGACATTGAAGGACCGAGCAACCAGGGATGATCTGCCCCAGGACCGGCGCCCAGCGCAGCGCCAGACCAGCACTCAGCACGTCGTTGGAGGTAATTCCTCCCTTGCTGATCAAAAAACCCAGATCCCTGGGCAGAACCCGCAGGACATCCATGAGAAAGACAGAAACCCGGGCCCCAAAGGCGAGCCGGAGATCCCGGCTGGAGAATTGTCGTTCCTGGCGACTGGTATAGATCACCACGTCGGCGCCCCGGCCATGGATACGGGCGGCCCGCTCCCGGACCTGCGCCAGCTGCCGTACTGCGCTGGGGCCTTGACAGGCATCGACGTCGATCTCGATGCCCTCCAGTCCAGGCTCCCCCAACAAGCGATCCAATTGTTCCGTGGTCTTGGGGACGTGGGAACCCACCAAGACCGCACCGGGCCGGTCCTGGCGGACCAGGCGTCCCATCTCTTCGGGGGGGATGGGTTGGGGTGGAAGGGCCGCCAGGGCGGTGAGCAGACTCGCCGCGCTGCGAAACAGAAACCGCTTGCCCGCCTCCGCCGCGCGATGCACGTCCTGGGCAAAGGCCGTGAGATCCTCCGGCCGTTCGGCATCCACAACCACACACTGATTGTCCCGGAAGGCCAGGAGCTTGGGCAGGCAGCCCTCCCGGAGATCTTCCAGGCTCAGGCGCGCCACCGCCTCGGCGCGGATCTTCCCGGCCGTCTTTTCCTCGACGTAATCGGGCAGATAACTGTGCCGATAGCCAAACACCGAATCGTTGGCAAACTCCGTCAGATGGGCCGGTATTTCTTGCCCCTGCTGACGCACGTAATGGACCCCACCGCGGGTAATGCGGCCCCCCTCGAAAAAGGCCGGTACCAGAAAATGGGCATCGAAGGGACCCAGGACTTCCGCCAGCACGTCGGTTTCCACGGGATAATGGCCACGCAGGGTGGAATCGGAACGACTGACAAAGAGGGGACGCAGCAAGGACAACCCCTCCTCTGCCGCCAGCACCCGGCGGAGATTCTCGGCAATTTCCCGAGTCACTTGCGCCGCCTGCACCGCACCCATGCTCCGAGTATTGCCAAGCACGAAACACAGGGGGGAAGGCTGGGCCAGACCCTCGGCAAGAGTCTCGGGATCCCAGCGCAGCAGCAACGGACAGGAATGGACCGTTTGAGATCCCGTGGGATCGTCATCGATGACGATGATCTTGTCGCGCCCCGCCGGCGGCATCCTGAACTCCTCCTTCATGCGAGCATGGCTTCGACCTTGGCCACGATGGCGGCACTGGTCAATCCGTTGAATTCCATCAGTTCATTGGCGCTGGCGGTGGTCTCCCCACGCCGCCAGGCCAAGAGGTCGCGGCGGCGGCTGCGGCTGCGCAGGAAAACCGGCTCCAGCGCCCCGGAACCACCACCACTGATGCCCAGGAGAAGATCTCCGGCAAACAGCGCGTGGAATTCGTCGTCCGGCAAAAAATTCCGATCCGGCTCAGCCACCGTCTCCACCGCCACGTCACCGGGACGGTACAGTTGCCGGGGATTCAGCACGCTGACGATGCGCACCCCGATGCCGGCCTGCTCCAGTTCGCTTTTGGCGGCAAAGACCGGCAGCAGCACCATGTCACCCGTCACCGCCAGCGTCACCGACCCCCTCTTTCCGGCTGGGCCGCTATAAAGCAAGGCGGCACCACGGGAGATGGCCTCCCGGGCCGCAGCCAGACTCAGATAGACCGGTAACGGACTTTTGGAGGCAATGATGGCCATGACCTTGTTCCGGCTTTCCACGGCATAGGCATAGGCCGCTTGGACCGCATTGGCATCGCAGGGGTAGAGTACGAAGACGTTACCGTTACGCATCTGGGCGGCCAGATAGTTTTCGATCTCGGGACGCTGATGTGTCCAACCATTACGCCCTTGCTCCAAGGCCCCGGCGGTGAACATGCAGACCAGGGAAGGGGTCGGCCGCCGCAATTCGGCCATGGCCTGACCCACGGTCTGGACGATGGGCCAGCCATTGATGGCAAAGGACTCGTAGGACAGCCACAGGGAACGCCCGCCAAAGAGCGCCAAGCCCGCCGCCAGTCCAGCGCAGGCATCCTCACTGAGCGGCTCATAGACCTGGCCGGTGGGCATCTGGTTGTAGAGAGGATCTTCCGTAGGGTGCCGGATTTTCAGGGCGTCATTGATGCACTTCATGGCCGAGGCTTCATTGCCGTCGGCATTGCTCACCACGAAGCGACGGTCCTGTTGTCCCAACCAAGCCACCAGCGCCCCCATCGCCGTCGCCGGCACTGCCTTTTGGCCAACGGCAAAATCCTGCAACGGAAAAGGACCCAAGGGGGCCAGTTCCCGCGTTGTCTCCGTGACTACCGTCGTGCCGGCCGGGCCGCCACCGGCGCGGGACATATTCGTCCGCACCAGATCCCAAGCCGCTGGGGCCAAGGCAAGACGTTGCAATGCCTGGCGAATCTCAGGAGATTGCAGCGTATCCTGCGGGTGCAGATTGTGGGACTTGGCACCCGTGACGTGCATCCCGGCACCCTTCAGTTGCTTGAGGACAAGAGCCACATGACGGCCGTGCAGGGCCGCTTCCGCGGCCTCTGACACCGCACGCAAGACCGCGCCCATAAACACCATGCGTTGGGAAAAGGAAAAACGGGTCGAATCCACATACGGACCGGCCTGATGGGCATCGTCGAAATCCTTGGCGTCGACGAGGAATACCTCCTCGAAGTCGTGGGCCTTCCAGTACGCGATCATCTCGGCATTACCCATGCGCGAGACCATGGAATGGTGCTCCTGGCTGAAACCATTCCACACCAATACCGGCAGATAATTGGTCACCTTGGGGTAGGCAAAATGAAAATGCTTGAAACTGCTCAGTACATAGGGCTCGCCAAAGCCACCGTCACCAATGGTCACCGGGAACAGGATGCCGGGGTGCAATAGTGCGCCCGCCATGGCGAAATGCTGCCCCTGGCCCAAAGGGCCGGCGGGTGCCAGCAAACCCGGTATGGCACCGGACAAGTGACCCAGCAGGCCATGGCGTTCCCGGAACCGCGCCATGAAATCCTGCATGTCATGAATGTTCATGGCCTCCAAAGAACCATCGAGGAACATGGCGCTGTAAAAACCCGGTGCGTGGTGGCCCACTTCCGTGACAATGTTGGTGTGCCCCAGCATGACCAGGGCAACATAAGCCTCCACGCTGGAAGCAAAACCACCGGGGTGGCCCGAAGATTTAGCGGCACATACCTGCAAGGTGCAGTAACGCAAGGCATCGGCCATCAACAGCGCCTGATAGACCACAGCCTCATCTTCGACCGAGTCTATGGCATTCTTTCCCTCGCCAATGGCAGGCGTCTGGGCCAGGCGAGCGAAATCTGGCCAAGCGGAGCCAAAAAATTCCATGCCTTCACAAAAGGATGGGCAAGGCCCCAATGCTGCGTCCGCGGAATCCATACCAAATCTCCCAATGGTCAAAAAATCCATCTAAGAGGATAGTATCCCATAGCCTATTCCGCAATGAGGATGTCGTTCCACATCATGAAAAATAAAACGACTTTGCTGTTCGTGGTCTCGTTCAGGTGATTGACCGTCTTGTCATCTCCTGGACGCGCCGGCGCGGGAAGGAGGGTAATTCATGCTTGTCCGACATGGCGCCGAATGGACACAACGATATGTCCAACGCACAGGATTGCCGACATTTACCGAATACAGTATTGACGATGCGAGGAGTGGATTCCGCTGCTGCAGAAAACCGTCCGCCGCATCGAACAGCGAATGGAAGGTCTGACTGTGCCCCTGAACTTCACTACGTACAACACATATCAATGACTAAGTCCGGCTGCGCAATTGCTGTCCGGTTCCTCCGGGCCTTCGATCTCGATGGGAAGAGGGGTATGCATTGCCAGAAAATTCACCCCCAATCCCACCGCTGCCAGACCTACCATGACCCAGAACACGCCCGGCCAGCCAATGGTGTGAATGATTACCGACGAAACTACCGGCCCAATGGCGCTGACCGAATTGGAAATGACGCCAATGGCAAAGGCCCCTGCCCCCATGGTCGCGACCGGGAAGATATTGCAGGGTGACGCCCAGTAATTGGGGGGAGTGGCCATAGTACCGGCAACTACCAATGCCGATAGCAGCAACCAAGCATAGGACAGTGGTGCAAGGTAGAGGATCATCAGGGCGCCGAGAATGATGAACCCATTGGCGAGCGTGATAGCCTTGAGTCGGGCGTTCACAAAATTCCGGTGGGTATTGTCCTGCTTGGCCCAATGGTCCCCCAGCAAAGCACCGATGATAGCCATGGCAAAACCCATGAGCCCCCAAATGAACATCACATTGCCCGTCTGTTCAGGCTTATAGCCCAAATGGTAGGCATAAATAGGGAGAAATCCGCCGATGGTGAACAAGGTCCAGTTATTGGGGATTTGCACAATTCCCATGATCCAGGTCATCGGGTAAGACCAGAGCTTGTGCTTATGATGCTCGGATTTCGACTTCTTGATTTCGTCCGCATGGCTGAGCGCATCTTTTGCAAAAATAAAATAGATCACTGCCCCAAGCACCATGATTGCAGCCGTAATGAAATATACCGACCGCCAGCCGAGACCAGAGAGGCTACCGGTGATCACCCCACCCAAGGCGCCCCCCAGGGTAATGGCACCCAACATCGCGGCCAGTGAGATACCGCGCTGGCTTGAACGAAACCATCCGGCAAGCTGCAGGGAAAACAGGGCAATCATCATGATCATCAGGCCCTGTGAGAAGCGCAGGATGATGAGCAGAATGATGGACTGGGTAAGAGGCATAAGAATTGGAATCAAAATTTGCGGCACAATAAGAAAAGTCTGCGCCACCAAGACCCCCCAACGGATTCTTGTATCGAATATTCCACCATGGCCAAGAAAAAAAGCAATGAAAAGACCAACGGAAAAGGCATCTACGCCTGCCGAAGACAAGGTTTGCAGGGAAACATGCATCGCCCTCGCCATGGCCGGCGCTGCCACCCCAAATGAGGTCAAAGAGATAAAACTGGTGGTCATGATCACCCCGGTGATGATCGCCATGACCCAACGGTAGGGAGAGGAGTATTCTGGTTGTTCTTTAATTGCCATGATCAATTCTCCTATCTGGCAGTGGCTCTTTCCGTAGCAGCCCGCAAGGCGCCACGAGCCCAGCTGCCCATGCAGGACAAATAAATTACCTTATAATCATTATGTTATAAAACGTTCATCCGTATTTTTGATACTAGAACAGCGCACATTATCTTGCAATGCAGAAAGTTTTCCATAATGCGGAAAATCGGATTTTCGATCAGTGAAAAACGCGATCACACAGTCTCTTTCGCGTCGGCATAGCCAGTCATATAGCGAATCAATTCGTCCTGCGATGTCTCTTTCGAGGGCGCATTGAACACATTCCGACCATGATACATAACGCACACTTGGTCGCAGATATGGAGCATCTCGACGAGATTATGGCCGATGAACAGCACGGCGATCCCTTCATCAGCGATCCGCCGGGTGAGACGCAGCACGTTTTTTGTCTCCATCACGGCAAGCGCCGCGGTCGGTTCATCCATGATGACGACCTTCGCCTTCCAGTAAAGCGCGCGCACGATCGCCACAGCCTGCCGCTGGCCGCCGGAAAGATCGAACACGCGTGACGCAGGATCGGGAATATGGCTTTCGATTTGCGCAAGCATATTTCTCACCTCGTTGCGGATGCGTGCCTTGTCAATCACCTGGATCGGCAAGATGCCACCGAGACGCTTTACCGGTTCGCGCCCAAGAAAGATATTGGCCCCGACATCAAGATGGTCGGCGAGTGCGAGATCCTGGTAGATCGTCTCGATTCCGCTATCCCGGGCCTCGCGCGGAGAGCGGAAATGCACCGGCTTGCCGGAAAGCAAGATTTCCCCGCCATCGGGGTGATGGACGCCGGAAATCACCTTTATCAACGTCGACTTGCCGGCACCATTGTCGCCGACGATGCCGAGAACATCGCCGGGCGCGACCGAAATCGAAACATCGGTCAGGGCCTGGATGGCACCGAAATGCTTGTTGATCGACCGGACTTCGAGAGCGGGCGTGGTATCTGCCATCTCAAGCACCCCGTCCGTATCGTGCACCCGCCGGGATCTTGCGTAACCGCACCGTTGTTTCCTCCTTGCCTATCCAGTCGTCACCAACACCATAAAGCAAGATCCCCCATCGGGAGTGCCCACGAGATTCAAGGTACCTCATTTCGCAGCCGACGGGTGGCGATCATCAGCGGTTGTACCGAGCTCATGCACGACCTCACGCGTCGCTTGGTAAAGGGTCTGGTACTGCCGATAGCGCTCATCATAGAGCGGATAATGGTCTTCGTTCGGGTGGATGGAGACTTGCGGCGGATTCCAGCTGCCGATGCTGCCCGGTTCGACCAGGCCGGCGCACAGCCCGGCCAGGTAGGCATCGCCGTAACTAGCGCCGATGGTAATGCGGGGCAAGTGCTGACGGACGTGGCCGGCGTCGCTGACGATCTGTGGCCACATGGCGCTTTGCGCGCCGCCGCCGACGGCCATAACACGCTTGATCGGGATCCCGATCGCCTGGAAGGTCTCCAGGTTATGACGGATGCCGAGCGCGATACCTTCGAGGACGCTACGATAGAGATGGTCGCGGGTATGGGATAGGGTGAGACCCGCCAGGACGCCCTTGGCCAGTGGATCGTTGATGGGCGTACGTTCGCCGCTGAAATAAGGAAGCAACAGTAACCCCTCCGCACCGGGTGGCACACGCCGCGCGCCGTCAAACAGTTCCTGGTAAGCGCTGTCCTGCGGCAGATCCCGTGCGAACTGGTCGCGAAACCAGCGGGTCAGGCTGCCGGTCGTGCTCATTCCGGCAGCCAACGCGTACTGATCCTTGAACGCCCCCGCCGTAGTCCAGACGCGAGGGTCCGGATGCGGTGTTTCTTCGATGAGGATGAAGAAGGTGCTGCTGCCGTACATGATCATCAGGTCGCCCGGTTTGGTGACCCCGGCGCTGATGGCCTCTGACAGG
This sequence comes from Acidithiobacillus sp. M4-SHS-6, assembly GCF_047421495.1. GTDB lineage: Bacteria > Pseudomonadota > Gammaproteobacteria > Acidithiobacillales > Acidithiobacillaceae > Acidithiobacillus. Next base: position 539,078 of record NZ_CP175559.1, on the reverse strand, counting down.
GCGTCCACTGCACCAACCGCGACCGGCGTGCCTGGGGCGAGTCCGGTCGCGTCGGCTGCCGCCGCAGAGACCACACCGGCCTGTTCGTCGCTCCAGCCCAGCCGGGGCAGCAGGTCCTGGCCGGCCAGCCGAGAGCCCAGCGCGTCGTTCCATTCGAGCGCGTGGATATCGATCAGCGGCATGTAATGGCTGGCAGTGTGCCTGTCCATCACGTGCTCACCGGTCAGCCGATAGACGAGGTAGGAGCTGGCGGTGTGCAGTTTGTCCGTCCTGGCCCAGACCTCGGGCTCGTGATGCTGCAGCCAGAGAATCTTGGGGCCGATCGCCTGGCTGGTGAACGCCATGCCGCTGTGACGCATAACGGCATCCTCGCCGAGGCGTTCGGCGAGTTCGTCGATCTCGTTCATGGCGCGGGTATCGACGCCATAGAGGATACCCTTGCGCAGCGGTCGGCCGACGGAGTCCAGCGGCAGCAGGCAGGGACCGATGGCGCTCAAGGCGACAGCAGCGACGTCGTTGCCGCGAACGGGATCACCATCGATCAGCTCATGGCATAGCTCGAGGACATCGTGCCACCACACGCCATCGGCATCCTGTTCGGCCCAGCCGGGATGAGGAATATCCATGGTATGAGGGACCGTGGCGGACTTGACGATTGTCCCGTCCGGCCTGACCAACACCCCCTTGCTGCTGTAGGTGCCGATATCCATACCAAGTAGCAGTTCACCCATTGAGACGTTTCCTCTAGCTGAGTTCGGTGTCGCCGCAAAGATGGACGCCGATGCCCAGGGCGTTGAAGGCGGCGGCTTTGCAGGCCAAGGCATGATTCGCGGCATCAGAGTCCGGAGCATAGGCTATCTGGACGTGGTTGGCCCTGAGTCTGGCCATCATGGCATCGCGATCGACGCCGTGGGTGACGAGGTGGACGATGGGCCACTCCGGCGTCGTTAGCTGACTGCGCCTCCGGGTTTCGGCTATGGGCAAGCGCAGCGCCGTGCCGCGACCGAGGTCGACGTGCAGTCTGCCGTCCATGATGAAGACGCGACTCCAGACCACCTCGCCGGGCTTGCCTGTGCCGGACAGGGTACTGCCGCCCTTGGGAAAGTACATTGCCGGCTGGCGGTAACCGTGGGCACCGGCGTAGCCGCCATCGATGTGGCTTGCGGGCACGGCGCCGCTGATCTGCAGGGTCCAGACGAAGGCATCGACAGCATTCCCCTGCGCGTCGGGGCCGTTATAGTGTTCGCCCCAGCGCAGATCGTGCAGCGTGGTGGCAGGGTCGAAATCCAATGCGCGCCAGACGCGGTTGGTAATCAGCGCGTCGAGCGCCGCGCCCTCATCGACTTCGTTGAAATGCGGCAGTGGCTGGCCGGCGTATAGCTCGACGCCGCTGTCCGCATCGAATACGGGTGGACGTTCGACGTTGTTGAGCAGCCCTTCCACGAGGTCGCTGGCGGGAGTCATATCCTTCAGTCCCTGCTGATACTGGATACCGATCACATCGCAGCCGAAGGCATGGGCCATGCGTACCGCCGCGATATACATCTTGGCTTGCTCGTGGATCTGCGCATCGGTCAATTCGCTGGCATCGTCGGTGCCGGTGTGAAAATTGATGCCGCGCTCATCCAGCCAGGCACGTACCGCACGGGCCTCGTCGTCGGTAACCAGGCGCATCTGCGCCAGCAGGGCGGATTGGCTCAGGCGTTCCTTGAAGATGCCCAGGGGATTGAGCAGTGCGTCCTCCAGGATGGCGTTGTACATACCCATGCAGCCTTCGTCGAAGACCCCGAGAATGGCCTTGTCCCGCTTCAGCGAAGCGGCGACGTCGCGTCCGAGCGTATACGCGTCGGTCTTCAGCCGCGATGGCTGGAGATCATGTACATGGCTCGTGTCGTGCGTGACCGTACCTTCTGCGAGCCACTGTCTCAGTTTGGCACGGAAGGCCGCGTCGCTGCCGAAATCCTCACTCCAAACTGAGCTGTATGCCCGTCCGGCCTTGGTGAGGCTGGCGTTCAAATTCAGCACACCGACGAGCCCCGGCCATGTGCCGTCCCAGTTGGCCACGGTCAGTACGGGGCCACGATGATGAAGCAGGCCGGGCAGTACGTGGTGGCTGTATTGCCATACCGATTCGGCAACCACGACCGGCGTTTCGGGATCAATGGCGTTGAACACATCCAGGCCCATGCGCTGGCTGCTGATGAAGCCATGACCTTCCTCGGGATCGTAAGGATGGGCACGCCTCAGTGCCACGCCTTCGTCGGCAAAGGCCGCCGTTAGCTTGTGCTCCATCGTCTCCTGTACGGGCCAGCACATCCGGTTGGCCGAAAGGCGCAGGTCACCGCTCGCCACGAGCGCGGCGCTTTCGATCGGTAGCTTCATGGGGTTTCTCCTTCCGACATCATGTCGATCATTCAAGCCGGCAAAGTCGCCGGATTACTTGTAGAATGCACGCAACTCGGTTTTTCACCGATGCGATCCAAGCGCGATGATATCTTCAGCAACAACGCGCTATGTGTCTATAAGGTGTAGGGCAACACCAGCGCCATGCTCACCCCGGTCAGCGCTGTCTTCTGCGCAGATGATCGATATAGACCGCGCCAATCACCACGAGGCCGAGCATCACCTCCTCGACATACGGGGAGATGCCGGCAAGTTCTGTACCGTTCTTCAAAATCATCATGAGCAGGACACCCAGAATACTGCCCAGGATGGTGCCAATCCCACCGAACAGCGAGCCGCCACCGATGACGACTGCGGCGATCGAATAAAGCTCATAATTGGTACCAGCGGTCGGTTCCCCCGTCGCCGTATAGGCAGTATAGACGATCCCGGCGAGCGAAGAGATCGTGCCACCGAGCACGTAGACCAACATCAGATGCCGTGGCACGTTGATGCCGGCGCGACGCGCCGATTCGGGATTGCTACCGATCGCCAAAGTATAGAGACCGAACCGTGTCTTGTTCAGCACGAAGGCCGCGATCAGTGCCAGCACAATCGCGATCCAGGCCATGGTCGGCAATCCAAGGACCGTACCTTGCGAAATCAACAGGAAAGCACTGGGCAGGTTGAAGACCGGCTCGCCGTCGGTCGTGAGTAACGCACCCCCGAGGGCGATCGCCAGCATGCCCAGCGTAGCGATGAAAGGCGGAACACTGAGCACCACCACCGCCGCGCCGATCAGAGCCCCGACCACAGCACCCAGGGCGAGGGTAATGATGATCGCGACGATGATGGGCAGATGGAAATTCACGATGGATAGTGCACAGATCATCGACGACAGGCCGAGCACCGAGCCCTGCGAGATGTCGATCCCCGCCGCCGCGATGATGAAGGTCTGGCCAACCGCGAGGATCGCGATCATCGCCATCTGTTCGGAGATGTCGTACCAGTTCCCAGCCGTGGCGAAGCGCGGATTGAGCGCCGTGAAGAGGACGACCAGCGCGATGATGCTGATCATCGCGAAGGCAAGTTGCCGACCGAACGCCATCAGTTTGGCAAATTGGGGGATCGTCTCCCGACCGGTGCCTGCTGCGGCCGCCTTGCCGTCCTGAGCCATCTGATCCATCTCCCCGCCCTCGCCGAACACGATCAGGCGGTCTGCTTATAGGCGGGTATGTACTGCTGGATCATCTTGGTCGCCTGCTTGGTGTTGACGTTATGCGGCGTCACCAACATATACGGCGTGGCAATGCGCTTTGGAATCGCCTTGCCGGCGATCTTGTCGAGCAGCGCCACCACCGCGTAGTAGCCCATGTCATAGGGTGCCTGCAGGATCGAGGCCTGGATGGTCCCATTCTTGATGTACTTGATCTCGCCGAGATCTGCATCGAAGCCGACGACCCTCACCTTGCTATGCGTGCGCGCGATCGCCTCGGCTGGAGCCAGAGCCGAGCGGTCATTGGCACCATAGATCACTTTCAGCTTCGGATACTGGGTCAGCAGATCGTTCGTAATGCGGATGCCCTTGCTGACGCTGTTGTCCGCATACTGGATCGGCCCCATCTTCTGGATCGACGGATAGGCCTTCATGCCCTTCATGAAGCCCGCCGGTCGCTCGATACCGGTCGACGATGTGTGATTGTAGTCGATGATCGCGTACTGACCCTTCTTGTGCATGAGGTGGACGGCTGTGTACTCCGCGAGATGCGCGGCGGCTTTGATATTCGATGTCGCAAGGAAGCAATCGGAAATGTTTGGCGAAACCCCGGAATCCACCGTCACCAGCGGAATGTGGTGATTGAGCGCATTCCGTACCGGGCCGAGCAGCGCCTTCGGATTCTGGGCCGCGAGAATGATCCCGGCAGGTTTGGCGGTCACCGCATTATCCACCATGGCGATCTGCGCCGCGAGGTCGAGGCCGCTCACTGGCGCGGTGAACGATACGGAGACGCCGAATTTCTTGGCGGCCGCATCGGCACCATCACGTACCGCCAGCCAGTAGGGCGAGGCGTTCGACTTGGTGATCAGGTCGAAATGATAGGGCTTGGCCGGCTTGACAGGTATCGGCAGGTCGGCGATCACCGCTGCCATGGCAACCGGCGCGGCGGCAACGAGTGCCAGGCTGAGGGCACTCAGTGCCAGCATTTTCGTGCTAACTTTCATGATCGATCTCCTTGTTCCAATCAGAAGTGGTACTTAAAGTAGAAACGGTTGCTGAAATACGGATTGTGGTATTGAGGATACCCGGCCTTATTTTGGGTTACCGAGATATCAGTATAGTCGGCAACGGTGAGGCCTCGGACGAACTGGGAAAGATTGTAGGAAAAACCCACGTCCATGGACCACATCCCCTGGTTGACATGCAAGCAGGATCAGCAACATGCCTATTATCTGTTGTGGTAACACTACTCGAATCTGCATCAGTTGCTGTGGCCGTTGTCAACACAGTCAACCCCCAGCCCCAACACAGTTATCATCCATATTTTCTAACATACTCATCACCAACACCTCCTCACCCCTCCGGTAGAAACTATTCCATTCGCAAAACAAATAGAATGAAAAATAATTTATAGAGAATAGCAATTGGTATTATATTAACAAATAGAAAAATAATTACTTTTTTACTCTCTGTAGATCAACTTAGATCTCAATACTGTTTATTTACTGCCTACAGAAAAATACGTTTTTTGGAAAACTCGTGGGCTAAAAACGGAGAGAGATGGTAAATAATGGGTGCGGGCCTTCGGCATCTTCAAAATGGAGATGGAATTCCAGCGGTTCTCCTTGTGCGGACTGCGTCGGTTCCAGGGTAAAAGGGCTTGGTTTGCCTGACATCGGAAATAAAACGTACCGGGTTAGCACGATGATTCCGCTGAGCGGTGCCAGTGTACAAATGAACCTTTGCGAATGGATGCTCGTCACGCTGCTTTCGAATGATCTGTTTCCAGAGCCCCTGTACCTGCCCCGCAAAAATCACTCCCAAGCTGTTCACCGGGAAACCCATGACGTGCAGAGACTGGGCTATCCAGTTATTGCAAGTATGAAAGGCGTCGTAGGGCTCTGTCGATGGAAAAAAAATGCCATGCGGATACCAAGGTTCACGCGTAATTGGTTCCGGCCCATTTCGCTTCCAGAGAATCGCACGCGCAATGTAGTGCAGGAGCTTTTGAAACCGCGCCGGCGAAAGGGTGAGCGGCAACAAGTGTACCTGGGGTAGCAAAAAAGCGCGCCAATGCTTGTGGGGAATCCCCTGCAGAAGTACAACGCCCGGAGAGGGGAACAATGCCCGCAGGCCAAGCAATGCTCCTGGGTTCCGAGCCTCATAGAAACCGCGATTTCCAAACCCCACCAAGAGTACCCGCGCCTTGGGGAAATACGGCCTCAGCATCGGCAGACCCTCCCATACAGGCTGGGCAGGCAACACCCAACCCGTATGCCATCCTGTATCCAGGATGGCTGCGTGGATGGGCTGCTGATAGTGACCCTCGTGCTGTATGGCCTGCAGAGTATCCGTATCAGCAACCGACAAAGCACCGCACCCGGAAAGCAGGAGCAGGAAGCCGGAGATCGTCATCCACCGACATGCCCTCACAATGCCGCACTTCAAGACCATAACCACCAAGCCAGGACTATGATCGCTGCACAGGCCAATGTTATAAAACCGCTGATCAGAAGCAGCTTCAGTAGGGCTTTGGCTTCCGCGTACTGCCCTTTTTGATCCATGCGTGAGGCCTCCAATTTGGTTGCATCAGACAATGTTCAATCCAGATACCTTACCAGAATACCAGGCCCTTCGCCTCCTGCAGTGAACGGAACAACCCAAGCACAGGCTGGTCAGGAATCCGGCGGGTAGGATATGGCCATAGCATGCCCCGCATGTACCTGCGGCTCCAGGATGGCCAAGGCATCGGCCTCCTTTTTCGGGCGCGGTAGAGCGGTTCGCGCAAATCAGCGTCACTATACTGGATGATCTTCCATAACAGATGAATGTGACATAAGGCGTGCATGAATATTGAGAAAGGGGGAAATGGCGTGCTACATTGCTGATGGATGCAGGAGAGGTTTGGAAAGAGGGCAAATGTAAGGGTTTAGCCGCCGAGGAAAGTGTGCAACACGGGAAACCTGAAAATGACGGCTTGGACACCGCATGCTCGTAGAACGCTCACCGATCATCCCGCTGCTGGCAGGACTCTCGGCCCAACAGCGAGCCATTTCGCTGGGAGGTGGGCACCTCGGTCATTATTAGTTAGACCTGAAGGCCTTGGGGTGCCTTCACTGAAGGCCTTGGGGTGCCTTCAGCTGCGTGTCCAGTGCTGCTGCAATCATCACATTGGAGAACACAAGCTATAGACTTCTATCCAGGCCTGCTTCACGGATAACGTAAAGTCATCAGCCAATCCCTGTTCAGGGCATAGATCGGCGCTTCACCGACATAGGCGTAATGCTCATTTTGTACGCCGTAAGCTACAAGTCCGCAGGCCAGATGCTGCGCTGCGGGAACGATATCCTCCAAATTATGGAACCCGTTGACGACCGTATTGAGCATGGCCATGAGCTTGCGCCCGCCCCTGTTCGACCATATCGCCTTTGAACAGGAGTGTGTGGGTGACATTAGAGAGGGCCATGGGGCGGGCACTGTACGTAAAGTATGCAAAAAATCAAACACAAAAAATCAAAACGCTTGCCAAGGGCACATAACCTGCCTATAGTGTGCCCCATCGGGGTGGAGTGCTTCAGATGACCGTAACCCTGTTACCCAAGAAAGCCACAGGCTTATTGCCTGTCACCCCGACCATCCCGCGATTGCATGGCTGCTTGCCGCAACTGCGCGCAGGGCTTGAAGCGTATGGCTTTTTTCCGGGTACCGGCACGGCTTTTCTGGGGTTACGTCCTATCCTCGCGGCAATGGGATGCAAACGGAAAACGCCGAAAAGCCACGAATCGAAATTCGTGTGCACGCCTTTTTCGGGTGTGCCGTACCAGGTAATTCGAATATACGCCGTGCACTACAACGCCCGCTTCCTGGTAACAATTTCCCACCATAGCCGGCAATCGCCCATAAAACTGAACAGTGGATACTGTCCTGCGTGTTTGGCGCTTCGGTCGATGGCTGAAAGCAGCAAGGAGCGACAGGTGATCACCTCGCACTGGGACTCCGGGAAAACCAGCCGGCTATACCAGATCCACCATTTGTTACCGGGTCGCGCACACTTGGCCGATGAATTGGTCGTGCTGACGCAACAAGAGCAGGAGCAGGCGCTGCCGCGTGAACCCCAGGCATCGGTGAGGAGGCGGACGGGCACCGGGATATGGAACAGGAAAACCCGCAGTAACGCCCCGGGATCTTCAGCTTGAAGATATGCCAGTACTGGGCACGAGAGACGCAAGCGGATGGGAAAGGGGAGGCTTTGCCGGATAGAATGTGCAGGGTCAAGGCCAGATCCACCCAGTTCTGCACGAAGACACACAGGAAATAAACCATGGGTGTAAGGTATGTGGTTCGAGGTGTCAATTATGGCGGGGTTTTTCGGCGATTATCGCGCGTCACTGGCGCGACGCTGAGAATGGGACATATTTGGGATATCGTCATTATCAGTGGTGATAAGTATCAAATAATTACACCACTCGCGCTCGGGGCACCAATTGCGAAGCACTCACCAACTATTTATTACAGCACAAGGTAAACGCAGCGATGCCAGCAAACACCACTCAAATTCGTAATGCCGTCATTGAAGATGCTCCAGCCATTGCACGAGTCCATGTCCATAGCTGGCAAAAAGCTTATGCTCATCTTTTTTCTTCGAAAGATTTAGAACAAATGTCTATACCCGAAAAGACAAAACTATGGAAGAAATCCATGGACCAAGGTTTGCTCCACACCTTGGTCGCAGAATCTAATAAACAGATAATTGGATTCATCTCTGTTGGCCCTGAACGCCAAACAAACAGTTCATCATCAAATCGCGAAGTATGGGCCTTCTATGTTCTTCCAGAGCACTGGTCTACAGGGGTCGGGCAGTCCCTTTGGCTGGAGGCACAAAAAAAATTGATCGCACAGGGTACCAAAAATATCATCCTTTGGGTTTTCATCAACAATCCTCGAGCAAGAAGATTTTATGAAGCTGCAGGCTTTACTCCGGAACCCAACAGTATACAGCAATTTGAATTGAGTGGAGTTACATTAGAAGAAATTCGTTATACCCATAACCTGGGTTAAGAATACCCTTATTCATTGCTCACTATTACCGACAATAAAGCGTTACCCCAACGAGCAGGTTCCCATGAATTAACCTCATTATGAAATCTCAGTCACCCATTGATGAATGCCGCAGCTTCTCACAAATTATCAGGGATAAAAGATTTATTCTCTACTCTCCGGCCTGATACTCAGCAAGAGGTGCATGCTGCCTTTGGGCATAGGCCTTCATTCAGGTATTGCATTTCCTTGTCCCACGCTTTGATTCCTTTAGCAGCTGTCCACTCTTGCTTCATTTGTTGCGGACCTATGTATTTCCTATCGAGGACTTTAAAACACCATCTTTACTGTACCAAAGAAGGAGCGGGGCATCATGGGTTCGGCCTCCAGGTAATTCCCAGAAAACCCGTTAATATATGGGAATTGTTTTTCCAAAACCGATGCTTCGGAATTCAATAAGTTTACCCCGCTTAAACTCAGGGTCACATTTTTGATACCATACTGATGAATTGCAAAGGTGTGCGCGATGTTGAAATTCATTGTGGCATAGGCAGGCATGCTCAAGTGAGTAGGCGCACCCGTGCTTGCCTCAATATATTGTGGACCTACCAAATTACCATAAAGCCTGGCGCTTGTATCCATATAATGCCCAAGAATACCCACTCCGGCAAGATATGTAGGCGTATTTGGACGTGGCTCACCAATACTGGTTGATACACCATATTGACTGGATGAATCAGACGTATATTTTGCTTCCTGAATGGAATAATTTCCATACAATGACAAATAAGCATCCAGAGCATAAGCCGTGGCAATATTAATTCCTTGATATTGTGATGATCCAATATTGTATTCATATGTCAATCCGGTATTGGTATCATAATAAGAACTAAAAGTATGTCCAAAATCAGACCGATAAAAAGAAATACTGGCATCTACTGGCCCCTTGTTATACGCCATACCAAACTGATAGGTGTTAACCACCTCTGGCTTGATGGTCACAGGGGTTGCTGGGGAGGTTGCAGTGGCATTACTATCCGCTGCATAAAATGCTGTAATGTTTGGATATTTATACCCCTTTGCATAATTGGCATACAACGTGACTGCCTTTAGTGGCTTATACTGAACACCTACATAAGGACTCACCTCGCTATAAGTTCTGCCACTGGTAGCGCCCACCGTATAATAATATCCTGGAACATCATTAATATGCGTAGAAATTGTTTCATATTTTATACCAGGGGTAATCGCAAAATTACTGGTAGGTTTGATCTTTGCCTGGGCATAAATTTTCCCATAAATTCTCCAACCATGCTCATCCCATAGATTGTTATACCCCGGCACTTCTGGCACATTAGGAGAACCATAAACATAGTTACGAGAATTATACGTAGAAACAACACCAAGTCCACCGGCCTTCAGATTGACATAACGATTAAACCACTCAAAGGACGGATTAAATCCAAAGGTATTCGTTGTATAAGTATAACTATGATAGTTATCGCCATTAATCGTCTGTGCCTGACAAGCCGGAGAATCATTCCCCATAAAATCATTCCCTGAATATTGGCAAACAGTTTCTGCAGGATTTAGATAAAATGTGACGAAACTGTTATATTGAGAATTCGCATCGGGATTTACATACTCAAGCCTATGAGAATTGGTATAAGCATAAAATCCTTTGAAGCCAAATACTGAATGTGCAGAAATGAGCGTTTTGTTTTGCAGGATTGCCATCATATGCTCAGCCTGGCTGTTTGCATAGGTGAAAGATGTAGGCCACTGATAATATGGTCCATACTGGTCAAGCAAAGCTTTAGGCATACGTGCTGCTGTAGCTCCTTGATTCTTGTTCAGCAAAAAAATCAAAGACCATTTAGATGTTGGAGAGATTTGTGGCAAATCATAAGCAGCGTAATAGGAGTATTCACGGTCCGGGCTATGATCCAGATAACCACCCGTCTGACGGGACGAAAATCTCAACAAAAGATTACCATAACCAGTAGTCGATCCTGTATTGATTTCTGCGCCATAATTACGTGTATCAAATGATCCATATCCCCCAAATACAGACTCATACTGCTTGGATGAAGGTACTAATGGTAAATAATTAATATTACCACCTATCGCACCCACGGCATTTACATCCGGGGGAGGGGTACCGTAGATCACCTGAATGCCGGATGTTTCTCCCAAGGTTACCGGTATCAGATTGGTCAAATCGGCATAGTTGTTATTACCGCCAGATAAACCTCCATTGAAAAGATCGGCAATGGGTAAATTGTCAAATGTATAACCGACCTGAGTCTGCGAGAACCCTCGCACTGAAATATGGGTTTTTACTCCTATGGGATTTGTACTTGTGGCGTTGATTCCAGGCACAAAACTCAGAATCGTAGAAGCATTCTGCGTAGACTCCTGACCATGGAGAAACTTTTTTGGGATCAGGGCCGTTTCCGCCCCATATACTGGTTTCACTTTGGTCAGTGCAGCCTTATCAACCATACGCAACAAATCTTTTGATACCTGCTTTATTTTATAAACTTTTTTGGTCGGGGTTACACTGGTAGCAGCTTGAACTGGTAAAAAACCGCTACCCAACAAGCCCGCTGCTACCAAGATACTCTGCCGAAGCAGTCGTTTTTGAGGTTTAGTCATTATAATTTACTCCTGTCATTTACAAAGCTATTCTATTTAAGCAGCATACATGCCAGCTTTATATCTGTTCACCCTGGCGTATCCATCTCACTGAAGAGATATATTTCGCATTGTTTTAGTGCATAAGATCGTAGTCTGCACCAAAATAATGCATGTCTCCCGCTTGATCATATGATCACCATGGTGGCTTGAGGTAATTGTGTTATAGTAAAGTGTCCGTTTATAGTGCTGTTTTCTTGATTAACCGTTCACAAAAAATCAACATGAGGTCTCTTGATGAAACACCTAAGACTTTTCAAATATGTGGACGCCGTTGTCCGTGAAGGTTCGGTCAGACGGGCTGCGGATAAATTACACATCACTGCTTCTGCTTTGGATCGGCGGATTCAGGATTTGGAAGACGAACTGGGAGCAAGCATTTTCGAGCGTCACCCCCGTGGGATGCGACTCTCTGCGGCAGGTGAAGTTTTTTTGGTCTATGTGCGCAAACACTTATCGGACATGCAACGCTTACATTCAGAAATAGATAGCCTGAATGGCTTACGACGTGGGCAAGTTTCCTTGGCGGTTAGCCCGGCCTTGGCTCGAGAGTTTATCCCACGAATCATTAATAACTATCGTGCCCGGTATCCGGGTGTTTCTTTCGCGGTGAATGTTGCCAAACATGCGGATGCCATCCGCGCCTTGTTGGCTTTTGAGGTGGATCTCGTCGTGATTGTGGCCCCCCCACGCCATCCTGATGTCATTGATCTCGCCATATCCGAGCAGCCCCTGGTTGCTACTATGGATAGTCAACATCCTTTAGCACAAAAAGAGGTGCTCCGTTTCAGCGATTGTGTGCAATACCCACTGGTCATTCCGGCGCGAGGACTCACCTCCCGAGAAATGCTGGAGCCCGCCTTGCATGGTGTCGCTTCGGAAATTCAAATAGCCGCCGAAACCAATTCATATGAAATCATGCGAGGAATGCTGCAACATACTGAAAATATTGGTTTTGTAATTTCAACGGGCATTCCCAAAAATCAGACTAATAAATATATTGTTTACAAGGCTATTTCAGCATTAGATATACGTCCGGTACCTCTCGTGTGCGCACAACTCAAAAGTCGAGGAATCTCTGTTGCTGCAGCCCGTTTTTCCAATTGTATTGCTGAAGAACTGAATGAAATTTCCACATGAATTATTGGTAGAGAAACAATCTTCATTCCTCAAATATCTACGCCCATCACGCCTCCATCACTACGGGGATCGGTTGCAGCAGCAAAGTTGGAGTTTGCCCCATTCGAAAGACCGACCATACCGGCGTGGCCCATGACATCACTATAATCTGGCACCCAAGAAACCTGGTGTCCCCACTTCTGCAAGTCGCCATATACCTGCTTCGCATATCGGTGTTCCAGACGCAACCCAGCATTGCTCTCTCCCCAGGTACGGCCGTACAGCCATCGAGGACTAGCTATTGCTGCTTCCAGCGATAAGCCAAAGTGTTTGGCCCGCATGAGAATGGCAGCCTGAGTCTGAGGTTGCCCATCTCCCCCCATGGTGCCATAAGCTAAATGCACACGCCCATTTTCCGCATACATAGCCGGATTCAAGGTATGGAAAGGACGCTTGCCGGGTTCCAGAACATTTATGTGACCAGGAATCAATGAAAAAGCACAGCCACGGTTGTTCCACAGCACCCCAGTGTCACCTGCCACCACACCACACCCAAATTCATGGTAAAGACTTTGAATAACACTGACCATACGACCTTCGGCATCGACAACGCCAAACCATACCGTATCGCCATCACCAGCACCAATGGCAGGAGATGGTCGAACATGACGCGGCTCAATAAGGGCGGCCATGTCATCCAGAAAGTCTTTTTCTAACATGGAAGACAAATCAAAATCATGAAAATGGGGATCCGCTATGACCTGATCTCGCCTCTTAAAAACCTGCTTCGTAATTTCTACACTGTAATGAATAAATTCGGCACCCAAATGATCTTCAAAACTCCCTTTAAAGCGATCTAAAAGTGCCAGAATCATGAGTGAAGCTAATCCCTGGGTAGGCGCGGGTAAGTTCAACGCTTCTCCCTGGCCAAAACCAACCCGTAATGGCTCCACCCATTCAGTTTTAAAGTCGATCATGTCTTGTTCGGTTAAAAGGCTACCCGAAGCACGTAAACTTGTGATCATCTTTTTTGCTAGTTGACCTTCATAAAAACTCTCGGAGCCTTTTTCCGCTATCTCTTGCAAGGTGTTACCTAGCGCTCGTTGGGACCAGATCGTACCCGGTCTGGAGACCTCGTCACCCGGTAGATAGATATGACTGAACCCCGGTTGTTTACATAAAACTGGCGCATAATGTGCTAAGGTGGCACTTTGATTAGAGCTGATCGGAAAACCGCGAAGCGCATGTTGATAAGCATTTTCCAGAAGATCTCCCCAAGACAATTTCCCATGCCAGAAACTCTTGGAATAATCATAGGCAGCCCCCCAACCAGCAACAGCCCCAGGAACCGTCAATGCAGATCTGCCCCCCCGAAAAGGAATCTCGTGCACTTGCGTATCCAAAAAAGTACGTGCGGAATAATAACGTCCGGCCGGACCTGCAGCCGCCAACCCCTTCACTGTTTCTGAATTTCCATCGGAAATCAGCCAGAATGCATCACCACCCAATCCGTTCATATGGGGATACACGACAGCCAAAGTCGAGCCAACGGCAATGGCTGCTTCAATGGCATTTCCACCGCCTCGCAGTACATCTGCACCGGCTTCCGCTGCAAGAAAATGAGGAGCACTGACCATACCGCCTGTTGCTTGGGCAAATTGTGGAAGCGTAATAACCGTCATGGTAATCTCCTGGTCCGGATACGAGCGGAACACCACTCCCTCTGCGTATCAAGTCGAGAAAATGAATGATCTATCCGCCCTTTCAGACGTATATATTGTTCTGAAGACAAGTAATTGAGCTGCCTATCCAAACGTGCATCAGAATTCGTGCACGGTAGTTCTCGCAGGTTTCGCGCCATAAAGACCGATAATATCAACGGATGCCCCCCACGCCCACGATCGTTGACCATGTTGGCAGCCGCAATCGTCTTGTTCTGCATGACGCGCCGCAAACGCTGCAAATCACTCACCGATGGCAATACCGTATCTGTTTGTACAACCAATACAGGTTTACGCATGTTTTGCAAGGCTCGTTGCAATGTACTGAATGGCCCCTCACCTGCTTTAAAATGGTGGCGAAGTGTGACACGACGATGTAAGCAAAGATGCACTCGTCGTGGACGATAACCAGTCACTACAATAATGGGCGCAAAACCCGCGTGCTCCAGCCGATCTACCTGGCGATCAATCCAGGTACGCGCATCATCGGGAACCTTTCGGCAAGACTTGTGCTGAACTCCCGAACGGGCGGACCGACCACCGGCCAGGATGACGGCACAAGCCATACAAGCTTATGTGTTTTTCGGCATCAAACTGACATGGGCAGCCACCACTCGCCAACCCTCTGGCGTACGCAGCCAGGTCTGGCTTTGCCGACCATGCACCTGATCACGGCGAAATTCCGTATTTGCTGTTGCAAAATCATGGCCATAGGTGGTTATAGTGGTATGAATCAATTCGCGATTCAGCGCTGGAGCCGGACGAGTCGCCCGAAAATCAGCGATGGCTGCATAACCATAGAGATTTTCAGCCACACCGTAACGCAGGGTATGCTCACTATTCCAGAACAACTCATCCAGTACTGCCACATCATTTTCCACCAAGGCCTTTTCGTAACGTAGAAAGACTTCCTGCACTTCTTTGAATACTGCCGGCGCATTAATTTCGACATAACTCATAGGGGGGTTCCTTTTAGTTTTGTGGAAGAGGACTGGTAAAACCGGATAACTCAAGATATCGTGCGGCCCTTAATGCTTTCTTTTCCTGCCAGGGCGCCGCGACAATCTGGACACCAATGGGCATGGCTCCAGGTGTAGATACGGGTACTACCACTACTGGTAAGCCAATAAATGAAAGGGGTTGGGTGTACAGACCCAAATGCGGGCGGACAAGCATGGTTTCGCCATCCAGCTCCATGGATCTCTGGCCTATCAGCGGCGCGGGCATGGGCGTAGCAGGTGCAATCAACAAATCATATTTTGTAAAAATCTTTTGCAACTCTCTGCGATAGTAGCTGCGAAACCGCTGCGCTTGAATCACCCAGGAGGCCGGCAGCAAAGCTCCTGCGAGCATACGATCACGTACGTCTGGATCATAGTCTGCTGCATATTGGCGCAACCGTCCCAGATGTAAATTACTACTCTCGGCATTGGTAATCAGATAGGCGGCCGCACGAGCTTGCGCTGCACCGGTAATTTCTATTTCCTGAGACACCCCAAGACAGTCTATGACTTTTTGCACAGCTTGCTCTGCTGCCTCGGTGGCCTGTTTACGGAAATAACCTCCTGCAAGCGCAATTTTCAGACCGGCGATACCATCATCAAGAGCATCACTGGTCGCCTCACATTCCCGTTGAGCAGATACAGGGTCTCTGGGATCATGGCCCTGCAACACATCGTATACCACGGCCAAATCCGGTACGTTACGTGACATAGGCCCCACATGATCGAGGCTGGGACAAAAAGGAAATGTTCCCGCACGTGACAAACGCCCATAAGTGGGTTTAAGACCAAAAATTCCGCACAACGACGAGGGCACACGGATAGAGCCGTTGGTATCTGACCCTAAAGCAATCGGTACCATCCCACCAGCTACTGCTGCACCACTCCCGCCACTGGATCCACCGGTCATCCGGGACAGATCGTGGGGATTACGGGATGGGCCATAATGTACATTTTCCCCCGTAAAATCATAGGCATATTCTCCCATATTCAGTCCTCCCAGCAGGATGGCACCAGCGCCATTCATTTTTTGGATCAGCGTAGCATCCGCCATGGCTGGAGGGTCTTGACGATTGATTTTGGAACCCGCCAAGGTCACCTGACCTTCCATATCAAAGAGATTTTTAACTGCGAATGGCACCCCTGCCAAGGCGCCAGGATCTTCAGCTCGAGCAATTTTTTGATCTACCTGTTCGGCTTCATAGAAGGCTCTTGCCTCAGTTATATGGGTGAAAGCATTGAGTTGAGTGTTTTTGGATTGAATATACTGCAAGGACTCTTCAACCACCTCAACCGCTTTCCATTCACCAAGACGCACTCTTCGAGCAATTTCTCGAGCATCAGAAAAACTATGAAATAAATCGCTCATGGCTGAAACACCGTAGCCAGATCCTCGGTAATATCCAGGGGACAGGCTTCAAGAATCTCCGCAAGACGTGCACTGATATAAAAATAATTGCGAATATCTGGGTACCACGCGGCTTCTACCGTCAAGTCCATAGTTTCAAAAGTAACCTGCATGTATTGCTCAACTACCGCCTCGCTGAGAGGCCTTAAAGTATTCATGAAAATACTCCTTTATGGCGTAACTGTAACAACTCTGCCAGAATGCTGACAGCAATTTCTAATGGTTTTTTGCCCATTCCTGGCAAACCCATCGGCATGTGTAAATTATCTGGAATAGGGCGAGACGCACGAATAAGCTGATGTCTAAAGCGCGCCGCCTTGGATTGACTGGCAATAACACCAAGATACAACAGTGGCTGGTCGGTAAAATATTCCATTAAAGCATAATCCAGCGCATGACTATAGGTCATAATCAAAACAATATTGGCACATTTCAGTTTCTGAAAATCTCTTTGATCACAGCTAGTTGTCAATACAACATCCTCTGGGAAATCGGCGGGATTTGTCCATTCCGGCCGATCATCATAAAGCGTGATCTGAAAATCCAATCCAACAGCAAGACGAGTAAGAGCTCGTCCGACATGCCCAGCACCAAAAATCCATACGGTCTGTCGCTGAGGTGCAGGAAGCAAGAAATAATTACCATCTGCAGAAAATTCCGGAACGACAGACTTTTCTAGTAAGTTGAGTACGTTGGAATCACCCATTCTCTGACCCTGGGAGGAAATTCCTGCTATCAAATGCAAATAACCGTACTTATCCACCTGATAAGCGCGGGCTGCTCCTGGTGCATAAAGTTCCGCAAACAAAGGCTGTACAACGACTAAGGCGATAACAACACGACCACCACAGCATTGATCATCTTTTGCTCCCAAAACAAATTCGACACGTGCGGGCCAGTTTTTTTTATCGATATTCCGAAGGTAGTTGACAATAGCGTATTCCATATGGCCACCACCCACAGTACCCAATAAATCATCATCGTCACGTAAAGCGACACTTCCACCTATTGCCGTAGGGGCCGAACCCTGTACTTGCACGACCAAGGCCTCTCCGGTCACCCGCGTATGCTGTCGGGAAAGTTGTAGCAACGTATTCATGGGGCTACTCCGATTATCGCTACTGGACCACCACCCTGGGGCCCTTGATGTTCTGCACGCGTAGAAACGTAAACGCCGGTGTCTCCAAGGACTCCAGCCAACTGTGCTGCGACGACACAACGGGAATAGCGCATATCCGAAATATCGGCATCCGTCCACATCGTATGACGCCGTTTCCTGATGCAATTCCCAGGATGGGCATCGGACTTAGCAAATACAGCCACAATTTTTCTGGAATCATCAGTTGTTAGCTGACCATTCCTGGGCTTTAATCCCAGTTTTTCAAGAACGGCATAAATACCCGGCACATCAATAATGTCTCGCATCAAACCATGAGCAATAACCAGATCACCCTCCCAGTAATCAGAATTAGCAAAAAGTATAATTTCAGAACGCGTCAAGAGAGGTTTTGCAGAGACACTTGCCCTACTGGAGTACAGAGACCAATCATTTTGAATAGACGCATCTGACAACTGATTCTCGGTTATCTCACCCAGCGCCAGGGCTACACCAAGGGCTGAGGCGGCTCGCGACCAGGCCATATCACAGCGGAGGGCTGTTTCGGGCAAAGAAACAGGAGGAATGGCTGCTTTAATTTGTACCAGATGCACATCATCAGCAGCAACCCGCAACTCCTGCATCAAGGTTTCCACTACTCGCGCAGTTTCATAAATCATGGCCATACGCCCTACTTCATCTGGCGAAAAAGTTCTGCTTAGTCCTGTTGTCAGAGCGAGCCTCTTGTTTGACAGTTTCATTGTCGAAGGCTTACCAGTTACAGAAAATACCAAAAGATGCGGTGCCGTTACCCCTTCACTTCCCCCCGAAAAAGACAACACGATTTTATCTTCGACCTGCTCTGGCTGACAATCCAGAAAAGGGGCCAGGAGATGACCAAGTGCCAAAATTGATAAGTTGCGAGTAAAATCATTTATTCCACCATTTCCCTCAGTCTTACCAATAATGGCAACAATATTCTGGGGACATATCTCCCCACGAGCAATGGCATCTGCCAAACCCGACATATCTGCTGGGCAGCGAGTAAAAAACCGGGCCACTTCAGTTCGCACGAGATTTTATCCCCCAATGCTTAAAACGGCACCTTCAGAGTCCGACCAGTACGACGACGAATATCAATTTTATAGACATCCCCTGCATCCATTTCATCTGCACTTTTGGCATTGGCTAGCGCGTGTACCACTTCAGCAGAATTCATGGTTAAAACCGTCACGGGATCAACGATGGCCATAGGAAAATCATGCCAGGTACCCGCATGAATCATGACGCCATGACCCGCTGGTATCCGAAAAGCGCACACCTCTTCCAAGCAGGGGACATCGTGTCCGGTAGCTTGATTCGGTTTACCTAACACCATGGCAAATGGTGACGTGCCAAGCCCAACAAAAATTTGTGTCATGTTCAAATGACGTTCCAACCATGTGATTTCCGGACTACGATGTGAAATACGAGCGGTACGCACCACCGCTTGTCCAGTATACTTAAAATCCAGATTCTGACCCTCTTCAACGCTCCCTTTATAAAATGGAATACTCAGCCCTGGACGATATACGGTTTCAGCAATCATCACTCCATAGTCCTCCAAATTTTCTGCAGTGGCATCCACAAAAGGAACTTCCATCACTGTACTATCATCTATTTTCTCGCTCATATTCATATCCTCTCTGTCACTTATTCAATGTGTTGAAGGGCATCCCAGACCAGACGGGAAGTTATTTCTAGGCGATATTCTGCGCTTGAGCGAATATCATCTACTGGTGCGATATCACGAATTACTTTTTCCCTTATTACTGACTCATCAATCTGCGCTATCATCTTGCCCTGTAAATATTGACTTACCCTGGGCAGGGTACATGGAATTGCGGCCACACTAGCAATACCGAACCGGGCCTGAGCAATTGTCTTATCCATGGCAATCTGAAAACAGGCAGCAACACCTACTTTTGCAATGGCCTGCGCGGCACGGGTACCTACTTTACGGTAAAAGCTGATGGTTTTACCTGGAGGAAAAGGAATATGTACCGCAACGAGTAATTCACCAGCTGCCAAAGCGGTTTTGCGATATGCGACATGAAAGGATGCATAGTCCATGATGCGTGATCCCTGTGGCCCCGCGATTTCAAGACTGGCCCCATATGCCAGTAATACGGGGGCATTATCTGCTGCGGGTGAGGCATTACAGAGATTCCCGCCCAGAGTGGCACGATTCTGAATAGGTGCAGCGCCGGTCACTGCTGCAGAAGCAGCCAACATAGGCCAGAATTTTTGCACTGATGGATGGCGTCGCAAAGCGCTCAGATTCACCCCCGCTCCGATGCGAATACCCTTGTCATGAATTTCGATCACTTTTAAATCCTGGATGGCGCTCAAATCTAGCCAATCCCTGTTGTTTTGCTGCGCATTCAATCGCTGTGCCACCATGACATCCGTGCCCCCAGAAATGATCTGATAAGAGCCTACGGGCATCTTTGTAAGTAAATTTATTGCCTCACCCACCTGGTGAGGACGTACCCATTCAACCATGAGCAGCTCCTGTGGCAACTTGAAGAACCGCTTCGTAAATGCGACCATACCCTGTACACCGACATAAATTCCCACTGAGCCCCCAACGTATTTCTTCTAGCGTAGGCTGCGGATGCTCATTCAGCAATGCTGTGGCGGCAATCATCATGCCCGGGGTACAAATTCCACATTGTGCTGCAAAACAAGCATGGAAAGATGCCGCTAATGGACTGTCAGCAGGTAATCCTTCTATCGTCACAATGTCCGCATTTTCCATTTGCCCCAGAGGAAGCAAACAACTGTTGGCCACCTGACCATTGATTAAAACTGCACATGCCCCGCACTCACCCTCGCCACAGCCCTCTTTGGTCCCTTTCAAGCCGAGTTCACCGCGCAATACATCCAGGAGACGGCTATCTGGCGTTGCCTGCACTTGCACTTTCCGGCCATTAATCTGCATGGTTACTGTCATTGGGAATCTCTCTCTGTACATGTCAGTTTCATAAGCATTTCCGGCATCGCGGGTATCTGATCAATTTTAACTTTCATCGCCTGTTGAATCGCATTCACTATTGCCGGTGCCGGACCATCCATGGGTAGTTCTCCTACCCCCTTGGCACCTTTGGGACCGGCGCCCAAACCTTTCTCCATCAGTACCACTTGTAAAGGTCTGATATCCGCAGTGGTCGGTATGATATAATTTGCCAGTCGATCATTGGCCATCACCCCGACATCGTTCCAAAGTACATTTTCATAGAGGGCATAACCAATACCCTGCACCACCCCCCCTTCGATCTGCCCCTGTACAATTTGCGGATGTACCGCATGCCCGATTTCCTGGGCAGCAGTAAAATTCAGAATGCGGGTTTCACAAGTTAATTTGTCAATTTCCACTTCAGCAATATACGCAGCCCATGCATAGCTGGCATAAGCACGGCCCGCGAACTTTTTTTCATCCCACAGCATATTTGAAGGAGGTTGATAGCTAGCCGTCACCAGCAAATCTTTTTTAGACTCCAACATCCGGAGACAAGCCTCAGCAAATTCTTCAGATGTATATATCTCGGCAAGGCCGCCTTCATGCATTAATTTCTGCAATAACAGCTTTGCTGCTTTTTCAATTAATTCGCCAACCACCATACAGGTGCGAGATGCAACGGTTGGGCCGGAATTTGGCACTCTCGTCGTATCCGTTTGCGCCAGACGAACCATGCGCATGGGTAATTGCAAAGCCTCAGCAGCGATTTGTACCAAGGTAGTCGCGGCACCCTGGCCCATTTCCGTATTGGAACAAAGAATCTCTACCTGACCATTGGCATGAGCTTGCAATAATACCCGCGAGGCCAGATATAATTCTCCATTACCGGTAAAACCCGCTCCGTGAGCAAAAGTTGCTAAACCAATGCCGCGAACCGTACTGTGGTTTTCGGTATTCCAGCTGCGAAATTCGCGCTGACGTTCATAATACTGACTCACTTGGAGTGCTTCTTCAAGAATGTCTTGAGCAAAGCAATCTTCTTGAAGCAGATCACCTGTAGGACTGATGTCCCCACTCCTTAACAAATTTTTCCGACGCAACTCTGCGGGATCCATGTCTAACTTTGCGGCGAGGCGATCCATTCCAACTTCCAGTGCAAAAATACTCTGCGGGGCACCAAACCCGCGAAATGCACCAAAAGGAGGGTGATTAGTAGCCACGGCACGGCCCCTAATCCGAATATTATCACAGCGGTAAGGACCTGCAGCATGAATAACTCCCCGAGATAAAACTACTGGGCTCAGGGTTCGATAAGCGCCTCCATCTATGGCAAAATCCATATCAATAAATTGAAGTTCTCCCGCGCGGTTTGCGCCAAGGCGAAGTACAGTGCGGGATGGATGCCGTTTAGGAGTAACCCGCATATCCTCACCGCGCTCATAAATCAGCTTAACCGGTAGACCGCCTGATTTAAGTGCCAGTAGAGCAGCATGGCAAGCGATTATAGAAGGATAGTCTTCTTTACCACCAAAGGCACCTCCAGTTGTGGTTTGCACAACGCGCAACTGATCCTTATTTAAACCCGTACATTGTTCCAAAGCATCCAACACGTAATAGGGGCATTGCATGGAACCATCGATTCTCAAGACACCATCATCCTGAAGGATTGCAATCATTCCTTGAGGTTCTATATAAAGTTGCTCCTGAGAAGGAGTAACAAAGCATCCATCGATAAAACACTCAACTTCTTCAAAGGCCTTATCAACGTCACCCTTTTCAAGAAGATAATCCGTATAAATATTATCTGGGGTAATCTGAGTTTCAGCGCAGAGTGCTTCATCAATATCAAAAATCGGATGTGCGAGAGGAACTTCATGAACACGAATGTGGGATAAAGCTTTTTTAAGCATATCCGGTTCAGGATGAGCCAACAAAGCTAATGCCTCCCCCGCGTGGCGAAAGACCCGATCAACTAATACAGGCTGATCATTTTCCAGCAGTTTAACGGCATTAACTCCAGGAATATCTTTTGCCGTGACAATAATAAATTCAGACCAGTCCAGCGCTGGATCAAAAACGACTTCTTCAACAATACCTCCAGCACATGCAGTTCGCAATGTCGCTGCATAAATAACATCACTTAATACTATGTCATCAACATACACCGCCGTACCGAAGATCTTAGATAGACCATCTACGCGTTTTGGTTGCGCCGTGTTGTCTACTGCGCAAGGACTACCCGGAAAACTAGCCATGATAAGAATCCCGATTAAAAGTACTTCTAAAACACTGTCGACCTGATATCATCTTATTTATTTAGAATGTGATTAATCACTGCCTTGGTCACCATGACGGTGTTTTTTCAGCCAGTTCGCTGGCATAAAGGTCACCGGTTTTCCATATTTGTTCCTCGGTTTTTCCAGGTGGCGGAATATCGATATCAGATATACCACGAATAGACAGGTAATGATTTTCCAATCCAAATCGGTACAACGCAGCGATATCACCCAGGTCTTCCATGGCCGTATTGGTATAGGCAGCTTTTCCATGAGTATAGAGATGGACGATTTTTTCTGCAATAGACTGATTTTCCCTACCTATCCAAAAATCATCGCCCGTAATCGTTGCCCCAACCATGATTTTAGGTTGAGTAGAAATGGAAAAAGTGTTATCCAGTTTTTTGGCCCCGGGCGTATTCAACAGCTTTGTGCCGGCGGACGCCCTCACCGCCATACTCAAAATTTGAGGATTTATTTTATAGGCCAGATTTTCTTGTGTGTTTTGAGTATAATCAGCACAATCCCCGGGATGCGCATAATTACCGCAGCCTGGAGGTGCCCATGCCAGAGTTTTCTGATCATTCAAATAATGATGACCAAATGCCCATGAAATAATCCAGTTATTAATATAAACACTGCCCAGTGCGGAGCCTTTACTATCTACACCACCAGCAATACCACTACGAATGAATATGGTTTTACTCACGTTCAGATCGTGGTCTTTTACAATACTCGTCACCGTTATAGCCGCGTTCATCTCCCCTTCACCCGTTTCTGTCACACAAACCCCATGTTCATCACATATCAGCGGTCGATATTGTCCAGGGAAATTTATAGTTTTAAAATGATATGACTTTTGTTTTGTCCATGCGTGCCATTCTAGCGGAAATGCAGTCAACACAATCACCTCCGGTCTCATCACTGCAGAAGCCACACCTGTTGGATCCGCGATCGCCTCATTGCCAATCAAGGGGAGTCCAATCACGATTGATAGCACGCCTATTCTGATAGATTTAGTAATAAATTCCATAACCTCTCCCTTGTCCTATATTACAAACTTAAAGCTAGCAATATAACGCTCTAACCTGGCAAGCATACCTATTTTTTCGTCCCGGCTACAAAAAGAAGCCTCAATTGCATTTTTCTGGAGCAGAACTACGTCATTGAAATCGCGCTCTAGACAGTTTACCGTGCTGATGATGTTTTCATTCAGATAACCCCCGAAGTAAGCCGGATCATCGGAGTTAATGGTTACCTGTAGACCTGCATCCAATAAATTACCCATATTATGGGATTTTAGATTGGGGAAAACCTTGAGTTCCACATTGGAAAAAGGGCATACAGTCAGCGGAATACGCTCCCTCAATAATCGTTGAACCAGCCTGGGATCCTCCAGACAACGTACACCATGGTCTATACGTTCCACATCTAAGACATCCAAGGCTTCCCATATATATTCTGGAGGCCCCTCTTCTCCTGCATGTGCAACTCGATGCAGTCCCAGTGTCTTTGCTCTCTGAAACACCTCTTGAAATTTACGAGGAGGATTCCCAAGCTCTGCAGAATCCAAACCGATCCCGACAATATCACCAATCCGAAGGGCTTCATGGAGTAGACTAACTGTAGACTCTGCGTCACGGTCTCTTTCAAAACAGAGAATCATTGCACTACTTATCCCCCATTCGCATTCGGCTTCTTTGAGGGCCGAATGAATACCGCCTATAACTACTTCGAGAGCAACTCCATGTGACAGATGCGTCTGAGGGTCAAAAAATATCTCCGTATGCATTATTCCTAGCCGCTTGCAACGCTGCAGATAAGCTTGGGCCAATTCATAAAAATCACGTTCTTCACGTAAAACCAAGGTTCCGAGATAATAGACATCAAGAAAACTCTGCAGGTCATTGAACTGATAGGCCGCTCTCGTGCTTTCAATATCTTTGTAAGGTAAAGCTATATCATTACGCTGTGCGAACGTCAGTAACATCTCTGGCTCAAGGGTTCCCTCGATATGAAGATGTAATTCAACCTTGGGCATATGCTGCACGAAATTTGCAAGTTGTTTTTGGTCATTCATTCTGATACATGCTCCCTTTGTAAGAGCAAAAAATATATGGATATTCAGGCAACTCTTTCACCAGCCAACCAAGTTCCTTGAGGGCGCTTCTCTAACTCAGACATAGTTCCTTGAATACACTCATCGAACCACCCCTCCCATGACTGGTTGTGCTGCTTTGAAGGTAACAAAATAAAATCTGCTCTTTTCCCAGGGGTCAGATTTCCGGCTTGGAAATCGCGATCCATGGCCTCGGCACCAGCTAATGTGGCACGATAAAGTGCTTCTTGAAATGGGATTCTAATCCCCGCTGCATGGTGTAGCGCCATAAATCTTTGTATTACATGCAGCATGCTATGACTGGGGCCAGCACCAACATCTGTTGCCAATGCGTAAGGAATATTGTGTGCCCGTAATTTTTCTAGGGGCATCCGGCGATTTCCAAGTGCCTCGTTACTACTCGGACAGTGCGCCACCCATGAGCCACGCGTAGCCAGACATTGCCATTCGGCATCACACATTTCAATGCAGTGCCCAAGAATAGTTTTGGGAGTCAATAATCCTGCCCGATCATAGACATCGGTGTAGTTTTCGGCATCGGGAAACAGCTCTTTGACCCATGCCAGTTCAGCTTTTGATTCAGCCAGATGTGTTTGCACAAATGAACATGTTTCAGCAGCCAAGCTACCCAGCCAACGAAGCATATCCGCATTGAGATTAGGGGCAAAGCGCGGTGTCAACGCATAATGTTGTCGATCTGTTCGCGCCATGAATTCATTTAACTGAACAGGATCATGTAAACTGAAATCGGTTAAATCATTAGGGGCATTAACAGCCATCAACACATTGCCCACAACCCAGTCACCGCGCATTTTTTGCAAGGCGATCTCGGTTGCTGAGGCATGCGGACTGGAATAGCTCATTCCCATGACCGTGCCCACACGCAACATATCTGCGTAGAACTGCTCAGCCGCCAGAGTCGCTTTATCAGTATCAATATAGCGTGCTTCCTCTGGCCATATATAGTCTTTCAACCAGGTCAGTAATTCTCCTGAGTACTTACCTCTTACTTGATGC
Organism: Acidithiobacillus sp. M4-SHS-6; assembly: GCF_047421495.1. GTDB lineage: Bacteria > Pseudomonadota > Gammaproteobacteria > Acidithiobacillales > Acidithiobacillaceae > Acidithiobacillus. Next base: position 512,985 of record NZ_CP175559.1, on the reverse strand, counting down.
TGTACCCAATGCAGGTGCACATCGACAAATCCCGGTATTATCACGCCATCCAACTCTACAAGCTCAACCTTATGATCACAATTTTTAATTACATCACTAAAATTTCCTAACGACTTAATTATGCCATTTTCCATATAAAGCGCACCATCATCAAAGAAGTCAGAATCCATCCGCCTTTTGGGGTTGATAATTGACGCTCTAAAAAGCTTATTAATAGCCATATTTTTGCCAATTAATCTCCAGCATTCGAGATTTTAATATCAGCCGAATCCATCACATTAATGCATCTTTTAGACTTTTCAGAATATCTGGATAAAACTCGAAAAACCACAGACAAGACAACACCGGTCATTGCTCCCAACAGTGGAGAAATATCATTCCCATGTAGCCACAGTGCTCCCGGGCCTTCCCAAAGAGGATTGTTTGAAAAGAAAATTGTAACGACCACACCCAATACCAATACCATAATGTTCATGATACAATTTTGTGGAAATGTGCTTCCGTGAACTTTTTCGGGAATCACATCCATGAACACATAAACAATCATTATTCCCGTCCAAGGAGCGGCGATAATAATCAGCAAGTCTAAAAATGTCTGAAATGAATCCCAGAATGAAGGCGCTATAAACAACATGTAAACACCAACCAGAGTAGCAAGCATCGCATCTACGATCGTAAACATCTTACGATCCAGATCCCTGCCAATCACTACTGCCAGACTGAATGCTGAACTGTAGGAGTTCAGAAAATTAGAAGCGAGAAGGCCCAGGACAGCGAACAAGCAGAAACCTAAATACAACAACGAATCACCCAGGCCTCGTGCCGCTATGGTGATCCCTGATGGACCAACCTGGATTCCACCATGCACATAAAGAGTAATAGCCAACGCTAAAATGAGGGCACCACCGACAAAACCACCGAGGCTAGGCCAAAGCGCAATTTGCGTCAGACTCGTGTCTCGGCGAACATAGCGTGAGTAATCCGATGCGAACATAGTCCAGGAAAATGCCCCACCCATCAATGCCAACGAAATGCCTCCCAAAGCTTGTAGCGCGCTAAAATGTTCAGAAGACGGGGCAGATGTGAGTGCTTCTCCTCCATGTAACCACAGTAATATGGCCACCGCGAACAAGGCTAGAAAAATCGCACCTACGGTTTGTGCAGATACAATAGCTTTATAACCAATCACCGGGATCACAAAATTAGCACATATCGCTATAATTAAGGCTACATACAGACTCTGTTCAGGAGGCACTAATGCATAGTTATTTAAAACACTACGAAGAATATAAACAACCAGAACCAGCACCACAGCTTGCCAGCCAATCTGTGATAGCCAGTTACTAAGGGATATTAACTTATTAAATAATCGCCCAAAAACTCTTGCCGAAACTGCCATGGTGGGGATGCCATATACGAATCCAGGAATGCTCAATATTCCTACCGCGACAAAGAGCAGGGACGCCAATAGAACCACCCAGAGAAAGGAGGCCAAGGGAAATAGCTGGGCGATGAGCACACCCACTGGCAGGCTGGAAGCCGTCATAGTAGCAGCCAACCAAATCAGGGCCACCCGTGGGGCAGTACTGGTCCGCTCAAGATTCGTGGTTGCACTGATGGAATGGGAGTCACTCATCACATTTCTCCAACTAGCATGGATTTAGTCAGAACCAGCACCGACTTCTACGGGTATCTGAAATATCGTATTTTGTTTCGGCATTTTTTTGAGAAAGGGCGGAAAATTCCCGCTTTCCACCGCCGCCAGTGCCGCACGGTTGACGGCCGATAACGGACTGGGATCAATGACTTTTGCCCACAGCACTTTCCCGGACGGCGAAACTTCAAATTGTACAGTCGCCTTCCCTTTCAAACCCATGGCCTTCAGCTCGGCAGGGACATGCAAATTCTGCTGAATCATCGGCCTCAACAAACCGACATATCGACCCATCAAAGAGGCCGTTTGGGCTGCCGATAGTGGCGCCGGCGGTGGAGGGGTGACGACCGGTTTGGGCGGCACCGGCGGTACCGGCATCGGTTTGGGCGCTGGTGGTGTCACCGTTTTTACCGGCGGGGTCGGCACAGGAACAGGTTTCGGTGGTATCACCACTTTAGGATGCGGTCGCGGAGGTGGTGGCGTCACATGATGCACTATCGGCTTGGGTGGCACTGGTTTCGGCTGGGGAATCACCTTCGGAGGCGGTGGTGGTAAAGTCACTACTTGCACGGCAATCACATGCTCCTTGGGTTTAACGATGGGAGGATGGGGTCTTGTCTGACCATACCAGACCAAACCGAGTACCAGCATTATTTCGACCGCCACAGCAGCACCCAAAGCATATTTGAAATGCTGATCCTTTATGTTCGGCACAAAGGAGAAGTTGCCATTTTCAGTGATCATGCTTGCCATCTGCTGTTGTCCTGTTGTCCGATTGCTGACTCAAAGTAGTGAAACCATTTTTCATATCAGCCTGTTTATGTTGCTTTCGCAGCAATACCAATACCGGTAACTCCCGCTTTCTGGCAGGCGTCCATGACATGCACGAAATCCTTGAAGGGCACCATTTTGTCCGCCGCTATGGTGACCTGGGTATGCTTGGTATCACCATCAGCGCCCAGAAAACCTTGCAGCTCTTCCAGATTCATTTTTTTTCCTTTCACCACAACGCTGCCGTCCTGCACAATATTCAATACAAAATGCGGATGCGGTAATACTTTGGTTTCACTGGATGTCGGCAGATGCAACTTGAGTCCTTTGTCCGTAATCATATTCAGCGTGATCATGATAAAAAAGACCAAGAGGAAGAGCATGACATCAATCATCGGAATAATTTCTACACGCCCTTTTTTACGGGGACGACGCTGGGGTAGCATAAGCAACTCCTTGTCCTAAATGATAAACAACAGAACAATCATCAAACGATTATGCCATGGCCTTTTTTATTACCGGAGGTTGTTGTGGTATGGCATCTTCTTCCAACACCACAGGCGCGCCATCCAACCGATTCATCAACACCACTTTCAGAGATTCCAGTTGAAAAACCGTTTTCTCAATGGAATTATTGAAAGCGTTGAAACTCAGAAGACCGAGCATGGCGATAAATAGACCCGAGGCCGTTGCGATGAGTGCATCAGCAACCCCACCCGTCACAGAAGTCGCGTCATGGCCTGGAGCTGCCAAAATTGAAAACGCGTGGAACATCCCCAGGATCGTGCCAAACAGACCCAGCAGCGGGGCGAGCGTGACAATCGTATCCAGAATCCACAGGCGTTTATCCAGACTCGGCGTTGTGAGAAAAATGGCTTCGTCCAAACGATTCGCAAAAGCTTCGCCTCTTGCGCTACCATAATGGTGGATCAGGTTGAAGTGACGCAGCGCCACACTTAGCAAGGCTTCTTCCGGTAATCCTTTGGCCATTCCCGATAGTTCTTCGAGGTCAGGACGTCTGAGCTTTCCCCGGTTGGATATGCCCCACAGTATCTTCCTTCCCTTGCTGATGGCATTACGGAGATACCAGCCCCTATCAAAAATTACCGCCAACTCAATGACGAACAAGAGCATCAAAAGGTACAGAACGCCATCGGAGTAATTGGCAAGATGTACGATGTAAGCAAGTGACATAAATGGTGACCTCATCCTCAGTGATTAAAAAACTACCCAGCACAGATATTGCAGAAAACATGCCACCCGCTGAAACTGCTCGCAATGGGATGATTCTTCGCCATTTGACGAAGATCCATCATCCTGACTGAGCAATTTCGGTGCAATCAAGGTGGTAATGCACTATTTAGGTGCACTTAAGTGCTTCGGCCTATGGAATAGGATAATGTACGGTATGACAGGTTCTATAAAGTTCTTTTTATGCAGGCACCACTTACAAAAAAGTCAACACTCAACATTACATGAAACTCATATAAGGAGGGCCCTGCAAACATGGTCAGAAAACTGAAAAGAGAGGTCGGCTTCTCTGGGCTGATATTCGCCAGCCTGGGAGGCATCATCGGATCGGGCTGGTTGTTTGGCCCCCTGAATGCAGCCCATATCGCCGGGCCACTCAGCATTTTTTCCTGGTTAATCGGTGCGGTGACCATACTTTTTCTAGGGCTGACTTATGCCGAAGTCGGCCCTCTGTTCCCCCGCGCCGGCGCTGCTGCCCATATTGCCAATGTCGTTCATGGCAACCTGCTGGGTAAAATCTGGGCATGGCTGCTGTTCATGTTCTACATTGCCATTGCTCCAGTGGAAGTCATTGCTGTGCTGACCTACGCCAACAACTATATCCCGGGCCTTTTGCAGGGAAATACCGGCCTGCTCAGCGGGCTCGGGCTGATAGCCGCCGTGCTGCTGCTGGGTATCATGTTTTTGCTGAATTTTCTGGGTATCAAACGCGTCGCACAGATATTTACCGGCATGGGCTGGTGGAAGCTGGCAGTACCTGTACTGACCATCATCGTCTTGGTGGCTTTTTCCTACCACCCGGAAAACCTCCATATCCTTCATACGAAGGAAAGTGTACACGGCATGTTTGTGGCCGTAGCCTCTTCCGGCATTGTCTTCAGTTACCTGGGGTTCAGACAAGCCATTGAATTAGGTGGTGAGAGCAAAAATCCGGGCAAACACATTCCCATGGCCGTCATCGGCTCTATCCTTATTGGCGGTTGCCTTTACGTTGTCCTGCAATGGGCCTTCCTGGTCAGCATGCCCCCCGATCAGCTCGCCCAGGGCTGGACCAAGCTCAGTTTCAGTGGGGTTTTTGGTCCTTTTGCGGCGGTGGCTGGCATGTTGGGGATTACCTGGCTGGCGGTGCTGATTTATGCCGACGCCCTCATTTCTCCTGGAGGCACGGCCCTCGTCTATGCCACTTCGGCAGCGCGGGCGGTGGTCGCCAACGGTGAGGTCAAGGCCGGTCCGAGTTTTTTTACCAAGATCAGTGAAGGGGGCGTTCCCTGGGTCGGGGTGATTGTCGCCTATGCGATTGGTTGCCTGTATTTTCTGCCTTTCCCTTCCTGGCAGAAACTGGTCGGGTTCATTACCACCATTTCGGTCATTACCTATGGCATCGGCCCCATCGTCCTGCTGCAGTTGCGGCGCTCGGTTCCGGATTTGCAACGACCTTTCCGTCTGTGGGGCGCCCATGTCATTGCCCCGATCGCTTTCATTTTATCCTCACTGGTCGCTTATTGGGGCGGTTTGCAGGCGCTTTCCTACATTTTTGGCGTACTGTTTGCTGTGCTCATCATCTACGGGATCGTGCATCTGATCCGGGGCAAAGCCGATGACAAGCCCCTCGGCTTCAAACACATTACCTGGATATTTCCCTATTTCATCGGACTCTGGGTGCTTTCCTGGTTTGGCCCCAAGGTCTTGGGAGGAACCGGGGATATCCCGTTTTATCTATCCATGCTGCTGGTAGCCATTCTGGCCATTATCTGCATGATCTGGGCGCTGAAGGTCACGGTTCCGGATAGTAGTGTCAGCGATTATTTTTCGGCCATGGAGCATGAAGGCATCGAGCTGTAACCCGGATCAGCATTCCGTCTTCGGTCAAGCCCCCTTTTCAGGGGGCTTTTTGCTATGATGGAGAACATCTGACGTTCCGACAGTGGAGTGAACATCATGGGGAATACAGCGTCCAGTAGCGCCCGCAACGTGGCTGCGGAGCAGAAGCCGATGGTTTATCGTCCGTCCAGCCATCCCTTGCCCTTAAAAAGACCCTTGTATTCATCGCGGATTCCGGCGGGTTTTCCTTCTCCGGCCGATGATCATGTCGAGCGCTCGCTGGATCTGCATGAACATTTGCTGCCCCATCCTGATGCCAGTTTTTTTCTGCGGGTTTCTGGCGATTCCATGCTGGACTATGGCATTCATGATGGCGATCTGCTGATTGTCGATCGTGCCATTGATGCCAGGGAAGGGCATATTGTCATTGCCGCCGTGGATGGCGAACTCACCGTCAAAAAACTCGGCAAACATGCCGGGCAACCGGCTTTGTTACCGGGTAATAGCGCGTATCCACCCCTTTTGCTGGATCCCGAACAGGAACTGGTGATCTGGGGCGTGGTGCGTCATGTCATTCATAGTCTGGGCCAGTAAAAATGACCTTTGCCCTGGTGGACGCCAATAATTTCTATGTGTCTTGCGAGCGCTTGTTTGCACCACAACTGGAGGGGCGCCCGGTAGTCATTCTCAGCAACAATGATGGATGCGCCGTATCCCGATCCGCCGAAGCCAAGGCCCTGGGCATCGGGATGGGCAGGCCGTATTTCCAATGGCAGAAACTGGCGGAACAACAGGGTGTCGTCGTACTGTCTTCCAACTATGCACTGTATGGTGAATTATCGGCACGGATGATGCGTTTGCTGGGCTCCTTGAGTGCGGCACAGGAAATCTACAGCATTGACGAGTCCTTTTTGCGCATCCCCGTCCAGGGTGACGCAGCGCTGCTCTGGGGTCACAGCACCCGGCGGCGGATTCGCAAGGAGTTGGGCTTGCCGGTTTGTGTCGGCATGGGGCCTTCCAAAACCCTGGCCAAACTCTGTAATCACTGGGCCAAAAAAGGTCGGGGCACAGAGGGCGTGTGTGATTGGGACAGCATACCTGCCACCCAAAAAGCGCGGTGGCTTCAGAAAACGCCTGTGGATGCCGTCTGGGGAATTGGCAGACAACTGGGCGTGAGACTGGGTCAGCAGCAAATCCATCAGGTCATGGATTTGCTGCGTGCGAATCCCGTCGCCCTCCGGCATCGCTACGGGGTCGTCCTGGCCCGCATCCACAAGGAACTGCAGGGCGTGTCCTGCCTGCCGCTGGAACAAGTGCCACCGAAACATCGGCATATCCAGTGCAGCCGTTCATTTGGCCATGCCACAGAGAAACTCGCTGATCTGGAAGAAAGTTTATCCGTACATACACAGCGTTGTGCGGCAAAGTTGCGCCAGCGCGGCCAGATGGCCCAGGGAATTCATATCCAGATTCGCAGCTCGCCCCATCGGGGATGCTATTATTCCGGTGTCGCCTTTCGCCGTTTGGCCCGGCCGAGTAATGATTACCGGGAGCTGTGGTCTGCCGTGAAAGCCGCGCTGGCAGAGGCTTATCGGCCAGGTGTGCGCTATGTCAAATCCGGCATTTTGCTGAGCGACTTGCAGGACATGGATGCACCAGAAACCCGGAGTTTGTTTATCCCGGAAACGGATGCCCCTGAATGCCGGGACAAAAAACAGGCAGATTTGACGGATGTCTTGTCACGGCTGCAAAAGCGTTACGGAAAAGCCGCTCCAGGTTTCGGGGTGGCGGGTCTGCGCGCCCCCCGCGCCTGGTCCATGCGTACCGACAAGCGCTCGCCCCGCTATCTGAGCGAGTGGTCCGACATTCCCGTTGTCCGGGCCGGCTATTCGACAACGACTTCCAGTGCCCCCACGTCCAGAAAAGCCGCCTCCACCATTGCTGATTCCTTCTCGTCAAAACCATAAAACTCACAGGCAATGACATCTTTTTCAGCAAATATTGCCGGACTGCAGCGCAACGGCTGCTGTAACAATTTCTGTAGCGCAGCATAGTAATCGGGATGGTTCCCGTGCTTCTCCATCCAAGCCGTGCGGATGCTGGAAAGGGCTTCCTTGGCCGCATTTTCATCATGAAATAATACTTTCAGGGCAAACATAAAATTCTCCTGTTAGACAACGGCATCTCATTCCCCATCAGAAAAATGGCTGGGAATAAGCAAATTGGATGAGTATAACAGCTTTCAGAAAGCGGCACGTTTCACTTCCTGACGGCTTCATGCGCAATTGCAGATTTATCATTCAGGAAGATCATGATCCACAGACCTGTTGCGTTACCTGGTTGCGTTTCCGGTATGGACTTGGCATAATTCAATTAGGCTATCCTATAGAATTATATAGAGAAAACATATGGCTCAACGGAAAATCAGATCCCGGATCCTTTGGATAGCGTCAGTAGCGCTGCTTGTCCTCATCGCCTTTGCGGCATGGGCCTTTACGAGCCAGCACAGCGCAAGCACACAAAGCGCCAAGGCGAATGCCCATGGTTCATCTGAATCTACAACTCCTGCTGCGGAATCATACCGGCTCAGCGCGCAAAAAGATCATGAGGCCTCAACCTCAACCCTGCCTGCCGAACCCGCCAATCATGCCGAAAACAGTACGAGCGTCCCGATCGTCCATTTATCTCGGGCCTTGCCCGGCTTGGATCATGATGCGGAAACCTACGCCAGCACCCTGGAGTCCTCCCCACGGGGACAAAGCTTTCGCGACAAATGTCAGGACAAGGAAAAGGAAATTCATAGTGTCCTGCAATCCGGGGATACGGCCCGGGCGGCGCTCCTGCAAGATCAATATCAAATCTGGAAACAGCAACAGCGCAGCCAGGCCCTGAACAAAGCGGAGCACGCTTATTCACAAGGCGACTGGGCAGCAGCCGTCGCCGACTATCAACAACGCATCGCCCTTGGAGATACTGCAGACCCCAAAATCTGGTGGGTTTTCGCCCAAGCACTCCTGAAACAGGGCAGTGCCTCCGCGAAAGAGGCCAAATATGCCGCCTATCTGGCGTACGAACGCAATATTTACAGTCAGAAGCCGGAGCTCAGCCTCCTGCTCCCGACCTTACGGCTCCTCCAGGAAGCCCTAGCCGCGGAAAACGATCATCTCGGTGAAATTCATCTCCTGGAGGCCATGTATCGCGCTTATCCCCATGATGCCCAGGCCGCCATGGACCTCAAAAAGGCCGTGATGACGGATGGTTTCAAAATCCAGAGCATCACCCCGGATAGCAACCAGTTTCCGACGCGGACCTGTGTCCGCTTTACGGCCCCGCTTGCGGAAGCGCCGGATTTTCATGTCAGCAACTGGGTCAGCTTTTCGCCGACCCGCTCGCAGGTTGCGGTGGTCCGCGAAAATGGCGGCATCTGCATCAGTGGTCTGCCTGCCGGTAGCAGCACCCGGATGCATATTCGTGCCGGCCTTCCCGCCATTGCGGGGGCTGTCCTGGTCCACGCCAAAACCGTTACCTTGACCCTGCCCAATCGGTCCCCCAGCATCATCACCGATACGGGAAGATTCATTATCCCGGCATCCCTGCCTCCCGCCGTGGGTTTTTCGAGCGTCAATATTTCCCGGGTCAAGCTGAAAATCAATCGGGTGCCGGAACGCGCCCTGCTGGCTTTTATCGCCAATCACCCATTGCTGAACCAGGACAACAGCGAATCCACCCTGAACAATCAAAACAGCCTGACGGTATGGCAAGGCAGTGCGGATGTTCCGCATTTCGCTCCCAACCGCCTGATGCACAGCATATTGCCCCTGCCCAAAATCCTGCAAAAACCGGGGCTCTATGCCATTCAAATCAGCCCGGGAGATGGCACCCCCAACCCGACCGGCGCCTTGAACAGCGTGCAACTGGTGTTGCGCACCAATCTGGCGCCGACGGTCTGGCGGGGGCGGAACGGATTGACGGTGCAGATCCGTCATTATACCGATGCCCGCCCCTGGCCTGGGGTCTCGGTAAAACTCATCGCCCAGGACAACGATATCCTGCAGAGCGTCCAGACCAACGCCGATGGCATTGCCTCTTTCCCCGAGCCCATTCTCCAGGGCAGCGGCGGACAAAGCCCGGCGGCCCTGCATATTTATGGTCCGGGGCAGGAATTTACTCTGTTCAATCTGGGAGACTCACCCCTGAATTTGTCGGGACGCGGCATTTCCGGGCGCCCGGCCCTGAAGCCCGTCAGCCCTTTCCTCTGGCTGGACCGGGGCATTTATCGGCCCGGCGAGACGGTTCATGTGACGGCCATTTATCGCAGCGCCGCAGGTCAACCCCTGGGCTTGCCCCTGCATCTCATCGTCCGGCGGCCCGGTGGACAGGTATTTCTGGATACGGTGCCGAAATCGTCCGACGATGATGCCATTACCGTCCCGGTCGAATTGCCACTGGCGGCTCAGGATGGGAACTGGAGCGTCAGTCTCGCCACCGGCCTCCATGAACCTGCCCTGGCCCAGGAAAACTTCACCGTCTCTGCCTTTGTACCCCCCACGCTGGCGGTCAAGCTGGGCAGCGCCAAACCCATCCCGGCCGGGCAAGCCCTGCAGTGGCCCGTAGAAGCACGCTATCTCTATGGTGCGCCGGGGGCGCATCTTTCGGGCACGGCAAGGATCAGCATCAGCAGCGGTCCTACGCCTTACCCGCAATGGCAGGGCTATCATTTCGGGCTCCACGACGAAATATTTACCGCCCCGGTGCAGGAACCGGCGTTACCCGAAACCGATGCCACCGGTCACACGCAGGTTCCCATCAACTTACAGAAATTGCCGGACAGTACCCGCTTCCTGGAAGCCCATGTCGCCGTGTCCATCAATGAGCCCTCCGGTCGCCCGGTAAGCAGCGCGATCGTCTTGCCGATCATTCCCGACCATCCCCTGATCGGCATTGCCAGCGACTTTAAAAATGACACGGTGGCCGCCGGAAAAACACCGGAGTTTCATCTCGTGGCCCTGGCACCGGACGGCAAGGCCAGCGCCATGCCCGTACAGATCCAGCTCGTTCGGCAATCCTCACAATGGAATATCTCCATGCATCATGGGGTGGCGAGTTGGGGATATAGCTACATCGATCATCCGGTGTTGACGAAAAATATCACCTTGCCCGCCGGCCAGGCTTATGCTCTGCGGTTGCCGGTGCTGGATTATGGTCGCTATCGTCTGCGGGTGACGGAAGCCCATGGCGGACTGGCGGCGAGTTCCGTGATTTTTTATTCCGGTTGGCAGACCAGTGCCAATCCGGGCGTGCCACAACGGGTTTCCGTGCGCAGCAGTGCCGCAGAATATGCGGCTGGGAGCATGGCGACCATCCATATCACCGCCCCCTTCGCCGGCCCGGCGGTCCTGGTCCTGGCCAATGATAAAATCATTTCCCTGAAAAACTTCCATCTGCCCCAAGGCGGAACCACCCTGCAGATACCCGTTCAGAAGGATTGGGGCGCGGGGGCCTACGCACTGGTCGACATATTTCGTCCCGCCAGCGCCACCGCGGCGCCGGAACGCGCCGTTGGTCTGACCTGGTTGGGTCTTCAGCCCGGTTCGCGGGCCATCCCCGTCCACTTTGATGTGCGGCAAGTATATCGCCCGCGGCAAAACATCCGAATTCCTGTCAAAACGCGCCCGGGCGCCTATGTCACCCTGGCCGCCGTGGACCAGGGCATTCTCAACCTCACCCAGTTCCCCAACCCCAATCCGCTGCATCACTTTTTTGGCAAACGGCGCCTGGATATCAGCGTCGCCGACAACTACGGCGCACTGCTGGCCCGTCCCACCGGTTACGAGGCGCTGTTGCAAAACGGTGCCGGGGCCAATTTCGGACCGGCGGTACGCCCCATCCCCCAGAAGGTGGTGGCGCTGTTTGCGGGACCCGTGCAGGCCAACCGGGCCGGCATCGCGGAACTGCCCATCGATGTCCCGGAATTCAATGGCAGCCTGCATCTGATGGCGGTGACCTGGCAGGGCGATGCGGTAGGGGCGGGCGCTACCAACATCATCGTCCGCAACCGGCTCATCGCCAATTTGCTCTTGCCACGCTTTCTCTCACCCGGCGACCAGGCCGACGCCACCGTCATGCTGCAGAACCTGAACTTGCCTGCCGGCACGTATCACAGTGTGGTCACGGCCAGCGGACCACTTCGCGTCGGCGTCAACGGCCAGGCCAACACCCTCTTGAAAGCGCAGACCATGCATCTTTTGCCGGTCACCCTGACCGGGACGGGAGAGGGCATGGCGCATCTGACCTTGAGTATCACCGGACCGGATGGATACCATCTGGTCCGGCATTGGGATATGGACATGCATTCCACGCAGCCGCCGGTTTCCCGAAATCGCACTTTCCGCATCGCTGCGGGAAGCCAGCGCATCCTCAAGGCCGATCTGCAGGGCTACATCCCCGGTTCCAGCAAGACGGCCGTGACCCTGGGCAACACCCTGCCATTCAACCCCAAAGCCTATGTGCAGGCGCTGTATCAGGGCTGGCATTGTCATTCACTGCTCAATGCCGCCAGCAAAGGGTTACCCCTGACGGTCCTCAAAGCGCCACTGGTTACCCGGCAACAAGCGGCCAAACTCCAGGACTACGTGAATCAGGTGCTCAATGATCAGCGCTATGACGGAGCCTTTGGACTCTGGTCCAATAACGGCAACGCCCAACCTTGGCTCACGGCATTTGCGACCGAGTTCCTCCTGCGTGCCCAGAAAGCCGGGGCGACGGTGCCCCAGGCCACCATCGACCAGGCCCTGCACTGGCTCAGTAACGAGGTAGGAGAGGAAGAGCACAGTGTATTTGATCGCATTTATGCTGTGTACGATCTGAGCCTGGCTGGGAAAGCCCCGGCCGGGGCCATCCGCATGCTGGCCAGACACATGGATCAACTCTCCATGCCCTTGGCCCTGGCGCAACTCGGTTCGGCCCTGAATACCATCGGCGAACGCGATCAGGCTCTGCAGGCCTTGCACAAGGCCATCAAAAATCAGGGACCGATCGGTGGTGACTGGTGGTGGGGACGTGAGGACTGGGATGCAGCCTTCGGTTCCCCTCTCCGGGATGCCTGGGCGGTACCGACCATCGTCGCCCAGACCGGGCTGCTGCCCGACGCCCTTCTCAAGTTGAGACGGGACCTGCCCGGCGGGGGGCTGGAGCCGGACAGCCTGACCACCCAGGAACTGGCCTGGGCGCTCTACGCCGATGGCGTGCTGGGCAATAATGAGCAACCAGTGCATGTGCAATGGGGCCAGCGCATCATCCAGCAGAGCGGGCCCGTCGTTTTGCCCCTGACCCAGGCAGTCAAGCTGCGCAATCTCGGCAACAAACCCCTGCCGGTGGCCATCAGCACGACGGGTATCACCAGCAACCCACCCCCTGCCGAAAGCCACGGATTGACCGTCAGCCGGGCCTTTTATTCACTCTCCGGTCAGCCCTTGCAGCCGGATTCCCTGCCCCAAAACACGGTCTTCGTGGCGGTCCTGAAAGGCGCCATCAGCGATAACCTGCCCCATCGCGTGCTGCTCGATATGGGGCTGCCACCGGGCTGGGAACTGGCAGGCGACACTTCGGCGGGCAAGGCGCATGGTCTGCCCTGGTTGAAAGACCTGAGCACCCCCGAGGCGACTGCGGCCACCGATGACCGCTACGAAGCCGCCTTCAAAATGGCGCCTAAAAACAGTCGGGCCTTCGACGGTGATGGAATCCCCGCATTCAAGACGGCGATACTGCTGCGCGCCGTCACTCCGGGGCACTACCTTCTGCCCGGCGTCAGCGTCAGCGATATGTTTCATCCCTCCATCCTGGCAAGGACATCCGGCCGCAAGGTCAGTGTGACGCCGCCGGCGTCATGAACGCGGTATGAACGCACCCAAGCGGGTCTGGATCTTGTCGCTTGTCCTGCACTGGGGCCGACTCTGCCTCTGGCCCCGGGGCCGCTACGCTTGGTGGCGACGCTTGGGACACTGGCTGCTGATCTGCATCATCCTGGTGGCGGTCAGCGCCTGGTTCATGCCCCCCGATACCCAGGCGCTGAGACAGGAAGGACGTATCATTTACGACCGCCACGGTCATGTGTTGAGCCTGTTTCTCAGTCGCCAGCAACAATGGGCCTTCGCCACCCCGGCCCGACAGATCAGCCCGGTCATGCGCCAGATGCTGATTGCCATCGAAGACCGCCATTTCGCCTGGGACCCTGGCATTGACCCCTTCGCCATCATCCGGGCCGTGGGGCAGATGATCATGGCGGGGCATGTGGTTTCGGGTGCATCGACCCTGACCATGCAGGTGGCCCGCATGCTTCATCCTGCCCCGCGCACCCTGCCTGTCAAAATACTGGAGGCCCTTCAGGCTGTATCGCTGTATGAACACTATTCCAAGTCTGCGGTGCTGGGCATGTGGCTGTCACTGGCGCCCGAGGGTGGCAACATTCAGGGCATCGAGGCAGCGGCCCATGCCTGGTTTCACCAATCGCCGCGCACCCTGGGTCCAGCCCAGGCGGTCTTTCTGGTCATGATGGTGCGCAACCCCAACCAACTGAATCCGTTGACCCATCCCCGGACGGCCCTCGCCACCCGCAACCAGATTCTGCGGGAGGCCCGGCGGCAAGGGGTCATTTCCCAGGCAGCCCTGGAACGCGCCCTGGCCACCCCTCTGCCGCATCGCCTCTATCCCATGCCCCTCCTTTCTCCCCAGGCCGTCTCGGCGCTACCCAGCGGTACCCGTACCAGCATCGATGCATCCATGGACCGCGCCGTCGCGACCATCGCGCAACACGCCCTGGCGCAGATGGCCCCGACGGAGAGCATCGCCATCATGGTGGTCAGCCTCAAAAGCAGAGGCATTCGCGCGATTTACAGCGGCGATTGGGGAAACATGCAACGCGATGGTTTCATTGATATGACCCGGGCCATCCGCTCTCCGGGCTCCGCCCTCAAACCCTTTTTATATGGACTCGGCTTTGAAGCCGGACTGCTCCGCCCCAGTACCAATGTAGCGGATTTTCCCAGCAATTTCGGCGCCTATGAACCCAATGACTACAACGACCGCTACCTGGGGGTGGTCACCGCCACTACCGCGCTGCGCCGGTCCCTCAATGTCCCCGCCGTGGATCTGATGGAAGCCTACGGCCCCTTGCGCTTTGCCGCGCACCTGCGGGCCGCAGGCGCCCCCTTGCTGCTGCCTTACGGGGCCAATCCGGCACTGCCTCTGGCCCTTGGAGGCGCGGGCATTTCCATGCGGCGATTGTTGGCTCTCTATGCCGGGCTGGCCGACGGTGGTGTGGTTGAGCGGCTGCACCTGATTGCCGGTCAGCATCGCCCGGCGCGCCGCCTGCTTTCCCCCTACGCAGCAGAGGAAGTCACGGCCATCCTCAATCGTCCTTTTCCTTTTGGCGGCCCCAGTGGCATCGCCTGGAAAACCGGCACCAGCGCTGGTAACCGCGATGACTGGGCCATCGGCTACAATCACCGCTATGCAGCGGCAGTCTGGATTGGCCGGCCCAACGGCGCAGCCCTGCCCGGTGATACCGCCCTCGCCGCCATTCCCATCCTGGCCCAGGTTTTCAGCATCCTGCCCGGCCAACCCATCGGTGTTCATCCGGAAACCCGTCCCCTGACGCTGCAGCGCCTGCCCATGGGTACATTGCTGGAAATCGCCTCTCCCGCCCCCGGGGGCACCCTCACCGTGGGCGAGCCGGTCAGTATCCGCATCATTGGCGGGGATCGACCGCTTCACTTTCTGTTGGATGGCCGCCCACTGCCATCCAACCCGGCACTGCGCAGTGTGGAATGGACGCCCACGGTGGCCGGCTTTTATCACCTCAGCGTGCTCGATGCCAACGGCCAACTGGTCAAACGCGTCTTGCGGGCCGTGCCGCCTCTCCACGCCGCGAACCTGGAATGGAGCAGCACTGGCAATTAACCTCACGAAACTCCCTTGATTGGCAGAAACAGGAGCAGCGGATAGCCCGTGCTGCGGCCTCAAAGCCGTCTAACTCACGCCACCCGGTGCCATGTGCATATCGATGTGGATGTCGTCATACGGGAAGAACAGCGCAGCACCGGACAGCATCAAGATCATGGTTCGGAATAACGTTCACGGCGATGAATATCGCAATCCAGACCGCCAATAGAACGATCCAGAGAGCATGTCTATCAGGCCGCAACCCAAACCGAACAGTCGCTCGCGCCAATGAATGCCATCGCCTCCCGCACTATGGCCTGTTGAACAGGCTGCAAACGGTCGAGATCGGAGCGTGCTTTGTCCCGATCGGGCGGTGTTCCACAGGCGATTTCGTCCAAGACCAAAGGGTGCGCCATCACCAGATCACGCTCCAGCAGTTCAACCAGCGCATCGTTGCAATGCCGGAAGTGATCGATCCACACGGATGTGTCCACAAGAACACCTTTCACTGTTCTGCAAACTCGCGGCGGCGGGGGATTTCCTGCTTCTGCGGCATGGTTCCGCCCAAGGCAGCCAGTCGCTTGGCCGACTGGACTCTCACAAAGAGTCTTGATGGCCTCTTGTATGCGATGATGCATCAAACTAATCACTAGGATAATATTGTGACGCGAGCAGATTTTAAGGCAAGAAACGAAAACCCAGCACACACCACATCGAAACTGGATTCGCTGGTCCAGCGCTAGTGATAAAGGATTGCGAACTCCTGAGCTGGGGCTTCATGGGGTTCCAGTCAGTTAGGGGTCAGTCGGTAGGTCGGTTCGAAATCGAGGATCCCCGCAACCCATATTCGATTTAAGAAAGTGTTCGGTAAAGCATCAGAGACAATTTCGCATCAGCATGAACCCACCTGTTCAGCGATTCTCTGTATGAACGTATATCATGCGGCAATTTTTGCATAATAAGGCGTTTATGATGTAATTTTTTCATGCTAGTAAAATCTGTTTGTAATATTTTCATAAAGTAATTCGCACGCTTTTTCCAAAAACGAACTCGTCGGCGATAAATAGGGATCTTAATATCAGCAATTTTAATATTTTGTTTTCGCTCAAGAGCATCTTCTTTAAGTTTAATTAATATGTTTTCCCTATCCAAATCCAGTTGCTGATTAGCGTGATGCACAGCACCCATAATATCTAGAGGTATATTCAGATAAATCCCTCCGATAACGGCCATTTTAGACCTGCCTGCCGCAGGATAATAGGAAGGCCTTGCAAACAGTTTTAATTTAACATCTAAAAAGCGCAAGAAACCCAATTGCCTTTGGCTGTGATAATAACTTATCAACCCTTCGATAGCAGGATGTAGTTTCAGCATGGAGGGTGGAATACTATGCTTACTGGGACGAGAAAACAGAGGTTTTACGGGTGCAAACTGGTGGATCTCTTGCCCAGTTGTTTCAATCATTTTATGTAATAGAATTTCAGCGCGCATGTGCGCAATATAAATGGACAAGCGTATTCTTTGCAGGATGCTTTTTACGTTTTCAGCAATTCCTGATTTGTTTTTAAATAATCTGAGAAATCGTTTAAGATCATCTGCTATTTTATAATTTTCCCAATAGTTGATATAAATTTTTTTGAGCCTAGATTGTATCCGCTTGACTGCAGCATCATATCTGGAAAGTTTTTTATAATATGCGGGTTTTGCCTGCGACGTTATATGCCGTAAATACTTGTTCCCACCAAATAAATAATATTTCAGTCCGAGCTTCGGCTTCAAAATATAAGCTCTCGGAATGCCGTCATAGTTAAAATGGGTATAGCGGCCCACTTTGACTCTTGCTTGCAATATGGGTGAGCTTTCCGCATGAAGAATACGAATCTCTTGCCGTGCAGCACTCACATCATTAATTTTCTGCTGCACTTCTGGAGATTTTTTTGCAAAGATCAATATCTGTTTTAATGTCATTATGTCCATGCCAAACGCCGTGTTGAACAATGACATTATTAACCATATCGCAAAAAATACAATGAGCCTAAGGTGACCTGTCCTGTTGCCATCATTCATTTTCTTCATTATCTGTAGTCTATCCTATGAATTTTATAAATAATAATGTCCTATATAAGACCGATAAAATATCCACCGCCACCCCAGAATGCCACCCATAAAATACCCCCTAAAATATTCTATAGATAAAAGTCATGAAACGTAGTTTCGGCCGAACCTGAAATATGACCTTGAAGCTGTCTTAATGGCACGATAAAGCGACCAAACAAAACCACTATTGAACCATATTTGTTCAATAACTGGTGAGTTTTCTGAAGGCGTACAGCAGTAATACCAATCCATTTACCATTCGTTTTTAGCCAGTGTAGGCCGATTTTATAACCCATATAGTATGCAGCAAACCACCCCATACAAGTGGCAAAACCCCCTAATCCAAAAAGGATTAGGGGGTTGAAAGTACCTTGACCGGCCAAAAAACCGCCGCATATCAATAAGGTTTCACCTGGAAGAAATATGAGACCAGCGCTTTCTAAAAACAAAGCAATGATCACTACGGCTAATCCATAATGATCCAAGACACCTGAGAATGTCATCGCTTGACTGTGTAAATAGTTTAAAAAGTAGGAAACCAGAGACATCAGGTATTTCCCACCGAATGACTCCTACGAAAAATATTCATATTATTCAACAGTTGATCATGGAGAGCATAATAATGATAGAGCGCGGCCAAACTATGAATACCGATCAAAACAGCCAAACTGAGAGCCACCGCAGCATGCCATTGTAACACATTGGAATACACCAACTGGAGATCAGGAGTTATGGAAAGCGGGAAATGCCATATGCCAATAGTCAAATCCTTACCAAGAAGTCCTATCATCCAGATGCCGAGAGCACATTCTAAAAAAATAAGGCCATAAAACGTGAGATGGACCACTACTCTAGCCCATTGTTGATGTATTTTGCGGGTCTCTGAACCTGATTGGCGACCGTGAAGACCCGGAAAATTAACATGCATGAGGCAAGGAATAAAATAAGTAAACCCGTTTCTTCATGGATCAGGATCCCAGCGGCAAAATATCTGTGCAGCCAGGCGATATGTAGCATTGCCGCACCAAGCAGTCCCTGCAAAACAATCAACGCCGCGATTACCCAGTGTAATATTTTAAAAACAATATTTCCTTTACCTGAAATGCTGTTTACTTCACTCTGCATATCTTTGCTTGCCATTCTGATTCCTTCTGTTATCTAAACCTTTCTTTCTTAGTTCACGGCGGATATTTGCTCTTTAATACTCGGTAACCACTTATTTTGTGAAAAACTTTTAATCTCAGCCAGTCTCACCAGAGCTGTTTGGGCTGCGTCTCTTTTTTGGGGTGGTAACCATCTGCTGGCCTGTTTTTCTGCTTTCAGAATACTGCGCTCAGCAATCCGGCGCCCATACCATTTCTCCAACCCAGCGAATAAACCCTGTGGAGGATGTTCCGCCGCATGGAGCATGAGATGGTAGATGCGAGGATGCTCCAAACTGTCAATACCAACCATCCATAACCAGGATTGTTCCGCCGGTGTTAACTGGCTGAACCAAGTGGGTGTAGCAGCCACACACTCTGCTTTTTTGCCCGCAATGGCTGTAATGTATGGCGCACCAGGTATATGGGCGACGTGTTTGAGGTTACTCGACTTTTCGATATACAAGTGAACATTTAGCCCGGACCAGGATGCGGCTGTTCGGGCCGAATCCTGCAACGTGTGATTTTTTATCGCATGGTCCCTCAGATACTGGCATGCCTGTAAAGAATGGATCAAGACATGACCATCCGCCATTGATGTTACCATAAAACTGCTCATAAGTACCCAAATAATCCATATGCTTCTCGCTGGATAAAAGTTTTTTTCGTTATCATTTATAGATGGCATCCTTCATTTTATCCTTCAGTTAGCAGTGTTGATAAATGTACCAGATATTTTTCAGTATAGAAATCGTTCGCATGAATATTTTATCGACCCTTCATAAATTCATGTGTACATCCCATTCCTTTCTAGCAGATCTGGCCTGTAATATTGCGTGGATATACGTGAGTCGGACTCATCAATTCAATTCCAATGAGCTTAATGGATTTATAGGGGTGTATTCTTCCAGGTATGAAATCCATCTGTGAAGACGACCATATGATGGAGTACCGGCGAATGATTTTCATATCTTGAAAGACGTTGTATTGCCCATCAAAAATTCGATTGATCCATATATTGCGTGTTACCGGCTGATGAGGATTCCTCAATGTCCATACCGGCATCCATTCTTCACGGATATATTCTCGCAGCGTCCGGACAAACCGCTTTGAGGCCATGCAGGAACGCCGGATAGGGGGGAGTTGTTGGTTTCTGAACCACCGCGATGGATCATTTTCTCGACTAGCGTTCTGCAAGGTAATGGCAAGGCGTGCGTTAAGCTCATCACCATCCTCCGCCATTGCACCAATCGCTTCTTGCAACTGGGCAAACCAGTTTGAATCCTGTGCGAAGGGTTGATGCCTTTGTTTCTGGAGCCAGATGATAACACTTTTTTCCACCCAGCATTGCTGTTCACCGGATAAGCCTAATTTTTTAATGTACTTTTGGGCCAATGAGCGTGCAGCAGATCTATTGTTAGGAGTCCGATAATGAGCGGGAACCAGATTCACCAAGGGATAATTATCCGAACTTCTATACATTATGATGCCTCCTTTTGTGCGGTCCATAAATAACACCAAGTGTCACTCAGGACTTTCCCCTGCGACTCCAGGAACAGGCTCACGTTGCTGGGGTGCTGTGTGGCTGGCTGTATTTGCGCGCTCACCTGCCATTGATGTTCTAAGGGGTTGAACCGAACAGACGAATGGAGGATGCGCACTCCCGCTCCTACCGTAAAGTGGGCTTGAACGGGCGTATTGGCGGGAAGCTTTCCCAATCCGTCCCCGGCAAAGTCCACGACCAAGGTGCGAACGTCCTGCTTTCGAGGATCGCGCCCTATAAACGTCGCAACGGGATGCCCACCAGGTGGAAGAGTTTTTGCATTTCTAAAAAACCGGATTTGGTATCGTATCTGCAGGGATTCTCTTGGGGTAATGGGTTTGTCAGGAACCCAAAATGTCACGATATTGTCCAGATTACGGTTATTGGTCGGCAGTTCAACCAGTTCCACCTGTCCTCTTCCCCAATGATTGAGGGGGTGAATCCATACGCTGGGCCTTTTTTGATATTGTGTAGTCAAACCCTCATAGTTGGAAAATCGACGATCCTGCTGAAATAGACCAAACCCTATGGGGTTGTTGAGTATATAGCGAGTGACCTGGATGTGTAGGGGGTTATTTAATGGCCGCGTGATCCATTGTCCATTAGGGGCGGCCATGATGAGATCGCTGGAATCATGCTGCTGAGGATGCCAGTCCCCAGCCCTTATCCCCCGCCCTCGTCCATGCCAGTACATGCTGGACAGCGGTGCAATTTCAAGCTGTTTGATTTTTTTTCGTGGATACAACACGGCATGGACACGTATGCGCGTACTCTCCCCCGGTATCACCGTAAATCGATAGGCACCAGTGATTACGGGACTGTTCAGCAATGCATAAATGACCATTTGCCGTGCCCCTGGTTGCGGTTGTCGTAACCAAAACGCTTGGAAATAAGGAAAAATTTCACCTGAGGGTAATGCTGTATCAATCCCCAGCCCTCTCGCAGAAGTGCCATACACGGCTCCCCGCCCCACGGCCCGGAAATAGCTGGCACCGAGAAATGACAAAAATTCATTGTGATAGGGTGGCGTATCTAGTGGATAGAGCAAAGAAAATCCGGCGTACCCGCCTTTGCGGGCGAGTTGGGACTTGCTTATCACGCCATGCGTCGCGAATATCTGCGAGTTATAGGGTAAAGAAGTGGACCGCCCATGGCGGATGATGTGGATTTGCACAGGATGAACGAACGTATGACCTAATGGATAGAACAAAACCTCAAACGGTAAATTTTGCTTTTTCCAGAGTGGTTGTGTATCCAGAATCCGGCCATATTGCTGTGGGGTGAGCCTGCGCAAACGCTTACCAGCAGCGTTGACGCGGGGATGCCATGGTTTTCGCGAGAGTCTCTGGGCAAGTCTTTGGACGACAGTAAAAGAAAAAGGGCTCGCTGAGGCTAGGGTCGGCACGATAAATACAAATATCGCACCTAAGCTCAGGATTCCATATGACAGCTTGAACTTTTCATTGCTCGCAAAATAACGCATCATATTGGTGTATTTAGCAATTATTATGCCATTTATAGGGTCATGATTGTTAATATTAAAAAATTCATGTTGTCGCTTGATCTGTACAACTTTCTGATAATCCTATCAGATCACATCTTTTTCTAATATTTAAAAGGTTAATCAAATCATTTTACTAATGCTTGAAAATACGTTATTTCAGATAATCACAGCCCTGTCGCTCATCCCCGACAACAAAGTTCTAATACTGCAATGTCCGGCATGCATTCTTGGCTTCCTTGCCATTTTTGGCTTATCGCCTAGTGTCTTTCTGGACTCACAGGCCAAATCGCGGAAAGCCATCGGCGTAAACCTGACACCATCGGCCATAGCCGTATTGCGACGGCGGCTTGGAGAAGACCGTCAGTACGTATTTATCTACAAGGGCCACCCCGTCACCCAAGTATCCGGGAAGGCCTGGTGGAAGGCCCTCCAGCGGGCGGGTATTGAAAATTTTCGGTGGCATGATTTGCGACACACCTGGGCAAGCTGGCATATCCAGGCGGGAATGCCCTTGTTCAAACTTCAGGAAATGGGGGGGATGGGAAAGCATGGAGATGGTACTGAAGTATGCGCACCTTGCGCCGGAGCCTCTCGCCACTGAAGCCCAAAATATGGAAACCATCCTTTCCGGCCTTGGTACATTTACGTCACAAGGGAAAAAACATCATGCCGAAAAAGTCTCATAACCACTTGATTTATTTGGTCGGGGCGAGAGGATTTGAACCTCCGACCACCTGAACCCCATTCAGGTGCGCTACCAGGCTGCGCTACGCCCCGTTAAGAGCCGCTACTCTAATGCTTCATGGGCAGCGGGTCAATGTTTTCCTGCACATATTTTGATCAGCGCCGCTAACTCCGTTCGCAGGTAGATGAGGCGCTTGCCTGCTGTCAAACGGCCAGCAGAGGCATTATCCTCCATTTCCAGCTCCAGTTGCGCCGATGAGACTGCATGGCCTTGGCCTGTCTCACTGCGCAAACTCTGCAGTCGTTCCCGAGCCCCGTGGATGGTGTAACCTTCCCCATAAAGCAGGCTGCGAATCTGTCGCGCCAGAAGCAAGTCATGACGCTGATAATAACGCCGATTCCCTTTTCTTTTCAGGGGATTGAGTTGCGGAAATTCCTGTTCCCAGTAGCGCAGAACATGGGCTTTCACCCCACAAAGCAGAGATGCCTCACTGATGGAGAAATACTGCTTTTCAGGAATTTCCGGCAGTGCGACGAGATCTTTGCCTGCTTTCCCTTTAGGCGATGTCTGGTTCGCTACCATTGACATAGGCTTTGAGCTTCTGGCTCGGATGGAAAGTCACCACTCGCCGGGCGGTGATGGTGATTTCAACGCCCGTTTTAGGATTACGTCCCGGTCGCGGATTTTTATCACGCAAGGTGAAATTGCCAAAACCCGAGAGCTTCACCTCTTCGCCCTGGGCCAGGGTTTCGCGGATATGATCAAACAGAGCTTCCACAATACCCTTGGCTTCCCGTTTGTTCAGGCCCATGGTTTCAAACAACATATCCACAATTTCAGCTTTCGTGACAGCCACTTTTTTCTCCCTATGCGCGAAGTTCTATGGAGCCGATTTGCTGCACGGCGGTGAGCATCCGCTCCAATTCCCGTTGTACATCCGCCTCAGTCAGGGTCCGCTCCCGGTCCTGCAAAAGGAAAGCAAAAGCCAGACTGTAGGTCCCTGCCAGCAGAGGTTCCCCCTGATAGCGATCAAAAATCCATATTTCCTGCACGATGGCGCTGGCTTCCTGACGCATGGCGGCTAGAACTGCACCAGCCTCGATCGTATCGGGAATTACCAGTGCCATATCTCTTCTCAGGGCTGGATAGGGCGAGAGTGGCACAAAATGCCGCCCATTATCCAAACCTTCCAGCATCTCCATGTCCAAATAGAAGAAAAACACGGTTTTGTCCAGATCATGACGATCCGCCAGGACAGGGTGCAAGGCTCCCAGCATACCGATTCGGCGTCCGGCAACAAGAATTTCTGCCGCCTGTCCAGGATGCAAGCTGGCCTCACTGGTCAACGCCCGAAATTCAAAAGACGTTTGCGGCCATAATGCCAGAATGGCCGCCACATCGCCTTTCAGATCAAAAAAATCCACGTCCCGCTCCGCCTGGGTCCAGTTCTCGCGGTCGGCGGTTCCGGCAATGCATCCCGCCAGGATCATGCTCTGCCGCTCGGCTGAAAATATCCGCCCCATCTCAAAAAGGCGAATACGCTCCTGCTGCCGCTTCGCGTTGAATTGCAGTGTCTGCAGCAAGCCCGGCCAGAGACTGGCACGCATGACCGCCAGGTCTGCAGACAGGGGATTCAGCAATGCTGGAGCGTCGGCTTCCGGCACAAAGTCCTTCTGGGCTTCCTGGCTGATGAAACTGTAAGTAATGACCTCATGATAATCCCGGACCTGGAGGATATGCCGCATCATTCGCGATACTGTGGGTGTGCTGGACGCAGCCTGCAAAATGCCCCGGGGACGATGGACCGGCAACTGCTCATAGCCATAAATGCGGCCCACCTCCTCGATGAGATCCGCCTCCATGCGCAGATCGAAACGATGGCTCGGCACTTTGGCCTGCCAGCCCCCGGGCACGGTATGGATCTGCAGCCCAAGCCGGGTCAACACCCGCTCCACTGCTGTCTCTGCA
Organism: Acidithiobacillus sp. M4-SHS-6; assembly: GCF_047421495.1. GTDB lineage: Bacteria > Pseudomonadota > Gammaproteobacteria > Acidithiobacillales > Acidithiobacillaceae > Acidithiobacillus. The sequence goes on along the minus strand of NZ_CP175559.1, from coordinate 488,610 downwards.
TAGGACATCCCCATGACCCGCTGCAGGCGCTGCTGGCGCAAGGTAATTTCTGCGGGAACCGGCAAACTGCCCTGCAAGGTAAAGGCGCGGGCACTGCGCAACTGTACCGGGGCGAGTGTAGCCATCTGCGCCAGCACCGCTCGGGCTACTCGGGGCGCGAGCTGATAATCTACGCCACGTTCATAGCGCATGGCGGCATCGGTTTGCAAAGACAGGCGTCGGGCCCGGCCCTGAATCGCCTTGGGCTGGAAAAAGGCGGCTTCGAGAATGATGGAGCGGGTTGCGGCGGTCACACTGGTCCGCCGCCCACCCATAATACCAGCCAGAGCCACCGGTCCCTGGGCATCGGCTATGACCAGCATGTCCGGTTCCAGGGTCAGATCCCGACCATCCAGCGCATCCAGCACTTCTCCGGCTTGAGCCCAGCGTACACAGAGCCCGCCCTGGACCATCTCCGCATCAAAGGCGTGCAGAGGCTGACCCGTCTCGAACATCCACAGGTTGAGCAGATCCACCACCGGGTGGATACAGCGCTGCCCCATGCGCCGTAAGCGCTCGCGCAGGTGGTCCGGCAAGCGCTCCGGAACCCCATCTATCCACTGTGCCGTATAACTGGGGCAGGCGGCGCGGGCGGCCGCATCCACCGCCACCGCATAGTCGCCCTCCTGCGCCTTCTCCGTGGCATCCAGTTGTGTCCACTCACCGGCGGCCGCCCCCAAAACGGCGGGATCCTGCAGTTGTTCGGCGCCCAATGCATACAGATCCCGGGCGACCCCCAGCATGGACAAGGCATCTCCCCGATTCGGCGTAATGCCCAGGGTCAGGATGTCATCCTCTAACTGTAGGTATTCCCGCAGATCCTTACCTACCGGAGCATCGGCATCCAGAATCAGCAGACCGCTGCTACCATCGTCCAGGCCCAGCTCATTTGCTGCGCAGAGCATGCCCTCGGAATGCACCCCGCGCAGCTCGGAAATACGGATTGTCTTGCCGCCTGGCAATGCTGCTCCAGGCAGCGCCAAAGGCACTTTCTGCCCTTCCGCAAGATTGGCGGCGCCACAAACTATGGTGTGCAGTGCGCCATCACCCGCATCAACCTGGGCAATGCGCAACTTGTCGGCTCCCGGATGGGGCATGACGGTTTTCACGGATCCGACCACCACCCCATGAAAAGGGACAGCGGCAGGCTCAATGGCCTCTACTTCAATGCCGCCCATGGTCAGGCGGCGGGCAATTTCATCCGTATCCCAGGGAATCTCCAATAATTCATGAAGCCATTGAATACTCACGCGCATAAGCTGCTGCTCTCAGGAAAACTGCTTGAGGAAGCGCAGATCGTTCTCGAAAAAGAGACGCAGATCATTGACGCCATAACGCAGCATGGTCAGTCTTTCTATGCCCATGCCAAAAGCAAAGCCCCCGAATACTTCGCCATCCACCCCCGCACGGGCCAGCACTGCCGGATGCACCATGCCGCAACCCAGCACTTCCAGCCAACCGGTTTGCTTGCAAACCCGGCAACCCGATCCACCGCAGATGACACAACCCACATCCACTTCTGCGGAAGGTTCCGTAAAGGGAAAGTAGGAAGGACGAAAGCGCACCGGCAAATCCGGCCTGGCGAAGAAACTCTGCAGGAAATCCTCCAGCAGGCCGCGTAAATCGGCAAAACTGGCTTCTTCATCCAGCAGCAAACCTTCCACCTGATGAAACATGGGGGTGTGGGTGATATCCGAGTCCCGGCGGTAGACCCGCCCGGTGGCAATCATCCGCAGCGGCGGCTGATGGGCTTCCAGAAAACGGATTTGCACCGTAGAAGTTTGGGTGCGCAACAGGCGATTACCATCGAAGTAGAATGTATCGTGCATGGCCCGAGCGGGATGATCTTCGGGAATATTCAGTGCTTCAAAATTGTGGTAATCGTCTTCTATTTCGGGGCCATCACTGGCCTCAAAGCCCATCCCGTAAAAGTACTGCTCTATCCATTCAATCGTTTGGCGCACGGGATGACTGCCACCCAAGGCCACTCGCCTGCCGGGCAGGGTCACATCCACCCGTTCACGGGCCATGCGCTCCTGGATGCGGGCGTTTTCCAGGGCCGTGCGCCGGGATTGCAGGAGGTTTTGCACCTCCATCTTGCGCACATTGAGCAACTGCCCGGCTTCGCGGCGCGCTTCCGGAGAGAGCTGACCCAATTGCTGCATGGCCTGGGTCAGAATCCCTTTTTTACCCAGCCAATGGAGGCGGATTTGTTCCAGGGCAGCCAGATCTGCAGCAGCCGCGATATCTCGCGCAGCCTCTGCTACGGAAGCCATGGAAGACAGGGACATATCCATAGCCTCCGTCACGATCAGGCGGCCAGTTGGCCCTTAGCCACCTCAACCAGGCGGGCAAAAGCGGCCTTGTCCCGCACGGCAATATCCGCCAGGACCTTGCGATCCAACTGAATGCCGGCACGCAGCAAGCCGTTCATGAAGCGGCTGTAGCTCAAGCCTTCGGAACGGGCGGCCGCATTGATACGGACAATCCACAAACTGCGGAAATCCCGCTTCTTGGTGCGCCGATCGCGATATTCATAGGTCAGCGCTTTCATCACCGCCTGATGGGCGATGCGGAAATTGCTCTTGCGTTGGCCACGGAAACCCTTGGCGCGGGCCAGGACCTTTTTATGGCGGGCGTGGGCGGTTACGCCACGTTTTACTCTAGGCATGGTACGATTCCTCTGTCATCAAGCGTAGGGAAGCATGCGCCGCAGGACGGCCTGATCGCTTCCCGAGGTCACCAAGGTATGACGCAGATGACGCTTCCGCTTGGTGGTTTTCTTGGTCAGGATATGGTTCAAAAAAGCCTGACGATGCTTAAACTTGCCGGAACCGGTGCGCTTGAAACGCTTGGCCGCTCCGCGATTGCTCTTCATTTTTGGCACGATGTTCTCCTATTTTTTCCGTGGGGCGACAATCATCACCATTTGCCGTCCTTCCATGCGTGGCCGTTGTTCAACCACCCCGACTTCTGCTAAATCCTTTTCCACCCGATTGAGCAATTCCATGCCCAGCTCCGGATGGGACATCTCACGGCCACGAAAGCGCAGGGTGATTTTTGCCCGGTCGCCATCCTCAATAAAACGCATGATATTACGGAGCTTGATCTGGTAATCGGCATCATCCGTGCGGGGACGGAACTTGATTTCCTTGACCTGAGTCTGCTTCTGCCGACGTTTCGCTTCATGCTGCCGCTTGCTTTCCTGAAAACGAAACTTGCCGTAATCCATGATCCTGCAAACGGGTGGCTCTGCCTGGGGGGCGATCTCGACCAGATCCAGGTCCGCTTCTTCTGCGGCTGCCAGGGCTTCCATGAAGGAAACCACACCCATTTGCTCACCCTCTACCCCTATCAACCGGACCCGTGCTGCGGTGATTTCCCGATTGATATTGACTTCTTTCTCCGTCGCGATCGCCTTATCCTCCTCGCTAACCTTGCCACTCCAGGGTATTTTGCCGCTCCTGAACCATTTTCTGCAGAGCGGCACCCAGCGCAGCAACGCTATGGGAACCCAAGTCCTGACCGTTCCGATCCCTGAGCGCCACGGTTCCCGCTTCCTGCTCGCGTTCTCCGACGACCAGCATATAGGGCACCCGGCGCAGGGTGTGGGCGCGTATCTTATAACCTATCTTCTCGTTTCTCAAGTCCGTTTCGACACGCAGACCGAGTTTCGCCAATGCTGCACTGACCGATTCGGCGTAGGCGACAAAATGTTCGCTGATGGGCAGCACGGCTACCTGCACGGGTGCCAGCCACAAGGGGAATTTGCCTTCGTAATGTTCAATGAGTATGCCGAAAAAACGCTCCACGGAGCCCAATATGGCACGATGGATCATGATGGGCACCTGGCGCGTACCATCTTCAGCGACATATTCCATGCCAAAGCGTTCGGGCAGATTGAAATCCAGCTGAATGGTACTGCATTGCCACTTGCGGCCAATGGCATCCTGAATTTTCAGATCGATCTTGGGACCATAAAAAGCGCCACCGCCTTCATCCATCTGATATTCCAGACCGGCACGTTCCAGGGCCACGCGCAGGGCGTGGGTGGCCGTCTCCCAGATGGCGTCACTGCCCACCGAGTGGTCCGGCCGGGTCGACAGATTGATTTCATAGCGATCAAAACCAAAGGTGCCGAGAATTTTCTGTACCAGCGTCAGCACTTCGCCAATTTCCGCCTCGATCTGATCGGGACGGCAGAATACATGGGCATCATCCTGGGTGAAGCCACGCACCCGCATCAAGCCATGGAGAGCGCCGGACATTTCATGCCGATAGACCGTACCCAGCTCAGCCCAGCGCAGGGGAAGATCTCGATAGGAGCGCAGCTTGTCCTTGTAGATCAGGATGTGAAACGGACAATTCATGGGCTTGAGTTGATAGGGCTGACCTTCGTCCTGCATGGGATCAAACATGGATTCCGCGTAAAAATCCTTGTGCCCGGAGGTATGCCAGAGCTGCTCATGGGCAATATGGGGGGTGAAGAGCAATTCATACCCGCCCTCCACATGCGCACTGCGCCAGAAATCCTCGATGGCCCGGCGAATCCGCGCCCCCATGGGATGCCAGAAGACCAACCCACCGCCTGCATCTTCCTGAATGGAAAACAAATCCAGTTCCGTGCCAATCCGCCGATGATCGCGCTTTTCGGCCTCGGCCAGCTGCTGCAAATACGCGTCCAGATCTTTCTGACTACCCCAGGCCGTACCATAAATGCGTTGCAGCATGGGATTGCGGGAATCTCCCCGCCAGTAAGCACCGGCCACCCGCTGCAGCTTGAAAGCGCCGAGGCTGCCAGTAAAGGGCACATGAGGTCCCCGACAGAGATCCACAAAATCACCCTGACGGTACAGACTCAGTGTTTCCGTGGCGGGAATATCCCGGATAATCTGCACCTTGTAGTCTTCGCCCATCTTTTCAAAGAGCGTAATAGCCGCATCCCGGGATACTAGTTCACGCTGCACGGCAAGATTCTGCTTCACCAACTCTCGCATCCGTTTCTCGATGGCGGCGAGATCTTCCTGGGTAAAGCTGCGCTCAGCAGCAAAATCGTAATAAAACCCGTTTTCGATGACCGGGCCGATGGTGATCTGCACACCCGGAAACAAGGACTGCACCGCCTGGGCCATCAGGTGGGCGGTGGAATGGCGAATGACTTCCAGGCCTTCGGGACTGTCCTTGGTGATAATGGCGACTGCCACGTCCTGATCCAGGATGGTGGAGAGATCCTTGAGCGCACCATCGACGCGCATGGCCACTGCTGCCTTGGCCAAGCCGCTGCCGATAGTTCGCGCCAGTTCCAGGCCGGTAATGGGCTCGGGAAACTGACGATGACTACCATCTGGCAACTGAATGTCTGGCATATGCCCTCTCCAAAGAAAAAGCACCAGAGAGATTCTTCCCTCTGGTGCGGGATTTGGTAGGCACGGGCGGTTTCGAACCGCCGACCTCTACCGTGTCAAGGTAGCGCTCTCCCCCTGAGCTACGCGCCTGCAGCCCGCAAATGTACCGATTACGGGAGTCCCGGTCAAGATCTCCGCAGCATGGGCAGCACATTGAAGCGCCAGATAAAACCCGGAATGGCAAAAACGGCGAACATGCACAGAGCGACCACATAGAATTCCCAACCCTGATCGTGCAGGCTGCCATCCAGACTTTGCTCAATACCCATACCGATCAGTCCGACAATGAAGTACATCACCAGCCATTCCAGCAGATACCACTGCAAGGCCTTACCCTCCGCCATCTTACGCACAAAAAACAGGCGTTGGCTGAGCCAGGGCAAATTCGCCGCCACAAAAGCCAGTAGAATATAGGCCAGTGCCCACTGTTGCATGTCCATCAAATCACTCCCTGCATGGCGTAAAAACAGAAGGCCATCAAGGGTCCAGGCGCAATCCCCAGAACCAGCAAGGCCAGACTGTTAATACTCAGGGTAGCACTTGCCAGGTCATCCCGCACGATCGGCGGACTTTCTAGATCGGGGGCGTCAAAATACATGACTTTCACCACCCGCAAATAATAGAAGGCACCGATCACCGCCAACAACACGCCAATCACCGCCAGCCAGACATAACCCGCCGCAATGACGGCCTGGAATACGGCAAGCTTGGCATAAAAACCCACCGTGGGCGGCACGCCGGCCATGGAGAACATGATGATCAGCATCAAAAAGGCATACCAGGGCTTGCGCTGGGCCAGCCCCTTGAAATCGTTAATACGCTCGGCTTCAAAGCCCGCCCGGGTCAGGAGCAGAATCATCCCGAAACCCGCCAGGGACATCAGCACATAGACAATGATATAGAAAAAGGCACTGGCAAAACCTGCTGCCGTTCCAGCGACGATACCCAGGGACAGAAAGCCCACATGGCCCACCGTTGAATAGGCCAGCATTCTTTTGAGATTCTGCTGGGCGATGGCAATGAGGTTACCCACGACCAGGGATACCAGGGTCAGGGCGATGAATATCTGCTGCCAGGATTCCAGCATGCCGTAACCGCCGTCTATCAGCAGCCGGACGATCAGGGCGAAGGCCCCGATTTTGGGTGCCGAAGCCAGAAAGGTGGTCACCAGGGTGGGCGCCCCCTGATAGACGTCCGGCAGCCACATGTGGAAAGGAGCCGCCCCCAGTTTGAAAGCAATTCCCGCCACAATAAATACCAAGGCAAACACCAGAATGAGATTGCTGCTGGTGACATTGACCAGGGCTGCGGCAATATGCCGAACATCCAGGGTTCCGGTCAGGCCATAGAGCAGCGACATACCATAGAGGAGCAGACCCGAAGCCAGTGCCCCGAGAACGAAATATTTCAGTCCCGCTTCGGTCGCACTCAGGCTGTCGCGATGGAAAGCCACCAGGGCATATTGACTCAGCGCCAGCAATTCCAGTCCCAGATAAATGGTCAGCAGACTGCCTCCTGATACCATCACCATGACCCCGAGCAGAGCGAAGAGCAGCAACACATAGATTTCGCCCCGATAGATGCGGCGGTCCATCAGGTAGCGCCGGGAATACAGGACGACCATCAGCACCGCCAGATAACTGAACAGTTCGGCCACATTGGTAAAGGGATCCAGAATCAGTTGTCCGGCAAAGGCCGTACCGCTTTGCCCTATTTCAAAAAAGGTCAGGACCGCTGCGCCCAGCAGTGTCAGCACCGTCAACACCGGGGCAACATCCCGCAGGCGCTCGCCCAGATACAAATCAGCCAGCAATACGACACAGGCCATGATCAATACCCAGATTTCCGGTATGGCGAAAGTCCAATGCAGCAGAAAAGTATTCATAGGCAGAGTCCTTCTACGCCGGAATCTTCGAAACAGCGACCTGGGCCACCAGATGCTGTACCGAACTATGTACGATACCAAGGAAAGGTGCCGGCCACACGCCCAGCAGCAGGGTGAAAGCTGCCAGGGTGCCCAACACCAGCATTTCCCGCAGATCCAGATCTTTCAGGGTGGCCACTTCCGGATGAACGATGCCGCCGAAAATAGCCCGCTTGAATAACCACAGGGTATAGCTAGCCCCAGTGATCAGCCCCGTTGCCGCGAGGATGGCAGCCCAGGGATGGACCTGATAGGTCCCGAGTACCACCATGAATTCACCCACAAAGCCGGAGGTGCCTGGCAGACCGACATTAGCCATGGCAAAGAGCATCATGAGTGAGGCAAAAATCGGCATGACGTTGGCCACCCCACCATAGGCCTTGATGTTGCGGGTATGCATCCGGTCATAGAGCACGCCAATACACAGAAACATGGCGGCACTGATAAAGCCATGGGAAAGCATCTGAATGATGCTGCCTTCTATGGCCACGCTATCAAATACAAAAAATCCCAGGGTCACGAATCCCATGTGGGCAATGGAGGAATAGGCCACCAGTTTTTTCATGTCTTCCTGGACGATGGCCACCAGTGCCACATAAATGATGGCAATCAGGGACAGCAGGATCATCAGCCAAGCCAGTTTGTGACTGGCATCGGGAACAATGGGCAGGCTCAGACGCAAAAAACCATAAGCGCCCATTTTCAGCATGATGGCCGCCAGTACCACCGATCCGGCAGTTGGCGCCTCGACATGGGCATCGGGTAACCAGGTGTGTACCGGCCACATGGGAATTTTTACCGCAAAGGCGACAAAAAAAGCGATGAAAATGAGGATCTGGGCGGTCATCCCCAGGGGGGTGTGCTGATAGACCAGGAGATCAAAACTGTCGCCACTGTGAAAATACAGGTAAAGCAGCGCCACCAGCATCAACACCGAGCCCAGAAAGGTATACAGAAAAAACTTGATGGTGGCATACACCCGACGGGGCCCACCCCAGACCCCGATGATCAGAAACATCGGAATCAACATGGCTTCCCAGAACACATAAAAGAGAATGGCGTCGAGGGCGCAGAACACACCGATCATCATGCCTTCCATGATCAGGAAGGCGGCCATGAACTGGGCCACCCGGGTCTGGACATTGCGCCAGGAGCTGATCACCACCAGCACGGTCAGAAAACTGGTGAGCAACACAAACCATAGGGAAATACCATCCACACCCAAGTGGTAGTAGATATTCAAGGAGGGTATCCAGGCAACTCTCTCGCTGAACTGCATGGCCGCCGTGTGGGTATCAAAGCCGGTAAAGAGCGGGATGGTGATGGCAAAGGCAAGCAAGGACACCAACAGGGCCAGCCAGCGCGCCAGTGTCGCACGGCGGTCACCGACGGCGAGGACCAGCAAGCCCCCGACGATGGGCACCCAGATAGAATAGCTGAGGAGCTGAGCATTCATCCTGCCTTACCCCTTCCAGACCACAAAATATGTCATGAGCAAAATCAACCCGATAATCATGACGAAAGCGTAATGATAAATGTACCCCGTTTGCACTCTCCGCCAGGACAGAGCCAGTTTGCCAATGCCAAAGGCGGTACCATTCACCATCAGGCCATCAATGAGCCTTTCGTCGCCGACATGCCAGAACAGCCGTCCAAACTGGATAACCCCCCGCATCAGCACCGTATCATTGAAAGCATCAAACCCATATTTGCTCTGCAGTAACCAGATTGCCGGGCTGAGTATCCGACTGAGGGCTTCGGGCAAACCGCTTCGCCAGAGATAAAAGTAGGCGGCACAAACAATGCCGGCGATGGCCAACCAGAACGGCCAGGCTTCCAGACCGCGGACGAGAAACACCCCGGCCCCCTGCCAATGGGCCGCGATTTCGCCGATGGTATTGAACTGGGGAGCAATGACCAGGGAGGAATCGAGGAAATGTCCCAGACCCACGGGACCGATGTATGCCCAACCGGCATAGACCGCCGGAATGGCCAGGGCAATCAGCGGCACCGTGATCACCCAGGGAGACTCGTGCAGATGATCACGGGTGTAGGGATCCATGCGGGGTTTGCCATGGAATACCATGAAAAACATCCGGAACGTATACAGGGCAGTGACAAAGGCCCCGACCACCAGCATGAATTCGGCCCAGCCTGCTCCGGGCAAGGTAGACAGGCCCACGGCTTCAATGATCAGGTCCTTGCTGAAAAAGCCGGCAAATGGCGGAATACCTGACAGGGCGAGGCCCCCAATCAGAAAAGTGATGTAGGTGATGGGCATGGCCTTGCGCAAACCGCCCATTTTGCGGATGTCCTGCTCGTTGGCCATGGCGTGGATCACCGAACCCGCCGCGAGGAAGAGCAAGGCCTTGAAAAAGGCATGGGTCATCAAGTGAAAAATAGCCGCCGAAAAGGCGGAAGCGCCCAGGGCGGCAGTCATGTAACCCAGTTGCGACAGGGTCGAATAGGCAATGATGCGCTTTATGTCATTCTGCACCAGGCCGATCAGCCCCATGAACAGGGCGGTGATGGAGCCAATCAGCAGTATGACGGTTAAAGCCGTGGCCGACTGTTCATAAATGGGCGACATCCGGGCCACCATGAAAATGCCGGCGGTCACCATGGTCGCCGCGTGAATCAGGGCCGAAATGGGGGTCGGACCCTCCATGGATTCCGGCAACCAGACATGGAGGGGCACCTGTGCGGATTTGCCCATGGCACCAATGAAGAGCAGCAGGGCAATCCAGGTCAAGACATTCCAGGGATGCCCGGGAATGATTTCCACCGTCTGGCCGACCAGGTGGGGAACCATGGCAAATACGGTGCGGTAATCGAGACTGCCACAATAATGGTACACCGCCGCGATGCCAATCAGAAAACCAAAATCGCCCACCCGATTGACAATGAAGGCCTTGAGCGCAGCCACGTTGGCGCTTTCGCGCTGAAACCAGAACCCGATGAGCAGATAGGAGACCAGGCCCACCGCTTCCCAGCCGAAAAACAGCTGCAGGAAATTGTTGCTCATGACCAGCATGATCATGCTGAACGTGAAGAGGGAAATATAACTGAAAAAGCGGGCGTATCCGGGGTCACCGTGCATATAGCCGATGGTGTAAAGATGCACACAGAGAGAGACAAAAGTTACCACCACCAGCATCAGGGCCGTCAGACTGTCCACATCAAAACCGATGGGCACCTGGAGATGCCCCATGACCGCCCAAGTGTACACATTGCCGTAAAAATCCACGCCATGGACTGTCTGGAAAAGCACCGCCATGGCCAGATAAAAAGCAATGGCCACTCCTGCCAATGGCGCCCAGTGGGCTTGTTCCTGCAATTTCCAGCCAGCGAAACCCGCCACCAGTGAACCAGCCAAGGGTGCCAAGGGAATGATCAGATACATCACGAGAGGCGGAAAGACATGCAACCAGTCAAAAACCCACATATCAGCCTCTCAACTCATCAATATCTTCAACGTTGATACTGCGGCGGTTGCGGAAGTAAACCACCAGAATGGCCAGACCAATGGCCGCCTCGGCAGCCGCTACGGTCAGGATGAAAAATACAAACACCTGTCCTTCGAGATTACCCAGATACCGGGAAAAGGCGACCAGATTGATATTCACGGCCAGCAACAACAACTCTATGGCCATCAACAAAATAATCACGTTCTTGCGGTTCAGGAAAATACCCACCACCCCGATGGAAAACAGGATGGCGCCGAGAATCAGATAGGCGGCCAGGGTTGGTTGTCCCCCCATCATTGTTCAGGCTCCCGCAAATTGACCAAACGGAGGCGATCCTTGGCGCGCACCGCCATTTGCGCGTCGATATTCTGGGTTTTGGTGTCCTGGCGACGCCGTAAGGTCAGGGCAATGGCGGCAATGATGGCTACCAGCAAAATCACCGCGGCAATCTCGAAAGGATATAAATAGTGGGTATAAAGGAGTTCACCCAGGGCACGGGTATTGTCGGCATTGGCAGGAATGGGTGCCGGCGCAGGAACATGCCCCAGCGGGGATGTCCAGAACACCACCGCCAGTTCCAGCACGCCGAGAATGGCAATGGCCAGACCCAAAGGCAGATAACTCAGGAAACCTTCCTTGAGGCGGGCCAGATTGATATCCAGCATCATCACCACAAAAAGGAAAAGCACCATGACCGCACCCACATACACCAGAATCAATACCAAGCCCAGAAACTCCGCACCCAGCAAAATGAACAGGGCGGCGGCGTTAAAAAAAGCCAGGACCAGAAACAGCGAGGCATACACCGGGTTTCTTACGGTAATCACGGCAGTTGCCGAGCCCAGCAAGATGGCTGAAAAAAAGTAAAAAAGGATGGTGGTTATCAACATGTTCTGGTTATCCTGTCAACGATACGCGCGGTCTGCTTCGCGATCCGCTGCCAACTCCGCTTCCAGACGATCGCCGTTAGCCAGGAGCATTTCCTTGGTATAAATCAGGTCGCCCCGCATTTCGCCGTGATAGGACAGCACCCGACTTTCGACAATGGAATCCACCGGACAGGACTCCTCGCAAAGGCCGCAAAAAATACATTTGCTGAGGTCAATATCATAGCGGGTAGTGCGCCGCGTGCCGTCACTGCGCTGTTCACTCTCGATAGTGATGGCCATGGCCGGACAGACGGCTTCACATAATTTGCAGGCAATACAGCGTTCCTCACCATTTTCATAACGGCGCAGGGCATGCAAACCGCGAAAGCGAGGGGACTGGGGCGTCTGTTCTTCGGGATACTGCACAGTGATTTTGGGTGCAAAAAAATATCGGCCAGTCAACTGCATACCGCGCAGCATTTCGGTCAGGAAAAAAGTCTTGAACCACTGCTTCGGACGAATGTGCATCTTGTTCTCCTCAGCGCAGAAGGGCACGCATGGGTGTTTCCAGGGCAATACCCACCACCACGATCCAGGCAATGGTCACCGGAATGAACACTTTCCAGCCCAGGCGCATGATCTGGTCATAGCGGTAACGGGGGAAGGTTGCCCGTATCCACAAAAACACATAGAGCAGAAAGGCGGTTTTAAGCAGCAACCAGACCAGGCCTGGTATCCAGGTCAATATCGGCGTGTTGATGGGGGCATACCAGCCGCCCAGAAACAGCACCGTAGTCAACAGGGAAACAAAAATCATGTTGGCGTATTCCGCCAGGAAAAACAAGGCGAAAGCCATGCCTGAATATTCCACATGAAAACCGGCGACAATTTCCGATTCGCCTTCCGCCACGTCAAAAGGCGCACGGTTGGTTTCCGCCACACCGGAAATGAAATACACCAGGAAAAATGGAAAAAGCGGCAACCAGTACCAGGACCAGAAGCCCCCGCCTGCCTGTGCTTCGACAATTTTGCTGAGATTCAGGGTCTGGGCCAGCATCAATACCCCGACCAGGGCAAAGCCCATGGCAATTTCATAGGCGACCAATTGTGCGGCCGCGCGCATGGCGCCCAAAAAGGCATATTTGGAATTGGAAGCCCAGCCCGCCACAATAATGCCGTACACCCCCAACCCGGCAATGGCCAGCACATACAGTAATCCGGCATTCATATTGGAAATGGCCACATCCGGACCAAAGGGCACCGCTGCCCATACCAATAAAGCCGGAACAAAGGCCAGCACCGGCGCTGCCAGAAACAGAAAGCGATTGGCATTGGTGGGAACAATGACTTCCTTGAACATCAACTTCAGGGCATCGGCAATGGGCTGCAATGAGCCCCGGAAGCCGACGCGATTCGGCCCCAGGCGTACCTGCATGTATCCTATGACCTTGCGCTCCGCCAGGGTCAGATAGGCAACACCCAGCAGCAAGGGAACGACCACAATGACGATTTTGATGATAGACCAGAGCACTGCCCACCAGCCGGAATGATAAAAGTCCTGCATCATGAGACTCTCAGGCTTTCCGTCAGCCGCTCAGGCAGTGCCGCCATGGCCACTGAGCAGGGAGCATAAGCCGCACCCAGTACAGCCGTTTCGGGATAGCCCATGGGAATCCAGATACAGCCCATGGGAATATGGGCATCCAGCTCCAGAGCCAGGATCACCTTCCCCGATGCCGTACTGATTTCCACCACTTCCCCCTGGATGCCCGACTGACTGGCCTGTTGCGGATGCATTTTGGCACGGGGAGGATAGGCCAGGGGTGCTGCGCGACGTACCAAAGGATCTCCCTGATAGATAGGCCAATCACCCAGGCGCAATAATGGACCTGTGGAGTGGACTTGTGCGGCATTGAGGGGCGGGAAGGCCTGGAAAGGTGGAATGTCCATGCCATAGTCGCCCACCGCATGTAGCCAGGCGGCGCTGACTTCGCTGAGCTCGTTGTACTGAAAATCGGGCAGTTTCAGACTATCTCCCAATACCCGCAGAATTTTCCAGCCAGGTCGTGCTTCATCGGGCAGCTTCACCGCCGCACGGAAAGACTGCAGACGCCCTTCATTATTCACATAAGAACCCGAACCTTCGGCAAAAGCAGCCATGGGCAGAATCACGTCGGCATACTGCCGAGCCTCATGGGCAAAATGGCTGATGCTCAGTACAAACTCGGCTTTTGCCAGGCGTTGAACGGCCTCTGCGCCACGCATACTATCCACACCGGGTTCTACTCCGAACAGGATAAAGCCCTGCATATCGGCGTCCCAATACGCATCCGCGGGCAATCCTGCCGCGGCCAGGAGATGACCTCCGGCGCCACGTTGGGGCACACAACCGCTCAGCCAGGCACCAGCGCTATTGGCCTCCTCGGCCAACCAGCCAATGCGGCCACCGGCCAACTCGGCAATACTTTCCACCTGGGCCAGCAAATCGGCGGCCTGGGGGTGATGCAACAAGGCACTGCCAATCAGAATCAGTGGGTTATCCGCTGCAGCCAGATCCTGGGCCAGAATCGCCAGAGCATCGCTCTGAGGCGCTTCATGGAGATGGGCCAAATGTCCCGCCAGTTGCTGATACAAGCCGCGTTCTTCACCCGCCTCGGCCACCAGTTGCGTGACCGGAAAGTTGAAATCCTGCTGAATGCTGTCGATGCTCACCACTTTTCCGCCATTCAACACCGCCTTGCGCAAACGATGGTTGGTCAATGGCTGCTGATGTCGGGTGAAACCGTGACAGAGCAGAATCAACGGCTCTCTTTCCAATTCTTCCAGCGTCATGTTCAGGGCGGGATACAGCGGCATGGCCGGATCCGCCCGGAAATCCTGCTGGCGCAGACGATGGTCCAGATGGGGACTGCCCAACCCCCGCAGCAGAGCCTGAAAGAGGAAAAGCTCTTCATTGCTGGACTGCCCTGAAATCAGTCCCGCCAGTTTGTCCGCCCCGTGACGGGCCAGCATCTTTTCCAGTCCGGCCAGGGCCGCTTCCAAGGCTTCCACCCAGGAAACTTCCATCCACTCGCCATCAGAGTTGCGCAGCAAAGGCTTTGTCACCCGATCGCGGGCATTCAATCCGGTATAGGCATAGCGCCCCTTGTCGCAAATCCACTGTTCGTTGATGAATTCATTACTGCGCGGCAATACCCGCAGGACTTCCTTGCCCAGACTTTGAACGTCGGTGTTGCACCCGGTGGAACAATGGGGACAAATTCCCGGAGTATGCTTCAATTCCCAGGAACGCGCCTTGTAGCGGAACGGTTTACTGGTGAGTGCCCCTACCGGGCACAAGTCAATCATGTTACCGGAAAGCTCGGATTGCACAGCCTTGGCCACATAGGTCCCAATGGTCATGTGTTCGCCGCGCCCGGTGGCGCCCAGCTCCTTGATACCACCAATCTCCTGGCCAAAGCGCACACAACGGGTGCATTGGATACAGCGCGTCATTTCGGTAGTAATCAGGGGACCGATGTCCTTGTCTTCGACCACCCGTTTTTCTTCCTGATAATGACTATGGGGATTGGCAAAACCCATGGTGATGTCTTGCAGGGGACACTCGCCACCCTGATCACAAATGGGGCAGTCGAGAGGGTGATTGATCAGCAAAAACTCCAGAACACCCTGCTGGGCCATTTTGGCCTTGCGCGAGGCCGTGGCGATTTTCATCCCGTCGGCCACCGGGGTGGCGCAAGCAGGCAAGGGTTTGGGAGCTTTTTCCACATCCACCAGACACATGCGGCAATTGGCGGCGACCGAGAGCTTGGGGTGATAGCAGAAAAAGGGAATATAGATTCCCAGAGACGCTGCCGCCTCCATGATGGTGGTGCCTGCTGCCACCTCGATGGCCTGTCCGTCTATTTCAATATGCGGCATCAGTGGTCCCCCATACGGATCATGCAGCGCTTGTGTGCAATGTGGTATTCATATTCCTCGCGAAACAGTTTGATGGAACTCACCACGGGTGCGACACCGCCATCCGCCAAGGCGCAGATGGTGCGCCCTTCAATGCGCGATCCCACATCCAGCAATAATTGCAGGTCATCTTCCCGGCCCTGGCCGTTTTCCAGGCGGTGCATCACCCGCCACAACCAGCCCATGCCTTCCCGACAGGGTGTACACTGACCGCAGGATTCATGCATGTAAAAGCGGGCAATGCGTTCTACGGTACGCACCATGCAGACACTGTCATCCATGACGATGACCGAGCCTGCGCCCAAAGCGGAACCCGCCTTGGAAAGGGAGTCATAATCCATGGTCACGTCCATCATCACCTCTCCGGCCACCATCGCTGTACTGGTTCCACCGGGGATGACGGCTTTCAACTGCCGGCCCGGACGCAGCCCACCGGCCATCTCCAGCAACTCCCGGAAAGGCAGTCCCATGGGCACTTCATAATTTCCGGGCTTTTGTACCAGTCCGGTGACCGAAAAAATCTTGGTCCCGCCGTTATTGGGCTTACCCAGGTTCAGAAACCACTCCCCACCTTTGGTGATGATGTCCGGCACCGAGGCAAAGGTTTCGACATTATTGATGGTGGTGGGACGGCCATAGAGCCCATAACTGGCCGGAAAGGGCGGCTTGAAGCGAGGCTGGCCCTTCTTGCCCTCCAGGGCTTCCATCAGCGCCGTTTCTTCACCGCAAATATAGGCGCCGGCACCGCGATACACATGAAGGTCAAAGGAAAAATCCGTACCAAGGATATGCTTGCCCAGATATCCGGCAGCATAGGCTTCGGCCAGAGCGCCTTCCACGATATGGATGGGCTCGATGAACTCCCCACGGATGAAAATATAACCGGCCGTAGCGCCCATGGCGTAGGCACCGATAATCATGCCTTCGATCAGACGATGTGGTTCATAGCGCATGATGTCCCGATCCTTGCAGGTCCCGGGCTCGCCTTCGTCGGCATTACAGAGCAGGTATTTGGTACCACTGACCCCCTTGGGCATGAAACTCCATTTCAGCCCGGTGGGGAAACCGGCACCACCCCGTCCGCGCAGGGCGGATTTTTTCATCTCGGCAATGATCTGTTCGGGGGCCATGGGCTCCTGGAGCACCTTGCGCAAGGCTTCATAGCCACCGGTTCCGGCATATACGGCCAGCCGATGGGAATCCGGCACACCACGATTCTTCAGAGTCACGCCATTAACGTACATCTGCAGATCCTCCCCGCAATTCGGCAATCAGGGCATCCAGACTTTCCGGCGTGAGATTTTCGTAGTAACGATCACCCAATTGCATCATGGGTGCATCCTTGCAGGCACCCAGACATTCCACTTCCTGGAGGGTAAACAAACCGTCAGCCGTCGTTTCTCCCAGACCAATACCCAGTCTTTCACTGAGATGACGAATGATCTGGTCGGAACCATTGAGAAAGCAGGACACACTGCCACACACACAGAACTTGTGGCGGCCCACGGGCTTGAGGTCATACATGCTATAGAAAGTTGCCACCTCATAGGCCTGAATGGGCGGCAAGTCCAGCAGCTTGGCCACATAGGTAATGAGCTCATCACGCAGATAGCCCTGCTCTTCCTGGGCAATCCGCAATGCGGCCAGCAGCGCCGAGCGGGATTCTTCGGGCGGGTACTTGCTGCGCTCCAAGGCAATGGCTTCCAGGGATTTTTCCGATAACATGATTTACCTGTCAATCTCGCCGAAAACAATATCCATGGTGGACAGTATCGCCACCACATCTGCAATCATGTGGCCCCTGGCCATTTCATCCATGGCCGCGAGGTGGGAAAAACCCGGAGCGCGAATTTTCATCCGATAGGGTTTGTTGGCCCCGTCAGAAATCATGTAGATGCCAAATTCGCCTTTGGGCGCTTCGACGGCGGTATAGACTTCGCCGGCAGGCACAGACATGCCTTCAGAAAACAGTTTGAAATGATGAATCAGGGCTTCCATGCTGATCTTCATTTCTTCACGGGGCGGCGCAGCCACCTTGTAGTCATCGCTGATCACCGGACCCGGATTTTTTCGCAGCCAATCCACGCACTGGGCAATAATCCGGTTGCTTTGCCGCATTTCGGCGACCCGCACCAGATATCGGTCATAACAATCACCCGTACTGCCCACGGGAACATCAAAGTCCAGGTCCGCATAGGCCGCATAAGGCTGGGTCCGCCGCAAATCCCAGGCAACCCCCGAGGCCCGCAACATGGGGCCGGTAAACCCCAGCTGCACGGCTCTTTCCGAATCAACTACGCCGATGCCCACGGTTCTTTGTTTCCAGATTCGATTGTCGGTCAACAGGGTTTCGTATTCATCCACATAACCGGGGAAACGCCGCGTGAAATCCTCGATGAAATCGAGCAGCGAGCCCTGACGATTGGCATTGAGGGATTCCAGACGCTTGGCATCCCGATAAGGCGAGGCCACATACTGGGGCATCCGTGCCGGAAGGTCGCGATAAACCCCTCCAGGACGATAATAGGCGGCGTGCATCCGCGCCCCGGACACCGCCTCGTAAACGTCCATGAGGTCTTCCCGCTCACGAAAGCAGTACAGAAAAACACTCATGGCACCCACGTCCAGGGCATAAGCGCCCAACCAGAGCAGGTGGTTGAGCACCCGGGTGATTTCATCAAAAAGGGTACGGATATACTGGGCACGCCTCGGCACTTCCAGACCCAGCAGTTTTTCCACCGCCAGACAGTAGGCATGCTCGTTACACATCATGGATACGTAGTCGAGGCGGTCCATGTACGGCAAATTCTGCAAATAGGTTTTGTTTTCCGCCAGTTTTTCGGTAGCACGATGGAGCAGACCAATATGGGGATCGGCGCGCTCGATGACTTCGCCGTCCAACTCCAGCACCAGGCGCAGTACCCCATGGGCCGAGGGGTGCTGCGGCCCGAAGTTCATGGTGAAGTTATTGATTTCTGGCATGGTAGCGCCCCTCCTCTGCACTGCGGATGATGCGCGGCACCACGACCCTTTCTTCGGTGCGGGTAGGTTCGTAGATGACCCGGCCCTGATCGGCGTCGTAACGCATTTCCACGGTGCCCACCAACGGAAAATCCTTGCGGAAGGGGTGACCCACAAAGCCATAATCCGTCAGAATCCGCCGCAGGTCGGGATGACCATCGAACAAAATCCCGTAAAGATCGAAGGCCTCCCTTTCAAACCAGTTGGCCGCCGCCCAGATATCCACCACGGAAGACAGCATCGGCCATTCCGTATCCGCAAATACACGCAGCCGGATGCGCTGCCGATGGGGCAGGGAAAGCAGGTGATACACCACGGCAAAGCGAGCTCCTTCCCAACTACCGTCGCCATATTCGGAGTAATCGACCCCACAGACATCAATGAGCATGTCAAAACGGCAGGCAGGATCATCGCGCAGCCAGAGACAAGTCTCGTGCAGTGTTTCCGGGGCCAGTTCCACGGTCAGCTCAGCATGCTTCAGACGAGCCTCGCGCAGGCTATCTCCCAGTTTTGCGCTCAGTGTCTGGCGCAGATTTTCGAGTGCGTCAGTCATGGCTCACCTGGCTATGGTATTGGTACGACGGATTTTTTTCTGCAACTGGATCAGGCCGTAGAGCAGGGCCTCAGCCGTTGGCGGGCAACCGGGAACATAAATATCTACCGGCACGATGCGATCACAACCCCGCACAACACTGTACGAGTAGTGATAATAACCTCCACCATTGGCGCAGGAACCCATGGAAACCACCCAGCGCGGTTCCGGCATCTGGTCATAGACCTTGCGCAAGGCCGGTGCCATCTTGTTGACCAGGGTTCCGGCCACAATCATGACGTCCGACTGGCGGGGGCTGGGGCGGAAGACAATGCCAAAACGGTCCAGATCATAACGCGCGGCCCCGGCATGCATCATTTCCACGGCACAGCAGGCCAGTCCAAAAGTCATGGGCCACAAGGAACCGGTACGACTCCAGTTGACCACCGTATCTATGCTGGTGGTCACAAAACCTTTTTCGAGGATGCCTTCTATTCCCATTCCAAGGCTCCCTTTTTCCATTCATAGATGAAACCCACCACCAGAATGGCGAGAAAAATCATCATGGCCAGAAAGCCCATCATGCCTATCTGGTCAAAAACCACCGCCCAAGGGAACAGAAAGGCAATTTCCAGATCAAAGAGAATGAAGAGGATGGCCACCAGATAATAACGCACATCGAATTTGACGCGCGCATCTTCAAAAGCCTCAAAGCCGCATTCATAGGGCGAGAGCTTTTCGCTATCCGGTTTATGCGGTCCGAGCGAGGCCCCCATCAGCAATGGGACCACACCGACCACCAGTGCCACCACAATAAAGATGAGCACGGGTAAATAGTGGTTCAACATCCCCAACACTCCTCCACCCAAAATATGGACCTGGATCTAAAACTGAAATGGCCACTCCAAAATCCGTTATAAATTAATTTTCTTATTTATAAATCAATGTCCTGGTATATTCCAGAGACAAAAAAACAGCCCTATAGGCTGCAATTTGGTGCCGAAGACCGGATTCGAACCGGTACAGCTTGCGCCGCCGCCCCCTCAAGACGGTGTGTCTACCAATTTCACCACTTCGGCCGAAGTTTTAAAACTGTCTCATGACCCGCCGGTTACGTCAAGGCTTCTCAGGTGATTTTGCAGCAGAAACCGGTGTTGCCGGCACGGTCTTCCCAGCAGAGCTTGCCAAGGCTGGGGCAGCCGACGTAGCTGCCGCTGCCGCAGGCTGGGTGCTGGAGGCAGAGCTGACGGGTTTCACCGGCAGGGTGCTGGTCACGGGGGCCTTGCTCGGCAAGGCAATCCCGGAAACCATGCTGGACGCGGCATGATCGGAAAGATAAGCCAGACCCAGGCTGTTCAGAAAGAAAATCGCCCCCACTACTGCAGTCGTATGGCTCAGAAAGTTGCCTGCGCCCTGGGCACCAAATATGGTTTGTGAGCCCCCTCCGCCAAAGGCAGCCCCCATGTCCGCACCCTGCCCCTTCTGAATCAGGACCAGACCCACCAGAACGACACAAATAATGACCTGAAACACCAACAACACGGTGTACATCAATTATCCTCCTCGCCCTGCCGACTCGGCAGCACGACAAATCTGAATAAACTCTCCGGCCACCAGGGATGCTCCACCAACCAGAGCACCGTCAATATCTGTCTGATTAAAGAGGGCTGCTGCATTGTTTCCCTTGACGCTGCCTCCATACAACAAAATGATACGCTTGGCCAATTGGCTGGAATATCCGGCGATCAGGTTACGGATAAAGGCATGAACAGCTTGAGCCTGCTCCGGGGTGGCGCTCAGCCCAGTACCAATGGCCCAAATGGGTTCATAAGCAAGAATCAGATTAGGCTGACTGGACTCCCGATTCAAGAGGGGCAATATGGCTTCCACCTGACGCTGCAGAACCTGTTCCGTCGTTCCCTGTTCCCGCTCTGCGGCACTCTCTCCCACGCACACCACCGGTATCAAGCCCGAGGTCAGTGCTGCCTTCACCTTGCGGGCAACCAGATCGTCACTTTCCGCAAAAATCTGTCTTCTTTCCGAATGGCCCACCAAAACATAGCGGCAGCCCATGTCCCTGAGCATTGCCCCCGATATTTCACCGGTATAGGCTCCACTCGCTTCCCAAAAGAGATTTTGCCCGCCCCAACGCAATGCCGTGCCCTTGGCTTCCTGAGAAACGGCATGAAGCAGGGTGAAAGGTGGGAACAGCACCACCTCGGGACGCATCTGTTCCAGCCCGGCGCTGAGAATGGCTTGCGTAAGATGGACGGCATCGGCACTGAGGCCATTCATCTTCCAGTTTCCGGCAACCATGGTGGGGCGCAAATCGAATCTTCCTTTTTCAGCCAGAGGTACATAATCATCTAATGTACGACCGAGTGTAAAGACTCGCTGGGCAGTGGTCAATTTTGATGGCATCCATTTTCTAGCTGGATAATCCTGCTGCCAGGACTTCCAGTTCTGCCGCCAGCGTTTGGGCAACTCGGCCTGCCAGTTCCGCCGATTTCGCCTCCACCATGATGCGCAGCAGGGGTTCTGTCCCCGATGGCCGGACCAAGAGGCGGCCTTGGCCGCCCAGATCATGTTCCGCCGCCTCAATCCCACGTCGGGCTACTGGATTGTCCAGCAAACGTCGCGCATCTGCCAATCGGACCCCGATCAACACCTGGGGATAAGGCTGATAGCCTTCCCGCAGATCTGCCAGACTTTTGTGCTGTCTGCGCATAATGGCCAATACCCGCAAGGCGGCGAGAATGGCATCCCCCGTCGTATTGGCGGGCGTAATAATATGTCCCGAAGATTCCCCACCCAAGGTAAAACCATGCTGCTGCATGGCTTCCAGCACATAGCGGTCGCCTACGGCACTGCGCACAAAGGGCACCCCCAGATCCGCAAGGCTCTGTTCCAGGGCGAGGTTGCTCATGACCGTACCGACCACACCAGACAAGTCACCCTGTTGCTTCATGTCGCGGGCCAACAGCCAGATGAGTTCATCACCATCCAATACCGCGCCCTGCCCATCCACCAGAATCAAGCGGTCGCCATCTCCATCAAAAGCGATGCCCAGATCTGCCTGGGTGCTGCGGACCGTCTCCTGGAGGATTCCCGGGCAGGTCGACCCGACTCCGGCATTGATGTTGATGCCATCGGGTTCGGCACCCAAAAGTGTCAGCTCTGCGCCCAATTCCCGGAACACCATGGGACCCACCTTGTAATTGGCGCCGTGGGCACAATCCACAACCAGGTGCAGGCCCCGCAAATCCAGATTGGCCGGGAAGGTGGTCTTGCAAAATTCCACATATCGGCCGGCTGCATCGTCTACCCGGCGCGCCTTGCCCAGCTGCTCGGAATCAGAAACCAGCATGGGCCGATCCATCCAGGCTTCGATGGCCTCCTCCTGGGCATCGGGTAACTTGTAGCCATCTCCGGAAAAAAACTTGATGCCGTTATCCTGATAGGGATTATGGGAAGCACTGATGACAATGCCGGCATCTGCCCGCAGTGTACGGGTCAGGTAGGCAATGGCCGGTGTTGGCAGAGGTCCGACCAATAACACGTCCACCCCGGCGCTGGCGAGGCCGGACTCCAGTGCGGATTCCAGCAAATAACCGGACAGCCGCGTATCCTTGCCAATCACCACCCGGGGACGTCCGCTAACCCCGGCAGTCAGGACATGACCGGCCGCCCAACCCAGCTTCAATACCCATTCCGGATGAATGACCGAATCTCCAACCCGGCCTCTGACCCCATCTGTACCAAACCACTTTCTACTCATGGTGTTGTCCTCAAGAGCGCCGCGGTGCCCTGTTCCTGTATTCCTGTCCAGACCCTGATGGCCTGAACGGTTTCCGCCACATCGTGGACCCGCAGTATCTGCGCCCCACGGGCTACCGCCCAAAGCGCGGCGGCAATGCTCCCCCCCAGCCGCTGGGCGGCTACCGTGACCCCTGACAGCGTGCCAATCATGCTTTTCCGTGAAGCGCCGACCAGAATCGGCAATCCCAAGGACTGCAAATCTTCCAGTCTCTGTAATAGCAGACAGTTACCCTGCAGATCCTTGGCAAAACCCAATCCAGGATCCAGCAGCAACTGCTCCCGCTGAATACCGGCTGCTTCACAAGCCGATATTCTTTCCCTGAAAAAGTCCTGCACCTCGCCAAGCAGGTCGGTATAGTGTGTATGAGCCTGCATATTGCTCGGGGTGCCACGCATGTGCATCAGGCAGGCTGGAATCCGCAATTCCGCGAGCATCGCCAGAGAATCCGGATCACCCCGTAGTGCCGTCACATCATTCATCAAGCCAGCGCCCAAAGACCAGGCCGCGCGCATGACCCTCGCCTTGTAGGTGTCAATGGAAACCGGCAAGGGTACCGCTTCCAGAACCGCTTCAACGACAGGAAGAAGTCGCTCCATTTCTTCGCTTTCAGACACCGCGGTGGTGCCAGGACGGGTCGATTCAGCGCCGATATCAATGATGTCTCCACCTCCCTCCCAGATCTGGTGGGCCCGCATGACGGCCTGATCCCGACGGATAAAAGCTCCACCATCGGAAAAAGAGTCAGGGGTGACATTCAAAATCCCCATAACACAAGGGCGCCCCAAATACAGCGGGCGCCCATTGCAGTCCAGTGTTACGGTCAAACGGGATGCTCTCCAGGATTCAGGCCAGGCAGAGACTGGCCGCCGGTTTTGTCCGAACTCGCCACGTTGCCGTCAGAAGGCATGCTGGGATAGCTACCTGCGCCTTCCACTGGCGGACGGGGATCACGCCCGGCCATGATGTCGCTTACCTGGTTGGCATCCAGGGTCTCATATTTCAACAAAGCCCGGGCCATGGCCTCCACTTTATCGCGATTTTCCTCGATAAGCTTGCGGGCAATATCATAACGTTCACGAATGATGTTGCGGATTTCCCCGTCCACCGTCATGGCCGTTTGTTCGGAAATATTACTGTGCTTGGTCATTTCCCGCCCAATGAAAACCTCTTCTTCCTTTTCGCCAATCACCATGGGACCGATGCTGGACATACCCCACTGGGTCACCATTTTCCGGGCCAGGTCGGTGGCGCGTTCGATGTCATTGCCTGCACCGGTCGTCATCTGATTCAGGAAGACTTCTTCGGCAATACGCCCACCCATCAGGATGGAAATGTTATTGAGGATTTCCTGCCGCTCATAGTTGAAGCGATCTTCCGTTGGTAACTGCATGGTTACCCCCAAGGCCCGACCTCGCGGGATGATGGTCACCTTGTGCACCGGATCGGTGCCGGGCAGCAACTTGGCCACCACCGTATGACCAGATTCATGGTAGGCCGTCGTTTCGCGCTGCTTGTCGCTCATGACTACCGACTTACGCTCAGCGCCCATCATGACCTTGTCCTTGGCATTTTCAAAGTCGGACATGTCCACCAGACGCTTGCCTTTGCGGGCCGCCATCAAGGCCGCTTCATTGACCAGGTTGGCCAGGTCTGCGCCAGAGAAACCTGGAGTACCCCGGGCAATGACTTTGGGATCCACGTCGGGAGTGATGGGCACCTTGCGCATGTGCACCTGCAGAATCTGCTCACGACCACGAATGTCAGGCAAAGGAACAGTGACCTGCCGGTCAAAACGACCGGGGCGCAACAAGGCCGGATCCAGCACATCGGGACGGTTGGTAGCTGCCACCACAATAACGCCTTCCGTACCTTCAAAACCATCCATTTCTACCAGCAACTGATTGAGGGTCTGCTCACGTTCATCATTGCCACCGCCCAGGCCAGCCCCACGCTGACGTCCCACCGCATCAATCTCGTCGATGAAAATGATGCAGGGGGCATGTTTTTTCGCCTGCTCGAACATGTCCCGAACCCGGGAGGCACCGACACCCACGAACATTTCCACAAAATCGGAACCGGAAATGGAGAAGAAAGGCACCCGGGCTTCGCCGGCAATGGCCCGCGCCAACAAGGTTTTACCCGCACCCGGCGAACCCATCAGCAGTACACCCTTGGGAATACGTCCGCCGAGGCGCTGAAACTTCTGGGGATCACGCAGGAATTCGACAATTTCCGCCAGTTCTTCCTTGGCTTCTTCAACACCGGCGACATCCGCAAAGGTCACCTTGTTGTTTTCTTCGGTGAGCATCCGGGCCTTGCTGCGACCAAAGGTCATGGCGCCACGACCACCCGCACCACCACCGCCCATCTGCCGCATGAAAAAAATCCAGACGCCAATGAGGAGCAGCATGGGGAACCAGGAAATCAGGATAGACAGGAGAATGGATTGTCCTGCCGGGGGTTTGACATTGATTTTCACGCCTGCGGCCAGTAACTGGGGTATCAGTTGAGTATCATTGGTCGGCGTATACACACTGAACTTTTGTCCCGAACTGAGGCTTCCCGTGACATGATTGGCATCAATAGTCACATCGGCAACTTGCCCTTGCTTGATACTGTTCACAAAGGTGGAAAAGTTCATAGCCTGAGCCGGCGTTGGACTGCTCGTATTGAGGTTCTGGAACACCAGCATCAGAATGACCCCTATGGCCACCCACAACAACACGTTTTTCAAGACATTATTCATAAGTTACCCCCGCAAGGGAGAATTTTGATCCAATTGCAAGAAGGACAGGTTTTTTGATGTTAGCCCTCTGTAAGGCCACTGACAATAATATTTTTTTCAACCCTGGGTTCCTCCGACCGTCAGATCGTGTATTTTGAGAGTAGGCTGACCGACACCCACCGGTACACTCTGACCATCCTTGCCACAGGTACCTACACCTGTATCTAATTGGAGATCGTTGCCGATCATTTCAACCCTGGTCAGCACATCCGGACCATTACCAATCAAGGTCGCGCCTTTTACCGGCCTGGTTATCTTACCATTTTCAATCAGATAGGCTTCCGAAGCGGAAAATACGAATTTGCCGTTGGTAATATCCACCTGGCCGCCACCAAAATTCACCGCATACAGGCCACGTCGCACGCTGGCAATGATTTCCCGGGGATCGCTATTACCCGCACGCATGTAAGTATTGGTCATCCGGGGCATGGGCAGGTGGGCATAGGACTCCCGGCGACCATTCCCCGTCGAACGGGTACCGGTCAGGCGGGCGTTGAGGGTGTCCTGCAGATAGCCCTTGAGAATGCCATCTTCGATCAGGGTGGTGCACTGGGTTGGCGTACCTTCGTCGTCCACATTGAGACTGCCCCGGCGGTTTTCCAGGGTACCATCGTCCACCACCGTCACCCCCGGAGCCGCAACCCGCTCGCCGACCCGACCGCTGAAGGCGCTGGTCCCCTTGCGATTGAAATCGCCTTCCAAACCATGTCCGATGGCTTCATGCAGGAGGATTCCCGGCCAACCCGGACCCAGTACCACATCCATGCTGCCGGCCGGTGCCGCTTCAGCCTCCAGATTGACCAGTGCCTGCCGGGCTGCTTCCTGGGCAAAATCTTCGGCCATCTGCCCTTCCAGGAAGTTTTGATAGTCAAAGCGACCACCACCGCCCGCACTACCCTGCTCCCGTCTCCCCCCCTGCTCGGCAATGACCGAAACTTGCAGTCGCACCAAAGGACGCACATCTGCCGCCATACTGCCATCCAGCCGCGCCACCAGTACCACCTCGAACTTGGCACTGAGACTGGCCATCACTTGAACAATCCGCGGATCAACGGCCCGCGCCGTCCGCTCTACCCGTTCCAGCAAGGCAATTTTTTCTTCATTGGGAATGGAGGCCAATGGGTCGGTGGGTCGATAAAGAGATAATCCCTGGCGCCGCTGCCAGACCATGCCCCGGTTTTCTCCCGCTTGGTGGACAATGGCACGGGCTGCATCTGCAGCTGTCAGCAAGGCATCCACGGCAATCTCATCGGAATACGCCAGCCCCTGTCGCTCACCATTGATGGCGCGCACTCCCACACCCTGCTCGATGGCATGACTGCCACTTTTGACCACACCTTCTTCCAGGCTGAAACCTTCGCTGCGGCTGTACTGAAAATACAGGTCCGCATCATCCAGCGCCCGGTGCGACAATCTGCCAAACACCTTTTCCAACTCCCCTTCGCTGATGCCGCCGGGAGCAAATAAAGTGGCGCGTGCTATATCCAGGGTTGAAGCCTTCATAATGATCCTTCCTTGCGTGTCCATGGCATCAGTATGCGCCCAAGAAGCGGTTTAGAACAAGTCCAGTTTTATCGTCATACAATTTTACTTCCGAAATATTCCGAAACCCTTGAAAAATGATTGCACTGGCTCCCTTATCCACATCTTGTCACGCAGTTATCCACGCCTTCATCCACAATATGTAGTTGACAACCGCTTTAGTGGGACTATATTTAGTGAATGAGGCGTCTGGCAAGCAATTGTTTTCCCGGGTGCCCGTCGCGTGACCTACACGCCGCTCTTTCCTGGCCCTTTCGCCCTGATTCGGAGTCTCAAACATGCCCAATCCTGCCGCTCAAACCGTCGTCAGCAATCCCGCATACGATCCATCAGAAGCCAGCCACTACAAGGTGATCCGTCGCAACAACGCGGTGGTCCCGTTTGATGCCAGCAAAATCCATATCGCCATGACCAAAGCCTTTCTGGCCGTGGAAGGAGGCAGTGGCGCCGCCAGCGCCCGGGTGCGTGATCTGGTCACTCGCCTGACCGGACAAGTCATCGAGGCCTTGCAAAGGCGCCAGCCCGGTGGCGGCACCTTTCATATTGAAGACATTCAGGATCAGGTAGAACTGGCCTTGATGCGGGCCGGTGAACATGAAGTAGCCCGGGCCTACGTGCTGTATCGTGAAGAGCGCGCCCGTGAGCGTCGCCAACAGAACGCCGCCACACTCCTGACCGACCTCCCGCAAATCCAGGTGAAGCATCCTGATGGCAGCCAACGCTTTCTTGATATGCAGCGCCTGCGGGCAGTGATTGAAGAAGCCTGCAGCGGTCTCGGCGAGGCCGTCTCCGTGGATACGCTACTGAGCAACACCAGCAAAAATCTCTACGACGGCATCAGCGAGGACGAACTCTTTCAGGCGCCGATTCTGGCAAGCCGGGTAATGATCGAGCGTGACCCTGCCTACGCTTATGTTTCTGCGCGCCTGCTGCTGGATCGGGTACGCTGGGAAGTACTGGGTGAAGCAGCCACCCAGGCAGAAATGACCCTGCGCTATCCCGAATACTTTCGGGACTATCTGCAAACCGGCATTGCCCATGAACTGATTGATCCCCGTCTGGGGCAATATGATCTGGAGCGCATCACGGCAGCCCTGAAACCGGAACGGGATCTCAATTTTCAGTATTTGGGCTTGCAGATTCTCTATGACCGTTATTTCCTGCATGTGCGGGGTCGCCATATTGAACTGCCCCAGTCCTTCTGGATGCGCGTCGCCATGGGTCTGGCCATCAACGAAGTCGATCGGGAAAAACACGCCATCGCCTTTTATGAAGTGCTTTCCAGCTTCGATTTTGTCAGTTCAACGCCGACCCTGTTCAACTCCGGTACCCTGCGCCCGCAATTGTCCAGCTGTTTCCTGACCACCGTGGGGGATGATCTGGACGACATTTATGAGGCCATCAAGGAAAATGCCCTGCTTTCCAAATTCAGCGGCGGCCTGGGCAATGACTGGACCCCGGTGCGGGCACTGGGATCTTTCATCAAGGGCACCAACGGCAAATCCCAGGGCGTTGTTCCCTTCCTCAAGGTCGTCAATGACACCGCCGTGGCCGTGAATCAGGGCGGCAAGCGCAAGGGCGCGGTCTGCGCCTATCTCGAAACCTGGCACATGGATATCGAGGAATTTCTCGAACTGCGCAAAAATACCGGTGATGATCGGCGTCGTACCCATGACATGAACACCGCCAACTGGATTCCCGACCTGTTCATGGAACGGGTGGAAAATAACGGCACCTGGACCCTGTTCAGCCCCAATGAAACGGCAGATCTGCATGACCTGACGGGCACCGCATTCCGGGAGCGCTACGAACATTATGAGCGTTTGGCGGATGCCGGCGAAATCGAGCTGTACAAAAAAATTCCGGCCATTCAGCTCTGGCGTAAAATGTTGACCATGCTGTTTGAAACCGGGCATCCCTGGATTACCTTCAAGGATCCCTGCAATCTGCGCAGCCCCCAACAACATGTGGGTGTCGTACACAGTTCCAACCTCTGTACGGAAATCACCCTCAACACCAATGACAAGGAAATTGCCGTTTGCAACCTAGGATCCGTCAACTTGCTTGCCCACCTGAAAAGCGCTGCCTTGGCTGATTCTCCCGCCCTGCGCACGGAAAGCACGCCGGAAGACCTGCTGGCACTGCTGGATACGGACAAGCTTGGCCGGACCATCCGGATTGCCATGCGCATGCTCGACAATGTCATTGACATGAACTACTACGCCGTCAGCAAGGCCCGTAACAGCAACCTGCGTCATCGTCCGGTGGGCCTCGGCTTGATGGGCTTTTCCGACGCCCTGCTGGAAATGCGGATACCTTACGCCTCGGCGGCCGCTGTGGCATTTGCCGATATCAGCCAGGAAGTGATTTCGTACCACGCCCTGGACGCATCGGCCGATCTGGCCCAGGAACGTGGCAGTTATCCCAGTTTTCAGGGATCTCTCTGGAGTCAGGGGATATTACCCATCGACAGCATTGAAGTGCTCGCCGCCAGCCGTGAGCACGGCGTGGATGTGGATCGCAGCTACCGCCTCGACTGGACTGTGCTGCGCAACAAGGTTCGCAAGGGCATCCGTAACAGCAACTGTCTGGCCATCGCGCCCACGGCAACCATTTCCAACATTGTCGGCGTCAGTCAAGGCATTGAACCCATTTATCAAAACCTGTACGTCAAATCCAATCTTTCCGGCGAATTTACGGTGGTAAACGGCTATCTGGTGCGTGACCTCAAACGTCTGGGCCTCTGGGATGAAGTCATGGTCAATGATCTCAAGTACTTTGACGGCTCCGTCATGCCGGTGGATCGCATTCCCGCCGCGCTCAAGCCCCTGTATGCCAACGCCTTTGAAACGGACCCGGAATGGCTGGTGGAAGCGGCGGCACGCCGGCAGAAATGGCTGGACCAGGCGCAAAGCCTGAATCTGTATTTTGGTCAGCCCTCCGGCAAGAAAATTGACGAAACCTATCGTCTGGCCTGGAAGCGCGGCCTGAAGACCACTTATTACCTCCGTTCGCTGGGCGCTACGGCAGCGGAAAAATCTACTGTACAAACAGGCACTCTCAACGCCGTGCCCGGCCATCAGCCCAAGGCCTGTGCCATTGACGATCCCACCTGTGAAGCCTGCCAATAATTAAGCAGAGGAGAATGTACCGTCATGTTGAATTTTGAAAACAGTTTGCGTCCCGAACCGCTGCGCAGCAGCACCCTGCAGGATTTGCCGGAATCCTCCCACGACGAGGAAAGCATCCGCTTCGCCCGGGTGCGGGCCGAGGACAAGCGCATCATCAACGGCCGTGCCGATGTCAACCAGTTGGTTCCTTTCAAGTATCAGTGGGCCTGGGACAAGTATCTGGCGGCCTGCGCCAACCACTGGATGCCCCAGGAAATCCAGATGGCCAGGGATATTGCCCTGTGGAAAGATCCCAAAGGACTGAGCGAAGACGAACGTCGGATCGTCAAGCGCAATCTCGGCTTTTTCGTCACCGCCGATAGTCTCGCGGCCAACAACATCGTGCTGGGCACCTATCGCCACATCACCGCGCCGGAATGCCGACAATACATGCTCCGTCAGGCCTTTGAAGAAGCCATTCATACCCATGCCTACCAGTACATTGTGGAATCCATTGGCCTGGATGAGGGGGAAATCTTCAACATGTACCACGAAGTGCCTTCGGTACGTGACAAGGATCAGTTTCTCATGCCCTTCATCGACATTCTGGCGGACCCCCACTTCAAGACGGGCACCCTGGAAAATGACCAGAAATTGTTGCGTTCCCTGATTGTTTTTGCGGCCATCATGGAAGGCACCTTCTTCTATGTCGGCTTCAGCCAGATTCTGGCCATGGGCCGGCAGAACAAGATGGTGGGCGCCGCCGAACAGTACCAGTACATTCTCCGCGACGAGTCCATGCACTGCAATTTTGGTCTGGATATGGCCAATCAGATCAAGGTCGAAAACCCCCAATTGTGGACGGAAGCCTTCCAGCAGGAAATGATTGACCTGATCCGGCGCGGGGTGGAGCTGGAATGTGCCTATGCCGACGACACCATGCCCCGTGGGGTGCTGGGTCTCAATGCCCCGATATTCAAGGACTACGTCAAATTCATCGGTAACCGGCGCCTGGTCCAGTTAGGTCTGCCCCAACAGTACCCGGGAGTGCAAAACCCCTTCCCCTGGATGAGCGAAATGATGGACCTCAAAAAGGAAAAAAACTTTTTTGAAACCCGGGTGACGGAATATCAAACCGGGGGGGCATTGAGCTGGGATTGAGGGCATTGAAAGATGAGGTTGTCAGAGGGACGATGTACTGGCTTGGCTGGACAGATTGCCGAAGTTGGTTTCCAGTCGGAATACTATGCGGAATTTGGCTGCGTAACGGTTGATATCGAGCAACCTTGTTCTAGCTTCAGTAAACGTTTTTTAATGGATATTCCCCCGCCATAGCCCCCCAGGTCTCCGTTACTTTCCAGGATTCGATGACAGGGGATTGCAATGGCCATGGCATTGGCGCCATTGGCACTGGCGACGGCACGCACTGCCTTGGCATTTCCTATGGCGTCTGCAAGTTCCAAATAGCTTGCGGTGGAACCATAGGGTATTTTCATCAGCGCAATCCAAACGGCCTTCTGAAAATCGGTCCCCACCATCAATAACGGAATGTCAAATTCCCTTCTGCTTCCCTTCAGATATTCATCCAGTTGCTCTCTTGCGGCTGTCAGCGTCGCATCGTCGTGTTCCACGAAATCGGCTGTAAGACCGGTCTTTATCCGCTTATCAACAGTAGTTCTCATTTTTCTGTATCGGTAATCCAGCAAGCATAGCCGATCATCAAAAGAGCCCAGTATGAGTTCCCCGATTTTTGTTTGGTGATATTGGATATGGATTTGATTCATGGGCAACACTCCTGACCGCTTGCGCGCACAACCTTTCAGTGCCGCCCATGCATCCAGAGGATGGATAGGCCTGTGATAGGCAGGGCCGGGAACGGTTCCGGTATGCCAAGCGGTTATACCCACAGGTCCCTCAATCTGTCCCAAGTTGTTCACGTTGAACGGGTTTGGCCTTCCCGTCAAGCAGCCATTCTGCTGCTCTCCTTCACCTTCGTGCCATTGTCCCAATGAACCGGTTACCATCCCCCAGAATTCCTCTTCTTCTCCGGTCGGGCTCTGATACACTGTCGATCATGGAGAGGGCAGCTTTTGGTCGAACCTGCTGATGGAGCCCATGGCCGATCTGCGCAAGATCATCCATGTGGACCTGGATGCCTTCTTTGCCGCCGTGGAGCAACGGGACCATCCCGAACTGCGCGGCAAACCCGTCATCGTCGGCGGCGACCCTGCCGGTCGCGGGGTGGTAGCCACCTGCAGCTACGAAGCCCGCCGCTATGGCATTCGCTCGGCCATGACCGCCGCCCGCGCTCGTTCCCTCTGTCCTCAGGCCATTTTTCTTCGCCCCCGCATGGAGGCATACCGAGACAGTTCCCGTCAGGTCATGACCATCCTGCGCCGCTATACCCCCCTCGTGGAACCCCTGTCGCTGGACGAAGCGTTTCTGGATGTCACGGCGGCCACCGCCAACGGCGTTCTGGCCGTCCAGATCGCTCGGGAGATTCGGGCCGCGGTCCGGCAGGAAACGGGCCTGACCATTTCGGCGGGGGTATCCTACAACAAATTGCTGGCCAAGCTGGCGTCCGATTGGCGCAAGCCGGACGGACTCTTTGTGATTCCCCCCGAAAAGGGTCTGACCTTTCTATCTCCGCTGCCCGTCGGCAAGCTCCATGGGGTGGGCCCCGCCACCGTGAGAAAACTCTCGACCATGGGAATTCATACGGTGCTGGATCTGCGCAATACCCCACGGGAAACCTTGATTGCCCAATTCGGCAAGGCCGGTGCCTGGTTTGCCGAGATTGCCCGAGGGAGGGACCATCGCCCGGTGCAACCGAGTCGAGCCAGGAAGTCGGTGGGCGTCGAACGGACCTTTCCCGAGAATCTGGAAGACCGGCACCTCCTGCTGGCCACCCTGCAGGACATGGCGGAGCGGGTATCCGCCCGGCTCCAGGCGCAAGGGCTGGCAGGACGGACGGCGGGCATCAAGGTCCGTTTTGCCGATTTTAGGACAGTCACCCGCGCATACACCTTTTCGCAGTCGATCTGGCGCCCGGAGACCATCGCTGCCTGCTTGCCTGGGTTGCTGGATAACGCCATTCCCGTCGAATCCCACGTTTCCGTCCGTTTGTTGGGAGTGACCGTCAGTGCTTTGCAGGCGGAGGAGGAGTCACCCAGCCATTTGGGCCAGATGCGCTTGCTGGACTGAGGTCGCCGTTGCGGCCGGTACGGTAAAACTGGCAGTAAATGAACCCGCGCCTTCCCCACCATGGATCTGGACGGCAGCCAGGGCATTGACACCGAACGCGGCGCCCAGGTTTGGGCAGCAATTGGATCGCTTGCGCTAGCGGAAAGATGCGCACCCCGGTGCGTCCCTTGCCGACGTCCCTGGCACGGGACAGCAGGATCAAAGCGACCAGACCGATGGGCAGATTGATCCAGAACACCCAGCACCAACCGAGCGTCGCATTGAGAGCGGCCCCGACCAGGGGACCAAAAATCGCGGCCAGCCCCCAGACGCCGCTGAGCATCCCTTGCATTCGACCTCGCTCCGCAGAACCGAAGAGGGGGCAAGCAACGTATAGGAAAGGACGATGATCATGCCCGCTCCCGCGCCTTGCCCCACGCTGGCCCAGATCTTTGGCAATGATCGGTGGCAGGGTACTCATGACCGTCCCATCGGTGGCGGCAAGGAACAGCACGACGAAAACGGCAACCAATGCCAAGCGCATCACGACTTTATGCGTCGCAGCGCCAGCCCGCAGGATATTGCCGATATCGCCCTGATGTGATGCTGACCGAATCGACTTATCTGACCGGAGAAGTGATTATGGTGGACGGTGGGATGAATCTTGTTTGAGCAACGGCCAAATCATGAAGGATAACCATGCATCAGATTGTGACACAGATTGATATTGCGGCATCACCGGAGCGTGTGTGGTCCATCCTCCTGGATTTCTCCACCTACCCGCAATGGAATCCCTTCATTCGCTCGCTTTCCGGAGTGCCAAAACCGGGAGAAAAATTGCGTGCAACCATTCAGCCAGAGGGGCGGCGAGTCATGACCTTCCGCCCGAAGGTGCTGAGGGCAACGGATCAACAAGAACTATGCTGGCTCGGCCACCTGGGGTTTCCGGGTATCTTTGACGGCGAACACTACTTTCAGCTCACCATGATCGGTAATGGGCATACGCGCTTTACCCAGGGAGAGCAATTCTCGGGCATTCTGGTGGGCATGTTCCTATCCAGCATGGAAGCAGCGACAAAAGCGGGTTTTCATGCCATGAATCAGGCATTGAAGAACCGTGCAGAGATAAATGACCATATTGGCAACGCAGATGCGGACATTTCCCAGGAGGAGTATCGACATGAATACCCGAAAACTGCTGCTCACCGCGCAGGAAATCCGGCAGATAAAGGGTGAACAGAAGGTCCATTTTCTCAACCCCAATGCCGTCCGTATCAATAAGTCGCTGGGCGATGCCGTAGGCCTTCGGCATATGGGTATACATCTCATCCGGATCGAGCCGGGCAAAGAGAGTACCGAGTACCACCTGCATCATTATGAAGAAGAAGCCGTGTACGTGCTGTCTGGTAAGGGCATGCTCACCATGGGAGAGGATCAGTATCCCATCGCCCCAGGTGATTTCGTCGGTTTTCCTTGCCATGCAGCCGCGCACAGCATCAGCAACGATGGAACGGAAACATTGGAGTGTCTCGTCATCGGTCAGCGCCTGGATCAAGACGTCACGGATTACCCGAATCAACATAAACGCCTGTACCGTAATAATGGGGAATGGAATCTGGTGGATATGGCAGATATCCTTGTATTGCGCGAATCCACACGGAAATGACCGGAGGCCACACGTGTATTGTCCTGAGTCCTTTGCGGAAAATCGCCCGGAAATCCTGCGGGCACTGATTCAGCGTTATCCCCTCGCAACACTGGTCAGTATGGGCGTAAACGGTCTGGAGGCAAATCATATTCCCTTGTACCTCGCACCCGGCGAAGCACCGCAACCGGTGCTGCAGGGCCATGTGGCGCGCGCCAATCCATTGTGGCAAGAAGTACCTGTGAATGCTGAGGTGCTGGTCATCTTTCAGGGGCCGCAACACTACATCAGCCCTTCCTGGTACGCGACCAAGGCGGAAACCGGCAAGGTGGTGCCGACCTGGAACTATGTCGTGGTCCATGCCTATGGTCCTTTGCAAATCCGCGATGACCCCGCCTGGATACGACAACAGATGGTCGCGCTGACGGCGCAACAGGAGCAGGACTTCTCTTTGCCCTGGCAGGTGGATGATGCCCCCCAGGACTTTACGGAAAGACTCATTCAGCAGGTGGTGGGCATAGAAATTCCCGTCTCCCGTTGGCAAGGCAAATGGAAGGTCAGCCAGAACCAGCCGCTTTGCAACCGCGACAGCGTCATCACGCACCTGGAGCAGCACAACCAGCCCGTTTCTGGGACGATGGCTGAATACATTATTGGACAGCAGCCTCAAGGGCGGCAAAAGGAGCTAACCCCGATGACGATAACCGTGGGTTTTCTGGTGTTTCCGGGTATCCAATTGCTGGATCTGGCGGGGCCATATGAAATTTTTTCCGCCTTACCGGATGGCAAGGTCCATCTGTTCTGGAAAACCCGCGAGCCGGTGGCCTGTTCTGCGGGAA
The DNA here is from genome assembly GCF_047421495.1 of Acidithiobacillus sp. M4-SHS-6. GTDB lineage: Bacteria > Pseudomonadota > Gammaproteobacteria > Acidithiobacillales > Acidithiobacillaceae > Acidithiobacillus. The sequence continues at coordinate 452,469 of NZ_CP175559.1, read as the reverse complement.
TGCTTCTGGAGCCTACGACCACTCTCGCGGACGGGCCGCAGGTAGATGTGCTGTGCATACCCGGTGGGGTCGGCATCAACGCCTTGCTTCTGGATCAGGAAGTGCAAGCCTGGGTGCAGTGCCAGGCAATATCGGCGCAATTTGTCACCTCTGTGTGCACGGGTGCTTTGCTGCTCGGTACGGCTGGATTGCTCACTGGACGACGCGCGACGACACATTGGCGATATCATGATCTCCTCGCCGAATTGGGTGCCATACCCGTCAAGGAGCGTGTGGTTCGGGACGGTAATCTGATCAGCGGCGGCGGGGTTACTGCCGGGATAGATTTTGGACTCACGCTGGTAGCCGCACTGCGCGGCCAAGCTGCAGCAGAAGAAATTCAGCTTGCCCTGGAATATGCGCCGGAGCCGCCTTTCCAAGCCGGCGGGCCGGAGGATGCTCCCAAGGATATTGGGGAGCTTGTCCGGCGCCGTACCGAACTATTGCACGCCGAACATGAACGGATGGCCGGTGCGTGGCGGAAACTCCCGCCTGGTCTGTATGACAAGAGCCAACGGCATGAACTGCGCACCCCTCTCGTTCGGGAATTGCGGCAGGATGACGATCCCGCTTACCGTTCGCTTTGGCGGGATGCCTTGCAACAACATGCACAGTATTTCCGCACAGCTGTAGAAGACGATGTCCCTACGGGTATCCCCACGCGAGGAGCGAAAGACAGCTTTACCTTCGGTGCTTTCGAGAAGAATGCACTGGTCGGGATCGTCAGTCTGGAGCGGGATCGCGGTGTGAAGTTGCGGCATAAGGCGCTACTTTTTCGGATGTTCGTTGCGCCGGAGGTGGCCGGTCATGGTATCGGTAAGTCGCTGTTACAAGAGGTACTCGCCCGGGCACAAGGCATCGATGATTTACGGTACATCCATCTGACCGTTCTGGAGCGAAACCAGCGGGCGCGAGATCTGTATCGATCGCTGGGCTTTGTGGATTTCGCATTGGAGCCAGAGGCTGTTCGCATGGACGCAGATTATGTGGGCGAGGTACAAATGATGCGATTCCTCAGAAGGTGAATGTCATGAAGCTGATGCAGTACCAGGTCGATGCTTTTAGTCACCAGGTTTTTTCCGGCAATCCGGCGGCTGTTGTTCCTCTGGACCAATGGCTTCCCGATGCGATCATGCAAGCCATTGCCGAAGAGAACCATCTCTCCGAGACCGCCTTTTATGTCCCGGCGAAAAACCCCGGTACTTTCCATTTACGCTGGTTCACACCAGTGGTTGAAGTGGATTTGTGTGGTCATGCCACCCTGGCAACCGCGCATGTGCTTTTTCAGGAGCGCGGATTTTCGGGAGACGAGATTGCCTTTGAGACGCGTAGTGGCATATTGCGAGTCAAAAAAATGCCTGAAGGGCAGCTCTCCATGGATTTCCCGCTGCGGCCCTTGCATCCAGTGGAAATTCCCCCGTTGATGGAAAATGCGCTAGGACAAAAGCCCCTCGCAGTGCTGGCGGGCGACGACTATGTCGTGCTTTTTCGCGATGAAGCGCAGATTCGCGCCATCCATCCTGATATGTCCGTGCTGCAGAGACTGGATCTGCGTGGGGTAGCGATTACCGCTCCGGGGAAAGACTGCGATTTTGTCGCGCGCTTCTTCGGACCGAAAGTCGGGGTTCCCGAAGACCCGGTTACCGGCTCGGCCTACACGGCACTTGCCCCGTATTGGGCAGAAAGGCTGGGGAAAACCATGCTCCGCGCGCGGCAGGTTTCTCCGCGTGGCGGTGAAATTCATTGTGGTGTTGAACGTGATCGCGTAACCCTCACAGGTGCTGCGACTACTTTCATGGTGGGAGAGATTCGAATCCCAGAGCTTTATAAGCTTTATGACGTGCCATGAACGAATGCCCACTGAGGCGAAAACCGCTTGAAGCGACAGAACTCGACTAGATGATTGGCTGCAACTTTTAGCCTTAAACCATGAAGCGACTATTTCCGTTAACATCGGATATCCTACCTCCTTTGACCGATATTCATCGTCCTCAAGCTGGGCGGAAGGCCTGCTTCCGCTGCCCTACCGCCGTTAAACCCTGATAGTCGGCGGTAGACTTGGCAGCGGTTGTTGGAATAGGCTACCGTGTACTTCATGCTTACTGGATTGAGTGTGTGGGTTTTCTGAAAAGGAATCACAGATGCAGTTTGAAGAACAGATCATCATTTCCGCGCCCGTCGAAAAAGTCTTTGCCCTTTACGCCAATGTGACAGGATGGCCATTTTGGGATCCAGACGTGAAGGCATCGTCGATTGATGGTGCTTTTGTTTCTGGTGCCAGGGGAACACTTGAGCCATCAAAAGGGCCAAGGGTGAATATCACATTCACCGAAGTCGTGCCCAATCGTTCGTTCACCGTAAAAAAAGCAAACTCCCTATGTGCACCATGCGCTTTCTGGTAGTTCTGAAAATACAAAGGTCGTGCATAGAGTAACATTCGACGGACTTCTCGCACCATTGTTTGGTCGACTTATTGATTCCCAGATGCACAAGGGGCTGCCAAACACCCTGCAAGGGTTAAAGCGTGCTGAAAAGCGCAAAAGCTAACCTGCCGCTCATCCTTACCCTCCTCGGTCGCACTGCATCGGTAACCTCCGCATTATATATCCATTATCAGATAGGTGTCTTATATGAACGCAAAATATTCTGGGCAATGCCTTTGTGGGGAAATCCGCTATTCAGTGGAAATTGAGCCTGTGTTTACTGGAAATTGTCATTGCAAGGACTGTCAAAGGTCGTCAGGCAGTGCATTCATTCCGGCGATGATTTTTCCTGAAAAAGAGGTGGTTGTTTCCGGTGAGGTAAAGTATTTCACGTCTCAGGCAGACAGCGGAAATATGCACAAAAGAGGTTTCTGCCCCAATTGTGGTTCTCAATTGTTTGCTCAGTTCAGCCATATGCCAGGAATGCTGGGCATAAAGGCTGGCACTTTAAATGACGCATCGAATTATGTTCCAAAGTTGGATTTCCATGTAGGTAGTGCTGCACCTTGGGACTTTATGAACCCGGAGCTACCGAAAAAGCAAGGGGCAGCACAAAGCTAACGATAAGACATAACGGATAATTCAAGCCGAAATCGTTTCCGTTCTACCGCAGGGGGAAGTCAGTGCGCAAACCAGTAGTACAGGATCCGGCAAAATTTTGCTGCCATGCAGCCAAAATGGTTTATCGAGGTCAGGATGGATGATCATTTTTTAGGGTATGCAAAAGGAGGTCATTTTGAACAACGTAGTTGATTGCAATTCCATCGAAGAAGTCCGAACAAACATTGACCGCATCGACCGTCAGATTGTTACCCTTCTGGCTGAACGCGGAGGCTATGTGCAGCAAGCGGCTCGTTTCAAGAAAACCACGGACGACGTGAAGGCGCCTCAGCGCGTCGAACAAGTCATTGCCAAGGTCACGTCGCTATCGCGAGAATTGGGCGCAAACCCGTCCGTTACAGAACAGGTTTACCGTGCAATGATTTCTGCATTCACTAACGAGGAGTTGGTCGAACATGTAGCAATCAGCCACACTAATGCCAAGCCCTAACGAATAAGGCAAGCCAATCCGGATTTGCAAGTACTGCGCATTGACCTTGGCCGAGAACTCGATAACCGGCATCTGCCCGATCCCTGGCGAAAGAAGCTACCGCGCCGGATTCCCGGTGTTCGGCTGGGCCGGTTGGCCGTAGATCGACAATACCAGGGAAAAGGGCTGGGCGATTTGTTATTGGTTGATGCCATGACGCGAGCGCAACGCATCCATGCCGATGCCGGAGGGGTCGGGTTGTTTGTCGATGCGCTGGATGAGCAAGCGGCAGAATATTATCGACATTTCGGCTTTAAGCTGGCACCCGGTAATCCGCTGCTGCTGTTTCTGCCGATTATGGGATTCTCAATGCGCAGATGCTGACCGAATCGTCTTACCTGACCGGAGAGATGGTTATGGTGGATGACGGGATCAACTTGCTGTGAGCCAAGTGGGAAATAAATGAAGATTACTGTCGGTTTCCTGGTGTTCTCTGGATTACAATGGCTGGATCTGACGAGAAAGAGAGAGGCTAGTGGCCTAATCAAAAAGGAATTTTCCAAGGCCATGATACGACCCCAAGTGAGGAGTCCATATTGGAAAGCGGAAAATTACCTGCCGGAGTGCTGATCCGGCTGCTGGGGCAACAGGACCTGCCCACCATTCTGCCGCTGGTGCAGCTACTCAATCCTACCGTGTCACCAGCACAGCTTGCGCAACGACTTCAGGAGATGACGGGGCAAGGCTATGAATGCGCCGCTGCTTTTATGGCAGATAACTGTGTGGGTGTGGCGGGCATTTGGCTGGGAACACGATTTTGGTGTGGCCGCTATCTTGATGTGGACAATGTGGTCGTGGACCCGGTGTATCGGGACCATGGTATCGGACAACAACTGATGAACTGGGTGGAAAATTACGCCCGTCAGCAGCACTGCGAGATCATGGTGCTGGATGCCTATGTCACCAATCAGGCGGCGCGTCGGTTTTACGAACGAAATGGTTATCAGATTGTGGGGCATCACTTTGTAAAAACATTGTAATTCGGATTGTTAGCAAATCTGGAATGGGCATGTATGGATCATGTGCTATTCCGGCCTGTGAGGACAAATCCCTTGAATCAACAGATTGAATCCCTGTAATGCTTCCCTCGGCTCTCCCCAGGCAGCTCGAATGATAGCGCCGTCCATGGCTATAACTATGGCACGCGCAACATCTTCTCTATCACTATGTTCCGGTAATAAATTCGCAATGACTTTGCCTAGCTCAGATTTATGATGCCTGGTTTTTTGTGTAACGAAAGGCAGAGAATCACCCATTTCGCCGAGTGTATTGATAAAAGCGCATCCTCTAAACGCCGGGTCAGCAAACCATTCCTGCAAAGCTGGTGCGATAGATTGAAGATTATTGCCGTACTTTTGCAGAGCATTCTGAAACCATGTCATCCAAAGGAGATGACGATAATCCAAAAAAGCCAGAATCAGATCGTTTTTGCTCGGAAAATGTCGATAAAAGGTCACCTTGGTCACGCCTGCCTCGGCGATGATGCGGTCGATGCCGGTCGCACGGATGCCCTCACGATAAAACAATAAGTGCGCGGTGTTGAGAATGCGTAAACGGGCAGAGGATTTCAGCGGGGGTAAAGGTGAAGATTCGGCGGTGATATTCATCACTCCATGGTAGACAGATCATTCTGCGTTGTCTAGAATCGCTGTTGTAGACAGATCGGTCTACATGTTCAACGCTATGCCTATTGGAGTGCACATACCATGTCAGAATCAGCTTTGATACCGCCTTTTACAGAAGAGTCTGCGGTCAAAAAAGTACGCATGGCTGAAGATCTCTGGAATACCCGTGATCCCGGCCGGGTCGTCAATGCCTATACGCTAGATACGGTCTGGCGCAATCGAGCAGAATTTCCCGTGGGTCGTGAAGCCATCCGCGCCTTTCTGGTACGTAAGTGGGCGAGGGAATTGGATTATCGCTTAATTAAAGAACTCTGGGGGTTCCGAAATAACCGCATGGCTGTGCGGTTTGCTTATGAATGGCATGACGATTCCGGTCATTGGTTTCGCAGCTATGGCAATGAGCTGTGGGAGTTTAATATTCAAGGATTGATGCAGCGGCGTTTTGCAAGTATCAATGACCTCCCTATTCAGGAAAAAGAGCGCCTTTATCACTGGCCATTGGGGCGAAGACCTGATGATCACCCAGGTTTGAGCGATATGGGTTTATAGATAATTAAAATCACCTTCAGGAAGCCGTGGCGACGCGCACCAGCCATTTTCGAATAATGGATTCTTCTTCTGGAGAGAGCCCTTCGGCCAGTTTTTTCTCGATGACCTGCACCCGCTCCCGGCAGCGCACCAATAGTGTCTTGCCGGTTTCGCTGATCTCGATCTGCTGGACCCGACCATGATAATGATGTGGGCGGCGCACAATGGCCTCCGCACGCTCCAGGTTGTTGACAATGGTGCTGACGGTTTGGGGCGTGAGCAGTGTCAGTCGTGCCAGGTCGGCATTGGAAATACCCGGATAGGCTTTCAGCATGGTCAGTATGGCAAATTGTGGCGGCGTGACATGCAGATCGGCAAGCGCCCGTTCCATCTGGTGCCGGTAAGCGCCGGCAGCCTGGCGCAGCAAGTAGCCCAAGTAGCCTTTTTCTCCGCGCTTACCCTCCCCCACGGGAGGGATGGCCGGTTTCGCTTTGGTATCGTCCATATTGTCAGCGCCCTGATATGTTGTTAGAGTCCTGATACTAGCGAATCGCCCCTTGAGGAACAAGTCATGTCCATGAAACATACGCGTATTGATTATTCCGACTTCACCCAAATGGCACCCTCGGTATATGCCGGACTTGTAGCAATAGGGACTGCGGTCAAGGATGCTGGTCTTGACCCCAAACTGACAGAGCTGGTGAAGGTCCGTGTTTCACAGATCAATGGCTGTGCATTTTGTATCCAGTATCACCTGAATATCGCCCGCCAAATGGGCGTGGAAGCGGTCAAGCTCGATCTGCTGGCTGGCTGGAAGGATGCCGGCGTTTTTTCTGCCCGGGAGCAGGCCGCCTTGGCGTGGGCGGAAAGCCTGACGGCGCTGGCGGCCCAGGGAGCACCTGATGCCCTCTATGAAGCACTACAGGCGCAGTTCACGGAAAAGGAAGTGCTGTACCTTACGGTATCCATTGGCTTGATCAACACCTGGAACCGGCTGGGGGTCGGTCTGCGATTTTCACCGCCTCCTGCCATCACGAGGGGCCAGCCATGATTCCCTCCGAAAGAGGACAGCATTGCAATGGGCATGTTTCTACTGTGGATTTACGCTATCTCGATCAGGAAGACGAGGTTCGGGCAGCCTATCCTCTGATGCGGCAATTGCGACCACAGCTCGAGTCTGCGCAGGAGTTTGTGCAGCGCTGGCAGCACCAGAGCACCCAAGGTTACCGTTTACTGGCTTTATGGAATGGCACTCAACCGCTGGGGCTGGCCGGTTTTCGTGTGCAAGACAATCTGGTGCATGGCCGCTTTGTCTATGTGGATGACCTAGTCGTTGATGCGTCCTGCCGCAGCCAGGGTTATGGAAAGATGCTGATGGATGCATTAAAAGCAGAAGCCAAAGTCCTGAGTTGTTCCAAGCTGTTGCTGGATGCCGCCATGGGCAATGCACTTGGACACCGTTTTTATTACCGCCAGGGCCTGCTGGCAACGGCGTTGCGCTTCAGTATGATGCTTCCTTAGATGACCAGGCACTTTATTCTTTGTTAACCGGATGGGTAATAACTTAAAGTTGATTATTGCACGTCGGTTCAGCTCGGGAGGCGGTACCGAAGACTATCCGCATCGTCACGAGCAGGGTGAATTTATCCTGGTCCGGCGCGGCATCCTCCATGGCCATGCAGAGCACAACGCCTGGGTACTTCAAGCCGGCATGGCCGCGTGGATTCCGGCGGGCTTCGAGCATTGGGGGGAAGCCAGTAAAGGCGTGGATCTCGCCGCACTTTATCTATCCGCAGAGCAATGCCGCCATTTTCCACCATCAGTGCAGCTTTTACTCGCATCCCCGCTGATGGCCGCTCTGTGCGAGCGACTCATCACCGGCCGCAACGGCGACCTCGGTCCAGAGCGGACCCAGTGCATGACCGAGTTGTTGATTGAGGAAATAGCCGATGCGCCGGCCACTGGCCTGGTGCTTCCTCTACCTCAAGATCCCCGCCTCAAACGGCTGACCGATGTCCTGATGGATGATCCGTCGAAGCGCCTCACCTTGACGGAATGGGGTCGACAGGTGGGGGCCAGCGAACGTACCTTGATTCGCCTGTTCCAGCGGGAAACGGGGCTTCGATTTGGCGAATGGTATGACCGTCTCCTGCTGACGGAGGCGGTAAAAGGCCTGGCTGACGGCCTGGGAAATGAACGCCTGGCGGAAATGCTCGGTTTTGCCTCGGGCGACAGCTTTGGACATTGGTTCCGACGTGTTGCAGGATGCAGTCCACGTGGCTTTTCGACCAACCAAGTTTTGAATGGCGCAATAAGTTAGCTGCTGGAGATGGTTACCTATGATGCGCCCAAATAAATAACATGGCCTATAAACCACGCGTCATTCTGGTACCAGTGCCATTACAGCAGGATTTCACGTAGGTCTCATTAGGCAAAGACAAGTAGAGAACCGTGACCGCCGTGACCAACAAAACTATACTCATTAAACGGGTTAGCTGACTTTTATTTAGGCGAACGGATACATGCGGCCCTATCCGCGATCCAACAATGGCACCAAGGCTTAATAGTATGGCTGCAGTCCAGTTAATGTGCTCAAGGGCGGCTTGCACTATACTCGCGACTCCGGCATTAAAAACCATGACCAACATGGATGTGGAAGCAACCATGGCTGCTGGCATGTCCAGAACGAGCAACATACCTGGTACCATGACTGATCCCCCGCCCACCCCAACTAACCCGGAAAGCATGCCTGCCAAGAAAAAAACGATTGCTGCCAATGGCAAGTTAATCGCGTAGGCAGCCAGTCCGTCCGGATTGGCGGTAGATGGTTTTACATGAACCACTCCTTGCAATTGCTTCGCGCAAGCTATATTCAAAGAGCGGCTGGGCCTAAAAAGGATGTAACCTGCAACCAACAGTAGATCTGCAGCAAAAATCTGCATAAATAATCCAGTTTGAATATCTCCTGTTATGAGCGCACCGATTACGGCTCCAGGAATAGAAAACCCTGCAAACACACCACCCAGCTTCCAGTCAATGAGATGGTGACGGGCATATTGGCTTACGCTTATTACGGCTGTTACGAAGACAACGAGTATAGAGGTTCCGGCCACGGTTGCAGGAAGAAAAGACATGACAATCAGTAGAAACGGAACAATCAGAAATCCGCCGCCCAAACCCACCATGGAACCGATCAAGGCACCCAGAAATCCAACCGTAAAATACTCTATTATGGCAAGCAATAGACTCCTCTCTATTAAGTGATCACTAATTTCAGCCTTCTTCTGGTATGACCAAAACCAATATGGCAGCGCTGGCATATAAAAAGCCACCAACCACCACATGGCTATATAGCCCCTTAAATCTACCATGATTCCAAACAATGGCACAAACAGCACTACTGAATATCAAGGAAAGTAAGGACAAATTAAAAGCGCCACGAATACCCAACCGCGCCGAGACCTAAGGCACCAGAGTAGATCCAATGGCCCAATTCATGACCATGAAGGTCAGCACCCAGACGATATGGTGATCGCTGGCGTAAGGCTTCCGGCTATGTAAGGAAAAATGTTCTGTACGACGACCGCGATAAAAGAACTGATTGAGAGAGCAATCCCGACGCCAAAAACATGAAGAGAGACGGTTGACTATTCGCAACTTTTTCCATATATCAGACATCCTTCCAGTAATGTTTGCGCAAAAAAGGCCAGGATAATCATCCTGTCAAATACCATCCAATGCAGGCTTCCTGAGCAACAAAATCAGTGGAATCATGATAAGAAAGCCATAAAAAACCAGCACAAATGCGTCCAACATCCCCCGCATATGGGCCTGACTGTAGAGCACGACTTTCCCTAGCACCTGCCAAGTAGTCGGGTTTTGGGTCATTCCCGTGGCAGCCAGATACTGGCGTAATGCTGGGTTGAAGGGATTGATGAATCCCCCCATCTGGTTCCAGCCCACCTGTGTTTCCTGGGTCATGACGGTTGAGGCTATGGCAACTCCCACGCTGCCACCCAGCCTCCGCATCAGATTGAAAATACCGGATGCTTCTGCCTGCTGAGACTTGTTGAGGGTCATGAAAGCCAGGGTAAAAAGCGGAGTGGCAATCAGGCCAAAACCAATACCTCGGATAAAGCCCGGCCAAATGATCCACGCCATGCTGATATTCAGGTTATAAAGTGTGCTGAGATAGGTGCCGAAAGCCCCAATGACGGTGCCGCCCAGGACGATATTGCGGGGATTGACGCCTCTGCCGAGCAGCCGTCCTGCCAACATCATCGCCATCATCGTACCGATTCCTTGGGGAGCCATCACCAAACCTACGGTGAACGCTTCGTAGTGCATGAGGCTTTCCAGCATGATGGTTTGTCCAATGGGTGCCAGAGGGGCACCAAAGGCTCCTTGTACTAATCGCCAGAACACCACTTCAGTCACGCTGTGGGATTGTCCGCACATTGCCGATGCCATAACGAAGCCGGCGACACTCCAGAGCATGATGTGGCGTTGACCGTAACGTTCCCTCAGCAGACCGGTGAGTGGCAACCCTATCACGTTGGCTATCATGTATGAGGTAAGTACCCAGGTAATCTGGTTACTATTGGCCTGTAACGATCCCCGCATGTATGGCAAAGCAACGTTGACGATGGTGAGATCCAGCGCCTGCATGAAGACAACCAGCATAACCGCCACCGTAATTATAAGATGCGCAACAGGCTGCTTTTTTGCCATCAAGGCAAGACTCCTTGCAGAATTAAGGTTCGTGTACTGGTTCTTGTCGGAAACTTTGCGCAGGGAATTACTGGACAATCGCCTGACATCAATTACCGGAATCCACTAACAACCGGGGATTTTTCGCTGTTTCAAGTGGAATTATCGGAGATTTCGTTACCCCGGAGATCCCCGATCGTCACCTCAAGGCGTACTAGAGGGTACCGCGACCGAGTGGTTTCCCGGCGGATTGTGTGTTAGCTTGTCAACTCATCTTCAGGGCGGGGTGAAATTCCCCACCGGCGGTAAGCCCCTTTCCGGGCAAGCCCGCGAGCGCCTGCCTGTGCAGGGACAGCAGATCTGGTGCGAATCCAGGGCCGACGGTCAGAGTCCGGATGGAAGAAGATGTCGATGCACGGCAAGCGGGCAGCCCTCATGGCCCCGCTGCTGCGTGTTTGCGCCTGCCCTGAAATGTTTTTCGCCTTTAATTGTTTTTGCGAGGAGCGTTTCATGTCTATTCAATCCAATGTGTTACGAAAAAACGATCTTTATCCTTTCCGTCCGGAATGGGACGCCGCCCTGGAAGCGGTCCGCTGCGGTCGTCCGGTCATCCTCAAGGACGATGCCGACCGGGAAAATGAGGGAGACCTGATCATTGCCGCCCAGTGCATTACTGAAGAAAGCATGGCGATGCTGATCCGGGAATGCAGCGGGATCGTCTGTCTCTGCCTGCCTCCGGAACATCTGGCCCGCCTGGATCTGCCCCAGATGGTCCCCAACAATCAGAGTCGCTATGGAACCGCCTTCACCATCTCCATCGAGGCGCGGGAGGGCGTGAGTACCGGCGTATCGGCCGCCGACCGGGTCCGGACCATTCGGGCAGCCATCCACCCGGATGCCAAGCCGCAGGACCTGGCCAGCCCCGGACACGTCTTCCCGCTGCGTGCCCATCCCGATGGCCTTCGGGGCCGACGGGGCCACACGGAAGGTTCCGTCGAACTCGCCCGTTTGGCCGGTCTGGCACCGGCGGCGGTACTTTGTGAACTCATGAATCCCGATGGCAGCATGGCGCGTGGCGCGGATATCGCGCGCTTTGCCGCACTGCATGACTTGCCGGTCATCACCATGGAGGATGTGCTGGGTATGGTAACCAAAAATTATTTTGAATAATCCAGTTTGTTTTGGACAATCTGAAACCTGCGCCTGGTAGGTTGCGGAAAATGCGGAAAAATCGTATCAGCGCTATGTCGGTGGCCTATCTGTTCAAAAACCAGAGGCAAAGGAAAGTCGTAATCGGCCCGGAACCCCGCCTAAGTTCATAGCTCTGGAGCTTATTCCTGGCCGGTCGGCAGAATGGTGGCTTTTTGTTCCTGGGGCCGCAAGTGCTGCCAACTGACCAGGGCCAGAGCGAGGAAAATACAGACCATGCCCGCAGCTTCCCAGCCTCCTGGCGTTTCGCCCAATTGCAGCCAGGCAGCGACCACGCCAATGAGTGGAGCGGCCAGGGTGCCCATTCCGGCTATGCCGGGAGGGAGTTTTTGCAGGGCGTAGGCCCAAAGAAAGTAAGCCAGAGCCGTACCCGGAATGGCGTTATAGAGCAGGGCACCGACAAAAACCGGAGTCCAGTGAATGGTCAGCGGGTCTATCAACAGGGTCATGATGATCAATCCAAAACCGCCAAAAATGATCTGCCAAAGGGTGCTGTTGAATAAATCCATGCCGGGGGGTGCATAACGCTTTTGCCAGAGAGCAGAGGCCGCCCATAAGATGCCGGAAATCAAGGCAATCACACTGCCCATCCATTCACCGCTGAAACTCCAGGGTTTGAGAATGGCGATCAGACCCAAAAGCGCCAACACGACCGCCGGCCACTGCCAGCCATGCAGTTTTTCGCCCAGCAAGGGCCAGGCAAAGACAATCAGCCAGAGCGGCATCATGTAGACCAGAATGGCCGTTTTCCCCGCCCCGCCATATTCCAGCGCCCACAAGGACAGACCAACAAACCCGGTGGTCTGGAAGAGGCCAAAGGGAATGATGTAGCGCGCAGAGGGCATGCGAAGCGGTCGCTTCATCCAGAGGATCAGGGGGATGAGGGCAACAACACTCAGCCAGACGCGCAGAGTGGCAAAAAGCAGGGGCGGACAGTCGGTAATGGCTACTTTCATGACCACCCAGTTATATCCCCAGATCATGGAGAGCAGGGCCAGCGCGGCCAAAGGCCAGAGGGTTACGGGCGTCTTGCGATCAGAGGGCATCAGTCAGTGGTTCCGAAATATAAACACCGCGAATGTAATGATGCGCACAGCCATAAACCGCATAGTCACCTCTTTGACAAGCCTCACTGCTCGTGGCTATGCCACCGAACATATCGGCTTACGGATCCCATACCAGGAATTTTACATTCTAGCTCTGACTACACCACCATCTACACGCAAGGCAGCACCTGTCGTCCCACTAGCTTGGGTGCTACATAACATAGCAAATCATTGCAGCCACTTCTTCAGGCGCGGTAAATCGTTGTAAGATAGATGAAGGCCTTACCATAGAAGACGCTCGACTGCTTCTTGTACACGTGCCGCATGCCTTCCGTTGATAATAAGCTCAGCGTTCTCCTGGAAACTTTCATTTTTTGATGCAAATCACACGCATTGCTGGGCTGTTGCGCGCCCATCACTGCGCTGCCACCCTGACCAGTTTTGATCGACCGGACGCGCCGGACTTGATGGTTACAGCAGCCTTTCGACACTGGAATTTTTCGGCGACCAAGGCCACCAGTTCTTCATTCGCTTTGCCGTCGACAGGTGGGGCCTTGAGTTGAGCAACCCACGTTCCGTCTGCCGCCTGGGAAAGTTCAGAGACTCTGGCCCGGGGTTTCACCTTGACCTGCAGCATTATTTCTACGCTGCTGCGATTGAGCGACGCGCGGAACCCGAGGTCTTTTTCTTTGGTGGGTGGGAGTGAAAGCTTCATTGCCGCCTAACGCTTGAGGTAACCGGCTGCCGAAGCGCGGAGGGAACCCGCAAGCGCAACTTGCGGGCGGTCCGGGTGGCCGATGGGTTGGATGTCTTGGTCAAAATGGTTAGCTCTGCGTTTCGCTACAGGCTTACGAGGGGCCTTGACGGCAGGGCTCCGATTGCTCCGTGAGACGACCGGTAACGTACCTGTGAAGAACACTGGCAATCAGCGTTTGATATGGCATTCCTTCTTCCAGTGCCTTCACCTGAACATCGTTGAGATCGCCAGAGGACAGGCGGATGTTGACTCGGCGGCCTTTAATGACGGTGGCGCGCGCAGCGGCCTTGAACCTGGCAAGTTCGGCTTTCGTTGCGACCGACGTCAATTGGCCTTTCTCGAAGGCGTTTAGCACCTCAACTTCGTATTCATCAATCTTCGGCATCTGCTTCACCTTGTTTCAGATAGTCCCGTGTCGCCTTAATGTGTCATTGTGTCTCGTGACGCGGGTGCGATAACCAGTAGTTCGCAACATCAGCGACCACGGCCAGTTCAACCCGATGATTGTCGCCTTTATACAAAGAATTGGGGTACCAACCCAAATAGTCAAGCGCTCATTTGATGATGCGTCGACGGCGCTACCGGAGAAGACAGGGTCTGCATAGTCGATGGTGACCCATCGATCTTCTCCATAGTCTTCACGCCCGCCGGACATCTCCATGCGGTATGGATCGAAAAATACCCCCATCGCGGGTCTGCACCTCCAGCGGAGCAAGTGCTATAGTTGACGATGGCTGGATGACAAGGCCCAGATGCAGCCATACAAGGAGACAGAAATGACGACGACAGCAAGCATGACCAGCACAGAAATTCTGGAAAAAGCCCACGAACGTGCCAAAGCCGCTGGTAAGCGCCATGCCGGGGATCTGACTCCGGAAGAGGCCCACGCCCTGCTCCGCGAACATCCTGATGCCATACTGATTGACGTACGCTCTCACCCGGAGCTGGATTTTGTGGGATTCGTTGAAGGGAGCAAACATATTCCCTGGCAAAACTATCCGGGCATGACGCCCAATCCGGACTTTGACAAACAGATTACGGAAACGGCCAAACCAGACCATCTCCTGCTGCTTTTGTGCCGCACCGGCGGGCGTTCCCTGGCGGCTGCCGAACATTTGGCTGACTTGGGTTATCAGCACTGCTATAACATATTGGGTGGTTTTGAAGGCAGGCACGACCACCAGGGCCATCGTGGCAAGGTGGAGGGCTGGAAGGCCAGCGGCTTACCCTGGAAGCATAAATAGGGTCTGGAACGGCTTTTCGGGTCGGCGCGGGTCAAATCCGAAAAGCCCTCTGTAACCCCCTAAAAAAATGGGCTCAAACCAGAACTCAGCGTTGACAGGCCGGACAAAACAACGCGCTTTTACCGCCCACCGACAACGTCTCCAGAGCCCCGCCGCAACCCGGACAATGATTGTCTTCCCGATGCCGGGTGAGGAAGGTTTTAGGGAGTAAATTGGTTTTGGCCTGACAGCGCACCGCCCGGTCCAGGACCTTCGGGATCTGCTCCAGAAAGCGGTCGCGTTCTTCATCACTGAGGCTGGGAGCCGTGCGATCGGGGCGCAGCCGCGCCTGATAGAGGATTTCGTCGGCCCAGACGGCACCAATGCCCGGGGTAAAGCTGTCGTCCAGCAGAATATTGCGCAGGGCGCTGCGCCGCCGCGAAAGGGCCTCGCGCAAAACGCCCAGCCCCTCTCCCTGGACCATCAAGGGATCCGGCCCCAGCTTGGTCAGAAAATCCACATCACTATTTTCATCCAGCATGCGCAGACGATTGCCCAACTGGGTTCCATGCAGACGCAGGCGCTGGTGACCATTGATCTGGATTTCCAGAACCGCCCGAGCTTCTTCTTCACTTTCGGTTTGCACCGGCCCGCGCTCCAGCTCGGCACTGAGCTCGCCCCCCAGCTGCATGGCCAGAATATCCTTGCGCGCCAGTTCCAGAAACAGGTACTGACCATAACGATGCAAATCGGTAATGGGCTTGCCCTTGAAAGCCGCTTCATCGATGCCGGCCGCATCAGCCAGCAACTCTCCTTTGGCATTACGCAGTTGCAGGACATTGACCCGCTTGTTGAGGATATTGCGCCGTAATTTTTGTCTCAGTAGTTCCAGTTCTGGCAATTCAGCCATGCTTTCTCCAAATGCGATTATTTAATGAATGGTTACTGGCTAGTCTAACCTGCGCACCGTCATGCGCCAATGGCAAAGCCCAGAACGTTCCCAATTCGCCCCGGAAGATTGCGCCACTCCGGTGCCTGTGGCAACCTTTGTGCCACTTCAACATATTGGGCTGAACGACAGAATTCATGGATATTCCCGCCTACTCTCCCCAGGACCTTGAGCCTGCGGTACAAAAGCGCTGGCAAGACCAGCAGGTTTTCCGCGCGCCCAGCATACCCGGCAAAGAAAAATTCTATGCCCTGGCCATGTTCCCGTATCCCTCGGGACAATTGCACATGGGCCATGTGCGTAATTACAGCATTGCCGATGCCATTGCCCGCTATCAGCGCATGCGCGGTAAAGACGTTCTCCAACCCATGGGTTGGGACGCCTTTGGCTTGCCCGCCGAAAATGCCGCCCTGAAAAATGGTCTGGCACCCGCCCAGTGGACCATGGACAACATCGCCCACATGCGCGGTCAACTCCAGCGCCTGGGCTTGTCCTATGACTGGTCACGGGAACTGGCCACCTGCACTCCCGACTACTATCGCTGGGAACAATGGCTGTTCATCAGACTCTGGGAAAAGGGACTGGTTTACCAGAAGCTCAGTACCGTCAACTGGGATCCGGTGGATCAGACGGTCCTCGCCAATGAACAGGTAGTGGATGGCTGTGGCTGGCGTTCCGGAGCCCCCGTCGAGCGTCGTGAAATTGTGCAGTATTTTCTGCGCATTACCGCTTATGCCGAAGAATTGCTGGAAGGTCTGGATACCCTGGTGGAAGGCTGGCCGGAACAGGTCCTGACCATGCAACGCAATTGGATTGGCCGTTCCGAAGGCGCGGAAATCCATTTTCCCCTGTGCAGCGGTGAGGGCGTCATCAAGGTCTTTACGACCCGTCCCGATACCCTCATGGGCGCTACCTATCTGGCCGTAGCGCCGGAACACCCTCTCGCCGTACAGTCGGCAGAACAAAATAAAGACCTGGCCGAGTTTCTGGAGCGCTGCCGCCACGGTTCGGTTTCGGAAGCCAGTATCGAAACCCAGGAGAAAGAAGGCCATCCCCTCGGTATCCAGGTCAAACATCCTTTAACGGGCGCCGAACTACCTGTCTGGGCGGCCAATTTTGTGTTGATGGGATACGGAGAGGGTGCGGTGATGAGTGTCCCGGCCCATGACCAGCGCGACTTCGAATTTGCCCGCAAATATCATCTGCCGATCCAGGTCGTCATCGCAGCAGACGGCGCCGTTCAAGCCGCAGAGGCCATGACGGAAGCCTACACCGGCTCAGGCACCCTGGTGCATTCAGGCCCCTTTGATGGCCTGGATAATGAACAGGCCAAAAGCCGCATCACCCAGGCGGTCAGTGAAAAGGGGCTGGGGCGGAAAACCGTCAATTATCGCCTGCGCGACTGGGGCATTTCCCGACAGCGTTATTGGGGAACGCCCATCCCCATGATTCATTGCGAACATTGCGGCGTCGTGCCGGTTCCCGAAGAAGACTTGCCGGTGCTCTTACCCACCCATTATCAGCTCAAGGATCCACGCTCGCCCTTGCTGGATGATCCGGAGTTTTTACACGTCACCTGTCCGCGTTGTTGGGCTCCGGCCCGTCGGGAAACCGACACCATGGATACTTTCGTGGAAAGCTCCTGGTATTACGCCCGTTTCGCCTGCCCGGATGCGGAAAACATGCTGGATGAACGGGCGGCTCAATGGTTACCAGTGGACCAATATGTGGGCGGCGTGGAACATGCCGTACTGCATCTGCTCTATGCCCGTTTTTTCAACCGGTTGCTGCGGGATGTGGGCTTGCTGCCAGCCGACAAGGCGCACGATGAGCCGTTCCGGCAATTGCTGACCCAGGGCATGGTCTTGAAAGATGGCAGCAAGATGAGCAAATCCAAGGGTAACACCGTGGATCCCCAGGGACTCATCGATCGCTATGGTGCGGATACCGCCCGTCTTTTCATTCTTTTCGCGGCTCCTCCGGAACAGCATCTGGAATGGTCCGATGCGGCGGTCGAGGGGGCGCATCGCTTTCTCAGCCGCATCTGGCGTCTGGTCCATGAATACGGGGCCGAAAACCTGCCCATACCGGCGGAATTATCGGCAGAAGCCAGGGATCTGCGCCGGGCTGTGCACCAGTGCATCGAACGGGTCAATCGCAACATGGAGGGGCGCTATCACTTCAACGTAGCCATTGCCGCCATCATGGAACTGAGCAACAGCCTCATGAAAATCACTCCTGAGGCCAGCGCCGACCTGCGCGCCGTTCGCGGTGAAGGACTGCGCGCCATGGTGTTGATGCTCTCGCCTTTTGCCCCCCACATGACCGAAATTCTCTGGGAAGTGCTGGGCCAGAAAAGTCCCCTCACCCAAGCTGGCTGGCCTGAGGCTGATCCTGAAGCATTGCAATCGGATACCCTGACCCTGGTCATTCAGGTCAACGGCAAGTTGCGGGAACGCATGGATTTTCCGGCGAGTGCCAGTAATGACGCTATCGAGCAGACCGTACTGACCAGTCCGGCCATGCAACGCCATCTGGAAGGCAAAATCGTGCGCAAAGTCATCGTGGTGCCGGGTCGGCTGGTCAATCTGGTGCTGGGATGATCGGGTTGCGGCGACGCTGGGCTTACTGGCTGATCAGCCTGCTCTTTCTTGCGCTGGCGGGTTGCGGATTTCATCTGCAGACGGGAGCCAGTATTCCACCCAGCTTGCAGGGCATCCGTGTCTCGGGTAACGGGCCCAATGGCGGCGCCCTGGCCGAAGCCGTGCATCGGGAATTGCAAAGGGACGGCAACATCGCTCGCGGCGACGGTCCGCTCCTGCAGATTGACAATGCCTATGTCTCCCAGCGCATCATCAGCATCAGTCCCAGCAGTGGGATTGCCCTGGAATTTCTGGATACCCTGCATGCGCAATTCAGTGTCATGGATCATCACCAAAAAGTGCTGCTTCCTCCCCAATCCCTGCTGGTGGAAAACAGCTTCAGTTATAACAGTGGCAATCCCCTGGCTACCAATGAACAGCAAATCCGTGTCGAACGATTACTGATGGAACAAGGTGCCCGGCAGATTCTCCGGCGGGTACTGAATAGTTCAGCCGTCCGCCAACCCCAGGACTGAAGATGCGTCTCAAGCCGGGGCAATGGTCGGTACATCTGCAGGGCAAGTTGGCGGCAGTTTACGGGCTGTTCTCCGATGAACCGCTGCTTTTGCAGGAAGCGGAAGATGCCCTTTGTCAGGCGGCTGCAGCCCAGGGCTTTGTCCAGCGGCAGCGACTGAATCATTCCGCCGCACCCTGGGAGGCCCTTCGGGATGAACGGGATGCCGGTTCGCTGTTTGCTGAACCACGCCTGCTGCTCCTGCGCCTGGACAACACCAAAATCCCCAAGGAGGGGGTCAGCGCCCTGCAATACTGGCTGGCTTCGCCACCTCCCGACGCCCTGCTCGTTCTCAGTGGTCCGCGTCCCGATGCCAGCACCCAAAAAACGGCCTGGTTCAAGGCCCTGGAAAGCCAGGGACAGACCCTGTTATTGTATCGCCCCGAAGGGGCCGACTGGATACGCTGGATTGAGCAACGCCTTGCCTTGCATAAAATCTCCGCAGATCGTGACGCCATCCAGTTACTGGCCGACCTCGGCGCCGGTAATCTCAGCGCCTGCCATCAGGCTATTTTGCGCCTGCAACAAATCCACCCCGGTCAGACCATCGATGGCCGGGCCATTCGCCATGTCCTGGCCGATAGCAGTCAGTTCACGATTTATGATCTGGCCGACGCCACACTCCGCGCCGAGCCAGTGCAGATTCTGCGCATCATCGACCGTCTGCGCAGCGGCGATGGGGAACCGGCCCTTTGCCTCTGGGCACTGCACAAGGATTTGCGCATTCTCGCCGAATTACGCGGCGGCCATCTGGATACCGAGCAGTTTTTTCGCCAGAACCGGATCTTTCCCCCGCGTCAGGCCTGGTTGCGCCATGCGGCAAAACGCCTGAGTGGCGCGTCACTGCTGGCCGGCATCCGCGAATGTCTCGATATTGATGCGCGCATCAAGGGCCAGGATCCCACGCCCATCTGGCCGGCATTGACCGATTTATGCCTGCGAATTGCCGGAACCGTTGCAGATCGGCACAATAGAGAGAACTTCCGCGCGAACTGATCCCCATTGCCCGGCTTTGCAGCGCCGTACAGGATGTTCGCTGATCTCATGTCAACCAGATGGCAGACACCGCAGAGGAGACTGATCATGGAGTTACATCAGGAAATGGAAAAAATCGGCGAACGGGCGCGCAGCGCCCAGCGTCGTCTGCAAAGCGCAGACAGCGGCGCCAAGGACCATGCCCTGCGCCTGATGGCAGAATTCTTGCGCCGCGACGCCGATAATTTGCTGCGCGCCAATCGCAAGGACCTGCGCAGCGCCGAGGAGGCCGGAAAAGATTCCGCTTTTATCGACCGCCTGCGTCTCGACGATGCGCGCATCGAAGGAATGGCCCAGGGTCTTGAAGAAATTGCAGCCCTCCCCGATCCCGTGGGGGAAATCACGGATTTACGCTATCGCCCCAGTGGCATCCAGGTGGGTCACATGCGTGCTCCGCTGGGGGTGATTGCCATGATTTACGAGTCCCGCCCCAATGTCACGGCCGATGCTGCGGGGCTTTGCGTCAAGTCGGGAAATGCCGTCATCCTGCGGGGTGGCTCGGAGTCCCTGCACAGTAACATGGCCATTGCCGAGCGCCTGCGGGCGGCTCTGGGCAAGGCCGGCTTACCCCTGGATCTGGTGCAATACGTCAATACTGCCGATCGCAAGGCGGTCGGCTTGCTGATCAGCATGGATATGTATGTGGACGTGGTCATTCCGCGCGGCGGTAAAAGTCTGGTGTCCCGTATCCAGTCGGATGCGACGGTACCCGTCATCATGCATCTGGATGGCAACTGCCATGTGTATGTGGATGCCGATGCCGATGCCCGAAAAGCCCTGAAGGTGGTGGTCAACGCCAAAACCCAACGATTGGGCACCTGCAATACGGCCGAAAGCCTGCTGATTCATCAAAGTCGCGTAAAGGACTTGCTGCTGCCCATCGTCCAGGCCCTGCAGGAAAAAGGCATCGAAGTGCGTGCCTGCGAGCGGAGTCTGCCCATGCTGCCCGGGGCCGTGGCCGCCAGTGAAGAAGACTACGCCACGGAATATCTGGGTCCCATCATTTCTCTCAAAATCGTGGACGATCTCGATGCGGCCATCGCCCATATCAATCGCTATGGGTCGCAGCATACCGAGTCCATCCTGACGGAAAACTATACCCATGCCCGCCGCTTTCTGCGCGAAGTCGATGCCAGCTCGGTGATGGTCAATGCCTCCACCCGCTTCGCCGATGGTTTTGAATACGGTCTGGGCGCGGAAATCGGCATTTCCACCAATCGTCTGCATGTACGCGGTCCAGTCGGCCTGGAAGGACTGACCCTACAGAAATGGATCGTACTGGGAGATGGCCATATCCGTTCCTGAAACACCCACAGCGGCACTGCAAAAACTGCTGGAGACCTTGGGTAGTGCCCCGTCCGCGTACGCTGCCCGTACAGCGGACCGACTCTCACTGCTGCAGGAGGCCAGCCGTTGGGGCATCCCCCTCCGCCAGCGTGGTGAAAGTCTCTATCTGGCATATCCCCACGCGCCCCTATCCGCCCGGGAAATTGCGGCCAGCGCCGGCATTCCTGAAACCCGGATCCGGATTCTGCCAGCCTGCGCCTCGACCAACACGGAAATGCTCAACAGCCTAGGCAACCCTGGCATTTGTCTGGCAGAAAGCCAGTGGGCCGGACGAGGACGCAGAGACCGTCACTGGTCTTCGCCCTTTGGCCTGCATCTGGCCATGAGTATGGCCTGGTCGCAAAGGGCCATGATCAATCCGGCCCTGACCCTGGTCGCGGGACTCGGCGTTTTTCAGGTCCTGCAAAAAAACATCAGCGGCCTGTGGATCAAATGGCCCAATGATATTTGGGTAAGTAACCGAAAACTCGGGGGAATATTGCTGGAGGCCCGGCGCTTATCACAGCAATCCTTGCCCCATGGAACAATGACCCATGCATCCCCATCCCATGCGGCAAATCTGCTGGTGCTGGGACTGGGGCTCAACGTGCACCATGACGCTTCCCTGCCAAATGGTGCCGTGAGCTTGGCGCAACTCCATGTCAACATCTCTCGCAGCGCCCTGGCCGGCCGGATTCTGCAGCGCTGGCAGGAGGATTTTGCCCGCTTTGACCGCGAGGGCCTGCAACCCTTCCTGCCCCTCTGGCATGAAGCCGCCGCCCCCATGATGAACCAGATCGTCCACGTCAGTGATGCACAGGGCCACTATCCAGCCCAGGTCAGGGGGATCGGAGCAGACGGTCGTCTGCACGTCCAGGAACCCGGCAAGGCCCCGGCCTGGCTGAGTGCCGGTGACGTCAGCCTGCGGCTTGCGGCATCATGATATTGATCGCCGTGGGCAATACCCGGACCCTGCTGGCCCATAGCAGCGATGGTCAACAATTTCAGAGCATCAGCGTAGCCACTGCCTTGCACCCCGCCCAAATTTTAGAGCAGTGGGAACAGACCCGGCCGGTGCTGGAGGAAGATGTTTTTGCCCTGGGTGGGGTCGTCCCCGAGGCCATGCAACAGTGGCGGGAACTATTACCGCCTGCCCGCCTGCGCGAACCCGACCTGGCAGTATTCAACCATCGTGTACCCAACAGCTACTCGCCCAGTGAAAGTCTGGGGTTTGACCGCCGCTGCTGCCTGCTGGCCGCAGCCCGGGATTTCCCTTATCAAAACAGTATCATCATCGATATGGGCACAGCCATTACCATTGATTTATGGGCCGAAGGGCGCTTTCAGGGGGGGAGAATTCTTCCGGGAATCACCATGAGCTTGCATGCCCTTTATCTGGGCACCGCCTTGCTTCCCGACATGGAGCTACCCGTACCAGCGCCGGATATTGGCAATGATACCGGCGCGGCCATCCAGTCCGGCGTCTTCCACCTGTTTGTCGATGCCTTGCAGGGAGCCATCCAACATTTTCGGCGCTTGTCTCCCGGCGCCACCGTACTGCTGACAGGAGGAGATGCCGCCCTTTGGCAGCCCCAGATCCCTGACAGTCACCATATGCCGGATCTCCTGCTGCGTGGTTTTTATGGATGGTTGCAGGGGTAGTCATTGCCCGCAGCAAGGTCAGCCGGTAGCGGAGATGCTGTATCATTTCCCTTTCCTCTTGGCGTTTGCCGCGCCCGCATGTAGGCTACTCCCATGACCCAGCCCTTCCAGCGCGTTCTGCTCGTCAGCAAATACCGAGATCCTTCGGTGCTCCCGGGATTACGGAAATTGCGTGATTTCATTCAATCCCAGGGACGGGAAGTATTTCTCGAAACGCAGTGTGCTATCGAGATCAATGACGATCTTGGTCTGCAAATATTGTCTTTTCCGGAAATCCGTGCAGAAACCGATCTGATCATCACCATTGGTGGTGATGGGACCCTCCTGGGTACCGCCAGAAACACCGCCAGCAGCGGGGTAGCCATTCTCGGGATCAACCAAGGGCGTCTGGGCTTTCTGGCGGACCTCTCCATAGAGCAAATGGAAACCGCGCTTCCACCTATTTTGGAGGGCCATTACCAGCAAGATCAGCGCCACGCCCTGCACGCTGAATTATGGCGCGCCCATGCGCAAATCCATAGCGGGCTGGCCATCAACGAAATATTCATTCACAAGGGTTGCGGTGAAAGCATGATCGAAATGGGCGTTCACATGGATGGTCACTTCGTTTATACCCAACGGGCGGATGGCGTCATCATTGCCACACCCACCGGCTCTACCGCCTACGCCCTGTCCGCCGGGGGACCCATTTTGTCTCCAAGCCTGGAAGCCCTGTTACTCGTCCCCATCTGTCCGCACACCCTCACCGCACGGCCTTTGGTGGTTGCCGACAGCGTCGAAATCCGCGTGCGCCTGACGGCCTGCCGTCATCCTGCTGCACTCAGCCTGGATAGCCATAGCAGCATCCCCCTGGCTGTCGGTGATGAAATTCTCATTCGTCGCGCCCCTTGTACGATTCGCTTTATCCATCCAGAAGAAAAAAACTTCTTCCAGATACTCCGCGAAAAATTGCACTGGGCCGAAGCTCCAGGAGAAGATTGAATGTTGCTCAGTTTACAGGTGCGCAATTTTGCCCTGATTGACAGTGTCAGTATTGATCTGGAACCCGGCCTGACCGTCCTGACCGGCGAAACCGGCGCCGGGAAATCCCTCTTGGTCGATGCCATCGCCTTGCTGCTCGGTGACAAGGGTCACGCGGACAGTATCCGCCACGGCGCCGAACAGGCCGAAATCAGTGCGGAATATGCCCTTGACCCTGCACATGCGGCTCGCCATTGGCTGCGTGAACAGGGCATGGACAATGATGAGTCCGTCTGTGTGCTCCGCCGGGTCATCCAGCGCAATGGCCGCAGCCGCGCCTTCATCAATGGTTGCAGCGTCACCCTCACCCAGCTTCGGGAATTTGGCGAACATCTGATCGAATTGCTGGGTCAGCATGAACATCAAAAACTGCTCCACCCCGACCGGCAACTGGTTCTGCTGGATCGTTTTGCGGGACTAACAGAAACCCTGAATCAGGTGGCCGACAGCTATCATCTGTGGCAAGAACAAGTCCGTCGCCGTGAGGATTTGCGCGCGCAGCAAACCCGCCAGCACGAACAGGCAGACTGGCAACGCTTCCAGTTGGAGGAACTGGAAGCCGCAGAATTGCAGGAAGAAGAATGGGACAGCCTGCACAGGGAAGAACAGCGGCTCGGGGCTGTCGAAAAGCTGCGTGAACATGTGCAGGCAGCCCTGGATCGCCTGGAAGGCGAGAACTGCCCGGCCAGCAGGGCGCTGGCAGAAGCCCAGCGACATCTGAGTGTGGCCAGTCAGCATGATAGGCACTTGCAGGAAAATACCGAGTTGTTGAATGGCGCACTGATTCAGACCGAAGAAAGCATCGCCAGTCTGCACGCCTATCTCGCCGATCTCGAGGCCGATCCGGAAAGGCTGGAAAGCATCGCCCGCCGTCTGCAACAGTTGCAGGACCTGCAGCGCAAGCATCATTGCGATCTATCCGGCCTGATAGACAAACGCAATGCCCTGCGCCAGGAACTGCAAGACACGGAAAACCTGGAGAGTCTGCTGGTCGCAGCCGAACAGGCACTGCTTCACACCAAAGCAATCTATGTCGAACAAAGCCGTACGCTCAGCGCTGCCCGGCAAGCCCAGCGGCAGGCACTGTCAGAAGCCGTGGCCGAACAGATCCGGCAACTGGGAATGCCCCACGTCCAGGTGGAATTGCGCCTGCATAGTCATCCCGACGATGAAAAATTCTGGCGGAGTCATGGCTGGGATCAGGCCGAAATCTGGATCACCGCCAACCCCGGACACCCAGCCCAACCCCTGGCTAAGGTGGCTTCCGGGGGGGAGCTTTCGCGCATCAGCCTGGCCTTGCAGGTCATCGTTGCCGCACCCGAGCGCATGGACACCCTGATTTTTGACGAAGTGGATGTGGGCATTGGCGGAGCCGTGGCTGAACGGGTGGGTCGCCTGCTGCGCCGCCTCGGAGCGCATCAGCAGGTGCTCTGCGTCACCCATCTGGCCCAGGTTGCGGCCCAGGGCCACCAGCACCTGCACATCGAAAAACAGATTCTGGATGGAAAAACCACCATCAATGTCAGACAGTTGCAACAAAGCGAGCGCCAGCAGGAAATTGCCCGGATGCTGGGCGGCATTGATCTCAATGCTGCCGTACACGAAGCAGCGGCGACACTTCTGGCCAATGTGGATAGCTGATGACCAGGAGCCCCACCCATGTACAAAAGCATATCTCCCTGTAGCCGAACTTCTACACTAGGCCACGGCACAAGGGTCGCATACACTGGCTGACAAGCGATGGCGAAAAATGTCAGGGCGTTGGACAGGATGGAGTGAATGGCAGCGGACTTCATGGAAAAACTCGGAACGGAACGGGACCATACGGCTCCTCAGAGCAAAACACAGGGTAAGGCCATTTCGATTCCCCGGCGTGTGCTGCTGTTTGCCGTTCTCATCCTCTTTCTGGTAGTCGGCGTCGTATTGGTGGCAATCAAGGCCATTCATACCCTGGGTGACAGCAGTAACACCCTGGTTGCCGTTGGGCTGCCTCTGCAAAAACAATTGCTCGAAATTCACGGACAACAACGTCAGGCCGAATTTTATCAGGATCTGGCACACATACTTCCCCACGCTGGCTATGAAAAAACCTTTGCCCAGATCATTGCCCACGAACAAACCACCCTGCGGGCGACCCAGGCCAGCGCAGCGGCCTATCCCGCTCTGGCCAGTGCACTGGAGCAACTGCAAAACAGTCTGAGCCGTTACGCCCAGGCCAGCGAAAAATCCGTCGGCGCAGGACATCCTGCAGCGACCCAGGCTCCGAGCAACCGAGCGTTGGTTGAAAACAGTTTTCAGCGTGTCCATCTGGTCATGCAGGACTTGCTCCTGCGCCAGGGGAGGGCGGCGGCAGCGGCCCGATCCGAGGCAGTACAACTGCTCTATGCCCTGGTCGTGATTACGGCCCTGCTCAGCCTGCTGATACCGTGGCGGGTTGCCACCGCCTTGACCCGACCGCTCCGGGATTTTCGTCTGGCCCTTGAAGACATCGGCGCCGGCAAATTCACCCATGTAGCCAGTGACGGCCCCCAGGAATTACGCGATCTCGCCCGCAGCATCGAAAGCATGCAGGCCCGGCTCCGCGAGGAAGAACGCCTGCGCCATCAATTTCTCAGCCAGGTTTCCCACGAACTGAAAACCCCTTTGGCCTCTGCCCGATCTGGCAGTGAACTACTGCTCAGCGAGCGCATCGGCCCGCTTCTCCCACGGCAGCGCGAAGTCCTCGAAATTGTCGTTCGTCAGGTCAAGGAATTGTACGCGGCCATTCAGGAAATGCTCGACATGCACGCCCTGCAGGCGCAATCTTTGGATTTTTCGCCGCAAATGGTCGCCGTGTCCGAAATCCTGGAAAATCTGCAAAAGCGCATGCAGCCCCTGACTGAAAAAAAACAACAAACACTGCACTGCAGCAGCAGTAGCGCCGCACTGGAGGTTTATGCCGATCCGCAACGTCTGCGCCAGATTCTCGGCAATCTGGTCAGCAATGCGCACAAATACAGTCCTGCCGGCGGGAAAATCAGTGTCCACGCCATGAGTGAAGAGCAGGGCGTCCTGTTCCGGGTGGAGGATGAAGGTCCCGGGATTCCCGAGCCCCTGCTGGAAAGGGTGTTTGAACGTTTTTATCAAGTGCCGGTCAGTAACAGTCTACCCAGGGGAACCGGTTTGGGATTAGCCATAACCCGCGAACTGGTAGCCGCCCAGGACGGATGGATCAGGATTCGGAATCGTCCACAGGGAGGACTCCAGGCCGAAATCTGGTTACCGTCCTCTCCACAGAAGGCCAAGCACTGATGCGCCAAGCCCCTCTTTCTGTCCGTTTGCTGGCTGGATTCAGCAGCCTCTTGCTGCTCGGCGCCTGTGCAGCCATTCAAGCCCCGCCACCACCCAAGGCGGCACCGTTGAATCTTGCCAAGGCATCCAGACCCGCGCTGCTCCAGGCTCTCCAGGATTGTGGGATGGCCAACTCCCTGACCTGCGCCCATATTCATCTGGCCCTGGCAAACAGCTATTTGCGCAGCGGCCCTCTCAACAAAACCGCTTTGGGTAATGCCGCTCGGGAACTGGAGCTGGCGGCCCAAAATCAGAGTCTGGCCATCCAGACCTTGCCTTTACGGCGAACCGTGCAGGCGTTGCTGGAAAACCAGGCTCTACTGCAACAGTACAGATCCCGCATCCATCAGGGCAAGTTACAGACGCTTGCAGCACAACAAGCGGCCAGTGCCGCAGAAAGGCGCCTGCAACAACTGGAAACCCTGCTGCAGCAACATGCGGAAAAAACCCTGAAATCTCCTGACAGCCGGGTACCCTGAGATGCGTAAAACCATGCCCACCATTCTCATTATGGATGACGATCCGGATTTTTTGCGGCTCCTGGGTTTATGGCTGGAAAGTGAAGATTATCGCGTGCTGAGCAGTCCTCATCCGCTGCCAGGACTGGATCTGCTGGACCAGGAAAGCGTGGATTTGCTGATCACCGATTTGCGCATGCCCGTCATGGACGGCATGGCCGTTCTGGAAGCTGTCCAGAGCCGCGATCCCGATTTACCCGTGATCCTGCTGACTGCCCACGGCAGCATTCCCAATGCCGTGGAAGCCATGCGTGCCCAGGCTTTCGGATATCTCAGCAAACCCTTCAGCAATGAAGAATTGCAGACACTGTGCACGGCAGCTCTGGCGCAACGCCACGCCAGTCGGGAGTTGGGCAAGTTGCGGGCGGATCTGCGCGCCCAGGCAGGGCAAAGCATCCTCCACCGCAGTCCGGTCATGGCCAGTCTGGTCGACGAGATCTCGCGGATAGCCTCATCCTCGGCCAGTGTGTTTCTTTCCGGAGAAAGCGGATCCGGGAAAGAACGGGTCGCCCGCGCCATTCACGAAGCCAGCGCCCGTCACGATCAACCCTTTATTGCTGTCAATTGTGGGGCCATTCCCTCCGAACTCGCCGAAAGTGAACTGTTTGGCCATGTCAAAGGCGCTTTTACCGGAGCCACCCAGGATCATGTCGGCCTGATTCGCAGTGCAGACCAAGGGACTTTGTTCCTGGATGAAATCGGCGACCTTCCCCTGGCGCTACAGGTCAAACTCCTGCGGGTACTGCAGGAAGGCACCTTACGCCCGATTGGTGCCAAAACCGAAATATCCGTGGATTTGCGCATCATCAGCGCCACCCATCAGGATATCCACGCCCTGACGGCCAGCGGCGCCTTCCGGGAAGATCTGTATTATCGCCTGCACGTCATTCCCCTGCGGGTGCCCAGCCTCAGTGAACGTCCCGAAGATATCCTGTTGCTGGCCCAATATTTCCTGGATCGGGAAAGTCAGCGTCTGGACCGCAAAATCCTGGGTTTCAGCCCCGAGGCCATGGATAAACTGATGCAAAGACCCTGGCCCGGAAATGTGCGGGAACTCGAAAACGCGGTCAGCTTTGCCGCCGCCGTCACCGAAAAAGGCTGGGTCGCCGGAGAAGCCATTCCCGATGCCGGCCGACAAGGCGGGCCCAGCGCCTTTCCGCCCTTGCAGGATGCCAAGACGGCCTTTGAACGGGCTTATCTGGAAAACCTGCTCCGTGCCACCGACGGCAACATTTCCCGGGCAGCGCGCATTGCTGGTCGGCATCGCACGGATTTATACAAACTCATGCGCAAGCATGATCTGGCCCCGCAACTTTTCAAAAATCAGGAAGAACGCGATGACATTCCTTGACCATCACCAAGCTCCGGCCATTTTGTGTCCCGCTGTAAGCATGCTTTTCATCACGGCATCCTTATGACGCTACCCGCACCTGTTTCGCCGAAATCCCGTTTTCAACATTGGCACTTGCGGCGCTGGTTTGCCCAGGGGCTGCTCATTTCCCTGCCCATCGGCCTGACCATTTATGTGGTTTTGTGGATTGGCGACTGGCTGGCCAGTCTTTTTGAAGCCCCCATCAAGACCCTGTTTGGCATAGACATTCCTGGCCTGGGACTGGTACTGACCTTGCTGACGATTCTGGGAGTCGGATTTTTGGCTTCCCATGTCCTGACCGCCTGGATTTTTGAATGGTTGAACAAGGCACTAGCACGCGTCCCCGTACTACAAAGCCTCTACAGGACCATCCAGGAAACAGTAGGCTTACTGCTCGGCGGTGCAGACCGGGGCTTTCGCAGCGCCGTTCTAGTCCGACAGGGAGGGGATATGGGCTACATCATCGGGCTGATTACCCGCGACAGTCTGCAGGAACTTCCTCATCTTCCTGAAGACTGCGTGGCGGTTTTCATTCCCATGAGTTACGGCGTTGGCGGATTCACCTGCCTGGTTCCCCGCAAGAAAATCATTCCTCTGCCAGACATGACACCGCAACAGGCATTGCGTTTCGCCATGGCGGGCGGTGTGGGCGGAGGGAAAAGCTCCCGGGAAAAACCTGGGAATAGCGCCACTCCGGAAATTTCGGAACCTGATACAGATCGGCTCCCATAAAATCGGGCATGACGCTTTGCGGCAAGCGGGTGGTCTTGGTTATACTCGCCCCATTCATGAAGGAGATGAAACATGGCTGAAGTCCGTAAAGCAGTTTTCCCCGTAGCTGGCCTGGGTACCCGTTTTTTACCGGCCACCAAAGCCAGTGCCAAGGAAATGATGCCGGTCGTGGATAAGCCCCTGATCCAGTACGCCGTCGAAGAAGCCATTGCGGCCGGCTGCGATCAGCTGATTTTCATCAGTGGTCGCGGTAAACGGGCCATTGAAGATCATTTTGACGTTTCTTACGAACTGGAAAACGAGCTGGAAAAACGCGGCAAGAAAGCCCTGCTGGAACAAGTCCAAAGCATTTTACCCAGCCACGTCTGTACCATTTTTTTGCGCCAGCCCTATCCCTTGGGTCTTGGTCATGCGGTACTGATGGCCAAACCGGTGGTGGGTGATGAACCTTTTGCCGTGCTGCTGGCCGACGATCTCATGCTGGGAGAACCACCCGTACTGGCGCAGATGGTCGAGCAGCACCATCGCTATCAGGCGGGCATCCTGGGCGTGGAAGAAATTCCTCGTGAACACTCCACCCGCTACGGCGTGGTCGATGCTCGCCCTTGGGATGAGCGTATTTTTCAGGTCAGCGGCATCGTCGAAAAACCCAAACCGGAAAAAGCACCGTCCAATCTGGGAGTGGTAGGCCGTTATATTCTTCCGGCCCGTCTTTTTCATTTTCTCGAAAAAACCCAAAAAGGGGCCGGGGGTGAAATCCAGTTGACCGACGCCATCGCCCATCTTCTCAATGAACGTCAGGTGCTGGCCTACCGATTTGCTGGTGAACGCTTTGATTGTGGCGACAAATTGGGCTATCTCAAGGCCACCATTGCCTTTGGCAAGTTGCACGCCGAAGTCGGTGCCGATTTTACCGAGTACATGAATGGCCTCTGCCAGGAAAAAAAGGGCGACGTCGAGACGGGCAATGCAGCGTAAGGGCATTCTCCTTGCCGGTGGTTCCGGCACCCGTCTGTATCCGCTCACCCAGGCCGTCAGCAAGCAATTGATGCCGGTGTATGACAAGCCGCTGATTTATTATCCTCTTGCCACGCTGATGCTGGCTGGCATCCGCGAGATCCAGATCATTTCCACCCCCAATGATTTGCCACGCTTTCAGCAGCTACTGGGGGATGGTCAGCAGTGGGGCCTGGATTTCCGCTATGCCGAACAGGCGCGGCCGGATGGTCTCGCCCAAGCCCTGCTGATTGCCGAGCCGTTTCTGGCGGGCAGCCCTTCGGCACTGGTTCTCGGCGATAACGTCTTTTATGGCCATGATCTCAGTGAATCCCTGCAGCAATGCAATCAAGTAGAAAATGGTGCGACGATTTTTGCCTATCACGTCGCCAATCCCAGGGCCTATGGAGTAGTGGAATTTGACCGTCAGGGGGTAGCCATCGGCCTGGAAGAAAAACCGGCCAGGCCGCGCTCTTCCTATGCCGTTACCGGGCTGTATTTTTATGATGCCAGTGGCAGCCGCATGGCCCGGGAAATTCGCCCTTCGGCACGCGGTGAACTGGAAATCACCGACCTCAACCGTTTGTATCTGGAACAGAAACGTCTGCATGTCGAAGTGCTGGGGCGAGGTACTGCCTGGCTGGATACGGGCACCCATGCCGACCTCCTCAATGCCGGACAGTTCATTCGCACCCTGGAAGAGCGCCAGGGCCTGAAAGTCGCTTGTCCCGAGGAAATCGCCTATCGCATGGGGTACATCGATGCCGAAGCCTTGATCCGTCTGGCTGCCCCTCTGCAAAAAAGCGGTTATGGTGCGTATCTGCTGCGCCTTCTGGAAGAAGGAAACCCGTTTTGAATATTGAAAAATTGCGCATTCCCGAGGTACTGCTCATCACCCCCAAAGTATTTGGCGACAGCCGAGGATTTTTCATGGAAAGCTGGAACCAGCGGCAGTTTGCCGAGGCGGGGTTGAAACTCGATTTTGTTCAGGATAACCACAGTCGTTCCCAACAGGGCGTACTGCGCGGCCTGCATTACCAGATTCACCAGCCCCAGGGGAAACTGGTGCGGGTGGTTTCGGGAGCCGTTTTTGATGTGGCCGTCGATTTACGCCGGTCATCGTCCACTTTCGGGCAGTGGGTCGGCGCCACGCTCTCCGCCGGAAATCACCAGATGCTCTGGGTACCTCCGGGCTTCGCCCATGGCTTTTACGTCCTCAGTGACTTTGCCGATTTCCTCTATAAAACCACCGAATTTTATGCGCCGGAAGCCGAACGTTGCATTGTCTGGAATGATCCGGAGATCGCCATCGCCTGGCCCATCCCGGCGGGAACAGCGCCGCAACTGGCCAGCAAGGATGCGGCCGGTTGCACTTTCAGCAAGGCAGATACCTATTCGTGACCCCTTCATTCTCTGCGCAAAGGGCGGTATCATCGCCCACTTTCCCGAGGAGCAGCGGTATCCATGATCATCATTGATGGGGTGACCGAAAGCGGGGGGAAGTTCCGTCCCTCGGCCTGGGCAGAAATGCTCATTGAAGGGGTGGGTCTCGCCCATTTCGGTGCCGACCACAAAATCCATTATCTACCCTTGATCGAGCCGGCCAACATCAACGGCAATGCGGCCATCATCATGGATGAGAGCCTGGAAGAACTGCGTCCCGAGGCCTTTGCCGAAATCATGCGTTTTGCTGCCGAAAATCGCTTGCAAGTCCGTCACGAGGAAGGCGACATCAGCGACCGGCACAAAGAGAAAAACGCCGCTCATCGTCGGGCACGCCCAGCCCAGCGCCGTCATTCCTGATGGCCAGGCGTCCCGAAAAATCCAGTCGAATGCGTTTTGCCTGGGCGCTGGGCATTGTTATCGCCCTCTATGGCATACTCACCATCCTTCTCAGCGTCCATGTCATCGATCAGCAGAGCAGCGCCCGCACGGACCTCTATGCCGCCCTGGAAACCCTCGACCAGTTGCACCAGGAAGCCATGGCTGCAACCAGCTCGGCAGATGCCCGCAAAGCCATCGCCAACGCCTGGCACGATCATCGCGCCTTTGCCGCAGCATCGCCGCAACAGGCCCGGCTGATCGCCAGTCAGCTCATCACCCGCCTGAATCAGGAATATCCCCATCCTGCCTGCGGGCAAACACGCCCTGCTTTTGTTGCCGCTGCGGCCCTCCCCAAACAACGCGCCTGCATGGTAGCCGTGGGCGTCAAAAACAATCAGGTCAGGGTGACGGGTTATGATACCCAGGGTATTGCCATGGATAACTTTTATGAATTTCTGTACGCCCCAACTGGCCGTTCCGACTGAACAGACAATGGAGAAAACCCTATGAGGCGTGTACTGCTGTTGGGTGCCAATGGCCAGGTGGGCTGGGAACTCCAGCGTCAGCTTCCTGAATCTGTTGAGCTGCTGGCCTTGTCTCGGGCCCAGGCGGACATCAGCAGCCAGGAACAGGTTGCCCGCATCACCCGGCAATTTCGTCCCGATCTGATCATCAACGCCGCTGCCTACACGGCGGTGGATCGAGCCGAATCAGAGCCCGAAAAGGCCTATGCCATCAATCGTGACGGAGCGGCCCATTGTGCAGCGGTTGCCGCAGAACAAGGCGGCCGGCTCATTCACCTCTCCACCGATTTCGTCTTTGACGGCAACCGGCCCACCCCCTACCCTACCGACAGTCTGCGCCGGCCATTGGGGGTTTACGGCGCCAGCAAGGCGGCTGGCGAGGTCGAAGTGGAACGCATCCTGGGCAATAACGTTCTGATTTTGAGAACGGCCTGGGTCTACAGCGCGCATGGTACAAACTTTGTGAAGACCATGCTGCGTCTGATGAAAGAACGGGAAACCCTGGGTGTGGTGGGTGATCAGCTGGGCAGCCCCACCTGGGCGGCGGGACTGGCCGCAGCCATCTGGCGGGCAAGCGAACAACCCGGATTCCACGGCATTCAACACTGGACCGATGCGGGAGTGGCTTCCTGGTATGACTTTGCCGTCGCCATTCAGGAAGAAGCCCTGACTCTGGGCCTGCTGCCCCGCGCCATTCCCATTCGGATGATTGCCAGCAGCAGCTATCCCACCCCCGCCCGCCGTCCCGCTTGTGCAGTACTGGATAAAAGTACCAGCTATGCCGCATTGGGAGCCGCTCCCCACTGGCGGCAGGCCCTTCGCCAGATGTTGGTCGATACCGATTCTGATGAGATACAGGAGTCCCCATCCCCATGAGCACGACACCCATTGCGGACAAGCGCTTGCTGGTCACTGGTGCCGCTGGCTTTATTGGCGGCAATTTCTGTCACCACTGGCTGGAAACCCATCCCCAAGGAACACTGATCGCCTATGATGCCCTCACCTATGCCGGCAACCCCCATAATCTGGATGGACTGGAAAAGTATTCCGGTTTCCATTTTGTGCATGGAGACATCAATGATGCCGCATTGGTGGAAAACAGCATGCGCAGCCATGCCATCAACGTCATCGTGCATTTTGCCGCGGAAAGTCACGTGGACCGCTCCATTCATGATCCCGATGCTTTTATTCAGACCAACATCGTCGGCACCCACACCCTGCTCAAGGTCGCCAAAGCCCTCTGGCTGGACGGCCCGAAAGGCCCCATTCCCCATCGCTTTCATCATATTTCCACCGATGAGGTTTATGGCACCCTCGCCCCCCAGGACCCGCCTTTCCGCGAAGACACCCCTTATGCCCCCAATTCTCCCTATGCCGCCAGCAAGGCCGGCTCCGATCATCTGGTCCGCGCCTATCGGCATACCTACGGCCTGAACACCACTACCAGCAACTGCTCCAACAATTACGGCCCCTTCCATTTTCCGGAAAAACTCATTCCCCTCATCATCGTCAACATTCTGCACAATAAGCCCTTGCCCATTTATGGCGATGGTCGGCAGATTCGCGACTGGCTCTATGTCGAAGATCACTGCCGGGGAATCGCTGCCATTCTCGAACAGGGGCAGGAGGGCGAAAGCTACAACATTGGTGGCTGCAATGAATGGACCAACCTGGATATTGTGCAACTGATCTGCCGGAGCATGGATGACTTGTTTGCCAGCCAGCCGCACTGGGCCACCCAATACCCTCAGGCCGCACCCGCACTGGGGCGCAAAAGCGCGGAGCTGATCGAGTACGTCCGCGACCGGCCCGGCCATGATCGCCGTTATGCCATAGATGCCCGAAAAATCACCCAGGAACTGGGCTTTGCCCCTGCCGTGGATTTTCCCACCGGCATCCAGGACACCATCCTCTGGTATCTGGAACACCCCCAGTGGTGGCAACAAGTCATGGATGGCAGTTATCGGAAATGGGTGGACAAACAGTACAGGAGGGGATGACGCCCAGCTTGTTTACCCGCTTCTGATGTAAACTTGGCTATTTGGATTTCTGGTAATTCTTGCGCCGGAACAGATCGGTTTTTCGGGATACCAGACGATCAAGAAACAAAAATCCGTCAAGATGATCCATTTCGTGCTGTATCGCTCGGGCTTCAAAACCTTCGCACTCGTAACTGCGTTCATGACCGAATACGTCCTGGGCCTGCACCTGAATGCGTTCGGCGCGAATCACATTTCCGGTAAAATCCGGCACGGACATGCATCCCTCGCGACCCACCGCCATGCCCTCCCAGGCCAGCAGTTCAGGGTTGATGAGCAGCATCAGACCATGGCAATGGTCGCCCAGCTTGGCACGCACATCGACGATGACGATACGCTGCAAACGATCCACTTGCGGCGCGGCAATTCCCACCCCTCCGGGACCGGCATACATGGTTTCCGTCAGATCACTGACAAATTGTTGCAATGCATCGTCAAAAACCTGCACCGCTTCGGCCTTGCGCTGCAGACGGGCATCGGGATAGGTCAGAATGGACAGAACAGCCATCAGAAAACCGCCGCTTCCATGGGATGGACCCCCACCTCGATGCCTTCTTTTTCCCGTAAGGGCAAGACCGCCTGGCGCACGCTCTCGATGCCAGCAGGGGCATAGCCCTGTATGACCATCACGTAGAGGGGACGCTCGGCACTGCCTGAACTTTCACTTTCCAGATCGACCACATTAAAGCCGATGGCTGCCAGGGCACCGGTCACCCCGGCAACAATGCCCGGATGATCCGCTCCGTAGACCGTGACCCGGGTATTGGGAAGATCGGCGGTGACGGCCACGCTGGAGATGGGGTCCAGGTGGACCCGCAAATTCAGGCGCTTGATGGCGGGATCCAGGGCCATTTCCACCGAACCCAGATCCCGGCTGTAATCGATGACCTGCATGATGGTGAAATATCCTCCCAAACGCATCATGGAGGCATCACCAATGGAGCAGTCCGCCGTAAACAGCGCCTGGGTGACTGCCGCGACAATTCCGGGACGATCTTCGCCAATGACGGTGAGAAGTGCTTGACTCATGCCTGAACTCCTATAGCGAGGGCTTTAGCCTGTACGAGATAACGGAAACAATATTCCAGCAATTCCAGATGATGTCGAGCGGACAGCAGGTCTCGCCCCCAAACTGTCACCCCGTGCTGGTGAATCAGGACGCCAGGCACCCGGGGAAGAGATTGCGCAAAGGCCGCGTCCATATCTCCGGCAATCCGGGCTACGTCCTGATGATTGGCAAAAACCGGAAGATCCACCTCGGGTTCGGCATCGGGAACTCCCAGCCCCTTGAGCATCTCCAGGGGCGGTAAACGCAACTGTCCATTTCTGGCCAAATGCCCGCAGAGATTGGCTTCAATGGAGTGCCCATGAAATACCACCCGGGCCTCGGGAATATGTCGATAAATCACCCGATGAATGGCCGTTTCTGCCGAAGCTTTGCGCCCGGCCGGCGCCGCAAGGACCTCGCCCTGCAGGTTCACGGACACAAAATCATCCGGGGTCAGCAAGTCCTTGGGACGGCCACTGGCGGTAATCCAGAAGCTGTCTTCCGCCCTGCGGGCCGATAAATTGCCTGCGGTCCCCAGCATCCAGCCCCTTGCATGAAAACTCCGGGCCGAGTTCGCCAGATCCTGACGCAAGTCTTCACTGTGCATGACCTTGCTCCTGCCACCACCCTTGTTGAGCGAGTGCCGTATTGACATCATCGAAGGTTTCAAAGGGAATGAAGCTTCTGCCTTCTGCCTTCAGATATTGGGCCAAACGATCCCGGGCACAGACCAGCGGACAGTCTCTGGCCACCCGCAGATCCGTAATGGAATCGCCGATACAAACGGCGGTATCCGGATGATAGTGGTCCAGCACCTGACGCTTGGCGACCAACTCCTGGGCATCCTGCCAGGGTGAAAAAACCCGCAGGGTCGGCCCGGAAAGATCCACTTCCAGACCATGAATGGCGTGAATGGCGCTGCGATAAGGGGCCAGCACGATTTCCGCCATGCGCGTAAAACCACCGGTGACGACAATAAAGGGTACTTCCGCCTGACGGGCAGCATCCAGCAGGGCAGCCAAGCCTGGGCGCAAGACCGTGCCCCGCACAAAATCTTCCATTTCCGGCCAGCGCCGGGTGGGAATGCCTTCCAATATCTGGGGCAGACCTTCCCGCAGGCTCAAGCGCCGCGCATAAATTTCCGGCAGGATCGCTGCGGCAGACTCGGGCGCAAAATGGCGCATCAAGGCGACAAATACTTCCGTTTCGGTGATGGTCCCATCGAAGTCGCAAAAAATGGCCTTGGCGGGCATCAGGCATTCCCCCATTTTTCGACAGCCGCACGCAGGGGACCGGCGGGCAGATCGGAGAGTCGCCAGGGGGCGCCCTCCTGCCAGCGTTCCAGACCTTCGTGGAAGGCCAGCACTCCGCTGGCAGGCCCCATGGGATGATCCATGATGCCCGTTCCCGCGTTGAGAATGACGTCTGCACCATAATCTTTCAGAATGGCCCCCAGCATGCCGGGATGCACCCCCGCCGAAGGCACCGGAGCCACCCCCCGCGCCCGCAAGGCCTGGACAACGCCTTGCTCATCGGCCTCAGGAAAAGGCAGGCTGCCATAATGGGCAGGATACAGCACCGCATCCGCGCCGGCGTAGGACATGACCGTGCCCAGCAAGGCCGGATAGGCAAAACCATGATCCGGGGCAGCGCAGTAGGCTCCAGCCAGGGCAGGGTGGGCAAAAATCGGAACAGGCACTTCCGGATCGGCGGCCAGTGCTTCCAGCGTCGGAAACCCGTAGACCAGCACATTCAGGAGCAAGG
The DNA here is from genome assembly GCF_047421495.1 of Acidithiobacillus sp. M4-SHS-6. Classification (GTDB taxonomy): domain Bacteria; phylum Pseudomonadota; class Gammaproteobacteria; order Acidithiobacillales; family Acidithiobacillaceae; genus Acidithiobacillus. The sequence goes on along the minus strand of NZ_CP175559.1, from coordinate 414,464 downwards.
CATTGGCCCCCCGGGCCACCAGTTGCCGGGCGAGATCCTGCACCTGCCGGGCATCTCCGGAGAGATTCATGGCATAGAGCAGATCCCGTCCGGTTCGGTCCCGCCGCGCTTCAATAATCGGCGCGCAGGCTTCCCAGCGAGCCAGGGTGGCTGCCGAAGGAAGATCGGGCAGGATTTCGTCATCCTTGATGATATCCAGGCCCGCCATGGCCACTTCGGCAAGAATCTTGGCGTGATCTTCGGCACTCAAGCCCAGGGCGGGCTTGAAAATGGCCATGATCAGGGGGCGTTCGGGGACATGGAGCAGTTCACGAATGCCCGCCAGCCCGAAAGCACAGGCTTGCCCATAATCCGCGGGTAGGCGAATGGCCATGACCTTGGCCGGACCGGCCAGGGAATATTTGCCGAAAATCATGGTCAGGAGGCTGCCCATGCGGCCATCCACATTTTCTGCCGGAAAAGCAATGGTGGCGAGCTGTCGCCCTGCGGGCAATGCCCGAATAGCCAGCACTTCGGCCAAATGCCCGCGGAACTGCGCTTCCCGATGCTGAAAACGGGCGTCCCAGCTTCCCGCCGTCTGCCCGATGGCAATGGCCTGGGCCTGCCGGGCAGCATCCACACCTGCGGGAAATTGGTAATCCACCTCGATAGAACGGCTCATGGACAGACAAAATCCTGCAAGGGTCGATCCGTGTACAGGGGTGTCCAGCCACCCCGGGCACTGAAATAGCGCACCGCCTTGATACGCTGCCGCTGATTGAGGCGAAACCAGTGCTCCACATGGGCCGGGACATGAATATAATCACCCGCCAGTACGGTCAGCTCGACCTGGGAACCATCGGGTAAGACAAAGCCAAATATGCCCTCGCCATCAACGACATAGCGAACTTCTTCATCATCATGGGTGTGGATGCGATGAAAACGGGTGTTGAGTGCCTCCAGTTGGGGATGGCCCGGGTAGAGCACCACCAGATCCCGTTCCTGATAGCCTTTTTCTGCCTGCAGGCGCTGAAAAACGCCATCCAGCGCTTCCAGTAGCCTGGCCTGATCGGCAGTATCCAGTTCTGGCGCAGCCAGCAAGGAAAGGGTCTGCTCGTGAGTCGGCACGGGTAATGTTTCGAGGGTGACCTCCAGCGTTGCCAACACTTCGGCAATGACCGCAGGATCTGTAACCAGTGCCGGATCACCGGCTCTGCGCAAAGTTGCCATAATGACTCATTCCCTCCAGAGCAAAGATGCCATTCGTCCAGTCACACCATCCCGCCGGTACGAAAAAAAATCGCCATCACTGAAAGTACACCGGTCCCCACCATAAATGGCCGTGACCGCAACACGCTGCAGACGCTGCCTGGCCAGTTGGTAAATGTCGGCCCACCAGCGATCCCCCTGGCCCTGGCGAAAGGCGCTGGCAGCCGTGGGGTCCTCCGCCAGAAAAGCGGCCCGCAGCTCCGGACCCACTGCAAAAGCCTCGGGGCCAATGGCTGGTCCCAAGTATATCAGAACTTCCTTGCCGGGCACCCCTAGAGCGGCCACGCCTTTTTCCAGAATCCCGGCCAGCAGTCCCCGCCAACCCGCATGGAAAGCACCCAGATGCCGGCCATCACGACTGCAGGCCAGTACCGGCAGGCAGTCAGCCGTCAGCACCGCCAGCACCGGCCCGGCAACGTGAGTCACGGCTCCATCGGCCGCAGCGTCAGAACAGACAGGCGAATCCGTGGGAATCTGCAAGATCTCCGTACCATGCACCTGCCGCAACCACTGCGGCTCCCCTGGTAAGTTCAGCAATTCGCCGAGATGCTGCCGGTTTTTCGCCACCGCCTCGGGATCATCACCCACATGGTCGCCCAGGTTGAACGAGTCATAAGGGCCGCTGCTGTATCCACCATGGCGCAGGGTAAAGGCACTGCGTACCCCTTTGGGCAGAGGCCAATCGGGTATCCGGATGGCCCCGGAATCAGCGGGCACGGCGGACCTGCCGCAACACATCCAGCAGTTTTTCCATGTCTTCGGGAAGCGGGCTTTCCCAGCTCATGAGCTCTTCTGTTTCCGGATGATACAGCTTCAGCCGCCAGGCATGCAGAGCCTGACGACGAAACTGCTGCCAATAGGCCAGACCCTCTGCATCCAGCCCCTGGGGTACGGTCATCCGCCCCCCGTATATGGGATCGCCGACCAGGGGATGACCAATATGCGCCAGGTGTACGCGGATCTGATGGGTGCGCCCGGTTGCCAGACGCAGACGTAAATAACTGTGGCGGGGAAAGCGTTCGACCAGACGAAAATCCGTCTGGGCGGGACGACCATCTGCCCGGACCGTCATCCGCAAACGATCATGGGCATGGCGACCAATGGGCTCATCCACTCGCCCGCCGCCGGTCATCGGGCCGTTTACCAAAGCCAGATATTCGCGATGCATGCTGTGGTCACCCAACTGATCAATGAGGGACTGCCGTGCCATTTCAGTTTTGGCAACCACCAGCAGCCCGGTGGTGTCCTTGTCCAGACGATGGACAATACCCGCACGGGGGAGATAGGCATTCTCCGGCAGATGCGCCAGTACGCCGTTCACCAACGTGCCGTCCGCATGTCCCGCACCGGGATGGGTCAACTGCCCGGCGGGTTTGTGCAGCACCAAAATCTGCGCATCCTCATGGAGGATGTGCAAGGGAATATCCTGGGCCATCCAGACACTGGCTTCACTTTCCGGCCAGTCGATGTCCACGGCCTCCCCCCCCCGAATACGCAGGCTGGGTTTTTCTGGCGCGCCATTCACCCGAATATGCCCCTCTTTCAGCAGGGTCTGGATCCGGCTGCGGCTCACTTCCGGAAGCAGGGCCGTCAACACCGCATCCAGTCGTTCACCGGCTTGATCCACTGGCAAAATCATGGGAAGTCCCGTAGTATCCTCGTTCATGGCTCGCCACTATAGACTATTGTCCTTCATGCGCAAACGCTTACTTATTTCGTTCTGTTGCACCGCCCTTCTGGCCGGTTGTGCCAGCACCCCCCACAAAGACGATCCGGCTGCGCTGAATCATGAATCAGCGGCAGCCATGTACCAGCCGGCCAAACAAGCCATGGAAAGGGGCGATTACAGTTCGGCCATTCGTTACTACGAAGATCTGGAAACCCGCTATCCTTATGGCCCCTATGCCGAACAAGCGCAACTGGATACGGCTTACAGCTACTACAAGAGCGGGGATTCCGAGGCGGCCGCGGCTGCCGCCGAGCGCTTCATCAAACTGCACCCGGCCAATCCCCATGTGGATTATGCCTGGTATCTGAAAGGTATTGCCTATTATCAGGACATCCAGGGTGCCGAATGGAACCCCAAACCGGCAGAAGAAGCCTTTAATACGCTCAAAACCCTGGCCAAGCGCTGGCCGAACAGTCCCTATGCAGTGGATGCCCGTCTACGCATGGCAAAAATCATCGATATTCTCGGCAAACGCAACCTGGATATCTGCAAGTTCTATTATGCGCGACACGCCTACGTCGCGGCGGCCAATCGCTGCAACACCGTCGTGACGCGCTTCCAGCTCAGCCCTGCACGGCAAGAAGCCTTGTATTATCTGGTCCGGGCCTATCGCCACCTCAACCTGCGGAATCAGGCAGAAACCGTGCGCAAGGTATTGGCATACAACTACCCCCAAAGCAAATATCTGAGGGATCTCGGCAAAACCGATTGAACAGGAATGGTGCAGTTGCCGGGCGCAAATGACTGCACCCCGCTGCCCTGAATCAGACGGCTTCGGGGCCTTCTTCGCCGGTCCGGATGCGAATCACCCTTTCCACGGCACACACAAAAATCTTGCCATCGCCAATTTTGCCGGTGCGCGCAGACTGTTCGATGGCTTCAATGGCGCGATCCGCCATCTCGTCTTCCACCACGACTTCCAGCTTGAGCTTGGGCAGGAAGTCCACCACATATTCCGCACCCCGATACAGTTCAGTATGGCCCTTTTGTCGCCCGAAGCCTTTCACTTCCGTCACCGTCATTCCCGCCAGGCCGATTTCCTGCAAAGCCTCGCGCACATCATCCAGCTTGAAGGGCTTGATGATCGCCTCAATTTTCTTCATGGTGTTGTACCTCGTTCAGCTTATGGTGGCCACCCCAGGAAGCGTAGCCGTTGGTGATAGGATAGCGCCGATCTTTCCCGAATGCGCGGGGACTGATACGGACACCGGGAGCAGCTTGCCTTCTCTTATATTCGGCACGATCAATCAAGCGCAATACCCGCCGGACCGTGTCGGCGGCATAGCCGGCAGCGATGAGATCTTCGGCAGAGCGATCCTCTTCTACATAGGCGGCAATGATGGCATCCAGCACCCCATAGTCCGGCAGACTATCCTGATCGCGCTGACCCGGGGCCAACTCCGCCGATGGTGCCCGACTCAGCACCCGCTCGGGAATGACTTCAGACAGGGCATTACGATAACGGGCCAGCCGATACACCAGGGTCTTGGGAATATCCTTGATGATGGCGAATCCACCTGCCATATCGCCATACAAGGTAGCATAACCCACGGCAATTTCACTTTTGTTGCCGGTCGTGACCAGCAAATGGCCAAACTTGTTGGAATAAGCCATCAATAATCCGGCACGTACCCGTGCCTGCAGGTTTTCTTCGGTAGTATCCGGCGCGCGCCCGGCAAACAGGGGAGAAAGTGTTTGCAGATAGGCCTGGAAAACCGGTTCGATGGACAGCAGATCATGGGAAACGCCCAGACTTTCCGCCTCGGCAACCGCATCTTCCACACTCATGGCGGCGGTGTAGCGGGAGGGCATGATCAGGGCATGGACCTGCTCCGGACCTAAGGCATCTACGGCAATAGCCAGGGTCAAGGCCGAATCGACCCCTCCCGAAAGACCCAGCACCACACCGGGAAAATGATTTTTACGGACATAATCGCGGATTCCCAAGGTCAGCACGGCATAGACCTCAGCCACCATATCCCCCCATTCGGCGGGAGGCGCGTCACTTTTCACCTGCAAGCCCTGGGAGCTTCGCTCAAAAACCGTCAGCAGGAGAGCCGATCGGCAAAGTGCTCCCCGGGTCACCAGTCTACCCGAAGCGTCCAGCACAAAAGAACGTCCGTCAAAAACCAGCTCATCCTGACCACCCACCAGATTCACATAGCAGATGGGCAACTGCGTCTGGGTCGCCAAAGCGGCAAGGCGGGACTCCCGCTCCCCCTGCTTGTGCCGATGGTAGGGGGAAGCATTGAGCACCAGCAGCAATTCCGCGCCTTGCTCGAGTGCGGCCTGGGCCACTGCCGGCCCGCACCAGACATCCTCACAAATCGCCACTCCGCAGGAAATGCCCGCACAAGCAAAAGTCAGGGGTTGCGTACCCGGCGTAAAATAACGCAACTCATCAAAAACCGCGTAATTGGGCAGACAGTGCTTGTGATAAACCGCCTCGACCTGCCCATCCCGCAACAAACTGGCGCTGTTGTAAAGCTGGGTGTCGATCCGCTGGGGATGCCCCAGCAGCATGGGCAAAGGTGTCTGAAGCGCCAGTAATTGCAGAGCCTCATCGCAAGTCTGCAGAAAATCCTCACGCAAGAGCAAATCTTCGGGAGGATAACCGCATAAGGCCAGCTCCGGGGTCACCAGCAAATCGGCGCCAGCCGCCTTGGCCTCCTGCGCTGCCGCCAGGATCAGCGCCACATTGCGGTCTACATCACCGACCCAGACATTACACTGCGCGAGAGCAATACGCATCAGCCCTCCAGCAAGGCCGCAGCCCGCGTACCCAGCTCCGCCGGAGAATGCACACAATGCACACCGGCGGCTTCCAGAACCGCATATTTGGCAGCGGCCGTCCCCGCATTGCCGTCTATAATAGCCCCGGCGTGCCCCATACGCTTGCCCTTGGGCGCCGTCGATCCGGCAATAAAGGCGACCACCGGTTTACGCACATGGGACTGGATGAATTGGGCCGCTTCTTCCTCCATGCGACCACCGATTTCCCCGACCATGATAATCAGTTCGGTTTGCGGGTCAGCTTCAAAAAGGGCCAGCACTTCAACAAAACTCATGCCAATCAGGGGATCCCCGCCGATGCCCACACAGGTACTCTGTCCCAGACCCAGACGGGTGGTCTGCTCCACGGCTTCATAGGTCAGAGTCCCGGAGCGGGACACAATGCCGACCTTGCCGCGGCGGTGAATGGAGCCGGGCATGATCCCGATTTTCGACTGTCCCGGTGTAATGATGCCCGGACAGTTGGGACCGATCAGGCGCACGGCAGAGCCCGCCAGATAGTGTTTGACCATGAGCATGTCATGCACCGGAATCCCCTCGGTAATGCAGACAATCAGCTCGATACCGGCAGCCGCCGCCTCGATGATGGCATCTGCGGCAAAGGGCGAAGGCACATAAATCACGCTGGCCTCGGCACCCGTTTCCCGGACAGCATCGGCCACCGTATCGAACACCGGCAGGCCCAGATGGCGACGGCCGCCTTTTCCGGGAGTCACTCCACCGACCATCCGTGAACCATAAGTCATGGCCTGTTGGGAGTGAAAAGTGCCCTGTTTGCCGGTGAAACCCTGGCAAATAATGGGGGTATCGCGAGACAGCAATATGCTCATATATGCACCCAAATCAGAATCAACAGCAGAATAATCACTGCTTCACCCAGTAGCAGAAGCAGTAGGTATGGATGGCGCCGCAGCCTGGGGTGAACCTGATTCAGGTCTGTCCGCAGGGCCGCGAAGTCTTGCCGGAGATTTTCCAGGTCATCCACCTGGGCCACGGTTTTCAGACGCTCGTCGAGAATCTGGTCCAGAAGAACGGCCATTTCCGCCATGCGCTCGGCCGATTTCCGGTCGGCGCCACGCTTGACGTAGGCGTCGGCCAGACGGGTAATCAATGGCCCGGAATTGCGCAAAACCGGCCACAAGCGCTGCAACCAGAGAATATTGATGGACACCTTAGCCCTGAGCAGCCGCCACTGCCTTCACAGCAGCATCGGTCAGTCCATCGGCCGTTATCAATGAAAGGCCGCTCTCCTTCAACAAAGCCATCCCTTCCTCCTTGCGGGTACCCTCCAGACGCACCACCACCGGCAGATGAATGCCCACCTCGGCGGCCGCCTGAATAATGCCTTCCGCCAGCAAATCACAGCGGGTAATCCCGCCAAAAATATTCACCAGGATCGCCTTCACCCGCGTATCGGATAAAATCAGCTTGAAAGCCTGGGTTACCTTGTCGGCCGCCGCACCACCGCCCACATCCAGGAAATTGGCAGGCTCACCGCCATGCAGTTTGATCATGTCCATGGTCGCCATGGCCAATCCGGCGCCATTCACCATGCAACCGATATTGCCGTCCAGGGAAATATAATTGAGCCCAAACTGCCTGGCGGTGATTTCCCGCCCATCCTGCTGGGTGGAATCAAACAGTTCGTCGGATTCCGGGTGCCGGTACAAGGCATTGTCATCCATGACCAGTTTGGCATCCAGAGCCAGAAGGCGGCCATCACTGGTGACTACCAAGGGATTGATTTCCACCATCAGGGCATCCAGTTTCTGGGCAAGACGATACATCCCCTGCATGATCCGGGTCAGTTGCTGCACCTGCCCCGCATCCAGGCCAAACTGAAATCCCAGTTGCCGGGCCTGGAAGGGCAGAAAACCGCTGCGCGGGTCTGCCACCAGCTTTACCAAGGCCTCTGGGCGCGTGGTGGCCAATTCCTCGATATCCATCCCCCCTTCCTGGGTGGCGAGAAAGGTGATCCGGGCCTGCCCACGATCCACCAACAGCGCCAGATAGAGTTCCCGGGCGATACTGCTGGGTTCCTCAATCAGCAAAGCCGCCACATGCTGCCCCTGGGGACCGGTCTGGGCGGTAACCAGTCGCTTGCCAAGTAACTCCTGGGCAGCTTTTTCCACTGCGGCAATACTGTGGACGACTCTGACACCACCAGCCTTGCCCCGGCCACCGGCATGGACCTGGGCTTTTACCACCCAGGCCGGACCACCCAGTTCGCGAGCCTGATTCACGGCCTCCTTCACGGAGAACGCGGGAATGCCATGGGGGACCGGAATTCCTTCTTCGGCCAACAGCCGCTTGGCCTGATACTCATGCAGATTCATGTAGATTCCTCTAAAAACGCTGGATCAGTGCTGCCGTAAATTCAGTGGTCGACAATGCCGGCACATCTCCGCGCAAGGCAGCCAGATCGCCGGTCACTTCACCAGCGGCTATGGCGCCCTTCATGGCCTCGACGATGGCTTGGGCGGCTTCCTTCCAGCCCAGATGTTCCAGCAGCATGACCGCCGACAAAATCAGGGAGCTGGGGTTGGCCTTGCCCAGCCCAGCAATATCCGGGGCGGTACCGTGGGTGGCCTCAAAAATGGCATGGGTATCGGAAAGATTCGCGCCCGGCGCCATGCCGATTCCACCCACCTCAGCGGCCAGGGCATCGGAAACATAGTCACCATTGAGATTCAGAGTAGCCACTACCGAGTAATCTTCGGGACGCAGCAGGATCTGCTGCAGAAAATTATCGGCAATCACATCCTTGATGATGAGCTTCCCGTCGGCCATTGCCAGGGCTTCCGCCTGTTGCGCTGCCGCCTTGCCTTCGGCCTTGCTGATGGCGGCCTTCTGCTTCCAGGTAAATACCCGTCCGGCAAATTCCCTTTCCGCCAGGGCATAGCCCCAGTCACGGAACCCCCCTTCGGTGAACTTCATGATATTCCCTTTGTGCACCAGACTGACCGAGGGCTTGCCCTGTTCCAGGGCGTACTGTATGGCCCGGCGGATCAGGCGCTCCGAACCTTCCTGGGACACTGGCTTGATACCGATGGCCGAACTGTCGGGAAAGCGGATTTTTTTGACGCCCATTTCTTCCTGGAGAAAACGGATCACCTTTGCGGCTTCGGGGCTACCGGCTGGCCATTCGATACCCGCGTAAATATCCTCGGAGTTTTCCCGGAAAATGACCATGTCGACTTTTTCGGGATGGCGCATGGGGCTGGGCGTTCCCGCAAAATAGCGCACCGGCCGCAAACAGACGTACAGATCCAGATCCTGCCGGAGGGCGACATTCAAACTGCGAATGCCCCCACCCACCGGGGTTTCCAAAGGCCCCTTGATAGCCACCTTGTATGCCCGGATGGCAGCCATGCTTTCATCGGGCAGATACTGTCCCTCTCCGTAAATCTGCACGGCTTTTTGACCGGCAAACAACTCCATCCAGGCAATCTGCCGTTGTCCTCCATAAACTTTTTGCACGGCCGCGTCGACGACACTGCGCATGGCCGGGGTGACATCGCAACCAATACCATCCCCTTCAATGAAGGGAATGATGGGCTGATCCGGCACCTGCAATACCCCGTCCCTTACGGTCAGGGGGCTTCCTGTTGACGGTTTCTGAATATGCGTCGTCATGATACCTGCTCCAGTTGTTCACTCGCCCAGGACAAGGCGCCGCCTTTCAAAATCAGTTCCAGATCCCGGTCACTGGCCAGTTGCGGCAGGACTTCAATATCCAGACCCTGAGTATCGTCGCGAAGCATCAGGGATTTTCCCAGGGCCAGTCCGGTCAGCTCGAGGCTGAGCTGATCACCTGCCTGGACCTTGGCGTAATCTTCGGCGTGAACAAAAGTCAGGGGCAAAATCCCGAAATTGATGAGATTGGCCAGATGAATCCGGGCAAAAGACTGCACCAGCACCCCCCGCACTCCCAGGTAGCGGGGGGCCAGGGCGGCATGTTCACGGCTGGACCCCTGACCGTAATTATGGCCGGCCACAATGAAACCACCGCCGGAAGCCTTGGCGCGGCTCGGGAAAGTTTCATCCACCATATGGAAAACAAACTCGGAAATGGCGGGCAGGTTGGAACGCAGGGGGAGCACCTTGGCACCCGCCGGCATGATGTGATCGGTGGTGATGTCGTCTTCGAGGCGAATCAGCACCTCGCCTTCCAGGCGCGCAGGGGCCGCCTTGCCGGTCGGCAATTTGGCAATATTCGGGCCACGGATGATTTCCACCTCGCTGCCTTCGGGAGGCGGGGCCAGCACCATGCGATCGTCCACCAGAAACTGTCCGGGGAGGGGCACATGAATGGGCGCCAGGCCCAGGTCACGAGGGTCGGTGATTTCGCCGGTCAGGGCGCAGGCCGCGCAGGTTTCCGGACTGGCCAGATAGACTTCGGCATTTTTGGTGCCGGAACGCCCGTAAAAATTACGGTTGAAGGAACGGACGGAGACCCCCTGGGTCGGCGGCGCAAAACCCATGCCGATGCAAGGACCACAGGCCGATTCGAGAATACGCGCCCCGGCACTGATGAAGTCCAGCAATCCGCCGTCCTTGGTGACCATTTCCATGACCTGACGGGAACCCGGAGACACCCCCAGGCTGACCCCTTCGGCAATCACCTTGCCCTTGAGCATCTGCGCCACGGTCATCAGATCGGTATAGGAAGAATTGGTGCAGGACCCGATGGCTACCTGGGCTACTTTGGTTCCCGCCACTTCCCGCACCTTTTTGACATTATCGGGGCTGTGGGGACAGGCAATCAGGGGTTCCAGGGTATCCAGATCAATTTCCAGGACCTCGTCGTAAGTCGCATCGGCATCAGCCACCCATTCGGACCAGGTCGTCCCACGACCCTGAGCCATCAGGTAGCTTTGGGTCACGGCATCACTGGGGAAAACACTGGTGGTTGCCCCCAATTCCGCGCCCATATTGGTAATGGTGGCGCGCTCGGGCACGCTCAGATGGACGACCCCCGGGCCAAAGTATTCAAATACCTTGCCCACCCCGCCTTTCACGGTTTTCCGGCGCAACACTTCGAGAATGATGTCCTTGGCACTGACAAAGGGCTGTAATTTTCCGGTCAGCTTGACGCCCACCACTTCGGGCATATTCAGGTTGAAAGGCAAGCCGCCCATGGCCAGGGCAATATCCAGCCCGCCCGCGCCAATGGCCAGCATACCCGCGCCACCAGATGTAGGGGTGTGGGAATCCGAACCCAGCAAGGTACCCCCCGGCTTCGAGAAACGTTCCAGGTGGACCTGATGACAAATGCCATTTCCCGGACGGCTGAAATGTACGCCGTATTTGGCGGCAAAGCTCTGCAAGAAACGGTGATCGTCGGCGTTTTCAAAGCCGGACTGCAGCATGTTGTGATCCACGTAGGAGACCGACAGTTCCGTACGCACCCGAGGCAGGCCCAGGGCTTCAAACTGCAGATACGCCATGGTCCCGGTAGCATCCTGGGTGAGGGTCTGATCAATGCGAATGGCTATCGGACTACCCGCCTTGAGGGAGCCACTCACCAGGTGGGTGGCAATAATTTTCTGGGTGACGTTCATAGCCATGAGCTGATCTCCTGATCTGGAAGTTGCGGTCGGGAACTGCGCTTTGTAACATCATCGCAAATGAAATGGTCAACGCCAAGCATGAGCAATACCTTTATCTCCCCAAACGGCAACTTTTTTCGGACTTGCAAATCAGGGAGCTGACTGCGTCCAGGTCATGGCCTGGCGCAAGCGGGCCAGGGTTTCGTCCTTGCCCAAAAGGGCCAGGGTCGTATCAATCGGCGGAGAAACCGCCCGTCCTGCTATGGCCACCCGCAGTGGTTGGGCGATTTTCCCCATTTTTCCTTCGGCATGACCGACCGCCAACTCCTGGATGGCGCTGTGAATGGCGGCAGCAGACCAGACCGGCAAGGCTTCCAGATGAGTGCGCAGGCTGTCCAGCAGGGCCGCCTGTCCCTGCAGATGTTTTTCTACATCCTTGCTGTCACCGGATACTGGGGCCACATAAAACAGATTGGCCGCATGGGCCATTTCCACCAGAGTCTTGGTCCGTTCCTGCAATAAGGCAACTACCGCTGGCAGTTCCGGCCCTCGGGCGAGGAGCGCCTCCGTAACGCCCTGGGCATCCAGATAAGGCCGCAGATGCTGCGCCAATCCCCCAGGGCTCAGACGTTGCATGTGTTGTGCATTGATCCACAGTAATTTTTCCGGATTGAATGCCGAAGCGGCCTTGTTGACCGCATCAATCCGGAAAAAGGTGATCATTTCTTCGCGGCTGAAGATTTCCTGGTCGCCATGGGACCAGCCCAGACGAATCAGGAAATTGAGCAAGGCATCCGGGAGAAAACCCTGTTCCCGATATTCCAGCACGCTGACCGCACCGTGACGCTTGGACAGTTTCTGTTTGTCCGGCCCGAGAATCATGGGCACATGGGCATAGACCGGCAACTCGGCGCCCAAAGCCTGCAAGATCTGTATTTGTCTCGGCGTATTATTCAGATGGTCATCGCCGCGAATGACATGGGTGATACCCATATCCCAGTCGTCCACCACCACGCAAAAATTGTAGGTGGGCGTCCCGTCGGAACGGGCAATGATCAAATCATCCAGCTCGCTGTTCTGGAAAATGACCCGACCATGAATCAGATCGTCGACCACCGTTTCCCCCGTATCCGGACTGCGAAAGCGAATCACCGGGGCCACCCCCTCGCGAGCGCTGCTCCGCGTCCGGCAACGTCCGTCATAACGCGGTTTTTCGCCCCGAGCGCGCTGCTCTTCACGCATGGCATCCACTTCTTCCCGACTGCAATAACAGTAGTAGGCGCTCCCCTCCTTCAGCATCTGCGCCAACACCTCGCGGTAACGATCCATGCGCTGGGTCTGATAAAAAGGCCCCTCGTCCCAGTCCAGTCCCAACCAGGCCATGCCCTCCAGAATGGCCGCCGTTGCTGCGGGCGTGGAGCGCTCCAGATCCGTATCTTCAATACGCAACACAAAGCGCCCGCCCAGTCGGCGGGCATGTAACCACGAATAAAGGGCTGTACGCACCCCACCAATATGTAAATAACCGGTGGGACTGGGTGCGAAACGGGTACGAACAGACATGGGCAATCCACCTGCGGCAATAAGCGAGATCAAATCATAACAGGCCAGCCCTGCATCCGGTATCCTTCAGCTCGGATAACGAGACATGGCCCTTCGTCAAGACTCCCGGAGAAAAGTCGTTTGACTCGGACTGTGAGTTTTGCTTAATATCCCTAGGACAGTAAGCAAAGCCTATACCAATCTGCTGTTTATAATGATATCTGTGATGGGTAACATCTGCGGGATTCCCGGTTGGGGATTGCACCCGCCCTGGAAGGAGCAACATGAACAAGCGAGCTATCGCTATCGCCACTGTAGTGGCGCTAGGGAGCATTCCTATGGCTTGGGCGAATAGCCAAATCATAGGCCTGCCACAAAGTGACTTACAGAATTCAAACCCGGTTACCACAGGTGCCACCAGCAATCCGGACTCCTCTGGCGACAGTCTCGCCGCGACGCTGCAGCAATTTGAAGCGGCAGGAACATTTGGTGACCAGAGTGGGGCAGGTAACGTCTGGACGAACATTGACCATGGCTTGCGCCTCAGTGACGTCTCCCGGATTGAAGTGGATAAATGGCGCACCTGGTTTTTGCAGCATCAGGGCAAGCTGGAACAAATCCTGAGCAACGCGCGTCCCTTCCTGTATTACGTGGTCAATGCCATTTCCCAGCGTGGCCTGCCCATGGAACTGGCCCTGTTACCGGCCATCGAAAGTGGCTACAACCCCAAAGCCTATTCTCCCGCCGCCGCCGCCGGACTCTGGCAATTTGTACCCGGAACCGCACGCAGTTTTGGCCTGCAGAATACCCGTTACGGTGATCCGCGCCTGAGCCTGACGGCCTCCACCAATGCAGCCCTGGATTATTTGTCTTATCTTTACAATTACTTTGGCGGCAACTGGCTGCTGGCCATTGCTGCCTATAATGCCGGGCAGGGCACGGTTTCGGCGGCTATCCAGCAAAATGTGGCCGCAGGGAAACCCACCGATTTCTGGGATCTGAATCTTCCCGAGCAAACCGAAAATTATGTAGCAGAGTTGCTGGGCCTCGCCCAGGTCATCAAAAATGCCCAGGCTTACCACGTCAACCTCCCCCATATTCCCAATACAGCCCATATCGCGGTAGTCACCACGCCCCGATCCATCGCCCTGAATGTGGCCGCCAATCTGATGAATGTTCCGGTGACCGAGTTGCAGCATCTCAATGCGGGCATCAGTTATGGGGTGGTGCCGGCAGACTATCAGTTGGTGGTTCCCAAGGATAAGGCGGCCACCTTGAAAACCGCATTACTGACCCTGCCCCAGGAGGCAGCGGCCCAGACGTTGCCCACGGCACAAGCGGCGGTTCTGGCAACCCCGGTGGTCCACCACCTTGCACCACCGCCCCCTACGCTCAGCCGTTTGACCGTACATCCAGGAAATACGCTGTCACAAATTGCCATGCGCGCTGGGGTCAGCGTTGCTCAGATCCAGCAGTGGAACCATTTGCGCTCCGCCCGCGACCTGCAAGTAGGTCAGCAACTGGTGATTTATGGGGGACACCGCCTGGAAAACGCGACTTACCGCCAGCCCGCTCAGCAGCAACTCATCGTCCATTCCGGAGATACCCTTTCGGGGCTGGCGCAGCGTGTTGGTGTCAGTGTTCAGGATCTCATGCGCTGGAACCACCTCCGTTCAGCCAGTGATCTTCAGGTCGGCCAAAAACTGATGATTTATGGCGGTCAGGCGGTCCCCGTTTATATGGCGGCCCGCAGTCATCGCCAATTGACCGTTCGTCCCGGCGAAAGCCTCTGGCAGATTGCGCAAAGAGCCGGTGTCGGCGTGAGTGCCATTGCCCAGGCAAATCATCTGACGGAGCGATCGATCATTCATCCGGGTCAAGTGCTGAATATCCCTGCGGAAACCGCCGTGGCTGCCATCAGTGCCCGTCAGGAACGCGCCGCCACTCAGCCGCACGCCACCACCTACATCGTGCGCAAGGGCGACACCCTCTGGCAGATTGCCCAGCAGTATCATGTCCAGCCCAAGTCCCTGATTCAATGGAATCGTCTGGCCTCCGCCAGCGACATTCAACCAGGCTCTCGTCTCACCATCTACACACGCTAAGTATTACGCAAGGGGTTTCTATTATGGGTTTCATGGCAGGGAAGAAAGCGCTCATCGTGGGTGTGGCCAACGATCGTTCCATTTGCTGGGGAATCGCCCAGGCCATGCATCGCCAGGGAGCCGAAGTATTGCTGACCTACCAGGGTGAGCGCACCAAAAGTCGGGTGGAAGAGCTGGCCAGGCAGATCGGTGCTCCAGAACCTCTGGAACTGGACCTGATGGATGATCAGCAGTTGCAGGCCGCCATGGACAGCATCCGGTCGCTCTGGGGTGGCGTCGACATCGGCATTCATGGTGCTGCATTTGCGCCCAAGGAAGAGCTCAGCGGGAGCTACCTGGACGTCACCACCCGTGAAGGCTTTCGCATTGCTCATGAAGTGTCTTCCTACAGCTTCACCGCCATGGCCAAGGCCATGCATCCCTTGATGCAGGGTCGGCAGGGAGCCCTGCTGGCGCTCAGCTACCTCGGCGCCGAGCGGGCCATGGCCAATTACAACGTCATGGGTCTGGCCAAGGCCAGCCTGGAAGCCAGCATTCGTTATCTGGCTTATTCCCTGGGGCGTGATGGCATCCGCGTCAATGCCATTTCCGCAGGCCCCATTCGTACCTTGGCCGCCAGCGGGATCAGCGAGTTCCGCAAAATTCTCGATCACTATGCCGAGCACGCTCCACTGCATCGGAATGTTACCCAGGAAGAAGTCGGCAATACCGCGGCATTCCTTTGCTCCGATCTGGCTTCAGGCATTACCGGCGAAATCACCTACGTGGATGCTGGATTCAATACCGTCGGTTTTTAGCTGATTTTGCTAACACTTTAGCCGGAATAATCATCCGGCCATGGCCTTGCCCACCTCTGACAGCATTTCCTCAAAGCTTTTGGCGAAAGCGGCGAGTCCTTCCTCCTGTAACTGCGCTGCGACCTTGTCCATGTCAATACCCAGCGATCCGAGCTGGGTCATGGTGGCCTGTGCTGCATCCATATCTTCAGTGAGACGATTCGCGATCTGCCCATGATCACGTAATTTGTTCAGAGTCTCATCCGGCAGGGTATTGATGGTTTCCGGCCCCATCAACGGTTCTACATAGAGCAGATCCGGGTAGGCGGGATTTTTGGTGCTGGTACTGGCCCAGAGCAGATACTGCGGGCGCCCGCCGGCCTTGGCCAATTCCGCAAAGCCTTCCCCATGGAAAGTTTCCTGATACAAGCTGTAAGCGACCTTGGCCAGGGCCACTGCCGCCCGCCCGCGTAAAGCCAGTGCTTCGGCCGTGGCTATTTTTTCAAGCTGCTGATCAACCAGAGTATCCACCCGGGACAGAAACAGGCTGGCAACCGCCTTGACCTTGCGTGGATCTCCTCCCTGTTTTATCCAGTGGGCCAGCCCCTGCTGATAGGCAACAAAAACTTGGCGCACATGTTCCAGGCCAAACATCAGGGTGACATTGACAGAAACACCTTCACCAATCAGGGTGCTCAGTGCGGCAATCCCCTGGGCGGTGGCTGGCACCTTGATAAGCAGGTTGTCGCGCTGCACCAATCCCCGCAGACGCCGGGCCTCGGCGACCGTGGCCGCTTCATCCTTGGCCAGACGTGGAGACTCTTCCCAACTCACCCAGCCGTCATCGCCAGCACTGGCCTGATGGGCGGACTGGAGAAGATCACAGGCCATGCGCAAATCCTGTAACACCAGTTGCTCATACAGGCGCTCGGCAGATTCTGCCGATCTCCGCAGATCATCCCGATAATAGGGGCTGGAGTGGATGGCCTTCTGGAAAATGCTGGGATTGGATGTGACCCCACTAACGCCATCCCTGACGATATAATTCTTAAGAATACCATCGCGAATCAGAGTCCTGGATAAATTGTCCAGCCAGATACTCTGGCCAACCTCTTGGTGCAATGCATGCAAATCTGTTGTCATTCCTCAATCTCCCTGAACATTTCATCAGTAACCTTCTCGCCACGCCCAGGCCAACAAACTCACCCACTTCATAGTGTGAAGTGTAGCCCAAGATCGGAGAAACTGCCGAACCCGCAGAAATGTCCTCTTGCGATGCCGACGAAAGCGGCCTAATATTCATACCTAGCCCTCTTATTCAAGGACGGCAACACCATGAAAATCACCAAAAACATGAATAGCACCGAGCGCTGGCTGCGGATTTACTTCGGCGCCATTATTTTTCTGGTTTATTTCGTCAATCCTTTCCCCTATCGTGAATGGACCTTTTCCGGTTTGCTCCTGATTGCGTCAGGTGTTTTTGGCTATTGTCCGGTTTACAGCTTCATCAAAAAAACCCGGAATCCGACAAAGCTTCAACCGTAATATCCGGACTGAAGAACACTCTGAGCTGCCAGCCGACAAAAGCTGGCAGCAGTGGGCCTTTTGCGCAAGGAACCGTCAGAGTGCTGCTGCGGCACCCGCTGCGCGGTATCAACGGGGCATGGCCCGAAATCGCGGGAAGCCGCGCTGGTGTAGGTCGATGAATGGTCCACTCAAAAGGGAATATCATCATCAAAATCTTCCATGGGCGGGGGAGCATCCTGCTTGCGTCCTGCACCGGCAGGCGCGGGAGCCGCAGAGGAGCGTCCACCGCCATGATCTTCTTCATCAAAGCTGGCCGCTCCACCGCCGCTGCGTGATCCCACCAGTTGCAGGCGGTCGCCGATGATTTCCGTGGTGTAGCGCTCCTGGCCGTCCTTGTCCGTCCATTTGCGGGTCTGCAGGCGCCCTTCCACATAGGCCAAGCTGCCCTTGCGCAAATATTCTCCGGCAATTTCCGCAGTGCGGCCAAACAGCACTATCCGATGCCATTCAGTGCGCTCCTGCTTGTTGCCATCCCGATCCTTGAAGGTTTCGGAGGTGGCAATGCTGAAATTGGCTATAGCCGCCCCGCTGGGCTGATAACGCATCTCCGGGTCCCGGCCCAGATGTCCTAGTAATATGACCTTGTTCACTCCCGCCATTGTCAGATCTCCTTGTGTACAGGGGACGGATGTCCCCGAAAGCTCTATACTAACCCATTCTCAGAAAATCTCATTCTTAAGGCAAAAAAAGGCTGTGGCTAGATGGAACACATCCATATCCGGGGCGCACGCACCCATAACCTCAAAAACATCTCTTTGACCCTGCCCCGGGATCGCCTCATTGTCATCACCGGCTTGTCGGGTTCAGGCAAGTCTTCCCTGGCTTTTGACACCCTCTACGCCGAAGGCCAGCGCCGCTATGTGGAAAGCCTTTCGGCGTATGCCCGGCAGTTCCTGTCCCTGATGGGCAAGCCCGATGTGGATGCCATCGAAGGCCTGTCTCCCGCCATTTCCATCGAGCAAAAATCCACTTCCCATAATCCCCGCTCGACCGTCGGGACCGTGACCGAAATTCATGATTACCTGCGCCTGCTCTATGCGCGTACCGGCACACCCTGGTGCTGCGGGGCGCCCATCCAGAGTCAGACCATCAGCCAGATGGTGGATCAGTTACTGGCCCTGCCAGAAGGCGAGAAACTGATGATTCTTGCCCCCTTGGTGCGTGACCGGAAAGGCAGCCATGAAGAGGTGATCAGTGCGCTGCGTGCCCGAGGCCTGATTCGCGCCCGGGTGGATGGCGAGATGCTCGAACTGGATGAAATCCCCAACCTGGACAAAAAACGTAAACACCGAATCGAGGCGGTTATTGATCGTCTGGTGCTACGCCCTGACAGCGGAGCACGCCTGGCCGAGTCCCTGGAGACTGCCCTCAGCCTGGCCGATGATCAGGCCATTGCGGTGTTGATGGGTCCACAACTTCAGGAAGAACGGCTGTTTTCGGCGCATCATGCCTGCCCCAGTTGTGGGCGCTCCTTTCCGGCGCTGGAGCCTCGACTGTTTTCCTTCAACAACCCGGCGGGGGCTTGCCCGCGTTGCGATGGCCTGGGGGAAATCACTTTTTTCGATCCCGACCTGATAGTGCCTGACCCGCGACTCAGTCTGAGTGGCGGGGCCATTGCCGCCTGGACCAAGCGCCACAAGGAACACTATGCCCCGCTCCTGAAGGCTCTGGCGGACCATTTTCACTTTTCTCTGGAAACTCCCTGGGAAGATCTTCCTTTTGAGATCCGTGAACAGATCTTGCACGGCTCTGATGAGCGTATTACGGTGCAGCAAGGTACACGGAGTCATCAGATGCATTTCGAGGGGGTCATCCCCGGACTGGAACGCCGCCTGCGCGAATCCCAGTCCAATCTGGCCCGGGAAGAAATCATGCGCTACATGGGCCGCCTGCGTTGCCCTACTTGCCAGGGCAGTCGCCTGCGCGAAGAAGCACGCATGGTCAAGGTCGGGCCGCTGACCATTCAGGAAGTCTCGGCCCTGCCCATTCATGCGTCATTACAGCATTTTGAGCAACTCCATCTGGAGGGTCAGGAAGCCGTCATCGCCGAAAGAATCCTGAAGGAAATCAGCAGCCGCCTGAAATTTCTGGTGGATGTGGGGCTGGCCTACCTGAGCCTGGATCGTTCGGCAGAAACTCTCTCGGGCGGAGAAGCCCAGCGTATTCGCCTGGCCTCCCAGATCGGCGCCGGTCTGGTGGGGGTCATGTATGTGCTGGATGAACCATCCATTGGACTGCACCAGCGCGATAATGACCGCCTGATCGGCACCCTGAAACATCTGCGCGACCTCGGCAATACGGTCATTGTCGTGGAACACGACGAAGATGCCATTTGCGCAGCGGATCATGTGGTGGATATGGGTCCCGGTGCCGGCACCCATGGCGGTGCGGTGATCGCCCAAGGCACTCCCGAGGACATCCGCGCCAATCCCGATTCCCTCACCGGCCGCTACCTGACCGGCGATCTGTGCATTGCCATTCCCGAACGGCGGCGCCACGACCAGCAACGCTGGCTGGAAGTCATCGGCGCCACGGGCAATAATTTAAAGGCGGTCCACGCCCGGATTCCCATCGGCTTGTTTACCTGCATCACCGGAGTCAGCGGTTCGGGCAAATCCACCCTCATCAACGATACCCTGTATCCGGCCTGCGCGCGGGCGCTGATGGGCAGCACCCAGAGCCCGGCTCCCCATCAGCAACTGCTGGGCATGGAGGCGCTGGACAAGGTGATTGCCATTGATCAGAGTCCCATCGGTCGCACGCCGCGCAGCAATCCGGCCACCTATACCGGACTGTTCACCCCGATTCGTGAGCTGTTCGCGGCCACCAGTGAAGCGCGGGCCAGAGGCTACAATCCCGGTCGCTTCAGTTTCAACGTCAAAGGTGGCCGCTGCGAGGCCTGCGAAGGCGATGGCGTCATCCGGGTGGAAATGCACTTTCTGCCGGACATTTATGTGCCTTGCGACGTCTGTGCCGGTAAACGCTACAAGCGGGAAACCCTGGATGTGCATTACAAGGGCAAGAACATTCACGAGATCCTGGAAATGACCGTGGAAGATGCCCGCGAGTTTTTTGCGGCGGTCCCGGCCATTGCCCGCAAATTGCAGACCTTGCTGGATGTGGGGCTGGGCTACCTGCGCCTCGGCCAGTCCGCCACCACCCTCTCCGGGGGAGAAGCCCAGCGGGTGAAGCTCTCCCGGGAGTTATCCCGACGCGATACCGGACGCACCCTGTATATTCTCGATGAACCGACCACCGGTCTGCATTTCCATGACATTGCCCTGCTCCTGGTAGTCTTGCAGAAACTGGCCGATGCCGGGAATACCATTGTGGTCATCGAACACAATCTCGATGTCATCAAGACTGCCGACTGGATTATCGACCTGGGTCCGGAGGGAGGATCTGGCGGCGGACAAATTATTGCCACGGGCAGCCCGGATGAAGTCGCCGGCAATCCGGCCTCCTACACCGGTCGCTACCTGGCGCGACATTTAGCCCGATAAATTGCATAATATACCGGTAAACCTGACTTGGAGCCGTGAATATGTCCGCTCTCCCCGAACGTCGTGAACAAATCCGTAGCGCCCATGCCGCCCTCATTCTGCAAGTCGTGGCGGCCTGCCAGAACACCCAGTTACGCGCTCCGGTTGAAGATCATCTACGCGTCGCCGCTGCCAATGGCTGGGGCGATCTGGTGGCGGTGCTCCAGCAGATTCTGGGCGGCAGACGCGAGTTAGGCCTGTTGCAAGGACTGGATGAGGAAGACAGCGTAATCGTCGAATCCATTCTCATGGGCCTGCAAAATCCCGAAACCCTGCCCCAGCCAACAGGTCAGGCGGACCCAGGCATGGCAGCCCCGGGACTGGCCAGTGTCATCCTCGCCGCCCGTCGGGGCGACCCCCAGGCCGTGGCCTGGCTCGGGCAGATGGCCAGCCAGATGCAAAAGGCGGGCGGTGATATGGCACGCGTCGGAGCGGCTCTTGGTCCCTTGTCCAGGGGACTCGACGATCGCCGCAAGCTGGAAAAAGGCATGGGCCCATTGGGGCGCAGCCTGCTTCAAGGGGTGCTGGATGAACTCGCCAAGGCTGGTTTGCATTAAGTCTTACCCAATCAGCCAAACTTGAAAGCATCCGCCCCTATCCTTATTTAATCTTGAACATCGTTGATCTTGCAGGAGCATTATATGGCCCATAGTGAACACATCATTGAAGTCCACTCCGGTAATTTTCAGGAGGCTGTCATTGCGCTTTCCCATAAGGCGCTGGTCCTCGTGGATTTCTGGGCGCCTTGGTGTGGCCCCTGTCGCGCTCTCGGGCCGATTCTCGAAAAACTGGCCGAGGAAATGCAGGGTGCTTTTGTACTGGCCAAAATCAATTCCGATGAAAACCCCGACTTATCCAGAGAATATCAGGTGCGCGGCATTCCGGCGGTCAAGGCCTTCAAAAATGGTAAAGTCGTGGATGAGTTTACCGGGGCCCTTCCCGAATCCGCCATTCGTCAGTTTCTGGAAAAGCATCTGCCCAAACCCGGCGATGATCTGCGCGCTGCGGCCATGAATGCCATGGCCCAGGGCAAAACCGCAGAAGCCCGGGCCTTGCTGGAAGAAGCACTCCAGAAAAATCCCCAGAATGATCAGGCGCGTCTGGCGCTGGCCCATCTGGCCATACAGCAGGGCCGACACGCCGAGGCCCAGGCACAGATTGATGCCATGTCGCCCCTGTTTCAGATGGAAACGGAGGTGGAGGGCCTGAAGGCGCTGCTGGAGTTTACCGCGGAAGCCCGCAAAGCCCCATCCATGAGCGCACTGGAAACGACCATTGCCCAGGAAAAAGGCGACGCCCGCGCCCTGGCCATGTATCAACGCGCGCTGGTCCTGCTCTTGCAGGGACAGGAAACCAGCGCATTGGATCAACTGATCGAAATGGTGGAGCGCCATAAAAATTACGAGGATGGCCTCGCCCGCAAAACCATCCTGAAGATTTTTGCCCTGCACGGCAATCAGGGGGCGTTGGTGGAACAATATCGCACCAAACTGTCTCGCGCCTTGTATTAAGTGCTATGGTTACTTTCATGCAGGAACCAATGCCTTTATTTCAATGTCCAAGAGAATCAAAACTCTGAGGAGAGTCCTATGGCGAATAGTCGCCCCCAAACCCTGTTGAAACGCCCGAAACTGCTCATCACCGCTGTCGTTGCCGCGTGCTTTGGTTTCACCCTCGGTACCACGGAATGGGCGCAGGCGGATGCTACCGCCCCCGCCTTATCCATCCACACCAATACGGCGCCGCAGCAGGCTCTGGTGGCTCTCCCGGATTTCACCCCCATCATTGATCGCTATGGCCCGGCGGTGGTGAATATCAGCAGCACCACCAACAAGGTCATCCACCAGCAAGCCAATCCGTTTCCGCCCGACTCGCCTTTCTATCGCTTCTTTCAGCATTTCGGCCCTCCCGGACAGGGAGGCCCCGGCCATGAGCAACACGAAAGAATCCAGTCCCTGGGCTCGGGTTTCATCATCAGTCCCGATGGCTATATCGTCACGGCGGGGCATGTGGTCCGTGGCGCCAATCACATTGTCGTCACCCTGACCAATCACCATGCCTATCCGGCCAAACTGATCGGTCTTTCCGTGCGTTATGATACGGCCTTGCTCAAAATTGATGCCCAGAACCTCCCTACAGCGCCCATCGGGAATTCTGACAATCTGAAAGTCGGCCAGTGGCTGCTGGCGGTGGGCGCGCCCTTTGGCTTTTACAATACCGTCACCCAGGGGGTGGTCAGCGCCATGAACCGGCCGCTGCCCGATGATGAATATATTCCTTTCATCCAGAGTGATGTGCCCATCAATCCCGGCAATTCCGGCGGGCCGCTGTTCAACATGAAAGGCCAGGTGATCGGCATCAACGACCAGATTTATACCAACAGCGGCGGCTACATGGGACTGTCATTCTCCATCCCCATCAATACCGTCATGCGCGTGGTCCAGGATTTCAAGGACCACAAGCCCATTCAGTTCGGGTATCTGGGTGTGGAAGTGCAGGATGTGACGCCGCAAATGGCCCAGGCCCTGCATCTTCAGGAACCCGTCGGCGCGCTGGTGGCTTCCGTCATGCCCAACAGTCCGGCGGCCAAGGCCGGTATCCGGCCCGGTGACGTCATCGTCACCTACAACGGCAAGCCGGTGTACAACGTGGGGCAACTGCCGCCCATGGTGGGCAACACGGTGCCGGGTACCCATGCCGAGGTGGGAATCCTCCGTCATGGGGTGGCGAAAACCAAAAACGTGCTGGTCACCGCCCTGCCCAAAAACATGGATGAACAAAGCAGCAGCGCAGCACAACCCTCCGCTCCGGTCAAGACCCTGAAAATCCAGCGCATGGGTATTCATGTTCAGGATCTGAACCCGCGCATTGAAAAGCAGCTGGATGTGCACCACGGTGTCGTGGTGGTGGGAGTCAGTGAAGGCCCCGCCGCAGAAGCTGGACTCATGCCCGGCATGATCATTCAGCAGATCAACCAGCAGGATGTCCGCAACGTCGGCGAGTTGGCCCACATCGTCGCCGGACTACCTGCCGACCAACCCATCCCCCTGTTGGTCCGTCAGGGCAAAGCCAGCATCTATGTGGTCATTACCCTGTCGAAAAATTGACCATTCTGCAGTGATCAACTCATGATACCGCAGCCCTTGAGGACTGCGGTTTTTGGCTGGCTCCCTACAGTTGATACCAGGGGTCCGAGCGCATGACCCCACCCATCGTGTTGAAACCACAAATATGGCCCGCCTCGATGAGCAGGGTATCGGCCAGTTCCCTACCCTGCAATCCGGAAATTTTCCCTTGCAGAGGGGGCTTCGACATAGGCGAGTCGATCTTCCACGGACCCGTCGGGATGGCTTTGAAAGTGCCGATGGAGCTGGCGAAAACTCACTTCCGCCGCGGACTGCTTGAGAATGGGGTCACGTTGAGAATGAATGGCGGGAAGGAGCATTGTTTATCTGCTCCACGATCTGGGCTGAGATTTCCTCATACCAGTTAGTCGAATCGCGCAATGCTGCAAGTCTGCCTCGCCGCGACTTTGCTCGTCCCCACCAACGTCCCTTTTTCTACGCACGGGGGTGATGCTTTTCGTGCAGGGCCTTGAGGCGGGCCTGGGCCACATGGGTATAAATTTCAGTGGTGCCCAGATTGGCATGGCCCAGCATCAGTTGCACGCTGCGCAGGTCGGCACCATGATTGAGCAGATGGGTGGCAAAGGCATGACGCAAACTATGGGGCGATACCACCTGTTCAATACCTGCGACTTTGGCATAGCCCTCGATATTCTGCCAAAACCTCTGGCGGGTCATGGCTGCGCCGCGCACGGTCACAAATACGGCGGCAGAAATCCGCTCACCCAGAATCTGCGGGCGGGCGTTTTGCAAATAGGTCGATATCCGTTCGGCCGCCATCTCGCCCATGGGCACCAGCCGTTCCTTGCGCCCCTTGCCAAAAACCATCACCAGATCGGCCGTCAAATCCAGTTGCCGCATTTCCAGATTGACCAGTTCGGAAACCCGCAAACCACAGGCATACATCAATTCCAGCATGGCAGCATCGCGCAAACCCAGAGGACGGGTCAGATCGGGGGCGGCGAGCAGGTCCTCAATTTGCTTCTCACTGAGCACATGGGGCAAATAGCGGGCAAGACGGGGGCTTTGCAGGTTCTGACTGGGGTTACGGGTGATCCAGCCCTCACGCTGCGCGTAACCATAAAAGCGTCGGGTGCTGGACAACAGCCTGGCCACGGAACGCAGGGCGGCACCCGATTGCAGTTTCTGCCCCAGAATACGCCCCAGATGACTCGCATCGGCGTTGAGCAAATCGACATCCAGTTCAGCCAGCGCCGCCGCAAGCTGGAGCAGATCCTGCCGGTAGGCAGCCAGGGTATTTTCACCGAGATTTTTTTCGAGCCAAAGCGCATCCAGAAAGCCGTCGATGCGTTGACGATCTTCAGCGGGAGGCGGCACCATCACCAGAAGACCCGTTATTCAATCGAAATAAAAGCGCAACACGACCAGGGGATGAATCCATGCCAAAGGTCCTCCGGTGACTTGTCCGGCGCGCTGTGCGCTGCGCCAAAGGGGCCAAAAACCGGAGGGATTATCTTGGTCAATGGCTCTTTCGGCCACCTGCAACCACCAGTCAGCTGCCGTACCGGACGCCGCCGCATACAGGGCGCCCTGCCAGGTAAACGGCGCAGGAGCAGGCTCAGACAAGGCACGTTCGCGATAGGCCGCCAGCGTGCTGAAATCCGGCCAGTCTTGACGGCGCTGCCATCCCGCAAAGCCGAAAGTGC
This sequence comes from Acidithiobacillus sp. M4-SHS-6, assembly GCF_047421495.1. Taxonomy (GTDB): domain Bacteria; phylum Pseudomonadota; class Gammaproteobacteria; order Acidithiobacillales; family Acidithiobacillaceae; genus Acidithiobacillus. The sequence goes on along the minus strand of NZ_CP175559.1, from coordinate 388,798 downwards.
TGGCGGCGGCACTGAACAGCACCTTGCGGGCCTGGCGCAAACTGCGGTGGGGCAGGGTCAGCAGGGTACCCAGCCACACATAGAGACGCATCAGCGCCTGGGATTCATGGCGCTGCCCGCCCTCAACAATCATCAGGGTCACCGTCAGGAAAAGCTGACGAATGGCATCCAGGGGTTGATCGCCCATGGCCCGCACCCGCCCCATGAAGGCGGGGAGATCCCGTTCCCGCAAGGCATGCAACAAGGGCTTGTCCACTTCGCTATCGCGGCTGGCGCGCCCTTCGGGAACCACCACCGCCACCCCGGCAGGTTGCTGCCAGTGGCTGTGCAGCAGGGCCAGAGCACCCAGCGCAAAAGGTCGTGCGGGCAGATCGGCGGCGGCGTCCTGCCACTGCCCGAAAAGAATGCTGCGCAACCCCTGGGCATGACTGTCATCGGCCAGGCGCTGGGCAAGGCGGTTCAGGACAATCCGCCGGGCATGATCATCATCGGCCATGCTCTGCAGCAGGGGGACCAGTTGCTCCAGGTCCGCTTCTTCCACGGCCTTGGACAGCAGATCCACTTCCATATCCAAGGGCATGGGCGAGCCGGCTTCCAGCAGCAAGGCATCCGGCAAGGCCGACTTGTCCATCTGCGTTCTTTTGCTTTCCTGAATGGCCACCGCAGCAGCCAGCAGCTCCACGGGCAGATGCTCCGACTCGGCCCAGATGGACTGACTGTCCGCCACCACCTGCAGGGCCTCGGTAGCCTCTTCCGCACCCCACCAGCAAGGCAGGATATCCTGCTGCCAGGCCGAGCGCAGCAATACCCTTTGGGCAGGATCCGCCCATAGCGCGGCCTGCCCAGCGCCGGACGCAGAACGCCAGCGTTCCAGGACTTCCCCGAACGCCGGCGTCATCATCCGATTATCCACAGCGAACCCGACCTTTGCCGGGTAGCGCGGCCAATATCATCAGCCCAGTTTTTCTTTGATGCGGGCCGCCTTGCCGGACAGATTACGCAGGTAATACAGCTTGGCGCGACGCACATCACCGCGACGCTTGACTTCTACCTTGGTCACCAGCGGCGAGTATGAGGGAAACACCCGCTCCACCCCTTCACCATTGGAGATTTTCCGGACCGTAAAGGCGGAATGCAGGCCGCGATTGCGACGGGCAATGCAAATGCCTTCAAAAATCTGGATACGTTCACGGTCGCCTTCCTTGACCTTGACGTGCACGGCCACGGTATCGCCCGCACCAAAAGCCGGAAGCTCCGACTGCACCTGTTCTTTGTTGATTTCGTCAATGATGTTCACAGCCCTGCTCCTTCACCTAGTATTACTGCACCTCGCCGTCCTGACGGCGATAATCTTCCAATAACTGCTGCTCGTGCGCACTCAAACCCCGTTGCGCCAACACATCCGGACGCCGTTCGGCCGTGCGTCCCAAGGACTGCTGCAAGCGCCAACGACGAATCCGGGCATGATCCCCGGACAGCAAAACCTCCGGAACCTTTACCCCGCCCACCACTTCCGGACGCGTATAGTGGGGACAATCCAGCAAACCCGCATCCGCAAAGCTGTCCTCGGCAGCCGAGTCCGCATGGCCCAGCAAACCCGGCAACTGTCGGGCTACCGCCTCCATCAGCACCAGGGCGGGCAGCTCACCGCCCGCCAGCACATAATCGCCGATGGACCATTCCGCATCCACCACGGCCAGCACCCGCTCATCGATGCCCTCGTAGCGGCCTGCCAGCAAAATCAATCCTTCTGCACCAGCAAAAGTCTGCACCGCAGCCTGCTGCAGACGCTGCCCCTGGGGCGACAAATACACGACCGGCGCCCCAGGGTTGGCCTCTCGTGCCGCAGCAATGGCGGCCAACAAGGGCGGCGCCATCATCAACATACCCGGGCCACCCCCAAAGGGCCGGTCATCAATGCGGCGATAGGCATTATCACTGTAATCCCGGGGATTCCAGGTATGCACCTGAATCACCCCCTTGGTCTGACCGCGCCCCAGCACCCCCTCACGCAGATAACCGTGAATCAGTTCCGGAAAAATGGTGATGACATCAAAACGCATCACCAATCCACTTGCCAGTCGACGTGAATCTGCTTGGCATCCCTATCCACTCCGGCGGCCGTTTCATCCGACCAGGGAATCAAGAGCTCCCCGCCTTTTCCATCATCCAGCACCATGACGTCATTGGCACCGGTTTCCAGAAAAGACTTCACCGTCCCCAGGCTCTGGCCTTCCTGATTCAGCACCTGCATCCCGAGCAGATCGCGCCAGTAAAACTCCCCCGGCTGCAGCTCCGGCAAATGCGCCCGGGCAGTCCTGATCTCCTGACCAATGAGGGCACGCGCCTGCTCCCGGTCATCCACACCGACCAGCTTGGCAAGCACCCCTTCACCCTGCATGCGCCCTTCTTCCAGCCCATAAGCATGCCGGTCAGGCCCCAACAACCAGGGTGAGTAGTCGAGAATGGCATCGCGCAGCTCGGTAAAGGAAAACACCTTGACCATGCCGCGGACACCGTAGATGCCGGAAATTTTCCCCAGCACCACCCATTCTTCAGACTCAGGCGGCGGCAACACCCGTCTTACTCACGCCTTCTTTCTTGAAAAAGCCGGCAACCGTATCGGAAGGCTGGGCGCCCTGGCTCAGCCAGTAAGCGGCGCGTTCCTTGTCAATCCGCAACTCGGCGGTGGCACCAATAGGATTATAAAAACCCAGGCGTTCAATGAAACGGCCATCGCGACGATTACGGCTATCGGTCACCACGATGTGATAAAAAGGCCGCTTTTTGGCGCCGCCCCGGGCCATACGAATAACTACCATGTGTTCTCCTTCACCATGTCCTCTCCCACTGGATGGGAGAAAGGCGCGTATCGTAACCAAAAACAAGCTCTAACGGAAGGGTAAACCGCCCTTTAACATCGATTTGGGGTTCATCCCCAGCAAACGGCTGAGGCCGCGCCCGCCTTTTCCCATTTTTTTGAACATTTTCTGCATCATCTCAAACTGTTTGAGCAGCTTGTTGACCTCCGTCACCGTGGTGCCGGAACCCGCCGCAATGCGCCGCCGCCGCGAGGCCTTGATGATTTCGGGGTGACGGCGTTCACCGGGGGTCATGGAATTGATGATGGCTTCCAGCCGGCGCATGGGCTTGCCATCCTGCATGGCGGCCTGAGCCTCGGCGGGAAGTTCGCCCATGCCCGGCAACTTGTCCATGATGCTCGACATGCCGCCCATTTTTTCCAGTTGCCGCAGTTGCTGACGGAAGTCTTCCAGATCAAAGCCTTTGCCGCTGCGCAGCTTCTCGGTCATTTTCTGGGCCTGTTCGGCATCCACATCCTGCTGGACCTGCTCCACCAGACTGACGATGTCGCCCATACCCAAAATGCGCGAAGCCAGACGATCGGGATAAAAAGGCTCCAGACCCTTGCGGATTTTTTCACCCACGCCCAGAAATTTGATGGGCTTGCCGGTAATGGCCCGCACCGACAGGGCCGCCCCGCCCCGGGCGTCACCGTCGGCCTTGGTCAGAATGACGCCGGTCAGGGGCAGAGCATCATTAAATGCCTTGGCGGTGTTGACCGCATCCTGGCCGGTCATGGCGTCCACCACAAACAGCAGTTCCACGGGCTTGACGGCATTGGTCAGCGCCTGAGCCTCGGCCATCATGGCTGCATCCACGTGGAGGCGCCCGGCGGTATCCACAATCAACACATCAAACCCGCCACGCTGGGCCGCTTCTGCCGCATCCCGGGCAATTTGCACCGGCTGCTGGTCGGGACGGGAAGGAAACACCTCCACCTCAATATCCTTGCCCAGATGGGCCAACTGCTCCATGGCTGCCGGGCGATAGACGTCGGTACTGACCATCAAGACCCGCTTCTTTTCCTTCTCCTTCAGCCACAGGGCCAGCTTGGCGCTGGTGGTGGTCTTACCCGAACCCTGCAAACCGGCGAGCAGAATCACCGCTGGCGGGCGGGCGCTCAAATCCAGCTTGTCGTTGTGGGCCCCCATGAGCTTCACCAGCTCATCGTTGACAATCTTGATGAATACCTGCCCCGGCGACAGGCTCTTGATCACCTCCTCCCCAAGAGCCGCCTCGCGCACCTTGTTGATGAAGTCCTTCACCACCGGCAGCGCCACATCGGCTTCCAGCAAAGCCAGACGCACCTCGCGCAGGGCATCACGAATGTTGTCCTCACTCAGACGCCCCTGGCCACGCAGGTTTTTGAAAGTCTGGGTGAGTTTCTGGGTCAGATTGTCAAACATGGGTCCCCCTCATATCAGGGGGAGATTTTGGACTGTCTGGGGCGGGTGCGCAATGCGTTCGACTGTACCTGGGAGAAAATCGCTTATTGGGTGATGCGGGTTCAGCGATCCACTCGGGTATGCCACAGCCGCAGCAGATGGATCGCGTTCGTTGAAAGATGCTGAACGGTTGTTCCGAATACAGCTCTCTAACCCTGGCAGGCATTGACGGACTGCCGTCACCCTCGTTGGGCCTGGATCAAAGCTTGGCATTGGGGACTCTTGGCCTGCCTATGGGTAAAGGCCAGGTGGTAGGCATCGGCCATTAGACTGTTCCATCCTTTCAGCGTCCGATCACCGCAGATGGCTTTTCCCCGAGGAGGTGCGGGCTCGGGCGCAATCGGCCTTGGTTGCTGGAGCATTTTTTTCTCCTGAAAGGGCATGGTGGAGTCTGTGCCCAGCGCCACAGTAGCGCTGCCGCTGGACATTGCCGCGCATGCTGCTGTAGCAAAAAGGAATTTCCGTGTTTGTGTCATCGTACAGTTCACAACTCAGTTCCAGAATAGACCGATGTCCTGCGCCTTGGCCTGGTTCCCTTGAAGCGGCAGGGCGCAGCTGGCGTTGCTCCGCCGGGCCTGGCAGTGGAGATCGTAGATGGCCAGGGATGGGGGATCCTTCAGAGCAGCTTCACATTTATGCCGGCTCTGGCCCTGACAGCTTTGGTTGAAGCCGAGACTGGAGGCTGCGGCCCAACTCAAGAACAGGGGCAGTACGCTGTCGCTGTGTTGGCGATCGCTCACATACACCCGCAGTGTTCCCTTGTCGCCGGGCTGCTGCCCCAGCCGGGAGCGAAAAATCCCATCGGAGGTGGCCAGGGCCAGGGTCTTGCCTTGGGGACTGAGCACGGCGGCCGACTGGATCGGCGCGGCGTCGGGCTGAAAACCCCAGATCAGCTGCTGGCCATTCGCAAAGGTCACTCGCCGTAAGGGAGAAATATCAAAGCCGTCCAGCAGCCGTTCGGTCAGGGATTTCCCGGTGGCCATCCGCCAGCCTTGGGTCAAGCGCTCGATCTCGTCCGTGGGGAGGGGCCTTTCCAGGGGCTTTCGCTGGGCATTCAGTTCGGCGAGGCGTTTCTTTTCGGTTTGCAGAATGCACTGGTAGTTCTTGCCGCAGGCATCCCGCTGCTCCAGGTAGCGCTTCTGCTCGGCGATGACCTGGGCCTGGGCGGGACTGTCCATGGGCAGGTCGGACAGTAAGTGCCCGTAACTAGAAGTGACAAACATATCATATTGGATCATGTGCGCAGAAATACCGTAATAGTCATCCGGCGTGGCATCAACCGCGTTACAGATCACCTTCTCGGCCGGACGCAGAGCTTGGTATTGGGCTGGTGTTGTCCCGCACTCCATTACCCCCGTATATGGCAGATCACCCACCGATTTGGCTGCGGCGCCGCCGGTCAAGGTGATAGAGATAAATATTCCCAAAAGCGTTACGCTACTGCATTTCCAAAGACTAATAGTCATTTTCACCTCCAGTTCATCCCGTTTCTAGCAGGCAGCGCCCTTGCTTGGCCAGTCATTCTTGATTGCTTCCCGTATCTGCTTTCCTCTGGCGCGGTATCTTTCATCGTAGCCGTTTCCTCTCCTTGCAAAATCAGCCCGTTCCAGTTTGTTCGCCAGTTGATTCCAGTCTCCGGCATATACCAGACTCCAGAATGCTTGCCGCGATGCGACGGCCTTTTGGTTTCCATGGCTGTGTAGATGGATCTCGTCGGCGCCCCCAAACTGCCAGGTCCAATCCACCAACACGGTTTGTATTCCGGCAGGCAACTGCTTGAACCCAATCCCCATCTGATTATGCTGATTGAAGTTGCTTTCCGCCTTTGGAATGTATACTTGCTTTGCATTGGCATCCCGCAGCAAATCAGCTTCCGCCTCGCTGACTTCTGGCTCCTTGCCAACGAGCTTGTCAAAAGCTTTTTGACCAACGATCTTATTGCTCATATAAATTGATAGCTTATTTACGAGACCATCAACTTTAACATTCCCCGGATTTCCATGCTTGCTGATATAAGACTGCAAGGTATTCTTCAACTTGGCAGGTAACTGATAAGCCAGGTCAACCCCCGTATCCACGGTCACGCCGCTGGAGGCAGAAATGTTCCGGTGTTTCGCAGGCTTAAGATAAACATAAACCGGACCGCTTTTTTTCTTATCACGAACATATCCGCCAGGAACATAAGCACTCAAGGCCTGCCCACCTTCCCAGGTAGAAACAAAGTTGAAATCGATCCGTTCACCCTCTGGACATTTTCCTGCCGAAGAAGCAGGAACCGTCGGTGCCGTTGGGCTGCTCCCAGACGTTACGGGAGCGGTGGACGTGGTGTCCGGCTTATAGCAGGAGCGGCCCGCATATTGTGGCATGTTATCACCACCAACACATATCATCGTATATTTATTCAACGCTGCCAGTCGGTTCTGATAGGCCTTCTGGATGCACTGGACGTCTCCTCCGCAAGCGTCGCGCTGCTGCAGCCATTGCTTCTGCCTGTCCGCCTCGTCCTCCACCAAACAGTCATAATGCCCAGTGGCTCGATGATATGTGACAAACACCCGGTAATCCCGGTTGAGCTGCCAATCCAGTCCTTGGAGCTGGTCATCGGCACAAATGACCTTTTCGGTGCTTGTGCCAGCCTTACCGCAATCGATGGCCCCTGCGGAGGGCGCCACCAAAAGGGTGGCAGCAAGCAAGCCGTAAGTATTCCATTGACCGCGTTGCATACGATACATGCTGCTCCCCCTCCTGTCGGTTACGGGCAAAGATATTGCGGTGGCGGGGGTATATTGACCCCATAGGGCGGGATGCCGGGGTCCAGAGGCAGGATCGGCTCCAGATCCCCTTGCTGACCGCCACTGGTTCCACCATTCCCTGCACTCGGCGGGATGTAGCTCTCCTTGCCGCCGGCCTGCGGTGTTTGCAATTTGCTGGCATTTTGCAGACCGGCCAAGTGGGTGAAGGGGGTCTGCATGCGGAAGGTGGCCTCGGCGGTCAGGGGGAAGGTTTGCAATAAACGACCCTGCGTCCCTTGGCTCTCCTGAAAGGCCCCCTGGCCGCCCTGATCGCTGCCGACCACGCTGCCCTTCCCGGCATTCCTGAAATCGAGGCGGGCAAAGAGCCGATCGACGAAGGCCACGATCAGGGGGTGGTGGTAAGTCACCTTGATCTTGAGCAGGTTGGCATCCTGGATGCTGAGGCCGCTCTCAGCACCAAGACTGGTCTTCCGGTAGCCCAAGTGGCTCTCGGGAATGCCCCAGCCCCAGTTGCCGCCTGGAGTGGCTTGCTGACCCGTTTTGTCATTCAGGGGCAGGCGGCCGTACTCCTTGTAATCGTGCAGAGTCTCCAGCGTGGGGCTGAGGATTTCGATTTTGGCCAGATGCGCTGCCGCCTCGGCCTTGACATGCGCTTTGAGCAAGGCCTCCAGACTCTGTCCATGGGCATAGAGCGGCGTCAGCCCTTCTGCCAGGCCTTCCCGAATGGCGGCTATGGAACCCCCATGCAAGGCGCCCGCCCGGGCGGCGTCCTGGGTGGCCACCTCCAACTGTAGCCGTGCCTGGTACAGAAGACTGACCTGCAAGATGCCCAGAATCAGGCCAAGCAGTACAGGAATGGCAACGAGAAACTCCACTGCTCCCGCGCCCTGCTGGGTCCGTCGTCGCCGATCTCTTTCCACGATGTCCATAGCCCCCCTCTAGGAAACAGAACGCCACAGCAATTGCTGCCCCAACTGAAGTTCCGCTCGGGCGATTTGCCCCGCCGCTAGTTCCAGGGTATCTCTTACCTTGGCCTTGATTGGCCAAGCCCAATACCAGGGTCGCAGTCCCTCGCGCAGGGCCAGTATCCGACCCTCGCCATCGAGCCAGACCAGATCAATGGGGAAGCCCATGCCCCAGGTATGCACCGCACGACAGGGGCGCAACCACAGTGCTTCCTCCGCACTCAAGCGCCTTTTGCCCAGCAGCCCCTTGGCGCGGGACCAGGGAGTGCTGGCCAGGCGGGCATCAGGCCAAAGACAATGCCCATCCCTCCATACGCTCCCAGTTTTGCTCATGTGGCCACCTCCTGGACATATTTCATGTAGATGACAAAGGCCAGGACAATGAAGACGATAGGGAAAATAAACATGACCAACGGCGCAAGGAGCTTGACCGGCGCTTCCAGGGCGGCCTTTTCGGCGCGCAGGAAACGTTCTTCCCGACGCTGTTCGGCCTGGGCCTTGAGGACCGGAGCGAGACTGCCACCCCGCTCTTCGGACTGGATGATGGCGGTCACCAGACTGCGCAGTTCCTGTATGGCCATGCGTTCGCCAAAGCGCCGGAAGGCCTCCACCCGGGGCATTCCCGCGCGCAGATCCCGCAAAATGATCCGGAACTCGTTGCGCAGGGGCCCTTCCGGTCCCTTGTCCACGGCAATTTGCAAGGCACCGGTAAGGTTCAGCCCGCCTTCGACCATCAAGGTGGTAAAATCCAGATAGACGGGCAGATCCTTGAGGATGCGCTTTTGCCGCTTTTTGGATTGTTCCACCAGCCAAAGATCGGGATAGAAGCTCACAAGCAGCATTCCAAGCAAGACCAATTCCCAGCGGAACACCCCCAAGGCAAGGTAAAACACGAGGGAAAAGAGCAGGGCAAAAAGCGCCGAGAGAATTTTCAGGGCCAAAAAATCCCGCGGAGTGATCAGGTAATTGAGCCCCGCCCGCTGGATTCTGGGAGCACTGCGGTAGGCCAGGCGCTCGGGAATGAAGGTGACCATGGTGGAATCCACAAAACGCACCAGCGGCCAAATCTTTGCCAGCCCCTTGGGCAGGGGATCGAAATACGGCCGGGGCTGCTTTTCAACGGCCGTGAACAGACTGGCAACGCCGAAAACCATCCCGAAAACCAGCACGGCCACCAGCAGCGCGACCAGCACATAAGGAAGCTGCCCAGTCTTGGTGGCAAGCATTTGCAGCCCGCGCCCGCCGTAAAAGAGCAGGAGCAAGAGGCCGAACAATCCCAGACCGAGGAGGGGTAGCCAGCGACGCCCGTTCTTGCCCATGATCACACCTCGACGGCGACGATCTTGCGGATCCCCCAGTAGCCCAGGAGCTCCAGAACGAGAATGATGGTCAGCACCGCCCAGCCCTTCACCGTATGAAACAGGGCCCCCGTGGCAGCCGGCTCGATGCGCAGCAAGGCCAGGATGATCAAAATTGGCAACCCGGTCATCACGAGTCCCTGCAACTTGCCCTGGGAAGTGAGGGCCTGGATTTTCTGTTCCATCATCAAGCGCCGCCGGATGGTTTCGCCAAGCCTTTGCAGGGTGTCGGCCAGATTGCCGCCCACCTCGCGATTGATGCGCAGGGCCGAAACCACCAGATCGAAGTCCTGGGAACGGACCCGCTCGGCCAGATGCGCCACGGCCTCCTCAAAGGGAACCCCCAGCCGCTGTTCCTTGATCACCAAGGACAACTCCTGACTCATGGGCGGACTCAGGTCCTTGGCAAGGCCTTCCAGGGTTTGCCCCAGGTTGGCACCACCCCGTAGCGCCGAAGCCATCATCAACAGGCTATCGGGGAGTTGATTGTGCAGCTGCGTGAACCGCCTTTTTTTGAGGTATTGCAGAATGAATCGGGGGGCGACGGCCACCAAGAGGGCCATCAGAACCGCAAGAGGCAGGGAGACTAACAGCAGATAGGCGAGCATGGGCAGCAAGAGCAAGGCGGCCAGGTTAAGGCGCCAAAGGAGCGCGGGATCGGCGAAAATGAACATGTCCGCCAGACTGCGCTGGGTATCCTGGCGGAAGGACTGTTGCTGCCGGGCGAGCACCGCCTGCGAATTGTTCAGCAGGATGTAGGCAAGCACCAGTACCGCGACAAAGACGAGGACCGCGACTGCCAGTTCAGGCGATTTCATGTTCACTCTCCCGGAAAATGCCGATGTCCACCCGCAGGCCCCGAGCCCGCATTTCCTCGTAAAACTCCGGGATGCTTCCACTCGCTCGAAAAGCGCCCGCAACCTTGCCGTCGCGCCCAAAACCCTGCTGCCGATAACTGAACAGCTCCTGCAACTGGATGACGCCGCTTTCGGTGCCCGTGACCTCGACGATGGCGGTGAGCTTGCGGGAGCCACAGGAAAAGCGGGTGATCTGGACGATGATGTCGATGGCCGAGGCGATCTGTTCCCGGATGGCGGCCAAGGGGAGATCCATCCCGGCCATCATCACCATCACCTCCATCCGGGAGAGCAAGTCGCGGGGGCTATTGGCATGGGCGGTGGTCAGGGAGCCGTCGTGACCAGTATTCATGGCCTGCAGCATATCCAGGGCCTCGCCGCCGCGACATTCCCCCACCACGATGCGGTCGGGGCGCATCCGCAGGGCATTGCGCACCAGCTCCCGGATGGGGATGGCCCCCTTGCCCTCCACATTGGCGGGGCGCGCCTCCATGGACACCAGGTTGGGCTGGTACAAACGCAGTTCGGCCGCATCTTCGATGGTGACCACCCGCTCGCGCTCCGGAATGTAATTGGAGAGGACATTGAGGAGAGTGGTTTTTCCGGAGCCGGTACCACCGGAAATCACGATGTTTTTTCGCTGCTCCACCGCCACCCGGAGGAAACCCGCCATGCGAGGTTCCACCGAGCCAAAACCGATGAGATCCTCCATCTGGAGACGCTTTTTACTGAATTTCCGGATGGTGATGTTGGCGCCCTTCAAGGCCACCGGCGGGATGACCGCATTGACGCGGGAGCCGTCGTGCAGGCGGGCGTCCACCAGGGGCGAACTCTCGTCGATGCGCCGGCCGATGGGCGCCACGATCCGGTCGATGATGTGTCGGACCGCCTGTTCACTGCTGAACACCGTCGGCGCCGCCTCCAGTTGCCCCTGCCGCTCGATGAAGACTTCATCGTAGCGGTTGACCATGATCTCCGTGACCGATTCGTCGGCCAGCAGGTCTTCCAAAGGGCCGAGGCCTACGGCTTCGTCCACCACCTCGCGGATGAGGCGCTCGCGGTTCAGGTCGGCGGGCAGGCGCATACCCTGCAAGACCTCTGCCGCCAGGCCCGTGACCATCCGCTGCAGCTCCTCCCGGTTCATGGCGCTGAGGTCCATGCGGCGCAGGTCCATCTGCCCCCGCAAACGCTCCTGTACGGTCTGTCGCCATCGCATCCACTGGGGGTCCACCGAAGGCGCGCGCGGCAACTCCGGCATGGCCTGGGAAGAGGCGCGCATCACCGATTCGGCAACGGAAGCTGGCTCCTGCACCGCCACGGCCTCTGTTTCGTCCTGGGCCGAAGCAGCTCCAGATCTCGCCTCATCCTGCGCGATCCGCAAGGTGACTCCCGCCACCTCGATCAGGTCCTGGGGAGAGAGGGGCCCATACCATTTTACCTTCTCCCCATTGACGCTGATGCTTGCCAGGGGACCGATGGCTTCCACATAAGGACCATCGTCCCGGCGCACGATACGGGCGTGCTCCTTGCCGACATTCCATCCCTCCAGACGAAGATGGGCCTGGGGGGAACGTCCGATGAGACAGACCCCGTCGTGGGAGCGGACCTCCAGGGGGCCATGTTTGGGGTGTTGGGCGAGAACTCGGAACATGTTTTACTCCGACGTAGTGGGGGCTTGGGGACGGGTGACAACGAGGGGTAGCTGCGGCTTGGGAGCCGGAGTCGCCTGGGTCTCGGGGTATGGCTGCCTGGCCCCGCCAAGGGTCTGGTCCACCGCACTTCTGGTGCTGGAATCCTTGGGCAGGGATTTGCCGTATTCATCCTTCAGGAGAACCGCTCGTGAAAGCTGACGAATGTTCTCCAGGGACGCGGGAGAGACCACTCGCGGTGTCACCAGGATCACCAGATCAGTATTGCCGGAGCGGAAGTCCGTGGACTTGAAGAGATGTCCCAGAATGGGAATGTCTCCCAGCCACGGGAGTTTCGATGCCGCCTTGGCGGTCTTGGGGTTGACCAGCCCGGAAATCACCATGGTCTGCCCGTCACCCACATTGATATCGGCCTCACTGCGGCGGGTGACAAAACCGGGAACACTGAGCCCATTGAGAACCACACTGGTGCTGGGGTCGACATCGGAGACCTCGGCCTTGACATGCATGGTGACGTCGTTGTGGTCATCCACCTGGGGTTTGAAGTCCAGCTGGATGCCATAATCCTTGTAGGTCACGTTCTGGAATGCCACCCCGCTGGAGGCGAGGGCCTGGAGAATGGGAATCTGCCCGCCGGCCAGGAACTTGGTCTCGCCGCCGCTGCGGGCACTGAGCTGGGGGTTGGCGATTTCATAGGCGTCGCCATTGCTCAGGGCAAAGTTGATCTTGGAGAGCATTCCGGTAATGAGGCCCACATTCCAGCCCCCCGCCAGTGGCCGGGCGAGATTGGCGACATCGATGGCGCCATTGAGCAGGTCCGGGGGCGTGATCCGAATGCCCGTTCCTGCTACCGGTGGCTGGCTGAGGTCCTGCCCCAGGGGGACCGTGGGAACATTGCTGGGGCCGATGAAATCCTTGCCGTAACCCACGAAGGGGCCGGCGATCTGCTTGCTCCAATCCACTCCAAAATTCTCCAGAGTGCTTTTCTTGACCTCCAGGATGTTCACATCCAGCCAGACCATCTTTTCCATCTTGAATGGGGCCTTGCTCGCCAGGACGATGGTCTTTGGATACAGGCGTTGGACTTGCGTAATGCGATCGATGAGTTCGTCCGGGAGATTCTGACCATCCACCACCACATGATCGCCGACGATCCTGACACGAACCTCTTTGCGCTTGCCCAGCAAGTCCCGCATTTGGTCTGCGGCCTGACCAATATCCTTGGGAGCCACCAGGACCCGGTAGGCCTCTTCCCTGCCATCCTTGAACCAGACCCGCAGGCTGGTCTCCCCCGCCGCCTCTCCCAGCAAGAGGAGCTCCTTGCCATCCACCATGGTGGTACTGAGTACCTTGCCATCGCCAACGGCAATCCGCTTGACGGGTCTGCTGGGAAGAACCTTCACCTCGCCCGCATAAAGATCGATCTCGCCACTGGCGGAATCGTCCGCCAGAACCACCGGGCTGGCCAAGGGCAGGGACGCCAGGCTCGTGGAGATCAGGGCATACCGAACGGTTTTCGAAAAACGCATGGAATCTTCCTTGTGATACGATCAGGAGCGAGACTGGTTGACGGGTGGGAGCAGTGGGTCCAACGGGATCGGCATTACTGAAGACAAACCCATTGGGGCCATCGGAGAGCCGGAGTTGGCCAGGCTGTCACTCGCTGCTGCCCTTTCGGAGAGACGCCGCAAGTTCTGCAGCTCCGTCCGGCTGCGCAAGCCGCCACCCGTTTGACCGATGATGTACTCGATGGCATCGGCGGCGTAGAGGCGGTCACCCGGATGCTTATTCCGGATGCCCAGAATATCTCTGACGGTATAGGTCTTGGCCGGCACCGACACCTGGGAGCCATGCCCGCGAAGAACCAAAGTCAATTCACCGAGTCGTTTGGCCAGCTCGAGTTTTTCGATCTGCGTGGGGCTCAGCTCGACGGTCACCGTTTGGAATTGATTCGCCGTGCCCGTCTGGGCAGGGTCATTATTGATATTGGCCGCCGAGTCTTCGGCAACGGTATGGGGGCCGGTGGCAATGATCTTCAGATCGTGTTCGATATAGCGGACCGTTTCCTTGGGTAGCTTGTCTTCTACCTTGCTGGGCCCGGTTCGAAAAATCAGTGGACCAGTTCGGCTGCCAAAAGCTAACGCCGAAGCCATGCCACCTCCCTCTGCAGCCGAGACAGGCATGGATTCCGCCATTGGCAAGGTGGGTTGCCGGGAGGCAGAAGCTCCGAAGTCCTTCCCGCCTGTAAAGAACCAGAGGACATCCACATGATCCCCGGGCTGCAACATGCCGTCCATGGTACTGAGGTTGTCTACGGTAAAGGTCATGGCCAATTTATGGGGGTCCACCAGATCCGCCAAGGTCCGCCGGCCACTCAGGTACGACTGCAGGAGGGGTCGCCCTTGCAGCAGTGGCACATTGACCCGATGGCCAGAAAAGCGATCGAAATCATCGGGAGAGATGATGTCCGCCGGAGCCGTATCAGCCGGGATGGATCGCGCTGCCACCATGGACAGGTCCAGAATGCTACCCGCCGGTATGTCATGGATGGGAACCACCGCCTGTACGGTACCCTTCTCCTGCTGACTGAGGATCCGCTCCAGGGCGGCGTGTTCACGGCTCTTGAGAGTCACCACCGCCAGGTAGGCGGCGCCGAGACCAGCCAGCACCGCAATGGCCAGGACCAGCCAAGCACGCAGGGTGCGGGCTGGCTTTTTCTGAATGCTGCCGGGTTCGAAACCACTGGGGATTTGGGTTGCCACAATCGCTCCCTCTCCATTTGTTAAGGCACGATAAAACTGCGTATCAGGGTTGTGATACCGCCCATGAATAGTCGCTGTAGAAACCCCGCAGGGCTTCCGACAACTGCGTCAAGATCGAAGTGTTAGCCGTCGTTTTTCCGGGCACAACGGATGGCATCGGCGCCAACAGCAGAACAATGACGGCCAATGCAACTACCAGATACTCGATCATGCTCTGCCCCCTTTCCCGATCTTGGGAGCAGCGTTGGCGATACTGTTTGTGAATCATCGTTTCTGTCCCCATGACCATCACCGCTTCTGCCAAATCAGGACCGTCTGGCTCCCACCCATGGGCCGCGCGCTGAAGGCCAGGTCCAATGATTCCCGCCCTTTTTCCAAGGCCAGCCGAGTCATTTTTTCACTCAACGCGCCCTGCAGCCGCCAATCATCGGCCGTGGCCTCCCGCAGGAAAAAGCTGCGGATCTGGGCCGGGCTCAGACTGCTTTGTAGCGCCTCCACCCGCCCGCGCAGGGAGCCATCCTGGGTTTCCAGTTCCGAAAGCACCTGGGTCTGCCCCGGCAAGGCGAGGATGGGAGCGGGCGTTTTGGCCTTGGCGTTCAGATTCAGGACCGAGCTTTCCCCCATGATGCGTCCTCCCTCCAGATGCCACCGGACCGTCTGGGAATAAGGCCCGTCCATGCATGACCAAAGATGCTTGCGGCCGAGCGATATCTGCCGAAAGCGCCCTCCTTCTTGGCGGCAACTGCGATCCATCTCCCGCTGGAAGTCTTCTTCCCGGCTCACGCCACCGATGAAAACCACCCGCAAGGGCACTCCGTTGAGCCACATCCGCTCGGCCACCGGGCGGCTGGAGAAGCCATCGGGCAAGGGCCACAAGGGCAGATCGGCAGCCCAAGCCGGCCCCGCAGCGCAGGAGAGCAGGGGAAGAAAGCGAGCCAAGTATATCCACCCCATGGCGTCACGGCCCCTGGTAGACCGGAATCTGGGGCTTGGGCTGGAGCCGGTCGCCAAACTGCTGTTCCGGATCGATTTTGACGCGGATTCTGTCCGAGTCATTGTGGAATTTCATGAATTCACTGAAGAGTCCGCCGTTGAACACGTCCAAGGGCAAACCCGCGACGTAGAGAGCCCAGCCGGCCCCCCAAAAACCTGCCTTGGTTTTGGCGAGGGTTTCTTGCGGCCTCATGAAACCATTGCGCAAGAGCGATTCCTCCTCGCCAGGGCCATTGGCAGACCAGGGGTCCATGAGGACTGCCGCCTGGGCGGTAAATTTCAAGGGGTTCTGCAGGCCCACTTCGGCAAAGAGACGCTGCGGGATGCCGGCCGCCGTTACACTGATCGTGGCCACCGTAGGACCCGTCATGTGCAAGGGATTGCCGGGGATATTGCCAAAGGCGTTCATGGCCCCGGTCACCCAACCTCCCCTGAAGGACCGATCCTCGGTTGCCACCTGGATGTTTTTCTCTCGCTCCACCAGCAAGGGCTGTCCATCATGCTTGTGTAGAAGGGGTTCCCGGCTGGATCCGCCGGCCGTTTGCACGGCGCTGGCGCTGCCTGTCACGGCCGTCAATCGCTCGTTGCGGGAACCAAAAAAACGGATGGCTACCTCGTTCTGTAGATCGGCGTCGGATTTCAGGGCCGACCAGCTCCGATCCTGGGGCGGGGCGCTCCGGGAAACCACCCGTTCCCAGGCAGCATAGCGGGCCGCCTCGATGCTGCGGTCCTGGAGATAAGCCCACTTGCCCACATAGACCCCCATGAGTAGCAGAGGAACCAGTACGAGCCCTGCCACCACGACAAATTCCACCAGAGATTGGCCGGTTTCCCGTTGCCTCACCCTGCCAAACGCTGGCCCCGTGCAGGTCACACCCCGACTTCGTTCCCGGCACAAGTGCTGTCGCCTGATCTGCTGAGCATTCATGGGCTTTCCCTTTAGCTCCACAACGCAGAAAGAAACCGGCGGATTTGTTGGGCGGCACGGCGTGCCAGATGCACCGCCTGCTGGAGTTTGGCGTCGATCCGCTGGGCCGTGGCATCAATCCGGTCGTCGAAATTCACTCCGAGGCGATGAAACAAGTCCTTCGTCATACTTGCCCATTGCTCCACGAAGCCCTGGCGCCGCAACTGCTCCGCCATATCCGCCGCCTTGTCCTGTAACGCAGCGATATCAGCCAATGCCTTTTGGGCTTGCGGCGCGTCCCGCCAGATTTCTTTTTGTACCTGATCCGCCTCAGCCTTGCGCAGGGCCGCCACCTGTTGCGGTGTTATTTTCCGTTCGCGAGCCAGACGTTCATCCACATGGGCGTTGGTGTAGGGCTCTGTCTTTTCTCCAAGAGGCAGGTAGGAAAATTCTACCATCGAGCCGAGGATAAGATCGGCCGGCTGCCATCTTTTCCCCGTTTTAGGGTTGACCTTATTTAGCCAGTCCTTGCCAAAATCATCGGTTACCAGACAACGCATAGACCAATGTTCCGACGGCGTTGGGGCGGCCTCCTCTTTATCATCATTGTCCGCTTCATCTGCGGACACCATGAGCTGGTTGAAAACATGAGGTGTTACTTGCTGCTTAAGAATGGTAAGCGTGTCGCCACCCACATATCCGGGCAATTTGCGTAGCTCTGTGTCCGATGCCTGATAACCTCGATCAGCCGACAACTGCAAGACCATCTGCCGAATCTGGCTGGGGCTTGCGGTACTGACGAAATACAACATTCGCATGAAACCCTGCATCTGGCTCTTCCTTCCATGGAAGTACAGGTAGTATGACGCTCGCAAGGCCTTCCAGCGCGTTGTTCCCAGAGGCGCAAACAAAAACCCTTGCGCGGCGAGTTTGGCCTGCATGAGCTTAGGAGAGAATGCAAAATCATGTAGATCACTGGTCCAGCTCATCCCTTGGGGAGTAATGCCCGAATCTAAGGCGGAACAATTCCGCATGGATTCATTGAAGTGCTTTCCAACCCACGCAAAGGATGGGGCGGCGCCATTGACGTCTAGCATAGTCCCTGAACCATCCCAGGCGCGGGTACGATTAAAATCCAGCGTTCCACCAACCACTGCATCCGTGTATACACTGAGATTTTTCCGCGCCAGAGCATCGGCTGCCGGGTAGGGATCCCCCACCCCCTTGGATTCCACCGGGGTGGAGACCTTGGGCGCCGGCGTTGGGACATCCTTGGCCCAGGCAGTGCTACTGAGGCCCAGGAAAAGAAGAAGGAGCGGAAGATGGAGTCGTGTTTTCATCGGTCTGCGCATCAGGTTTGACTGCTGATCAACAGGATCGAGGTCCTTTCTGCCTTAGTCAGATCGACCAGCCGGGCACTCCAGAAGGGGCTGAAGAGATTGGCGCGCTCATCGAGACCATCATTCCTGGGCCAGAGGGCGTTGGGACGACGAAAATAGACCTGGGCCGCGGCGACGGCACGGACTCCTTTGTTTCCCAGCTTGCCTGCTCCCTGGGTGTCCAGACGCATGCCCATCCAGCCCAGGCTTGGGGTCTGGCCGCCTTGGGTAGGGTCGGAACTGATCTCCAGGGTGGTGACGGAATCGTGCACATTCTTTGTAGGTAGACTGACCAAAACGATATACTTGGGGGCCGTGTCGGTCATGTCGTCTTTCTGTGGATCTGTCCTCTGTTGCCACACCAAATCGCGATATTGGGCGATACCCCCTTCTCCGCCCCTTCCAAACGGAAGATTTGACGCATCGGTCGGCAAGCTGACCGAAAAATCCTGGGCCACCTGATTCATGCCACGGCCATCGCGGAACCAGGCATCCTGATACACCCGATAGCTTGGCATCTGGACCGTCTTGGCATTACCGGAGGCCTGGGGATCCACGATCGGATCCTGCCAACCATTCCAGCGCACGGGATCGCTCTGGTAATACCCGAACGAAGAGAGACTGGGCAGCGACCAGGCGCCGCCCCAACCCCATGATCTGTCGAAGACCGTTGGCCAACACGGATGAGGAAAGAAACCGCAAATACTACCAATTTGAGCTTTGGTCGAAATGGAGTCGGCGGCGGACCAGACATAGTTCCCATTCCGGTCCTTTGCTAACTGCCCCCCACCACTTTTGTGGGTATGGATTCTTACGCTCCCAGGAAACCAAGGGAGGATATCAAATGTCAAAGGAAAACCCATATCATGATCACGATTCACGGTGAACACTTGTTGCCGGGCACTCTCATTGACCATGCTGGCCATGCGGGTCCGTCCGCCGGGATCTCTGCCCTTGGGATCCTTGCTCCCGCCCCAGGTGGTGACGAAATTGCGCCGATCCAACCAGTACTTGACTGCAGTTGCTGGATAGGCAATGACCTCGGCACCGGGGGCATTGATCTCTACCACCTGTTTTACGGTTTGCTGAACCGGCCCATTTACAATATTGGATTGTCCCAGAGCCAAATTGAATACTTGCTCGGCACCCGCATATACAGCATCCATACCATTAGCCACCGGCAGAAATACGCTCGCATATCCTGTCCCCGTCACATACACGGCTTGTGACGCCACCTTGGTGACTTGCCCCCAGGCGTCAAAAAGCTGACCAATTATGGGAAGGGTGCTCAAAGTCCTAAATACCGGTTGGATGTTATCCCCCACACTCTTTGCATACCGCGACCACGAAAGAATGGAAACGGCCTGGCCAATGGCGACTTCGTTGGCGAGCATGGCCCGATTGAGGTAGGCGTCCAGATTCATCTGCCGGGCCTCCAGCTCCATGGCGCTGAAGGCGGCAGCGTCGGCGGCATTCTGGACGCGCAGTTTGGAGGCGGTAACTTGACCTGTATTGAAGACCAGGAGTACCGCGGCAATGGCTGTGGGAATGAGAATCAGGGCAAAAATGGCTGCCTGACCGGACTCCCGCCGGACCGAAGGCTGCTTGCCAGCCCCCTTTTGCTGTATTTTTCGCCTAAATTTTGCATAGACCATGGCTTCCCCCAAACTCGCTCTCCACCCCTGCAAACCCCAGTACTTTGCCAAAGCAAATGCCTTTTCCCGAGGCAGCAACAACTTCCATCCCCCTGGAAAAGGCGGCCGCCAAGGCAGCCACCCACAGGCCTTAGTTATTTGCCCAGATCATTGTAAGAACCATAGTCGCCCATGGTCTTTTTCTTTTGCGCAGTAGTAGTAGCCGAGTTGGCCATGTTCTTGGCGAGCCCAATTTCCGTTTTAGCCGCCTGGTCACCGGCGAGCTCATGCGTAATACCTGCCACCTGATGCCGCATGGCTTGGCCAAAGAAAGAAAACACCGCGATGGCCGAAATGGCAATCAAGGCCACCACGATCAAATATTCGGTCATACCCTGACCCTGTTGATGACGCAATTTCTTGGGTGCCACATTTTCCATAGCTCACCTCCACAAGTGTAAAAATCAACCAACCTTGCTTTCGCAAGAATCGAAACTGCCCGTAACATTAAATTTAATTACCACCGACCTTGGAGTAATCGTTATAGCTTCCATAATCACCCATGGCCTTTTTTTCTTTTGCAACATTGCCGGCATTCTTGGCATACCGCTGTGCCCATTGGATTCCATACGACTTACCGTTCTTTCCAGCCAACTCATTGGTCACGCCGGCTGTTTGATCCCGAAGGACCTTGCCAAAAAGAGAAAAGACGGCAATGGCAGAAATGGCAATGAGCGCTACGATAATGAGATACGCCGTCATCCCCTGCCCCTTTTCCCGTGCCCGATTACCCATCAACATCGCGCTCCCTCCCTGCTATTCCCAAAAAATTCGGCCTTAGTGAAAGAGCCCCTCAAAAAGATTGCTGACACCACGATAAATCTGGTAATTCATTTCCGAGCGGGCGGCATCACCCGCAGTCTGAGCCGCGTCCTTGACCGGCTCCGGGATATTGCTGGGATTTTGCTGTGCCACCCCTGGGGAAACCTGCCGGGGCGCGCCGGTCATGGCCGGTGCCTGCGTTGCAACCCTGCTTGGGCTGGCTGCGACCGCGCCATTGGCCATCGCCGGGACGAAGCCGGGGGTGAGATTCACTACTTCCACCCGTCGGTTCTGGGCCCGACCTTCCGTGGTGGCGTTGCTGGCCACGGGCTGGGTGGCCCCGAGACCTCGGGTGGCCACTTGCAACGCCGACACGCCGAGACTGACGAGCGCACTTTTTACTGCTGCGGCCCGGTCCGCCGAAAGCTTCTGATTGACTTCGGGACTGCCCACGGCATCGGTGTGCCCATCGAGGCCGACGCGCCAAGTCGGATGGCTTTGCAGCACCTGAGCCAGTTGGCGAACCTGGGCCATGGCGTCAGGGCGCAAGGTGGCCTTGTTGAAATCGAAGGGCAGGTGCATGGCAAAGCGGCCCTGCTGGCCCAGGGCCTGACCCATGGCTGCTGCCGAGAGCATCTCCGTGCTGCCCTGCACCAAACCCGTCTGCATGGGTTGGGTCTGGACAGCGTAGATTTTTGTTTCACCGCCTTCCCGGTTGAGGTTATCGGGACCCTCCACCCAGAGGTAGGCCCAAGTCTGGACACCATTGGCCGAGTCGAGCCTAGCCGTCAACATTCGGCCATCACCGGCATTAGCAAAGAATGAGTCCAAACCGTCGCCAGACGATGTCCATACTGCATCGTGACTCGAAACGGACGGGTCGCCGGAACTGCACTGCTCTTTCGTGCACTGCCATAGCACCTGAAAACCTTCCCTTTGCAAGGCCTGCCTATAATTGCTCATGATCTCCAGCGAAGAGCGGTCAACGGGCGAACGATAAACGATATATATCACCTGCCCCTCCAGGGCTTGCGAGTGAACGGGTACCGCGTCTTCACCTACTTTCTTGAAGGGCCCCAGCGGCATATGCACCTCGTCATATCGACGAGTGGCATACTCTTTCATGGTCGAGCCTGCATAGCGCTGCAGAAAAGGCAGATCCGTCCCAGGCTCATTGGCCTGAACCACGCCCCACGCTCCCGAGGCAAGAAAAGCTACAGAAAGAATCAGCCAGTGGTTTTTCATGCATCACTCCATGTCTTTATTGAAACTTTTCCTTTGGTGTGCCAACCACAGGCAGTCCATCAATTCAGCGTTACTGTCTGCACCAAAGAGTCTAGCCAGCCGGGCCAGCCGGGAGCGCACTTTACTGGCAGTCCAGCCAAGCGCCATGGCAAGTTCTCTGCCTCGCTTGTCCAGCAAAAGCAGTCGGGCCAGTCTCCGGTCTTCGGCATCCAGAGGAGGAATAAAAGGAACTTGAGTCATGACTTGCGAAACCAGTGAACGGATTTCAGACCAGGGCAAGGCATCGCCCGCCGGCACACGAAACGCGATTTCAGCGACAAGCCGCCGCTTCGGCCGGAGCAGGCGTGAGTAGAACAATCGATTCCCACCCGCCAGGATATGGAATTGCTCTTCGTTCTTCTGTTGGAAACGAGCCCAGGCTCGCAGATCTGCGGAGAGAACTCCCCAACGGGCTTGCGGATAGCGCCACCAGGGCAGCAAAAGCGCTGTGGATGTTCGGGACAAACACAGATAAACCCGTGCGCCCTTCAGCCAAGACAAGCCATTTGCCCGAACAGGTAAGTAGGCGTATTTACCCCTTGGTACCTGAATGGCCATCTTCCCTACAGCAGGCCCTTCCGACTTGGTATTGGATGCAGAAACCGATGCAAATAACCGTAAAAAGGCATTCTCCATGCCGTACGCTCCCTCTCTGCGGGGTATTCCCCGTCTTGAGAAGGACATTAACAAAGAAATGTTACAACATGAAGAATATGAGAAATGTTTTTTTGTTATTTAAATTCATATTGTTAATGCCTGATATTGTGAACCGTCGGGAATCGGTCTCTTTGGACGCAAAAAACCGGGAAACTTCATGACGACGGCCTGGAAGTCAAAAGGATGGTGAACAGAAACCAAAATCACTCCGCCCCAGCAAATACCCGCAGTGCCAATTGCAAATCTTTCCAGACCTTGCGCTTTTCCAAGGGGCTGCGGAGCAGATAAGCCGGGTGATAGGTGACGATCAGGGGAATCTGCTGATAGTGATGGGTTTGACCGCGCAGTTGGCCGATGGGGGTGGTGACCTGCAACAGGCTCTGGGCGGCAAAGCGCCCCAGGGCGACGATCATGCGTGGTTGAAGTAACGCTATCTGGCGCTGCAAAAAAGGCAGGCAGGACTGCACTTCCGGCCCCAGGGGATCGCGATTGTTGGGGGGGCGACACTTGAGGACGTTGGCAATATAGACATCCTGCTGGCGGGTCAGGCCCATGGCCTTGAGCATGTTATCCAGCAACTGCCCGCCCCGGCCCACAAAAGCCTCCCCACGGCGGTCTTCTTCTGCCCCCGGCGCCTCGCCCACGAACAGCCAGGAACCTCGGGGGTTACCTGCGCCAAATACGGCGTGCTGCCGGATTTCTCCCAATTCACAAGCCCGGCAGTTGTGGACCATGATTTGCAGATCGCGCCAATCCGAGGCCGCTATCTGGGCCAGCCTTTGCGGGTCGGCCGAGGGCGCGGGGAGGGAGGGCTCGGGGATGGGCGGAGCTTCTGCGGGAGGGAGCGGCGGGTTTGGTGCTCGTAGCGACGCTGGCGAAGGAGCATTCGGTTTTTCCTGATCGGGCAAGGGGCTGGCAGCCGCACGCAGGGCGTCAAAGGCCGCTGGCGCAACAGGGCCGGGGGCCATTGATGGCGCAATATGGGCCGAAGACGTGGCATTCGCGGCGGAGTCGGTCTCTTTGGTGGATCCCTGGGGCAGGATGGGGCTTTCCCCGGGAATGGACAAACCCAGCAGTTTCAGAAAACGCCGCTGCTCTGCATTAAAAATCGTGGACATGCGCTTATGCTAAGGGTCAGAAGCCGCGCTGGCAAATGGAATCTGCGCGTCATATGGCGTCAACTACCGGGTGTGCCAGCCTGTTCCTCTTTGGCTTGATAATCAGTATGATGAACCAAAAATATCCGCAGGGTATGAACCATTGTTTAGGGTTTGACGCATCCATCCTCACAGGGAGCATCACTATGGAAACAGAGAGTCTGGTAACCATCAGCAGCAAGGAAGATCGCAACATCATCGCATTGACTCACGCCGGAGGGATTTTATTCGGCTTTATCCCCGCATTGATTGTGTATCTGATCAAAAAAGATGCCGGAAACGCTTGGCTCATCTCCGAGAGCAAGGAGGCACTGAACTTCCAGATCACCATCCTGCTGGCCTATATTGCCGCCAGCATTTTGAGCGCCTTGCTCATAGGGCTCTTCATCTTCCCCTTGATATTTCTCTTTAATCTGATTTTTTGCATTATTGCCGCCGTAAAGGCCAGTAACGGCGAGTCTTACCGCTATCCGCTGACCCTGCGCCTGCTCAGCTAGACCCTGTCCATTTTGTAGCAGTCGCTTTACCGACTTGCACCACCTGACCCCGCCCCGTAACCTATCTGCTTTCTGAATAAGCACGGAGGGGAGATCGGGGCAATGGCGATTCTGCGGCTGGAAGCGGGACAGGTAGAGTGGGGAGGCCGTGCCTTGCTGGATCATGCCGATCTCAATCTGGAAACGGGTGAGCGCATTGGTCTGATTGGCCGTAATGGCGAAGGCAAATCCACCCTGCTGCAAGCACTGGCTGGGCTTTATCCGCTGGACGGCGGAAATCTCTGGATAGCTCCGGGCCTGAGTCGTGCGTATCTGGCCCAGGAACCCGAACTGGATGCCGGACACGACCTGCTCACCGCCATCAAGTCCGGACACCCCGTCTGGCGGCAGTTGCAGCAGGCCGAGGCGGGCGATACCCAGGCGCACGCCCTGGCGGATCATCACGATGTCTGGCAGATCGACTATAAGGCGGAGGCGCTGCGGGATAGCCTGGGTCTGCCTGCTGAGGGTGTGGTTTCCGCGCTGTCGGGAGGACAACGCAAGCGGGTGGCCATTGCCGCCGCCATGGTTTCCGAGCCGGATATTCTCTTTTTTGATGAACCCACCAATCATCTCGATTTACCGGCCATTCTTGCCCTGGAGCAGTCACTGCTGCGCTACCGGGGAACGCTGGTATTCATCACCCATGACCGGCGTTTTCTGGACCGGCTGGCGACCCGGATTATCGAGCTGGATCGCGGCATTTTACGCAGTTTTCCGGGAAGTTTTGCGGAATATCAGGCCCGCAAGGCGGAGGTATTGGCAGCCGAAGCAGCCGCCGACAATCGTCTCGAAGGACAACTGGCAGAGGAAGAGGCCTGGCTGCGCCAGGGGGTGAAGGCCCGGGCCAAGCGCAATCAGGGCCGTTTGCGGCGCCTGGAAAGCCTCCGCGAAGAGCGCGCCAGTCGCCGCCAGCAGCAAGGCCAGGCGAGTCTGCAGATCAGCACCGCCGAGCGCTCGGGAGCCTTGATTGCCGAACTGGAGCAGGTGTCTTTTCACTATGAGAATCGCCCCATCATCCGGAATTTTTCCACCCGCATCGAGCGCGGTGACCGGGTCGGGATCATCGGCCCCAACGGCGCGGGAAAAACCACGTTGCTGCGCCTGATCCTGGGTGAACTGGAACCCCAGGAGGGCAAAATTCGTCGGGGCACCAAACAGGAGGTCGCCTATTTTGATCAGATGCGGGCAACCCTCGATCCGGAAAGCCGAGTGGTGGATGCCATTGCGGATGGTAATGATTTTATCGAAATCAATGGCGAGCGCCGTCATGTGCTGGGCTATCTGCAGGATTTTCTGTTTCCGCCGAGCCGCGCCCGGGGATTGATCAAGGCCTTGTCCGGAGGAGAGCGGGCGCGCCTGTTGCTGGCCCGTCTTTTTGCCCGTCCTGCCAATATCCTGGTACTGGATGAACCCACCAATGATCTCGATCTGGAAACCCTGGAGGTCCTCGAAGAACGCCTCCAGAATTATACGGGCACCCTGTTTCTGGTCTCCCATGACCGGGATTTTCTGGATAATGTGGTCACTCAGGTCATCGCTTTTGGCGAAGAGGGCCAGCTCACCCAGAATGCCGGCGGCTATGAGGACTGGATCCGCTGGCAGACCGAAATCCAGCGTGCCGCCAGCAAAACGGTGGACAGCCCTGCGGGCAAGAATGCCAACAAGCGGGACAACAGCAAAAAACCGGCCCTGAGTTACAAGGAAACCCAGGAACTGGCTCAGTTACCGGCGCACATTGAAAAGCTGGAACAGGAACAGGAGCGTTTGGCAGCCACCCTGGCTTTACCGGAAACCTATCAGAATCCGGATAAGCTGAAAGCGGTGCAACTTCAGGCGGAACAGATGGCCAGCGCCCTGCAGCAGGCCTATGCCCGCTGGGAATTGCTGGAAGCCAAGGCGGCGGCTGCCAGCGCTGAGGCCCAAGGCTGATACAAATCTGACACCGGTTCTCGGCACTTGGCCCGGCTTGACTCGCACAATGAGCTTTTCGGATCATTCTGGAATCCCTAGCCGGGAAAGTTTTCCCTAATGCTGAGTTTAATACCCACTCCCCGTAGTATTTGAATTAATGCGTACCAGAGATATGCAATTGAGCATGCCATACTGAACGCCGTGATTAAAAATATAGAGAGAGGGAATATCCATTTAGGTAAATTGGGTTCACTCCACAGCGGGTTCGTGATCAAGGACATCAAAGATGCTACCAGCATGAATATCAATAAAGTTTTTGAATAGAAACAATGACTACTTTTTTCTGCTTCCCTGCTATTCCTGCTTTGGCAAGCATTGTGCCCAGTCATAAGGCACTCGATTTTCTAAATATACTTTTTACCATCGGCGTAATTTTCCAATGATTATAGTCGTCAGCCATGGTCCAATAATTTAAGGCAAACTGGTCAGCACGGGTACTTGCACGCTTTCGCAACCAAAATTGGATTATGAGCGCCGGAAAGATCACCCATTGACAAACCGTACTTACCATTTGCACCGACAGGATATTTGCGAGAAATGACAACGCACATGCCAAAATGACAACCCCCATCAATAATTCTGCCAAATCATACTCACGATCCTGCGCAAGCCCGGCATTATACAACAGGCAGGCCTGCCATGCCGGTGAAGGGGTGTCCGGTGTATCGTAGCCGCTATCCAGAATTATGCTCCGAGACCAATATGACCAGGCACAACCATAAGGCGATAGCAGCATTCTCTTAACTCGTACACGATATTTATTTCCTGTTTTATCCAACAAAAAAAGTTCATATTTATTCATTTGCCACCCCCCCTAAAAACTATAGCAACAAATTAAGCAATAGAGCGCCTGATATAGCGCAGGAATGACCAAGCGAATTTTTCATTTAACGATGGACTGCAGCGCATGGGTGTGTCAATGGAGCTTGATTCTACACGGACCTCACAGCCAGCTCTACGGAGCTCATTAGCCATATGCTCTGCAATTTCCTGATCTAGCCCGGCAGCTACTACCGAATTACGGTGATTATCTAGGTATATTGCAAGTGAGACAGCAGATTTTAAATCCAGGTCGCCACCAATTAGGCGTAATACGCGTATTAACTTGACACGATCAGCAATTGTTGATGTTATCCTGATTTGATATTTACACATAGCCCACCCTAGAGCATTCGATATGACGAAGAGCTCTCTGTACCGTGCAGCAGTTCACTGTAACGTACAGCATAAGCTACCCCTCTATTTTATAAAGCAAAAAGCATGTCAGCAACAACTTGCTACTTACTTATCTGTGGTGTAAGGCTGCAATCCTTTCATCATCCTTTTGTTTATGATTATCCGAACCACCACCAACATAACTAACGACAAAAAGCAGCCTATAAAAGAAATCTCCGATCCTAACCACTTGTTTGTGAAAATGAAGAATAAAGAAACCGCAAAAAATACAGAAGGTAATTCTTGCCTGAATTCTATCTGTTTATTAATCTTTTCCTTTTCATCTAAATTTTTGACCAAATAATAAACTTTACCAAAAACCGGCTTATATAACATTGTACCGTCAGGTAAGGTAGCAAACCTGGCTGCAACCGTGGCTTTATGCAATTCTTTCTGAATATTCATGATCACTCCAGCACGAACTTTACGGCAACCATAATTAGCCCAAAGGAACAATAACTTGTGCGCACAGCAAAGATTTTTGCGCACACAAGAATAAATTGCAAGCTCTTTGGTTCTCGTTGTGCGTACGTGGGTTGATCAGCGGCTTCTTCAAGCCGCCTCCCCCTCGTTTTCAGGAGGAAGCTGCCGTTTTATCGCTGGAGTTTTTACGGTACAGAAAAAAATGCAGGGCGATGCCGTCCAGCAAGGCGGGAACCAAGGCGGCAATGACGCCGACGGCCATACTGATCCAGGGTCCCGGGGGACTCAGGGGATCGGGCAAGATTCCCGGCCAGTGCCAGGGAATGCCCATCAGCGTATAAGCCAGCATCAGCCCCGGAATCAGCAACAGCGCATCCAGCGCCAGCAATAACAAGACCGCCAGAAGCACCAGCACAACCGTGACAGCCCCCTGAATGAGGGCTTTCAGGACGAGGGAAATCTTGCTGAGCTCAACCACGGTACACCCAGAGCTTGATGTCCTGACGCGGGATGGTTACTGCTTGACCTTGCCGAAAATACAGGGTTGCCGTGGACCAGAAAGCGGGGTCGGTATAACGGGGTGATACCCGGTAGGCCCCCGGCCAATCCGGCGCAGCGACCACTCGGTGTCCGGCGACGATAATCTTGCGGGCGCCAGCCCCATTGACATAAATATGGGCCACGGGAATGCGCGACACTGCGGCAAAAGCCAGCACACCCAGCAGCAAGCCCACCACCCCCAGCGTCAGAATGCCGGCCACCCATTTATCGGTTCGGCTCAATTTCCGCCTCCTTCTGCCCAGATTTCCGCCTGGGTCGCGGTGATGCCTTTATCCTTGGAGACACAGGCCTTGCCGCCACACCATCTTGGCGAAATATTCAGTTCCTGCAGGGCATGGCGCATGGTGACCCGAAACACCGGGGCCGACTCGACCCCCCCGAAATTCCAGTACCGGGTACTACCACGCATGGTCACCGCCATCACCAGCCTCGGGGCAAAACCCGGGGCAAAGCCGACAAAAGTGGCATTGGTCTTGTTTTTCTGAAAACCGTCCTTGCCGTTGGCCATATTGGCTGTTCCGGTTTTGCCCGCCACCGCATAACCGGGAATGGCGGCGAGAATGCCGGTACCATTGGCGGCGCAAACCCCTTCCAGCCAGTGGCGCAGATGGGCGGCAATAGAGGCTGGCATGATGCGCTGTTTGTGTACTGGCTGACCAGCAACCAGGGTCGGCTGAACATGGTATCCGCCATTGGCAATGGCCGCATAAGCTTCGGCGAGCTGCAGGGTCGTCACCGAAACTCCATAGCCCAAGGCAATGGTGGCATGGCGGGCCTTATCCCAAGTCTGGGGTTGCGGCAGCACACCGCCGGTCGCTCCGGCAAAGCCCAAATCCGGCGCCTTCCCGAAACCGGCTGCCCGATACATCGCATATATCGCTTGGGCAGGGGTGCGCAGGGCAATTTTAGCCGCACCGATGTCACTGGAATATTTGAGAATATGCGCCACATTCAATTCATGATGGACCACATCGTCCCGAATACAAAATCCCCCCACCGGCAGGCAGTGGGACACATTGAAGCTTTGATCGGGCTGGATACTGCCGGTTTTCAGGGCGGCAGCCACCATGAAGGGTTTCATGACGGAACCCGGCTCAAAGGCCTGATGCACGGCGTTGTTGACGTAATCATCGGGGCTGGTGCAGCCATTGCGGGAATTGGGATTACAGGACGGCACGCTGGCCATGGCCAGAATCTGTCCATTGTCCACATTCATGACCACGGCAGAGCCTTCGCTGGCACCGAAGTGCTTCTGGGCGGCCAGCAAGGTCATGTAGGCCCAGTACTGAATCTGGGGATTGATGGTCAAATGCAGGTCATGGCCCGGTACCGGCGCATGGCGGGCGCCCAATACTCGCAGCACTTCGCCCTGCCCGTCCACCAGCACTTTCTCGGTACCGGCATGGCCTGAAAGCCACTGGTCATAGCCCATTTCCAGGCCAGCCGCGCCATGATGATCCAGATGCACCAAACCCAGCAAAGGCGTGGTCACGGCGCCCAGGGGATAATAAGTCCGGCTGCTGGCCTGCACATAGATGCCCGGCACATGCAGGGCCTGCAGCGCCTTGCCCATTTGCGGCTCACTTTGACGGAGAATATAGGCAAAGCCGGAACCACCCGATTGCACCCGTTCCGCCAGCGCTTGGGGACTCATCTGCAGGGCAGCGGCCACCTTGCCCCAGTCCTGTTTATGCTGATCAAAAATGCGCGGGTCCGTCCAGATGGTAACCGCGGGCACGTTCACCGCGAGGGCCGTGCCGTTGCTGGCATAGATGACCCCGCGATCCGCCGGTAAAGGACGATCCTGCAGGTAACGCATGCGGCCCTGATCACGCAGGCCATGATCCTGCCACCATTGCAAATCCGTGTCCCGGAACAGGACCAGCACGAAGCCCAGGAAAATGACCGACAAAATCAGCAGGATCCGCCAGCGGGGCAAAGGACGTTTTTTCGGCGAGGATTCTGTCGTCATGTCCGGATTCTCAACGCCATATGCGGGCCATTCATATTTCAGCTTCCTGCTGCATGCAGATCAGCTTGGCGATGTATGGACTGCAACCAGGAAACTGCAGGTGTATAGGCGGGATTTTCGTGCAAAATTCGTAGCAGGGTTTTTTCCGCAGCGGCTTTTTCATCGGCCCGCCACTGCATCAAGGCGATATCCAGCAGCAGCTCTGAACGAGGATAAGGGAAAAGCGGACGTTTCAGGCCGGCACGCAAAAATGCCAGCCCACCCTGCACATCACCCTGGTCTGCGTAAGCCAATTGCGCAATCTGATTACGCAGACTGATACTTTCCGGGTCTATCGCCAGCCCATGGCGCCAGGCCAGAAGTGTCTGACGCTGTCTTTGCGTGGCATCCAGACCCAGCAGTTTCCCCTGGGTGAGATAGAGCGTGCCGATGGAGTTGAGCACACCCGATTGCTGGGGAATACCCACGAGACTTTGTTGGTATTGGTGCAATGCGGCCTGTACCAGAGAACGGCGATTGGCCGCGTCCATCCGGGTGTCGTGCTCGGCCAGTGTCAGATAGGTGTTGGCGAGGTAAACATGGGGTTGGGTCGCCAGAGGCCGCACTGCCGTCAAGATGTCGGCGACTTTCAGCAACAACTCGGCACGTTGCCGGGGGTTTTTAATAACACGATTCAGCCAGGTATTATCGCTGAGGAAGGCATAGGTGGCGCCATCCGCCACGAGGTTCCAGGAAGCGACGCAAACCCCCAGCAACAAAATGCCCTGAGCGATGAATCCATGATGGATACCGATTTTAGGGAGCAAAGGCTGGGTATTTCCTGAGTTTCCATAGATACGCCAGGAGCGCGCCATGAATAGCCCCGCCAGAACGCTCAGGGGCAAATTATAGAAAATGAAATTTCCCAGGGCATGACCAGTAATGGCAAACACCCCCAGAACCAGGCCCAGTGCCGTCAGTCGTTTTTCATCATCCATCTGCAGCGCTTGTCCCGCCCTATACAGCAGGCGATAGAGGGCGTACATCAACACTCCCGCAAAACCCAGCAAAAACCCCAGGTTGATCAACCCCCCCTCAGCCAGATATTCCAGATAATCGTTGTGCGCGTAAGTCCCCGCCGAGGCCATCTCACCGGGCAAGCGGTAGGCCGGATAATTCAAAAAGTAGCTGCCGATGCCGGTGCCCAGCCAAGGATGACTGAGATACATATGCCAGGTGGCGATCCACATCAACTTGCGGGATACGGTAGTGATGTTACTGGTGATATAACTGGGGGAAAGATGACCGATCAGATCATAGCCGTGCGCATAATCCATCAGCAAGAAAGCAATGATGACCAGAGCTGCGACCATTAAAAACCGGGACCGCGCAGCAGGCAGTCGCCACAAGCCCCAAACGGCAAATGGCATGGTACATATCCAGGCCAATAACCCGCCACGACTGCTGGTAGAGAAAAAAGCCAAAAGCAGAATCGTCAAGGTCAGCAGATAGAAAAAAGCCTGGGGATCGATGCCTCCCCGCAAAAAACTCACCCGACGACGCCCGTCTTTGACAAAATACAGAACGAGCACGGGGAAAAACAGCAAATTCAACCACGCAGCAAAACTGTTGGTATCCAGCAAGGGGCCAAAAGGACGCAAATTGGTCAGCGCAATATTGGTGACCAGCCCTTGATAATATTGCCAGAGGGCCATGCCGCCGAGAATCCAGGCGCTGAGTAATATTCCCCGCCAGAACCAGGTCCAGAATACTTCGGCCGTCAGTTCGGGGATCATGATTGCAATCAGAAATGTCAGTGGCAATGAGCCCAGTACCCAGAAGTAAAACCAGCTACTGTAAGGAGATTCACTCCAGAAAAGCGTCAGCCCAAACCAGATGAACCATGACAGCATGAAAAGCGGCAGGAACCCTCGCGGCCAGATCAAACCGGCACGCAGGCAGGGCCACCAGACCATCACCCCCCAAATCATCAGCACGATACTTTCGACAGCGAGCAGGGGGATCAGCTGACCGTTGTAGTACCAGGAAAGTCCGTAAACCACGAGGGCGAGAATGGCATACAAACCCGCCCGAAATGAAACCAATGGCTTGGCGCCTTGCGTCAGCAAAGAACGTCTGGTAGTGGTCAATCCGGATCTCCCGCATGTTGTTGGCCCGCATGTTGGATGCAACGATAGTCGCCTTCTGCACTACGCAGGGCGGAATGGACGGATACATAGCGGCCACAGCGGGAACAGCGTACCAGAGATTCCAGTGCAGGACGCCGCCGTGCCTGTCGTTTTTTTTGGCGCCAGAAATAAAATAGCACCGCCGCGCAACCTGCTAGCAACACCCATTTTAACATCGGCAAAATCCCTGCCTGATTCAAGCCACTGCCTGCGAAGAAACCGCAACCAAAAAGGCCCGGCAATGCGGGCCTTTTCAACAATGTGGTCGGGGCGAGAGGATTCGAACCTCCGACATCCGCCTCCCGAAGGCGGCGCTCTACCAGGCTGAGCCACGCCCCGATAATACTGCGTCAATAGTCGCGCTGTACGGCGAACCCAGCCAGAAACTCCAGCGCAGATTTTTCCAGACCGTCAGGAAAGCTGGATAAACAAGCAATTGCCTGCTGAGCCTTTTCCTCGGCGACGCGCAAAGTGTAATCAATAGCTTCTGTTCTGGCAATGATCTCCCAGACTGCCGCAAAATCAGCCTTGTTTTCGGCAGCCAAGGCGTCGCGTAAAAGGGCTTGCTCGGCCGGTGTCGCTTGCTGCATGGCATGAATGAATGGCAGGGTGGCCTTGCCATCCGCCAGATCATCCCCCCGGTTTTTCCCCATTTTTTCCGCTGAGGTGGAATAATCCAGCGCGTCGTCCATCAATTGAAAAGCGATTCCCAAGAGCGACCCATACCTTGCCAGCGCCGCTTCTGCCTGCTGATCCAGATCATTGATCAACGCCCCAATCCGCATGGCCGCTTCAAAGAGTTTGGCGGTTTTGGCGGCGATGACCGAAAAATAGGCGTCGACACACAAATCCGGATCATGGGCGTTTTCCAGTTGCGCCACTTCTCCCTGGGCAATCACACTGGTGGCTTCAGCCATGGTTGCGAGAATCCGCATATCCCCATCTGCCACCATCATTTCGAAAGAGCGCGCATAGAGAAAATCTCCGACCAGAACGGCTGCCGCATTACCCCACAACTGGTTGGCTGTGGCATTGTTGCGGCGCAGTTCCGAGCCATCCACCACGTCATCGTGCAGGAGGGTTGCGGTGTGGATAAACTCGACAACGGCTGCCAAAGGAATGGGTCGCGCCGTGCGCTCTCCACCCATGCGCGCGGCCAGCAGCAGGACGATGGGGCGCAGCCGCTTGCCCCCGGCGTTGATCAAATAGGTACCCATGGCAGGAATCGTCGGCACCCCGGAACGCAGTTGTTCCTGAATCACCTGATTCACCGCCAACATATCCGACCGCACCAACTGGTTCACTGACTCCAGATTCATCCTTATGCTGCTCCCTGTTTATTGGCATCGGCAGCGCTTGACATCGGGAGATGCCAAGCTTGCGACCGCAGAGGATTGTGGTGAGGGCGACAAGGCATTGTCAAGCAGAGTTCCTGCACCCGCGTTCAGGTTAACGGCAAGGAACCCGGAATTTCCAGTTGTCGAGAGCAGGCCAACTGCCGCAGGGTCTCGGGATTACCGTCCCAGTCTGCCAGTACTGTCCAGAGCGGATGATTCCCCAAATCCTCGCCTGCCCGCAACATCCGTTCGCGCAGGGTCTTCGCTTTATAGCCCACCGTAAGATACAACAAAATCAAGGCGTTGATGTAATCTTCCAGGAGATGCTGTTGATGCGTGATCCGCAATAGTTCCGCATAGAGCGGCAGACGCAGGGGCTCGTGGGCAATCGCCCGCCACAAAATGGCCATCCCGTAATGGGGGTCACGGTTGCGGGCAACCAGTGCCAGAGCCATCTCGGCCGTCATCGGGGGCTCGGCACCCTGTTCCTGGGGCAGGGGAACGGCCATGCCGACCTTCTCCGCCAGCACCAGCAACTCCAGATTACCGGGATCCTGCTGTAATCCGTGTTCCACACGTTCGCGCCACCAGCTTTCATCCATGGGAACACGGCCGGATTTTTCCCCCAGGCTTTCCAGCAATCCGGCATAACTATCCATATCGGCCAAGGCCAGATAGGTATCCAGGAGCTGATTGATGACCCGGGTTTCGTGGGGATTCAGATCCACATACCAGCGTAAAACGGTTGCCGCCTGGGCGTAATGGCCGTATTCCAGATAGATATTGGCCTCATTGAGGAGATCGTCGATGCTGAGCGCTTCCTGCAGGGCGCCACCTTGTTCACTGTGAGGATGGACAGGCAGCACTTCAGGCAGGGAAACGGGAGATTCCTGGACGGAGGATAAAGGAACTTTTTTACGTGCTTCTGGAGAAAGCTGTGCATCGCGCTGCTGCAGACGTCGCCGCCGGGCGCGCAAGCGAACAAAAACCTCCAACAGCAACAACAGTACCACCACTACTTCCAGGAATATCATCAAGCCTTGCATAAAAACACCTCAAACCCATGACTGCGCTCCCAACAGCAATGATCACTACCTGCTCAGGGGCAATTAGTCTAAAGGCCAGGATTCGCAAGGACCCTTATTTCTCTTCGATACCCAGCTCTTTCAGTTTGCGGGTCAGGGTATTGCGTCCCCAGCCGAGTTTCTGGGCTGCGTCCTGTTTATGTCCGCGCGTATGCTGGAGAGCGGCTTCCAGCAGGCAGCGTTCAAACTGGGGCTGTATTTTATCGAGCAGGGCTTCTTCTCCGCTGGCCAGGCGCTGGCGCACCAATGTCCCCAGCTGTATACGCCAGTCCTGATGGACCGGCGTCTCCGCGAGTTCGGCCGGAGGAGCAGCCACACTCATTTCCGGAGGCAGATCGGTAACTTGCACCTCGCTGGTGGGGGCCATGACCGTAATCCAGCGGCAGACATTTTCGAGCTGCCGCACATTGCCCGGCCAGTGCCATTCCATGAAGGCGGCTTCGGCGGCGTGACTCAAAATCTTGCGTTCCACATCGAGTTGTTCAGCACTACGGCGCAGGAAGTGGCGCGCCAGCCTCGGTATATCCTCACGACGTTCGCGCAGGGGGGGGAGATGGATATGGATGACGTTCAGGCGATGATAGAGATCCTCGCGAAAACTGCCATCGCGGACCTTGGCTTCGAGATTCTGGTGGGTGGCCGCCAGCACCCGCACATCGACACGCAAAGGCGCATGACCACCGACCCGATAAAAAGTCCCATCGGAGAGGACTCGCAGCAGACGGGTTTGCAGGGCGGCAGGCATATCGCCGATTTCATCCAGAAACAGGGTTCCTCCGGAAGCCTGCTCAAAGCGTCCCTGACGGGTTTGCACCGCCCCGGTAAATGCTCCCTTTTCATGCCCAAACAGCTCGGATTCCAGCAGTTCTGCGGGAATGGCGGCGGTGTTGATGGCGATGAAGGGCCCCCTGGCGCGGGGACTATGGCGATGCAGGGCACTGGCAACCAGTTCTTTACCGGCTCCCGATTCCCCGGTAATCAGCACGTTGATTTGCGAGCGGGACAAACGCCCGATGGCACGGAATACCTCCTGCATCGCCGGAGCTTCGCCAATCATTTCCGTCGGATCAGCCTCTTCGGGCAAGCTGTTGGCCACAGCTTCTTTCTGACTGCCCAACGCCCGCCGCACCAGATTGATGGCCTCATCCATGTCAAAGGGTTTGGGTAAATATTCAAAAGCGCCGCTCTGAAAGGCAGAGACTGCATTATCCAGATCCGAATGGGCGGTCATGACGATGACCGGCAAGCGGGGCCAACGTGCCTGGACCTCCTTCAGGAAAGCCAGACCATCCAGGCCCGGCATACGCAAATCGGTGACGATGGCATCGGGTTGATCCCGACCCAGCGCGCGCAGGGCGCTGTCGGCGTCGGCAAAACTCCGGAAAGGGACTTCCGCCTGTGCCAGCGCCTTTTCGAGGACCCAGCGAATGGAAGGATCGTCGTCAATAATCCAGACCTGCTTCATGTTGAAACCTCCCGCTGCTGGGTGAGGGGCAAGGAAACGGAGAACACCGTCTCGCCGGGCCGGGAGCGACAGTGCACCACCCCCCCATGGCCACGAACCAGGCCTTGGGCAATAGCCAGGCCCATGCCCATACCTTCGGCACGACTGGTGACCAGGGGCAGAAAAATCCGAGGCAGCAGGTCTGCGGGAATGCCTGGGCCGCTATCGACAATATCCACCCGCAAGGCAAGGCGAAATTTCTGATGCAGCAAGGTGACATAACGATCGACCCGGGTGCGGATGAGAATCGTGCCATGACGATCCAGGGCTTGTTGGGCATTACGCATCAAGTTGAGGAAAACCTGCACTAATTGCTCCTGATCGGCATAAATCTCCGGAATGGAAAGGTCATAATCGAAACGCAAGGTGATACCCGTTGGCAATTCGGTCTGGAGAAGGCGGCGGACATGCTCCAGCACCTGATGAATATTGACCTCGGCAAAAATCGGACGGGTGCGCGGACCCTGCAAGCGATCGACCAGGTGATGCAGGCGATCCACTTCATGGAGTATCACCCGGGTATAATCCTTCAGCTCGGGGCGCTGCAATTCCCGGTCGAGGAGCTGGGTGGCACCCCTTAAGCCCCCCAGTGGATTCTTGATTTCATGGGCAAGGCCCCGCAGCATTTCCTGGGCCGCCCCATAAATCCGGTCCTGCATTTCTTCTTCGGCATGACGGGCCGGTAATTCCATCGGCCGCATTTCGACAATCAGATGCCCGGACGCCAGGGGATTCACGACCAGATCCACCACGGCATGACTGCCATCATGGAGCTGCAAGGGTAGAGCCCGCCGCAAGATGGTGCCATTCAGATCGATGGCATCGGCAAAAAGCGCCGCAAAACGGTCCTCTCCGACGATACTGCACAAGGCCGGGATGGTTTGTCCGCGCGCCTGAGGTTGGCTGATGCGCAAGAGATTTTCTGCAGCCGGATTCATAAAGCACAATTTCTGGCGGTTATCCAGAGCCAGAACCGCTGACTCCAGGGCATCCAGCACGGTGTTTTCCGACAAGGATGTTTTGGTGTTTTTGTGCTGCGCCATGCAAGCTCCAATTGGGTATCCGCTTTCAGGGGCTCTCATCGAACTCATCAAAGCAAAAAACACACCAGGTAAATCATCTGGCGAACGGGGCCTATCACGAGCACAGCCATTAGCCCCCATCTTACTGGAGGGCAAGGTGCTGCCCCCTCCGGAAACTGCAACATAATGATGCACCGATCGCACCATAATAGTGCACAAGGTGCAGACTCCACAATGCATCTCGGTAAAGACTTTTCCGCGCAGACTTCCAAAACGCTGGAAATTCAGCGACTATAAAACGGCGACGCTGATTGCTGACAGGAATACTCCATGACCTATTGCCTCACTATCCACGTAAACGGGGGCCTGATTTTCTGTTCCGACTCCCGCACCAATGCAGGCACCGACAATGTGAGTATCTACTCGAAAATGCATACCTTTTGCTGGCCAGATGATCGCTTTTTCTGCCTGCTCTCGGCGGGTAATCTGGCCACCACCCAAGGCGTCGTGAAGCGTTTGCAGCAGGATATGGGCCAGAATGCCGCCATTCACTTGCTGAACATCCCCAGCATGGCGGAAGCAGCGGATTATGTCGGCCTGATTAACGCCGAGATCCAGCGCAACCAGGTCAGCCGTGATACTGCCAACACCAACTTTGAGGCGACTTTCATTCTGGGGGGTCAGATTGGCAGCGAAATCCCGGCGACTTACATGATCTATCCCCAGGGCAATTACATTCACGAATCGGCAGACCATCCCTTCCTGCAGATAGGCGAAATCAAATATGGCAAACCCATTCTTGATCGGGTGATCAAGCCGGAGCTTTCCCTGGAGGCGGCCGCCCGCTGTGCGCTGGTTTCCATGAATTCCACCATGCGCAGCAATGTCACGGTTGGACCGCCGGTTGAACTGCTCATTTACGAAACCAACAGTCTGCAGATGGGCCGGTATCTTTCCCTGACCGAGGAAGACCGCTTTTATCGCACCCTGGGCGAACGCTGGAGCCAGGGATTATTGCGGGCCCTGGATGATCTTCCTCCTTTCTCATGGGAAAATCCGCCGAATGTGCCGCCGCTTTGACCCCAAAAATATAGTGCACCATGGTAGTGCAACATGAACCAATAAGATGCAAATAGGCATTCCAGATTTCTGCGCCGCGCTTTACCGCAGGTTTTTCTGAGATCACTGACTGAAAAATGCCACTACCTGCCTGTATATTTCGAACCCGCCCGTCTGGCACAGGTTTTGCTTTACTATGATTAAGGATCATGGCAGTTCAAGCGTATTCCTTATGGGATAAGCCACCGCCCACCCAGAGATCTGGGCGAGAATCTTGCGAAGAGGAGAAAAGCAGATGGACTGGCTCAAGACCCATTATCAGCAGCAGTTCACCTATGACGAACTGGTGGATGCCAACGCCAGACCGCGCCGGGCGGCGGCTCCCCTGTTCAATTATCTGAATACCCTGGACATCAGCGAGTTACAGGCACGTCGTCAGGCTGCCGATGCCTCCATTCTCGCCATGGGAATCACTTTCACCGTTTACAGTGAAGCGGGCAACATCGATCGCGCCTGGCCTTTTGACATTATCCCAAGAATACTTTCCGGCACCGAATGGGTGCGGATTGAAGAAGGTCTCAAACAGCGTTTGCAGGCCCTCAATCTCTTCATCAACGATCTTTACAATGAACAACACATTGTGGCTGACGGGATTTTTCCGGCGGAAATACTGGCGGGCTCGCGCAACTTTCGCGAAGCCTGCCGGGGCGTTCATCCCCCTTTTGGTGTCTGGGCGCATATTTGCGGGAGCGATCTGGTGCGCGATGCAGAGGGAATTCTCTATGTGCTGGAAGATAATCTGCGTGTGCCCTCGGGCGTGTCTTACATGCTGGAAAATCGTCAGATCATGAAACGGCTGTTCCCGGAACTTTTCAAGTCATCCATCATTCGTCCGGTGGACGACTACCCCAACCGTCTTTACGAGACTCTCGCCGCCCTGTCTCCGCGCCCGGGAGAAAGGCCCGTCCTCGCCGTGCTGACGCCTGGTATCTACAATTCCGCCTACTTCGAACACAGTTATCTCGCCCAGCAAATGGGGGCCTATCTGGCCGAAGGTGCCGATTTTTATGTCAGCAAGGAGGATATTGTCTATCTGCGCACCATTTCCGGTTTGCAAAGAGTGGATGTCATTTACCGTCGGATCGACGATGATTACCTGGACCCCGAAGTGTTTTTCCCGGATTCGGTGCTGGGCATTCCCGGACTGTTGCGCGCCTGGCGGCGAGGGAATGTGGCTATCGCCAACGCTCCCGGTGCCGGTGTCGCCGACGACAAGGTGGTTTACGCCTTCGTCCCGGAAATCATCCACTACTATCTGGACGCCGAACCCATCATTCCCAATGTCCCTACCTACCTGTGCATGCGTGATGCCGATCGGGATTATGTGCTCAGCCATCTGGCCGAACTGGTGGTCAAACCCGCCAATGAGTCCGGGGGATATGGCATGCTGATCGGTCCCCGGGCCAGCCAGTCCGAGCGCGACCGTTTTGCCGAGCTGATCAGGGCCAACCCCCGCAACTATATTGCCCAGCCGACCCTGAACATTTCCACCGCACCGACGCTGGTGGAAGATCATCTGGAGGCCCGCCATCTGGACCTGCGCCCCTTTATTCTGCAAGCGGACAAACTGTATGTGACCACGGGTGGACTGACCCGGGTGGCCATGCAGCCCGGATCACTGGTGGTCAACAGCTCCCAGGGTGGTGGCAGCAAGGACACCTGGATTGTCGATGAGGAGGCCCCATGCTTTCCCGAGTAGCCGAAAACCTGTACTGGATGGCGCGCTATCTGGAGCGCACCGAGGATATGGCCCGTCTGATCAATGCCACCACCCTGATGTTGCTGGATCTCCCTCCCGGTGCCCATTTTGGCTGGGATATTCTTTTGCATGTCACGGGCGATGCCAAACTCTATGCCGAACTCTACGGGACCCCGGAAGAAAACCGCATCATGCGTTTTCTGATTGCCGATGAGCGCAACCCGAACTCGGTCATGGCGGCCATCCACCAGGCACGGGAAAACTGCCGGACCTTTCGCGACCTCCTCCCCGGAGAATTCTGGGAGCGTCTCAACACTCTCTTCCTGTATGTCCGGGATCAGGCCGTATCCGGAGCAGACAGCCGCCATGCCCGCTATGCCTTCCTCAACGAGGTGATTGCCCGCCGCCACGCGCTGGTGGGATTGCTGATCAGCAGCATGAGCCAGGATAATGTCTACCAGTTCATCAAACTGGGTCGCAACATGGAAAGGGCGGACATGACCACGCGCATCGTCGATGTCACCAGCGCGGTGATTTTACCCCAGGACCAGGGCTTGCAAAAAACCGCCGGGAGCAGCCTGTGGATCGGAGTACTCAAATCCCTGAGTGCCTTTGAAATGTATCGCCGTCATATTTCTGTCCAGGTGCGCAGCAATCAGGTGGTGGACTACCTGCTCAAGGACAGCAAATTCCCACGTAGCATGAAGTATTGCCTGGGAGAAATGGAAGTGGCTTTAGCCTATCTACCCAATGCTGGCTCCCCCGCCGAGGCGGTTCGCCGGGCGCGTCGGCGTCTGGACAACCTCAAGTTGGCCGACCTGCGTCCGGACCTGCTCCACGAATACCTGGATCAGGCCCAGAAAGATCTGGCCGTAGTCCACCGGACCATCCAGGGAATCTACTTCGCCAGAGAAGATACCGCCTCGGAAAACCTGTTCAACGATACCCAGTTGCAGGTCGCCCAGGCTTAACCGCCACATCATTTTTCACTGCCGAGGAATTGTTTATGGGCATTCATGTCGTTCTGCGTCATCAGACCGAGTACGACTTCGATCGATTGGTAGAAATCCATCCCCATGTGCTGCGTCTGCGGCCGGCGCCCCATTGCCGTACCCCGATTATTGCCTATTCACTGGAAGTCAGCCCTGAAAAGCATTTTCTCAACTGGCAACAGGACCCTTTCGGCAATTATCTGGCCCGCCTGGTTTTTCCGGAACGCGCCCGATCCTTGCATTTCAACGTCGAAGTCATTGCCGACCTGAGCGTGGTCGATCCTTTCGATTTTTTTATTGAACCCCAGGCCGAACGCTGGCCGTTCCGTTACGAAGAAGCCCTGCACAAGGAGTTGTCTCCCTACCTGGAAAAAGAACAGGCTGGGCATTTACTGCAACAGCTGTTGCTGGACATCATGAAGCGCAAGGAACGCACCATTGATTTTCTGGTCGGCATCAACCAGCAATTGCAGCGTGCCATCCAGTACACCTTGCGTATGGAAGTCGGCGTCCAGACCCCGGAAGAAACCCTGAAAAAGGCCAGTGGCTCCTGTCGAGACAGTGCCTGGCTGCTGGTGCAGTTATTACGTCACCTCGGACTGGCTGCCCGTTTCGTTTCCGGCTATCTGGTCCAACTGGTGCCCGACCAGGCTCCTCTGGAAGGGCCTTCCGGTCCGGTCCAGGATTTCACCGATCTCCATGCCTGGGTGGAAGTGTATATCCCGGGTGCCGGATGGATTGGCATGGATCCGACTTCCGGTCTTTTCGCCAGTGAAGGACATATTCCCCTTGCCTGCACGCCCCATTATCAGAGCGCAGCCCCCATCAGCGGCAGCACCGGAAAATGCGAGGTGGAATTTCATTTTTCCAACCAGGTCACCCGCCTGCTGGAAACGCCTCGGGTCACCAAACCCTATACCGAAAGTCAATGGGAAGAAGTCATGGTCCTCGGGAGGCTTGTCGATGACCGCCTCCGCGCCGCCGATGTGCGCCTGACCATGGGCGGAGAACCCACTTTTGTCGCCACCGAAGCCGTGGATGATCCACAGTGGAATCTGGAAGCCCTGGGCAGGCATAAAAGAGAACGCGCCGAAGTCCTCGCCGAACGGCTCAGCCAGCATTTTGCCCAGGGCGCGCTGCGCCATACGGGTGAGGGGAAATGGTATCCGGGTGAACCCCTGCCGAGGTGGGCCTTGGGCGTGTACTGGCGCAAGGACGGCCTGCCGGTCTGGCACAATCCCGATTTACTGGCAGACCCTCTCCAGGATTATGGCTGGACTGCCGAAGATCTGCACCAGTTTGCCTGCGAGTTGACCCGGCAATTACCGGTGGACAGCGCCCGCCTCATTCCGGCTTACGAAGATGCCTGGCATGTGCTGCACCAGGAGGGGAAGGTGCCGGTCAATATTGATCTCAGTGCCCATCGCCTCGACGCCCCCATGGAGCGACAGGCACTCATGGAGAAACTGCAGGCGGGCCTGGACCACCCGGTAGGCTGGGTACTGCCTTTGGCCTGGGATTGGAATGCGCAATCCTGGTATTCCGCGACCTGGGTGTTCCGCAGCGGCCGCCTGGTACTTATTCCCGGTGATTCTGCTTTGGGCATGCGCCTGCCTCTGGATAGCCTGCCGTGGATAGTGGACTCCCACAAAAAATGGCAACCGGAAACGGACCCTTTTGCGCCCTTACCCCCCTTGCCCGATTTTCAGGCTGAACGCAGCGCCCGCAGCCCTGTCAGTGCGGCAAACACCCCGACTCTCGGCAAAACTCCCGGTTGGGAAGAAATCCCCCATACCGCAATGACCATGGAAATCCGCAAGGGTTGCCTGTACTGTTTTTTTCCGCCCCTACAGGTGACCGAACACTATCTGGACCTGCTCAACGCCGTCGAAGCCACGGCCAGTACCCTGAACATGCCGGTGGTTATTGAAGGTTATGCGCCACCCAGCGATCCCCGCCTGGAAAAACTCCTGGTCACCCCCGATCCCGGCGTGATCGAGGTGAATATCCACCCCTCTTCCTCTTGGTCCGAGATGGTGGAGAAAACCACCCTGCTGTACGAGGAAGCCCATGCCTGCCGTCTGACCGCCGAAAAATTCATGCGCGATGGCCGCCATACCGGCACCGGCGGCGGCAATCACATGACCCTGGGCGGCGCCACTCCCGCTGACAGCCCTTTCCTGCGCCGCCCCGACCTCTTGCAAAGTCTCATAACCTACTGGCAGCATCACCCGGCGCTTTCCTATTTCTTCAGCGGGATGTTCATTGGTCCCACCAGCCAATCGCCGCGAGTGGATGAAGCCCGTCACGAATCCCTGTATGAGCTGGAAATTGCCTTTAGCCAGGTGCCGCCGGGAATGACCGTACAACCCTGGCTGGTGGATCGCCTGTTTCGCAACCTGCTGGTGGACATCACCGGCAACACCCATCGCGCCGAAATCTGCATCGACAAACTCTATTCCCCTACCGGCGCTGCGGGACGACAGGGTCTGGTAGAACTGCGCGCCTTTGAAATGCCGCCCCATGCCCGTATGAGCCTGGTCCAGCAACTACTGGTCCGCAGCCTGATTTTACGCTTCTGGGAAGCCCCCTACCGCCATGCCCTGATTCGCTGGGGGACGAACCTCCATGATCGCTTCATGCTGCCCCATTATGTCTGGGAAGACCTCCGCGAAGTCTGTGCGGACCTGCAGAATCATGGCATTCTTTTTCAGTTGGAATGG
Source organism: Acidithiobacillus sp. M4-SHS-6 (assembly GCF_047421495.1). GTDB lineage: Bacteria > Pseudomonadota > Gammaproteobacteria > Acidithiobacillales > Acidithiobacillaceae > Acidithiobacillus. Next base: position 344,984 of record NZ_CP175559.1, on the reverse strand, counting down.
CTGGCCCCCTTTGCGGAGTTTCGCTTTCCGGAACATGGTCATGTGCGCATTGGCGATGTCCAGATAGAATTGCGCGCCGCCATCGAACCCTGGCATGTGCTGGGTGAAGAGGTCACGGGAAGCGGCACCGCCCGCTATGTGGACTCCTCCATCGAACGCCTGCAGGTGAAAGTGACCGGAATGACTCCCGGAAGACATGTGCTCGCCTGTAATGGTCGGCGCGTCCCTCTGCAGGGCACCCGGGCTGCAGATACCCAGGTGGCAGGCGTGCGTTATCGGGCCTGGCAGCCACCCTCAGCCCTGCATCCGACCATTCCGGTCCATACCCCTTTGACTTTTGACCTGATCGACACCTGGAATGGCCGCAGCATTGGTGGCTGTACTTACCATGTCATGCATCCCGGTGGTCGCAATTCCGAGATTTTTCCGGTCAACGCCTGGGAAGCAGAAGCCCGCCGTCAGTCCCGCTTTACGAGCACGGGTCATAGCCAGCCAGAGCCTGAACGGCGCAATATCATGGGCAGCATGACCTCTCCCAGCGAGGGACGCTTCGTCGCCAGAGGCAGTGGCGAATACCCCTGGCAGCCCCCTTATGATGAGGAGCAGCCTGACTATCCCCATACCCTGGATCTGCGCATGGCTCGTCCCCAAAAACCCACACCCTAGCCGGCATCGTGGCGCTGATCACGATGCTGTGATAGCAGCACTTCTGCTTTGCCCCCTAAATACACATACAAACCCAAAGAAACCAGCAACATGGCGGCGGCTATCAGCAGCAATACTGCCAACCAGAGGTTCTGAGGGGCATCCAGGGCGAATTTGAATACCAGCATCAAACCCTCGATGGATACGGCAATCAGAATGGCCGCAATGAATCGGGTCAAAGTACGACGCGTGGTGCTATGGCGGCGGATATCCTTGCGGAGCAGCACCTCCTCTTCAAAAATGGTTTTGGACAGATCAAAAACGGCCAGCGCCAGAGTGAACAGGATCGTAGCCTGGAAAGGCGCGGTAAAATCGCCCGGAGCCGCCACGGCTGACCAGACCTGCTTCAATGTCACGATTGCGTGAAAACCCAAAGCCGCACTCACTGCCAGCAAGCCTACCGAGAAAAGCGTATAAATGGCCTTGAAATAGGGCTCGAAGCCACGTCGGATATCATCTTCTTCGAGGAGGGCCAGGGCCCTGTCCAGCTCACTGTCCGCCACCAGCATGCCCAACAGCAGGCCCTTTTCATCGCGAATGGGTACCGCCGCCGTGACGCAAATGTGACCATTGGCCGAAGATAAATAAGGCTCGGTCAGTACTGGAGACAAGGCATTCAGGGCGAGGCGGTAATAGGGTCGATGACTGCGATCGACACCATCGCCTCCATCCCGGGCCATCCCCCGCCGCCGGGAGGCGCCCACATTATCCCCAAGCTGCCGCCCATGGGCATCGAGGAGATAGCACAAGTCGAGAAATGGGTGACGATCAATCAGGCAATGCAGTTTTTTGCGTTGCTCCTCGGCAGGCTGCTGCAAAAGGGCCGGGCTGGCCAAGGCATCGACGACACCACCCAGCAATGCGGAAAGATCCTTGCGCAACTCCCGAAAATGCTCAAAGCGATTCATGATTCACCCCCAACGGGTCGCTCGTGGCTAAAACTTGGCATGGTCAAGCCGACCAATGGCCTCATGACACCCCAACAGTTCAGCAAGGGCTATGCCATGACCATACCGGCTGGCATCAGGACAAAAACATGGCACGCTTCCTGCTTGATAGAACTGATCATGGTCATCTGATCCTCCTCCTCAAGTGGCTTCCAGGGCGGTCCTCCCGCCCTTTTTTTTATAATTCATTCACCCAACCGCTATCATTTTCTGATAAGACATTGAATAACAATCCGTTCATTTTTGAATCAGGCAACTCTGCAGGCAGGTCTTCTGCCATATAATGGACTAGCGCAAGTGGTCGTCATGCACCATAATTGTGCATGTTACGCACTATGGACGGGCGAAATGTCCTTGCAAGTGCATGACGCTACGCCAGACCATACCCAGACAGAAAAACGGGCCTACCCCTTGGCTGGCACAGGAAATGCTTTCTCATTGAGTGCTGGCAACAGGTGAACCCCGATCTTGCCTGCTTGTCAAAAGTTCAGGCTGTAAACCATCGCGGCAGCGCCGCAAGGAGTGGCAAATGGCTTTATTCGACCGTTATCAGGAGCGTTTTCTGCAACAGCAGGAAGTCACCCTTTCTTTAGATGCATACCTCGACCTCTGCGCCCGTGAACCCATGGCCTACGCCAGCGCTGCAGAGCGCATGCTGGCCGCCATTGGCGAAGCGCAAGTGATCGACACCCAGGCCGACCCCCGTCTGTCCCGCATATTCATGAACCGTAAGCTGCTCACCTATCCTGCGTTCAAGGACTTTTACGGCATTGAAGACGCCGTCGAAAACCTGGTGGCCTATTTTCGTCATGCGGCCCAGGGACTGGAGGAACGTAAGCAGATTCTCTACCTGCTGGGTCCGGTGGGCGCTGCCAAATCCTCTCTGGCAGAACGCCTGAAAACCTTGATGGAGCATTATCCCATCTACTGTCTGGCGGCCAACGGCAAGGTATCGCCCCTGTACGAGTCGCCCCTCGGTCTGTTTGATCGCGACGAAGATGGCCCGGTGCTGGAAGATCGTTATGGCATTCCCCGCCGGGTCCTGGGCGGCGTCATGTCTCCCTGGGCGGCCAAACGGCTGCGCGAATTTGGCGGCGATATCCGCAAATTCACGGTGCAGCGTCTCAGCCCATCGCAATTGCATCAAATCGGCATCACCAAGGTGGAGCCCGGCGACGAGAATAATCAGGATATCTCCAGCCTGGTGGGCAAGGTCGATATTCGCAAACTGGAAGACTTTTCCCAGGATGATCCCGATGCCTATTCCTATGCCGGCGGCCTGAACGTTACCACCCAGGGCGTGCTGGAATTTGTGGAAATGTTCAAGGCACCCATCAAGATGTTGCATCCCCTCCTGACCGCCACCCAGGAAGGCACCTATAACGGGACCGAGGGATTTGGTGCCATGCCTTTCCAGGGCATCATTCTGGCCCACAGCAACGAATCGGAATGGGCGGCATTTCGCAACAATAAACGCAATGAAGCCTTTCTCGATCGCGTTTATATCGTCAAGGTGCCGTACTGTCTGCGCGTCAGCGAAGAAACCCGCATTTACCATAAACTGCTGGAGAACAGCGCCCTGAGCGCCGCGCCTTGCGCCCCCGACACCCTGGACATGCTGGCGCGTTTTTCGGTACTCAGCCGCCTCAAGGAGCCGGGTAACAGCAGTCTCTGGTCGAAAATGGAAATTTATGACGGCAAATCCCTGAAGGACAAGGACCCCAAGGCCAAGAGCCTGCAGGAATACCGGGATGCAGCGGGGGTTGATGAGGGTATGGATGGGATTTCTACCCGGTTTGCCTACAAAATCATGTCCCGCACCTTCAATTTTGACAGTGATGAAGTAGCGGCCAATCCGGTGCATCTGCTGCATGTGCTCGAAACTCAGATCCGTGCCGAGCAGTTCCCGGCGGAAACCGAATCCCATTATCTCGCCTTTCTGAAAACCGAACTGGCACCCCGTTATGCCGAATTTCTGGGCCTGGAAATTCAGAAGGCCTACCTCGAAAGTTATGGCGATTATGGCCAGAACCTCTTTGATCGCTACATTCAATATGCCGATTTCTGGTTACAGGATACGGAATTTCGCGATCCGGATACCGGCCAGTTGATGGACCGCAGCCTGCTGAACGAGGAACTGGAAAAAATCGAAAAGCCGGCGGGCATTGCCAATCCCAAGGACTTTCGCAACGAAGTCGTCAATTTTGTGCTGCGGGTGAAGGCCTCCAATGACGGCGTCAGTCCGTCCTGGACCAGTTATGAAAAACTGCGCGCCGTCATCGAGAAAAAAATGTTCGCCAATACCGAAGACCTCTTGCCGGTGATTTCCTTCGGCAAAAAAAGCTCTTCCGATGATGAACGCAAGCATCAGGACTTTGTGGCACGCATGACCCGCAAAGGCTACACGGAAAAACAGGTACGTCTGCTGGTGGACTGGTACATGCGTTATCGCAAGCATCACTAAAAAAGCCGCACTTTTTGATTTTTCAGACTACTGCCCGCGCCTGCGGGCATTTTTTTAGGCTTTACCGGTCTTTTCGGCGAGGCCATCCACCACGATGCACCACCATGGTGCATCAAGAGAATGTCTGGTCTTCTAATCTTGTTGAAAAACCTTTCCCTGCGCCATTTTTGTAGTTTGCACGATTTTTGCTTAGGTAGCCTGCAAACGATGAACGGGGCATTCAGCCTCATAAACGATGGTAAACAAGGAGCGTAATGATGAAAAAGGGAGCAAGGCAACACAGGTTGTTTTATGGGGCCTTAGGGATGGGCATCCTCACCGCCCTCCTTGGCAGCCCGCTGGCAGAAGCAGGTACCAGCACCCCCAGTTTCAATAGTGGTGATACCTCCTGGATGCTGACATCCACCGCCCTGGTATTGCTCATGACCGTACCGGGTCTGGCGCTGTTTTATGCGGGCATGGTCCGCAAAAAAAATGTCCTGGCCACCGCCGCCCAGAGTTTCGCGGTGACCGCGCTGATTTCGGTGTTATGGATGCTCGTGGGCTACAGTGTGTCTTTTACCACTGGCAACGCCTTCATGGGCAGTCTGGATCGTTTATTTCTCAGTGGCCTGGGACTGGACTCGGTCAGCAGTCTGGCCCCGACCATCCCCGAATCCGTCTATATGACCTTCCAGATGACCTTTGCCATCATCACCCCGGCACTGATTGTCGGGGCTTTCGCCGAGCGCATGAAATTTTCCGCACTGCTCTGGTTTACCGGCCTCTGGTCCTTGCTGGTCTACGCGCCCATTGCCCACATGGTCTGGGGTCCGGGGGGCTGGTTGGGTGCTGATGGCGTACTGGACTATGCCGGTGGCACGGTGGTCCACATCAACGCCGGGGTAGCGGGTCTGGTGGCCGCTCTGGTCATGGGCAAGCGAGTGGGCTATAAGCACGATGCCATGCATCCCAATAATTTGCTGTACACCCTCATCGGCGCTTCATTACTCTGGGTCGGCTGGTTTGGTTTCAATGCCGGATCGGCGGTGGCCGCCAGTGATCGAGCCGGCATGGCGTTGGCCGTCACCCAGATTGCCACCGCCGTTGCCGCCCTGGCCTGGATGTTTGCCGAATGGTCAGCGCGGGGTAAACCCACGGTGCTCGGTATGACTTCCGGGGCCGTTGCCGGATTGGTGGCCATCACCCCGGCTTCGGGTTTTGTTGGCCCCATGGGTGCCTTGTGGATAGGCATTGCCGCTGGGGTCATCTGTTTCTGGGCCTCTGTCTATCTGAAAAACAGGATGGGCTACGATGATTCTCTGGATGCCTTCGGTGTACATGCCATGGGGGGTATTGTCGGTGCACTGCTGACCGGGGTTTTTGCGGTCAAGGCCATCGGCGGTACTGCCGGGGTGCTGGAAGGCAATACCGGGCAGTTGCTGATTCAGGCTACCGGAGTGGGAGTGACCATCGGTTATGATGCCATCGTCAGTTTCATCCTCCTGAAAGCCATCGACTGGACCCTCGGCTTGCGGGTGAAAGAAGAGCAGGAAAGAGAAGGGCTGGATATTACCCAGCATGGTGAACAGGTCTACGAGTAAGCAGTCATCAGGACCACCTGTGGCGGGCTGTAGTAGGGCTTGCCACAGGCCCCCGTACTGTGGCCCTGACCAAAACACGATTTGCCTAGCAGCCTGTGTGCTGCGGCCTGTTTTCCAGAACGCATTACCCGCGTAGACTGAGAAAAGTACCCGGAGTCTGTTCTGCTCAACCTGTAGCGGCGGCAACCCGCAACCTTTCTCCCTTTTGTGTATCATAAATTGAGTAGGGCGAAGCGGGGTTTCCCCAAGGAGTCTGCCATGAGTACGATTATCGACCGGCGCAGTTCTGGCACCCGATCCACCAGCAATCAGGAGCGCCTGCAAAGAAGGGTCCGCGCGCGCCTGAAAACGACCGTGGAAAAAATGGCACGTTCCGGTTCCATTGAAGATCTGGCCAATGCCGATCAGCCCATTTCCATTCCCACCCGCGATCTGCATGAACCCAGTTTCCGCCGGGATTTCAGCGATGCCTCCTGGGAACGGGTCTTGCCGGGTAACAAGGAATACCAACGCGGTGACGAAATCAATAAACCTGAAGGGGGTGCTTCAAGACAGGGTCGTGAAGGATCACCCGATGGTCTCGGCGAAGACGAAGTCGCCATCGTCCTCTCCGCTGATGAATTTCTCGATCTGCTCTTTGATGGCTTGGCCTTGCCCAATCTGCGCAAGACTTCCCAAGGAGATGTTCAGGCGGAGCAATGGCGGCGGGCAGGATTCATCAAGGACGGCAGTCCTTCCCGTATGCATGTCGGCCGCACCATGCGCGCCGCCCGGGCGCGCCGCCTGGCGCTACGCGCTGGTAAACGCCGCGAGCTTCAGGAACTGGAAGCCGCACGTAGCAAACTCCAGCAGGAAATCCACGCCCGCCTTGCACAAAAACAGGATGCTTCCCTGGAGCAGGAACGCCTGCGCGACCTGGAGGAACGGATTTCCGTACTCACCCGCAAAATCAAGGCCATCCCCTTCATTGATGAAGCGGACCTCCGCTTTGCCCATATTGATCAGCAGCCTCACCCCATCACCAATGCGGTCATGTTTTGCGTCATGGATGTTTCGGGCAGCATGGGGGAAAAGGAAAAAGATCTGGCCAAACGTTTTTTTCTGCTGCTTTATCTATTCCTGCATCGCCATTATCAGGCGGTACACATCGTCTTCATCAAACATCACAGTACGGCAACCGAGTGTACGGAGCAGGCTTTTTTCGGGGCTCGGGAAGGAGGGGGTACCCTGGTTTCTCCGGCCATCCAGCTGACCGAAGACATCATGGACAAACGCTTTCCGGCAGACCTCTGGAATGTTTATGTGGCCCAGGTTTCCGATGGAGATAATTATTTCGCCGACAATGCGGTGGTGGCTGAACACCTGGATCAGCTTTTGCCACGGCTGCGCAATTTCTTTTACCTGGAGGTCAACCGTGAAAACGAAAGCGATCTTCTTCAACTTTACGAAGGCATCGCTGAAGACTATCCCGAGCTGATTACCGCCAGGGCCAGCACCCGGGAAGATATCTATCCTCTCTTCCGCGCCCTGTTTTCCCGTGAGGAGATCCCCCAACATGTCTAATTATCTGTTTACCGACAACGATTGGACCTTCCCCCGGCTGGACGCGGTCACCCAGGCCATTGAAGTCGTTGCTGAAGAAGAACTGCAGCTCGACACCTACCCCAACCAGTTGGAGGTCATCAGCGCCGAACAAATGCTCGACGCCTACGCCTCCATTGGACTGCCGGTGTATTACGCCCACTGGTCTTTTGGCAAACAACGGGCCATCGAATCCGGCCAATATCGACGCGGAGAAATGGGACTGGCCTATGAACTGGTGATCAACAGTGATCCCTGCATCAGTTATCTCATGGAAGAAAACACCATGACCATGCAGACACTGGTCATCGCCCACGCGGCTTTTGGTCATAACGCCTTTTTCAAAAACAATGCGTTTTTCCGGCAGTGGACCGATGCCGAAGCCATCATTGACTACCTGGCTTTTGCCCAACGCTACATAGCCCAATGCGAGGAGCGCTTCGGAATGGATACGGTGACGGATGTTCTGGATGCCGCCCATGCCATCAGTCGCAATGGCATTGATCGGGCCAGACGCCCCCGCCAACTTTCCGCGCGGGAAGAAGAACGACGTTGGCAAGAACGGGAACGCTATCTGGAACAGCAGGTCCTGGAAATCTGGCGGACCCTCCCCCCCGTGCAGGGCCAACCGGTCCAGTCTCCGGATGTTTTTCCCTCCGAACCCCAGGAAAACCTGCTCTATTTCATTGAAAAAAACGCCCCGCATCTGGAGGGTTGGAAACGGGAAATTCTCCGCATCGTGCGCAAAATCACCCAGTATCTTTATCCCCAGGGCCAGACCAAAATCATGAATGAGGGTTTTGCCTGCTTTGTCCATTACCACATCATGCACAGCCTGCATGACAAAGGATTATTGACGGATGGCACCCTGCTGGAATTTTACGCCAGTCACACCGCCGTGGTCATGCAACCTGACTTTGATGATCGGCGCTACAATGGCATCAACCCCTATGCGCTGGGCTTTGCCATCTTTCAGGATATCAAGCGGATCTGCGTGTCGCCTACGGAGGAAGACCGGCACTGGTTCAGTTTTGCCGGCGACCCGGACTGGCTCAAGCAGATTCATTTTGCCATGCGCGAATTTCGTGATGAAAGTTTCATTTTGCAATATCTTTCCCCCAAGGTGATGCGCGACTTGCACTTGTTCTCCCTGCACAATGAAATAGATAAAGCCAAATACCGGGTCAGCGCCATACATGATGATGCGGGCTATCAACATCTGCGTGAGGTCCTGGCCCAGCAAATCGCCGACAGTAGCCGTCCCCCGGATATCCAGGTGGTGTCGGTCGATCGCTGGGGAGACCGGCAGTTACGGCTGAAACAAATGGACCAGCAGCCGTTGGATCTGGAAGAAGCCCAAAAGACCCTGGGATTTTTGCAGCAACTCTGGGGTTATGACGTCCATCTGGATATCGGAGACCAGACCTTAACAGCTCCGCAATCAGAGTCAGAAGAAGCCGACTGGTTACCGGCGCATCGCGCACCATCATAATGCATGGTGCACCTTTTTAGTGCAAAGCACCCGCCTCTCCCGCGCCAAATTTAATAAACAAGCTGTTTTTTAAACGATTTTCAAGTGGCATTGAATTTGCTAAACGCTTTCTGCAACTACACTGACAGGGAGCGTTACAGCAATGAGAAACAAATTATTAACCAACCGATATCAACCCATTGTCCTGGCGATGCTGGCGGTCTCTCCGCTGGTCATGGACAACGCCGAGGCAGACCCCTTGGCTCTACCCAGGCCCTTGACCTTTAATGCCGGCCCCCTGGGGACCCTCAATGTTCAGGGGGTGGCCAGTGGCTATGGGGTGTGGCAAGACAATAAATTTCCTGAGTCCAGTTTACCGGGTAGCAAATCCGCCTCTGCCGACATCAGTAACGGCTTGGTGATGATCTCCAAAAACTCCGGCCTGATCCAGTTTGCGGTCCAGGCTGGTGCGTATAATGTCATGACCCTCGGTACCAATTTCTATTCTACGGGTACATTTACGCAGAACACTTTTGGCGCATTGCCCACCGGCTATGCGGAAATTGCCCCTTCTGATCACTTTAACATCCAGATTGGCAAACTCTTTACGCTCATCGGTGCGGAATACACCTTCAGTTACCAGAACTGGAATATTGCACGCGGCCTGCTCTGGGGACAGGAAAATGCCGTCAACAAAGGGATTCAAATCAATTACAGTGACGGTCCGATTACGGCAGCCATCTCCTGGAATGATGGCTTCTACTCCAATCGCTTCAACTGGATGAGCGGCATGGTCACCTGGGCGCTGGACAAACACAACACCCTCTTCGTACAGGGTGGCGGTAATCTTGGGCATACGGATTATGCCTACTCCAGCATTGCCACCACGCCTTTACAAAATAATGAGGCCATTGTGGATGCTGGTTACACCTATAGCGGTGGCAATCTGGTCATCACTCCCTATATGCAATACACCAGCGTCCCCGGCAGCGCCATCCAGTCCCTGGGAGCCGACGGCAAAACCACCAGCACCCTGGGCGGCGCCATTCTCGCCAACTACAGCCTGACGGACAAAATTTCCCTGGCGGGCCGGGTGGAATATATCAGCAATTCGGGTACCGCCACGGATGGCTCCGCGAACCTGACCGGTTTTGGGGCAGGGTCCCACGCCTGGTCATTGACGGCCACCCCCACCTATCAGGACGGTGGCTTTTTCGCCCGAGCTGAACTGTCTTATGTCAAGGCCAGCATGGCCAGCGGCACCGGTTTCGCAGGCACCGATGGGCTGGCCAAAAGCCAGCTCCGCGGCATGGTCGAGACGGGTTTCATGTTCTAACCCCCGGGGGGCTATCCCCCGGGATGTTCTAACCCTGTGCAAGAGGTAACGTCATGAAATTAATTACTGCCATTGTTAAACCCTTCAAGCTCGATGACGTCCGCGAGGCGCTATCGGCAGTGGGGATTCAAGGCCTGACGGTCACTGAAGTCAAAGGCTTCGGGCGCCAGAAAGGTCACACCGAGCTTTATCGTGGGGCTGAATATGTCGTGGATTTTCTCCCCAAGGTCAAAATCGAAACGGTCATCAGTGATGACGCCGTGGATCAGGCCATAGAAGCCATAGAAAAGGGCGCCCGAACCGGGAAAATCGGTGACGGTAAAATCTTTGTTTCGGAAATTCTGGATGCCATCCGCATCCGCACCGGTGAAACCGGCAATGACGCACTTTAAAACTCTAGTTCGTTTTACAACCGCGCTTAAATTGTTAAAAGGGGGAATTACCTCATGTCAGTAGCTTGGCTGAATACGGGCGATAACGCATGGCAGCTCACTGCCGCCACTATCGTCGGCTTGCAAAGTGTTCCGGGGCTCGTGGTGCTTTACGCGGGCATTGTCAAAAAGAAATGGGCCATCAACTCCGCTTTCATGGCCTTTTATGCTTTCGCTGCCGTACTCATCGCCTGGGTGCTCTGGGGCTACAATATGGGCTTCGGTCACCAATGGTTTTCCTTTGTGGGGATTCCTGGCCCCATTGCCAGCATGAATGATGAACTCATGCAAACCATCTTCCCGGCTACAGGATCCACTGCTGCCATGCCCATGGCAACGATGGTGTACTTTCAGTTTGTGTTTGCCGCCATCACCCTGGTCATCATGGCGGGTGCTTTTTTAGGTCGTATGAGTTTCAAGGCCTGGATGATATTTGTCCCGTTGTGGCTGACCTTCTCTTACACGGTTGGGGCCTTCAGCCTTTGGGGCGGTGGGTTTCTGGACCAAATGGGCGTTATCGACTACTCGGGTGGTTACGTCATCCATCTGTCGGCCGGTATTGCCGGCTTTGTAGGTGCTGCGGTCATTGGTCCCCGTCTTGCGCGTGACCGGGAAAACTTCCAGCCCAACAACGTGCTGCTGATGCTGGTCGGTGCGGGTATTCTCTGGCTCGGCTGGAATGGTTTCAATGGGGGTGATCCCTATGCTGCCAGCCGTGATGCCGGCGCAGCCGTCCTGAACACCAACGTCGCTACGGCCATGAGTGTGATCACCTGGACGCTCATGGATATTTTCTACTTCAAAAAGCCTGCTGTGATTGGTGCGGTACAGGGCATGATCACCGGTCTGGTGGCTATCACCCCCTGCGCCGGCGTGATTGACGGATATGGCGCTATTGCGGTAGGTATTGCCTCCGGCATCATTCCTTGGATCAGCATGAATATTGTCGGAAAAACAGCGCTGTTCCGCAAGGTCGATGACACCCTCGGCGTTTTCCACACCCATGCCGTGGCAGGTGTTCTTGGTGGTATAATGGTTGGATTGCTGGCCACCAAAACCGGTTGTAAAGCCTACGGCCTGAGCAATCCTGGCGGTGCCCTTACCGATGGCAACTGGCATCAGGTCTGGCTGCAGATTATTGGTGCCGCATTCATTATCGCCTTGAATATTGTGGTGACCTATGTTCTGTTGAAACTGATCAGCTTGGTCGTACCGCTGCGCATGTCTGAAGAAGAACTGCTGATTGGTGATGATGCCATTCATGGTGAAGAAGCCTATGCTTTCTTTGGTGATGGTGAACGGCGTCCGGTGACGGGTGACTGAGATACTCGGTAAAACCTAGGCAACAATCTCTACACGGCGGGAAACCGCCGTTTTTTTATGATGCTCAAGCAGACAGCCTGAAAAAGACGAAAGCGTCAGACGCAAACGGAGTTCTCCATGCCGCAGCTAGGGCGGCATTTTAAGTGCATCCCGTTCTTCCAGAGATAACTTGTTCAGTGCCGACTAATCGCCTTCCCGACATAACGGCCCATCCAGTGCTCGATTTGCTGAACCTCCTGAAGATGTCCATACAGACCGATACGTGCTGAAAATTTGGTCACTGCGGCCCCCTTGGACGTCAGGTTGATGAGGATGGCATTCCCCTCTGCATCATAGCCATGTACTTCCACCGTCGTCGGACTGACCTGTTTGGAACCGGTAAAATGCATGCCCGCCTGGGGTAAGGCCTTTTCTGCAGCGGCGGTAACCACTGCCAGAGAAGCCGGGTAGTAGGTATAATAAGGCATGGGGTTGACTTGTGGTGCCCAACTGGCCGTACAACCACTAAGTCCCAGGGCCAAAACCAGCGATATGACGGAAACTCTTGACGAAAAAGACATAAACCCCCTCCAAAACAGCCGACAATACTCTACAAGAAGCTTGCGATGGATTATAGCCGAAAAACCAGCATATAATGCATCAGCTTGCTACCATATAATTTTTCCTGGGTTTCTTTTCTGTAGCCAGACAGCTACAGTGGCGCATCCAGGAAGTTTTGCACCATAATAAAAAAGCAAGTTAGTATGATCATACTCTTAGAGGAGCTAAAACTCATGAACAATGCAAAGTGGTTGATGACTGCTGTGCTCCCCCTGATGCTCGCGGGATGCGCAAATAATCCCTATGCCAGCAACGGCACGACGGCCAACACGGCGGGTGGCTCACTGCTCGGTGCGGTGGCCGGTGCCGTTATCGGCAATCAGACCGGCTCACCTCTGGCGGGTGCGGCCATTGGTGCTGGTCTGGGTGGTCTGGCAGGTTATGGATTGTCCAAGAGCCAGGAACAGCAAGCACCGGCTCCTCAACCGGGTTATTACGCTCCTCCCCCAGGGAATGTTCCATGCCCCGCCGGATATGTGTGCACCCCGACGGCCCCGCAATACCAGCAACCCCCGGCTTGTCCTGCGGGTTATACCTGCACACCTCGTTAGGTTCATGTCTGTAGCAAAGGTCAATAATTCACCCCAGGAACCTGGTATCGAGCGTATCGCTGGGTTCCTTGAGGGCGGGAAAGTCCCCCCCGGTAAAAGCGCTCTTCCTGGCATCATTTTAAGTGCGGGCGAGGGTAGCATTCGTCGGTATCAGTTTCATCCTGATGAACAGGATGTGCCGGTCACGACCCTCGTTTGTCAAAGCAAGAATCCTCTACCGGAAAAAGTCAAGACAGAACTGCTGGTAAGGCAAGGGCATATTGTGGCCATGCATCTGGCCGATGCAAAAATCATTTTGCAACCCGAAATCCTGCGTCAAGCCGCCATTCGGGAAGTCTTGCAGCACGAGTGGTTACTTTCGGTATTTCTCTTCGGTCCGGTTTTGGGCGTAGTGCTGGTCAACATGATTTTTGGGATGCCGGTCTTTTTATGGTGGGCCGCCCTGGGAGTCCTGATATTTTCCTGCCTGATCATGGGGATACTCATCAGGAATGATTTGCGTAAAATGCAAAGCTGGGTACAGGAAACCCATGCCTTGACCAGACAGCAGGATGTTTTTCCTTGATCACCTCATCCCCTTAATTTCCACCCCCCTCAGACCATATTTCTGCCTGTGCGTTAGTAATCACCGGAGCACGCAACCGGCAGACCGACTTGCCACACCACTCCGGCCCAATATCCAGCTGTTGCAGGGCATGCTCCATGGTTACCCGGAATACCGGGGCAGCTTCCACGCCCCCAAAATTCCAGAATTTGTCACTATCGCGCAGGGTAACCGCCATCACCAGTTGCGGATCACGCCCAGGAGCAAATCCCACAAAAGTCGCATTGGTGCGATGATGAAAAAAACCATCCTTGCCATTGGCCAGATTCGCCGTCCCGGTTTTGCCCGCGACGGCATAACCGGGGATCGCGGCCAAGATACCCGTACCATTGGGCTCCGCCACACTGCGTAACCAGCGCCGCAAATCATTAGCCACCCAGAAGGGCATCACCCGCCGCTTGACCAGTGCCTCGCCCTTCACCAGAACGGGGCGGATATGATAGCCGCCATTGGCAATGGCCGCATAAGCATCAGCCAGTTGCAAAGTAGTTACAGATATTCCATAACCAATAGAAATGGTCGCGTGTCGGGCTTTTCCCCACGCCTCCCAAGCCGGCAAAACCCCTGAAGTCGTCCCCGGCAAACCGATCTGCGGAGCATCACCAAAACCTACCGCCCGATACAGGGCATAAATATCCCGTCTGGGGGTCTTCAAGGCGATTTTGGCTGTGCCTATGCAGCTGGAGTATTTGAGGATGTGCTCAATATTCAGGATGTGGTGGGGGACATCATCGGTGATGGGATAGCCCCCCACCCAAAGCGGATGGAACACATTGAAGCGGGCTGTAGGACTGACACTATGGGTCGCCAGCGCTGCCGCAATGGCAAAAGGCTTGATGACCGAACCCGGCTCAAAAGCCTGATGCACGGCATTGTCCACATAGTCCGCGGGATTACTGCAACTGCCCGGGTTATTGGGATTGCAACTGGGTACGCTGGCCATGGCCAGCACCTGCCCGGTACGCACATCCATCACCACTGCCGAGCCATTACTGGCCCCGAAATGGCGCTGGGCGGCCAGCAGGGTCATGTAGGCCCAATACTGGATCTGGGGATTGATAGTCAGTTGCAGAGCATGTCCGGCACGCGGCAGTTGCAGAATTTTGTCCACATGCACAATTTGTCCATGACCATCTTCCAGGACCCGTTCTTTACCAGGATGGGCTGCCAGCCATTGGTTGTAGCCCATCTCCAGACCGGTTCCGCCCTGATGCTCCAGATTGACCATACCCAATAAAGGGGCGGTGATGGCACCCAGCGGGTAATAACTACGGCTGGTTTTCTGCACGTATATGCCCGGAACCCGCAGGGCGTTGAGCTTTTTGCCCACGGCGGGGGAAATCTGCCGGAGAATGTAGGCATAATCCGCACCTCCGCCAGCGACTCTGGCGGCAAAACTGGCGGGGCTGAGATGCAGTACCTGAGCAATGGCCGGCCAGTGCCTTTGATGTTTATCGAGAATGGCAGGGTCGGCCCAGATGGTGACGGCTTTGACATTTACCGCCAGGGGCTCGCCATTGTCGGCCGTGATCACCCCGCGTTCACTGGGTAAAGGCAAGGTCCGCAAATAGCGCATCCGCCCCTGGGAGCGCAGACTTTGCTGCTCAAGCAACTGCAAACGCAAATCCCAGGCAAGCACGGCGGCAAATCCCAGCAGCAGGACCAAGATCAGCCAACGCGCCCGTCCCGAAGGAAGCATTCTCACGGAGTGCTCAGTCATGACCGAGCAGCGTCTGCAGGCAGATAGATAATATGCATAGTGATGGCTATAGAGTTCTTATTAAGAATCAGACGGCGGGGTTGATAAAAAGTTCCGGAATCCAGCAGGATTTTGGATATTGTTCTCTATACACATGAGAAAAATCTGACAACTATTCGCCAAACTTGAACTTTCTGAATAATCCGGCCTAGAATGATAAGACGACTCTAGTGAGGTCATGCATTTTCATGCGTCTGCAACCAGCATACCCGTTTTTGCGCTCAGGGGCCTTCGCCCTGACTGTTGCCGCCTTGGCAGGCTGTGCCAGTATGCCCAGTCCTACGCAGAGGGCCTCAGGTGAGGGATATGGTTCTGCTTTGGCCAATTCTGCCTATTCCACCGGACAATCCTGCTATGCACCGCCCCCCAATCTCAATGCTGCCTACAACCAACCCTATGAAATCAATGGGCAATGGTACCACCCCATGCATCATGCCTCCGGCTTTTCCGAAAATGGCATTGCTTCGTGGTATGATCGCCAATCCTCCAGTGACGTGACCGCCATGGGCACAGCCTTTCATCCGCAGCAATTGTCTGCCGCGAGCCGGACCTTACCCCTGCCCACCTGCGTGCGGGTGACCAATCTCGAAAACGGGCGCAGCATCGATGTACTGGTGGATGATCGAGGACCTTTCGTCAATGGCCGGATCATGGACTTGTCGGCGGGTGCCGCCAATGCCTTGGGAATGCTCAATCAGGGAACCTCCCGGGTGCATATCCAGGTGATCCCCAGCGCCCTCAGTCCCAATGTCCCGGCCCCGCAGGTTTTACTGGTTGCGCAACACGCGACGGCGCAGCCAGCACCTCCCCAAGCCATCCCCCTGCCCGCCTATACCCCACCGTCCAATGCCGAAAAAAACCTGACGGCGGTGGTCAATCAAACCTTTGCCAGCAACGCCCGGACAAGCCCCGAAGCAGTGTCGACGCCCCCCGTGCCGACACCGTCTGCGCCCCGGCGGCCTGCTATCTCCCCCGTTCAACCGCCAGCACACCATGTCCTGCGCAACTGGCAGAGGGCTCCCCAGGTGGAGCAGGTCTATCTGGAAACAGCGCAGGCCATGGGTATCCACAGCGCACTGCGCGAGCGTAGCAAACTTCAGGATTTTGGCATCAGTACCGCCAAATTGGTCCCTGCAGCCGCCCGTCTTTACAAGGTCAAGATAGGACCCATGGCACCGACTGCCGCCCCCGAAGATTATGCATCCAGCCTGAAACGCTTGCGTTTAGGTAATTTTGTGGTCAGCGAACAGGAGGGTTAAAGGCATCAGCCCGCAGCCGGTTCAAGGGCGGGCCGCGCCTTTCACCCAGAATGGCCCAGATGACCAGAACCACCCAGGCAATGCCAGACCAGCCCAGCACAATATTGAGCACCAGCACCCAAAAAAAGTGTTCATGGTGACGTGCCGCCGCAATCATGCTGGGCACAAAATAAACCAGCAGCCCCAGTATGGTCATCAATAACCAGACCACGACATGAAAAAACAAGGCCGCAATTCCCAAACCAACAAGGGCCAACAAGACAATACCGATACCCCAAATTGCACTCATGCTTCCACTCCTTTGGCGGCGAACAACTTGCTGATAATGGTGTCTCCCTGCATTTCCTCACCACTCAAGGTCATGGCCAGCAATTCGCCGCCGAGCACATCGGGAGAAATAATCAGATCCGCACCAATCTGGCGCAACCGCGGGAGATTTCTGCCATCCTGTACGGCGGCAACGGTTTTCCCAGGAACATTCAACTCCTTGGCCGCCAGAATGATAAAGGCATTTTCACTATCAATGGTCCGCAACGCCAGTATCCCCAAGGCACATTCCGCACCCGCCCGTTTCAAAACCTCCAGATCGGTCGCATCTCCCAACATCAGATCTTCCTGCGCCATCCATGCATTTTCCGGGGATATGGGAACCAGAACCAAAGCCCGCAAATGACGAGCCCGTAACGCCCGATAGGTATTCTGGGCGAGAACATTGTCCCCAATGATCAAATAGTGATTACAATGCCGACGCCTCTCCCCACCCATGAGCAAACGCTGCATCCGACCATTCAACAGGGGCACAATCACGGCAGAAATGGATGTCGCAAAAACGGTGATGCCGAGAATGATGATGGAAATCACAAAAAAGCGGGCATCCGCACTTTTGGGGACAATGTCGCCATAACCCACTGTGGACATGGTCACTACCGCAAAATACAAGGCACTGGCCAGGTTGCTAATGGGCGGGGAAAAACCGGCACCCAGGACGTAACTGCCCAATACGGCATAACTCAGTAACAGCAGGATGGAAATAACGGCAAATAAAGTCCCGGCTGCCACACTGGAGTGAGCAAAATGCCGGCGGAATAACAACAAGGCGATGAGGATGATGGCATTGAAAATGGTGAATCCACTCCACTCAAGACCGTAATGGTGAAGGAGCATGGCCAGCATCGCCCCCGTCAATATCAGGGTAATGGCCCAGGAAAACCGGGAGCGGAACAGCAAACCAAAGGCCATCAACAACAGGACAATACCCACAATGGCTTCAGGAATGGTGCCCAAAGCCGAAAGTAAGGGTGCCTGGGTCAGACCGCTGGCCGGGGCCAGATCGGAAAGTTGCGGAAAAAGATGAATCAGATCAGGTAGCACATTGAGGATAGCCATGGCCCCAAGCAAGCCTACCGCCAGAGCCAGGGGGATGTGAGGAAACCAGCGATCCAGATGTAAAACCGCACGGGTCTTGGCGGCGAAACGAAACAGCCTCTGGCGCAACGACAGGCGCATGATGTCGGGGATGCGAATCATGGCGATTTCCTCAGGTATCCATGAGCTTGGAAACAGATTCCAGCAACATTAACCCGTCAAGGACGAAAGAAGCAATAAAAATACAACAGATCTTAATTTAAGAGATAGACATCTGAAACCATAAACTGACCAAGCCCCAACTATGGGGCTAATGAAACCGGACAAACCTGAGCATCAAGCGCCATGTTGACCATCATCAGAATCGGCGGGACCAAAGGTTGTCCGCATTCCAGCAACCATGGCTACCACCCATAAAGCTCCCAAGACAATGAATATTGCATAAAACATGATGGTCATTCCTCACACAGTAAATGATTAATGGAGTATGGGTAGACCCTGAATGTCGCGAACAGTTCAAAAATCCATTTAAAAGGCCCGGCCATCCACTGCAACGATCACCCGAAGGCTTGGGCGGGGTTCACCACGATATTGGTAAAATCCCGTAATTTCATCTTGGGGCGCAAGTCGCTGACAATTGCCGCCTTGGCGACTGGAAGGGCCTGCCAGGCGTTATTGCCCCCATCTTCCACTACCGCCGCCACGGCAATTTGGGGATGATGGAGCGGTGCCCAGCCGATAAACAGGGAATCATCATTGTAAATCGTGCGACCATCCCGATAACCGATAGGCACTTCTGCCGTTCCGGTTTTTCCAGCCATGGGCAGACCGGGAGTGGCCATGCTTTTGCAGGTTCCCTGGGTCACACAGGCCGTCATCCCCTTGCGCACTGCCCGTAGGGCAAAAGCGGGAATATGTAGATTTTTCGGCGGTGGTATGGGTAAAGCTTGGCGGATACCGGTTTCAGGATTGATGAGCGCAGTGACTACATGCAGATAGGGTAAATACCCGCCATTGGCAATGGCCGAAACGGCGCGCACCAACTGCAGCGGGGTAACCAACAGGTATCCCTGGCCAATACCCAGAATCACCGAATCGCCGGTGTACCAGGGCTGGTGAAAACGCGCTTCTTTCCAGCGGGGTGTCGGGACGAAACCAGGAGCGCTGCCAGGCGTATCAATGGGTGCAGGATGCCCAAAACCAAAGCGCCAGAGGGCTGCATCCTGACGCTGAACACCCATCTTGATGGCCAGCTTGTAAAAAAATACGTCCACGGACCAAGCCAAGGCCTTGGTCAGCCCGGTTTCCCCGAAACCCGACCGATACCAGTCCCAGTAAACGTGACCACCCAGGCGAATATACCCGGGACAGTAGGTATGGAAATCGGGCTGGATGACCTTATCCTGCAAGGCCTCAATGGAATAAAAGGGCTTGATGCAGGAACCCGGCGGATACAGTCCTTGCGCCACCCGATTGAGCAAGGGACGCCCCTTGTCATGCAGCAGGCTTTGCCAGTGGGCATTGCTGATTCCGTCTACAAACCAGTTGGCATTGAAGCTGGGGTTACTGTAACTGGCGATGACCGCACCATTTTTCGGATTAACCGCTACCAGGGCGCCGCGAAAATGATTGCGGCGCATGACCCGGGCAACCGCCTGCTGCACCCGCAAACGCAAGCTGGTCTGAAGATTGTCCCCAGGCGTCGGTGCAATATTGCGCAAATTGGCCACCGGCACACCCAAGGCGTTCACTTCCTTGATCTGATAGCCGAATTTTCCCCGCAACTGACGCTCGAAAGCATATTCCAGACCATTCTCACCGATGAAGCGACGGTATATATATTTTTGGGGGTCAAAACCTTGCAGATTGCGAGCGCTGACCGGTCCGACATAACCCACCACCGAGGTAAACAGATTTTTGTAGGGATAATAGCGATGCCACTGGGCGGCCACCTGTACCCCTGGGAATTGCATATCACGCACCGAAAAGGCGGCGATTTGGGCAGCATCCAGGTGATGCAGCAGAATTCGGGGGATATAGGGCGGCTTGTCATCCAGGGTATGCAGCAGGTGCTGGAGATTTTTTGTCGGGATGGGAAACAATTGCTCCAGACGCCTCAGGGTCCCATGGAGATGCTCCGTTTGGTCGGGAATCAACTCCAGCACATAGCGCGGGTGATTGGCCGCGAGAATCTGGCCATGGCTGGCGAGAATCAGCCCACGCGCCGGCGAGACTGGAACAATGGCCGTGTGATTGGCCTGGGCCATTTGTCGGAAACGCTGATAATGCAGCACTTCCAGATCCACCAGACGCCAGAGCAGATACATGAATGCCAGCAGCAGCAAAACTACCGCCAGGACCAAACGACCCCGAAAGCGAGCGGTTTTCACGGCATTTGGACTCACAAAAAAGCCTCTTCAAAACCAGCAAATCGGGGGGATGACAATGACGTAATGGCCTCTGGTTACAAAGTCTATGGCTTAGCTGAGAGGCCATGATCGGGGGGAAAGTTCCCGCAGGATGATTCCGCCCTGTGCACCTGTCCGGGAACTTCCCGCCGGGAGCAGGCGTCTTAAGACGGGTGTATAGCACCGTAACCAAGACTGAAAGATGCCGCTAAAAAACCGTAATCCGATTCCCATGATGCGTATTGCTGCTGGATCCCTGTCAGAAAAATGCTGATGGTCGATATTCTGGAAATACTCCTCATTTTAGCGGGTATTGTGATCTTTACTGTTCCAGCCAGTCTCTTGGTGGAACGGATATTACGTCATTGGGACAATTAGGAGCCGTGATTTATGCCTTTACATACATTCAATTTTCAGCCTCGACAAATACTGGTTGCCGTAGTCGCCGCCACCGTTGGATTTGGATTGGGCGCAGCGGGATGGGCTTTGGCCGCAGATAACGGTTCAACGGCCACCGCCGTTTCTCCCGCAATCAAAGTTTCTGCCGATCCGCATAAGCTGGTGGATCTACCGGATTTCACGCCCATTGTGAACAAATATGGTAATGCCATCGTAAAAATTGATGATTCCGATACCAAAATCGTCCAGGGCGGAAACAGTGCGGATCCTTTCCCGAGAAATTCGCCTTTCTATCAGTTTTTTCAGGGTTTCCCAGGAGCCAATCCACCCCAGAAAGAAAAAATGGAGGCGCTGGGTTCCGGATTCATCATCTCCCCCAATGGTTATATCGTCACGGCAGGACATGTCGTGCGGGGTATGCATCATATTATTGTGACCCTTACCAATCATCATGCTTACCCTGCCAAAGTGGTGGGATTATCCGTGCGTTACGATACGGCGCTATTGAAAATTGATGCCCATAACCTGCCCACAGTCACTTTGGGAAACTCTCGTCATCTTAAAGTGGGACAGTGGTTACTGGCTATCGGTATGCCTTTTGGCTTTTATAATACGGTCACCCAGGGGGTGGTCAGCGCCTTGAATCGCCCACTTCCCCATGATGATGAATATATTCCCTTCATTCAGAGCGATGTGCCCATCAACCCGGGTAATTCCGGAGGACCCATTTTCAATATGGAAGGGCAGGTCGTGGGTATCAATGATCAGATTTATACCAATGATGGCGGTTATATGGGACTCTCTTTCAGCATTCCCATCAATACCGCCATGCGCGCTGTCCATGCCTTCGAGGCCCATAAAAAACTCCGCTTTGGCTGGCTCGGCGTGGATGTCCAGGAAGTCACTCCGCAGATGGCCAAGGCCCTGCACCTGAAAGAACCGGTGGGCGCCCTGGTCGCCTCGGTCAGCCCCCATGAGGCTGCTGCCAAGGCCGGGTTGAAGCCTGGCGATGTGATTGTGACTTACAATCACGAAGCCATTTACAGCGTAGGTCAACTCCCCCCGCTGGTTGGCGATACCCCGCCTGGAACCACCGTGCCCATGGGTATTTTGCGTCATGGCAAAGCGGAAACCTTGCAAGTCACTGTTGGCACCATGCCTGCCAAGATGCGGCATATTGAAGCCGAAAAAACCGCCGATATCCGCCGTCTGGGACTGCGGGTCACCACTCTGGATCAGGCCGCGCAAAAACGTCTCGGCATTCATCATGGCGTCATGATTGAGAGCATTTATCCTGGTCCTGCCGCGCAAATGGGGCTGACGGACGGCATGGCCATCCAGCAGATTGACCAGCAAATGGTCAACAGTCCGGAGCAACTGCAGCAGATTGTCCGGAAATTGCCTGCCCATACGCCCATTCCCTTGCTGGTACGCCAGGGGCATCAAAGTCTTTACGTCGTCATCACTTTGCCGGAGCACTAAAAATCAAACCTGCTTACTACAAGGAAGTCGCATGCGCCACAAATCCACCTCGCAGCAGCCAACCCGTTTCCTATTGCTGGCTGCTTTTGCCACCCTGCTGTCGGGAGGCACCGCCTTTGCCAATACCGCCCTGCTGATGCCCCCCCCACCGCCCATAGCCGATGCCAAAAGCTATGTGCTGATGGATTTTCAGACCGGGCAGATCATCGCGGAAAAAAATGCCAACCTACAGTTGCCTCCAGCCAGTCTGACCAAATTGATGACGGCCTACCTGACTTACGGGGCTCTGGCCGATGGCGCCCTGCACTGGCATCAACGCATTCATGTGAGCCGGGTGGCTTGGCATACCGGCGGGTCGAGCATGTTCATCCAGCCGAATCTGCCTGTCACCGTCGATCAACTCATGCACGGACTGATCATTGACTCCGGAAATGATGCGGCAGTGGCATTGGCCCAGGCCGTGGCTGGCAGCCGCGCCAGTTTTGTGGACGAGATGAATGCCACGGCCCGCAAATTGGGTTTACCGGGTGCCCACTATGGCGATGTGGATGGGCTTCCGACCCCCGACCTGCATCTTTCCGCACTGGATATCGCCATGATTTCCCGGGATCTGATTGCGAAATATCCGCAAGTCATTCATATCTCCAAGATCAAATACTATCGCTACAACCACATCACCCAGCGGAGTTGGAATCCGGCGCTCTTCGGGCATCCAGACATTGATGGCCTGAAAACCGGACATACCACCGCTGCGGGACACTGCATGGATACCACGGCGGTACGCAACGGGCGCCGCCTCATCGCCGTGGTCATGGGCGCACCCAGCTGGTCGAGTGGCGTCAATGATGTGGTGGCCTTGCTGGATTATGGCTATCGCTTCACCACGGACCATACCGTCACCAAAGCCGGAACCGTTGTCGGCTCCTACAGCGACACCAGTCTGGACCCGGATAAGCTTCCGGTCACTGTCGCCCGGAATGTCGAGGTCATGGTTCCCACCGGCGCAGAAAAGGATCTGAAAACCCAGGTGACCTATCAGAAAATCGGTAGCCAGGGCATTGCCAAAGGCCAGAAACTCGGGGAAATGACCGTAACCCTGAACGGCAAGGTGCTGGGCACCACGGATCTGGTCGCAGCCGAGGCCGCCAAACCAGCAGGCACCTTCGGCAGCCTCTGGAATCGCGTCAAACAACTCGTATAAAACCATCAGGAGCCTTTTATGCTTTGGCCTATTCGTCGACCCATTCCATTCCCGGCCCTCCTGCTGGCATTGGGCGTCCTGCCTCTCAATGCCAGCGCCCTGACCGTCAACATCAGCAAGGCGGTCAGCAGCTCGGCCCCCGTCGCGGTTCCCTCCTTTGGCCCCGGCCCGGCCGGACAGCCGGACATTGCCAGCATTGTGCGTTATGACTTGGAACACAGTGGCTATTTTTCGGTGATCAATCCCACACTGTATCCTGATGATCCCCACTCCGCCGCCGCCATTGACGCCGCCAAATGGGAAAAAACCGGGGCACTGGCCATGGCCGTGGGGAAAGTCCGGCAAACACCCAGTGGCTATGTCGTGGATGCCGACACTGTCAGTCTGATCACCCACAAGATGCTGGCGGGTCGCCGCTATGTCTGCAATGCCGAGGGTTATCACATGGTCGGCCAGGAAATTGCCGACCTGCTCTATCAGCAGATTACCGGCGAGCCAGGCCCCTTTGCCAGTCATATTGCCTATGTGGATCAACAGGGCAGCCATTACGACCTGGATGTGGCCCAGTCCGACGGCTGGAATGCCCGCAGTATTTTACGCGGCAGAATCCCGATCATCTCACCGGACTGGTCGCCCCATGGTCGGCAATTGGCTTACGTCACCTACCAGCACCGCCATTCGGTCATCTACATTCAGGATCTCGCCAACGGTCAGCGTCAGCAGGTTCCCGACCAAGGCAGCGCCCTGAGCGCTCCCGCCTTTTCGCCCAACGGCCGGTATCTGGCTTTCGCCAAGGTCTGGGAACGGGGACGCACCGAATTGGTGCTTGAAAACCTGCATACCGGCCATGAGCAGGTATTGACTCGCCAGGGAACCGTCAATACCAGTCCCAGCTGGTCACCCGGAGGCCATCATCTGGTTTTTGTCTCCAACCGCCAGGGGAGTGCCCAGATTTATCGGATGCGGGCCAATGGCAGCCACATTCAGCGTCTGAGTTATGCCGGTGGATACAATGTTTCACCCAGCTATGCTCCCAATGGTCGCTGGATTGCCTTTATTCATTCCTATCGCGGGGTGCTGTCCCTGGCAGAAATGCGCCCCGACGGCAATGATCTGCAGGTGCTTTATGACGGCGGCAACTGCGAGCACCCCAGCTTTGCCGAGGACGGCCGCATGCTGGTTTTTGCCACCCATCGCGGTGGACAAAAGGTGTTGGGAGAAGTGGCCGCCAACGGCAAGGGCCTGCATTTTCTGGATATTGCCGGACAGGCTAACGAACCGGCCTGGTCTCCGGGTTGACGGTCCCAATGTCAGACGCGCGCCCATCTTGTCTCCAATGCCGCGCGTGGCGTCCGTCCTCCAAGCCCTGCTTTTGCCTTGCGTAACCAGCGCAGGGCTTTCCCCTGATTGCCGGGTGAGGGGCGTGACCGGCCAGATAATGAGCAGGCCATTGATAATGGTCGCAAAGCCCATGGGAATGGCGCCGATAAACAGGGATTGTACCGGATGCTGAAAGAGACGGCGGAAGCTGGCCGGGTAAAAACACCGCCCGCCCATTCCCATACGGAAACTCCGCGAGCATGAGCGCCAAAATACCCGTACCCATATTGGCGACAAACCAGTTGGGAGTGAAATGACGAATGGTTTCCCTGGGGTCATTCCCCGGTGCTTCAGCCCGTATTTTCATGGCATTTTCTTCGGCTGCGGTGAATATACGGAGAGCTTGCACCTGGACAGATTATGCATCCAATGCTAGTTTTTCATGATTGAAATAAGTACAGGTGATTTTATCATATTGAAAAGCAGACATGCTGCACCAGCGTATTGACCCTGTTTTACTGCTGGTCTGGGCCCAGGCAGCGCGGCACGGGAATCTCCATGCAGCGGCAGAAAGCCTGTTCATGACCCAACCGGCCGTGTCTCATCGCCTTAAAAACCTGCAAGAAATGGTTGGCGAACCGCTTTATCAACGGACCCGCCACGGCATCACCCCCACCGCCATGGGCATGGCTCTGTTGCGCATAGCCGAACAAATTGAAAACGCCATGGAAGATGCCCAGACCCTCTGTCAGGACACCGAAAAAATGTTGCGTGGGTCGCTGTCCATCCTCGCCAGCCACAGCAATGCGGAAAGCTTGCTGCCCCAGGCCATTGCCCGATTCCAGCAACAATTTCCAGGAGTTTCCCTGCGCCTGACGGCCACCAACAGCCGCGCCGCACGAAGCATGCGCGATCAGGCTGACCTGATTTTTGTCGAGGATGACCTGACGGCGCCAGGACATGCCGAGTGGGTGCAGGAAACCTTGCAGGAAACAACCATTGTCTTGCTGGCCCCCGAAAACCCGCGCTGGCTGCAGCTAGCCTCTACCCCACTGCCTCTGCAGACACTGGCATCGGAAGCCCTGGTCTGGCGGGAAGAAGGTTCGGGCATCCGCGAACATGCCCTGCAGGCCCTGAAAGAGGTCGGGATATATCCGGAAATCCGTTATGAACTGAGTGGTCTGGCCGCCATTCGCGATGCGGTGCGCTGCGGCCTGGGCGTGAGTTTCGTTTCGGCCCTGAATGACGGCGGGGGACAGCGCCCAGGACTGATCACCCTGAATACGGAACCGCGCATTCAACATCGCCTTTCAGTACTGTATCGCCGGGAAACCAGCCACAGCACCAGAGCTTTCCTGGATCTGCTCCGCCAGCAACCCTTATAAAACGGCGGTGAGCAGGTTTTAAATCATCTGCTTATTTGGGAAATCACCTTCAGGGTACGCTGATCCGGGCGATCCGGGTGCTGTACCAGCCAGTGATGGCTGACTTCAAAAGCCCCCCAGAAACACAGGGCGATAATAATCAGGGCCAGCCACTGCTTCATCATCAATCTCCTAGAAAATCTGCATCAATGCATGAATGAAACTCTGGGTTTCTGCACTGACTTTGGGTTTGGGCTTGGGCGGCAGATAACCGGCAAGGAAATAACCCAGAGGGTACTTATGCCCGGGATCATGCCGGGGTGCGAGATCCCCGGTTTTGGGATTGTAATGTGCCGTCACCACATCGGGAGGCTGGAAGAAGCCCAGATCGGGATATGCGGCCAGCGCCGTATGCATGTAACGAATCCAGATCGGGAGGGCTTCGCGGGCTCCTGCCGCCCAGGTACCCATGGATTGATTATTGTCGTAACCCACCCAGACAGAAGTGGTGATGTTGGGATTAAAACCGTTGAACCAGGCATTATCCTCGTGATTGGTGGTGCCGGTTTTGCCCGCCAGATCGTGACGATGCAAAATCTGCGCAGCGACCCCAGTGCCCACCCGGATCACCCGTTCCATCATGCGAGTCATCAAAAAGGCAACGCCGGGCGGGATCACGGTTTGTCTTGCCGGAGGCCGATAACCCAAGGGGCAACCCAGCAACGACACCGTAGTGCCATGGGCCGTGACAATCCTACGAATCAAGTAGGGATGCGGCAAAAACCCTCCACTGGAAAACACCGCATAACCCCGGGCAATTTGCAGAGGCGTAAAATCTCCCGAACCCAGCACCATGGAGGGGGAAGCGGGAATCTGTTTTGCCGGAATCCCAAAGCGTTCCACATAGCGCTTGGCGTAGGGAATGCCCACATGCATCAACAAACGCACGCTGGGGACATTATGGGAGTCTGCCAGATCCTCCCATACCGGAAAGGGAGTATTGGAAAAAGTCCGGCTGTAGTTGGTAGGAGCATAAATCTGCCCG
The DNA here is from genome assembly GCF_047421495.1 of Acidithiobacillus sp. M4-SHS-6. GTDB lineage: Bacteria > Pseudomonadota > Gammaproteobacteria > Acidithiobacillales > Acidithiobacillaceae > Acidithiobacillus. The sequence goes on along the minus strand of NZ_CP175559.1, from coordinate 317,786 downwards.
TCGCTGAGATGAATCACCAGGGGGGTGTCGGCAATGAGTGATACGGGCGTCAGATAATGTTTGCGGCCGCTGGCCAGATAAGTCGGCGCATCCATGGCCGAGGAATACACAAAAGGCTTGAATCCCGACCCCGGCTGACGAAAGGCGTACAATGCCCGGTCAAAATGGCTGAGCTCATAACTGAACCCTCCCGACAGGGCGAGGATGGCACCGCTATGACTGTCCAGAGAAACCAAAGCGCCCTGCACATGGGGTATCTGCGCCAGTTGCCAGCCGCCATGGGGAATATCATGCCAGACCTTGGTTCCCCACACCGGATTACCCGTGCCCGAAGTGGCGGCCACCACGTAGCGCCTCAGCCAGATCAGATCACCTCGCTGCAAGACCTGATTGACAGCCGTCGGCGGATTTCCCTTCGGGGCTGAGCGCGCCCAGGCCACATCACGCAAAGTCAGATGCACCAGGCGTCGGCCTTCAAAAGAAACCGTCGCCATGACCGGCGTGGCCTTGACGACAACCCCCCAGTGCAAATTAGCGGGATTATGGTTGGGCAACTGGCTGGGGCGCTGGCCTTGCAGCGCCGTTTCCATGGCGCTGGTGGATAACTGGGCAATGGGACCATGCCAGGCTTTGGGATCCATGCTGTCCAGCCCCATGCAGTAATTTTCGAGGCCCACGGCAATATCCCGATCTGCCGCCCGCTGGTCGGTCGGATTGATGCTGGTGTATACCCGCAGGCCGGTACGATAGGTGAAATCGGCACCAAAGTGCTTTTCCAGCCAATTCCGAATCCAGTCGGTAGCATAAGGCGCAATATTGCTGGCCGGGGCGTGATAATGGGCTTTGATGGGTTCGGCCAGAGCTGCTTCTTCCTGGGCCTTGCTGATGTATCCATAACGCGCCATATGGCGCAATACATAATCCCGGCGGGTTTTGGCCGAGGCCGGGGAAGCTATGGGATTGAAATCCGAGGGTGCTGCGGGCAACCCTGCCAGGGTGGCCATTTCGGCGATACTGAGTTGATTGACGGTTTTGCCGTAATAGGTTTCCGCCGCCGCCTGTACCCCGTAAGCTCCCTCACCCAGATAAATCTTGTTGAGGTACAAGTCGAGGATCTGGGGTCGGTGCAAACGTGCCGCCAGTTTATACGCCAGCAGGATCTCCGCCACCTTGCGGGTGATGGTTTTCTTGGGGGTCAAATAAAAGTTGCGGGCCACCTGTTCGGTAATGGTGCTGGCCCCCTGGACGGGCGCCATGTGCACCAGATCCACAAAAGCTGCCCGGATAATCCCGGGGAAACTCACGGGATAATACAATGGGTTATGGCTGTAGAATTTGGAATTCTCGGCAGAAATAAAGGCTTCCTGCAGTGTTTTGGGAATTTGTTGCAGGGGCAGGGCATAACGCAGTTGCGGCCCGACCACCTGTAGCAGATGGCCATTGTCCGCATAAATGCGCAAAGGTTCCTGGGGATGCCAATTTTCGAGCTGTACGACAGGGGGTAACTCCTGCCAGATCCGCCAGGTCCAGACCCCGATGCCCACCACGATATTGAGGGCAATCAGCAGCAGAACCACAAGCGTCCAGAATACCCAGCGTCGCCGGGAGGAAATTCCACGCGCAGCCAAAATCAGCTCCTGGTCCGCTGAACGGCAGGCTGTTTGATCTCCAGCCCGATCATAACCAGGACTCGCCTTCGTGAATCAGGCGTGTGAACCAACCCGCCGGTTTTACCGCGCTCTGGGCATGAACGGGAACCGTTTTCAGGAGATGACCGTGCCAGGAAATTTGCAGGTTGCCCAGCGCGGCTCCCGCCGCGAGCGGTGCCTTCAAATCGGGAATGGCGACAAAACGGGTCTGTAACTGGTTCTTCTGCTGCTTGGGTTCAGAAACCACCACAGGACTGACGGTAACGCCTTTCACCGAGGCCGGACTCCAGTCACCATTATGCATCTGGGCAACAACTGCTCCCGCTTTGTAGAGAGACACATTGCGCCAACCGTTCCAGCCGTAATGCAGCAAGGTACTGGCATCACTGCCTGCGGCACTGCGGGAAGGCGCACCCAACACCACCGCCACCAAGGTGCGACCGTCACGGGTCGCACTGACCGCCAAATTCCAACTGTTTTTACCGGCTAACCCTACGCCCAGGCCATTCACCCCATTCTGTCCGGCGAGGGGATTATAGTTGTACTGGGTAATGTGGTTATAGGTATAGGACAGCTTTCCCGCCACCTGCATCACTTGCGGATAAGTCTGAATCAGGTGCTCCGACAAACGGGCAAGGTCCAGAGCCGTGCTGGTTTGACCCGGTTGTGGCAATCCATCAGGATTGGTGAAATGGGTATGGTGCAAACCCATGGCAGCCGCGTCATGGTTCATCAGGTCCACAAAGCCGCCCACACTGCCCGCCACTGTTTCGGCAATGGCGATGGCCGCATCATTACCACCGTCAATCAGCAGTCCGTGGGTCAGCTCTGTCATGGTCACCGGCAGCCCCGGCTGGATGAACATGCGGGAACCCTGGGCATGCCAGGCTTCATTGGAAACATGCACATTTTCATCGGGCTGGACCAGTCCCTGCTTTTCCGCCTGATACATCAGGTAAGCGGTCATGAGCTTCACCAGCCCCGAGGGATTGACGGGTTTTTGATCATTTTCCGCCATCAGCACCTGACCACTGTCGACGTCCAACAAAACGGCAGACTGGATACCCGTCAGTTGTGGCGCCGGCATGGGTGGTGGCGGCGGCAGGGTGGGCATGGGCGGCAAGGGCGGGACAGCAGCATAAGCAACGCTCCCCCAGGCAAATACGGCCGTAATGGCCAGAATAATAGGCTGTTTCATATGGTTGGGCGGCTCTTCAATCCGGCTGATAATCCTTCATTGGAAAACCGCGGCCGGGTAAAAGTTCCCGTACCGCCGCAAAGACCAACTAAAGCAGAGGCCACCAACAAATCTACCTCCCTTTTTACGGTACTAGGATCACGTCCCAGTCTCTCGGAGATCTCGGTGATGGAGAGCGGTTGTTCCAGAACCACCTGCATCAATGGCCTCGCCGCCGCAAATAGCGCTCCAGCAAGTTCGAGGTGGAGCCGTCATGGGAATGATGGGTTTTGCCTTGCAGGTCAGTAACAATGCGCTGCGCCAGCAGCTTGCCCAGTTCCACTCCCCACTGGTCAAAAGAATCAATGCCCCAGATGATCCCTTGGGTAAACACGCTGTGCTCATATAAGGCCACCAGTGTCCCCAGACTATGAGGACTCAAGGCATCTACCAGCAGAACGCTGCTCGGCCGATTCCCGGCAAAAGTACGGAAAGGTATCTGGGCCTCGGGAACACCTTCACTGCGCAATTCTTCCGCGCTTTTACCAAAAGCCAGGGCTTCCGTCTGGGCAATGAGATTTGCCATCAATAGTTCATGCTGCTCTGCCGAAGCGCTGAGAGGATGGCAGAAGCCGATAAAATCGCAGGGAATCAGACGGGTACCTTGATGGATCAATTGGTAGAAAGAATGCTGACCGTCCGTGCCGGGCTCACCCCAGATAATGGGTCCGGTATCGATGGACAGCCATTGACCCGTCTCATCCACACTTTTGCCGTTGCTTTCCATCTGCAGTTGCTGCAAATACGCCGGGAAACGCGCCAGATCATAGGCATAGGGCAGAATCGCCTGAGTCTGCGCTCCCCAGAAATTATTGTACCAGATGGACAGGAGGCCCAATAGCACCGGAAGATTTTTCTCCAGCGGGGCATTCTGAAAATGCAGATCCATGGCATGAAAACCGTCCAGCATGGCCTGAAAATGCTGCACGCCGACCCCGAGCATGGTGGACAGGCCAATGGCTGAATCCATGGAATAGCGACCACCCACCCAGTCCCAAAAACCGAACATGTGCTCGGTATCCATGCCGAAAGCCTTGACCGCCTCGACATTGGTGGAAACCGCCACGAAATGCTGGGCCACCGCCTCCTCCCCGAGAGCGGCAACGAGCCATTGCCGGGCCGCATGGGCATTGGTCATGGTCTCCAGAGTCGTAAAGGTTTTCGAGGAAATGATGAACAGGGTCTCGGCCGGGTCCAGATGCGCGGTCACATCGCTGAGGGTGGCACCATCCACATTGGCCACAAAATGCAGATGTATATGGGGATGACGATAGGCCCGCAGCGCTTTCCAGGCCATTTCCGGACCCAGGTAGGAACCGCCAATGCCAATATTCACGATCTGGCGGATGGGTTTTCCGGTGGCCCCTCGCCAGGACTCCGCATGAATGGCCTGGGTGAAATCAGCCATATGATCCAGGACCCGATGCACCTCGGGGACGACATCCACGCCATCCGTCCGCATGACGGTACCCTTGGGAGCCCGCAAAGCCGCATGAAAAGCCGCCCTGCCCTCGGTAAGGTTAATTTTTTCTCCGGCAAACATGGCGTCCCGGCGGGTCTCCAGGTCACGGCTCCGAGCAAGAGCCAAAAGCAGGTTCATGCTTTCCCGACGTAGCAGATGCTTGGAATAATCCAGATAAATCCCGCAGGCTTCTGCCGTAAAATGGGTGGCACGCTGGGGATCTTCCTGAAAAAGCTGGCGCAGGGTAACACCTTCCCAGGTCTGACGATGGGCCTGTAAATGTTGCCAGGCGGGTGTGACATTGAGCGGGGCTAGCGACATGAGGGAACTCCTTGGTCGAGAACAGAAGGGACAAGCCCATGATATGAATAAAAGCTTAGGGCATGGTCATGACTCCTCGCAAGTTTTAATGATCCTGATCTTGCCGGGCATCGCGCAGCAGGCGCAGAAAAGCTTCCTGGGTTTTATCGCCTTCAACAACCACACCGGCCGCTTCGGCATGGCCGGTTTTTTATTGCCTTGCGCAACTTTTCCCGGTGGTGAGGGTCAAAAATCGCACACCAGAAAACTTCCACCTCAGCAGGGGATTTTCATGAAATCAAACCCCATGAAAGCCGCAGAATTGCTCGGACTGGCCGCCGAACATCATTTGTCCACGCATTCCATCAAAAATCCGGATCTGGATGATTTACTGAATGCCCTGGAAGAACGTCACCAGTGCATCAACCATCACTGGCAGGAAATCATGCAGCGTCTGCCTGAAGAAAAACCCGACCGGATGATGGACCAGATTTTGCAGATGGACCAGGAAATTAGCCGCTATCAGCGCTATTTTGTGATGCTCAAGGAAACCCTGCATCATTGCGCGCCGGACCTGCTCAACGCCTCCTGAGGCAAGCGATCGACCATTTCCGAGCCGGATCAAGTCGGCGAAGCCTTCCGGAAAGTCCTTCGGCCGGAACGCTCTGGCGTTGCTTTGAGCGGATAGAGAGTGTAAAAGTTGTTAATTATACCTCCCAAAATTTCGCATCTTGATGGCAAAACTCCTGGCTGGTCATTCCTTGGTAGTCAATCCTGATGTCAGCCACGAGAACGGAACAGCAGCGGGGCTGTCCGATCATGGCCATCGCCCTTTTCTTTCTGAATTTTCTCTTTGCGGCTGATCCAGATCCCGAAAAAATGGAATAATGGGCATGTCCAGACCAAGCTTATCCGCAACCAAAGCAGATCATTCCCTTCGCTGGCCACTTCTTGCCATCGCCCTCAGCGCCCTGGCCATCTATGCCGGAACCTGGGTCGGCTATTATTGGTTCAGTCGCGGTCTCGATCCGGTGGCAGGTTCGGTGGCGCAGGCGCTCATCAACTGGGATGCCAAGTGGTACATGGATATTGCCACTCAAGGTTATCACTACATACCGCACGCCGATTTTGGCCAGAACATCATCTTTTTTCCGCTCTGCCCGGCCATCTGCGCCGGCCTCGACCTGATCTTGCCGATTCCGATGCCAGCCATAGGTATCGGGCTGGCCATTTTTTTTGGCATAGTTTCGATATTCCTGTTTCAACACCTTGCCAGAGCCTGGCTGGACGCCGAGAGCGCCGCTTTTACCACCCTGACCTATGCCCTGTATCCCGCTGCCGCTTTTTTCATCAGCGCTTATCCCACTTCCTTAATGAACTGTCTGGCCATCGCCACGTTGCTTGCCCTGCACCAGCAACGGCATTTTCAGGCGGCCCTCTGGGTGGGAATCGGCACGGCCTCAGGGCCATTGATGGTTTTTTTCGCCTTCGGAACATGGCTGGTCTTGCTTTGGCATATCTGGGTTATCCGGCAAAATCCGGCATGGATCCGCATCCTGAAAAGCGTGGGCCTGGGAATCATCTCCTGCAGTGGCCTCATGTTGTTCATGGCCTACCAATGGTACCTGTTCAAAACCCCATGGGCATTTGTGGTCGCCCATGGTCCGTATATCGGCCATTTATCGCCGCTACAAAAACTGCAAAACATCCTTGAGCTCTATCCCTTCTGGGGTGGGAACTACACACCCCTGATCCAGGCATTGCTGCTTGAACCTACCACGCTGAACCCGGCACGCAGCGTCTATTTTCTGATGAATGCCTTGGTCTTGCTGGGCAACCTGATTGCTTTGGGCGTTTTGTGGCGACGCCGCCAATGGACATTACTGATCATCAGCATTCCGGTGATTTTTGCCTACCTCTGGTTTCAAGGCGCAGCCCAGGGTCCCGTATCCACTTATCGCCTGCTGTACATCAACCTGCCCCTGTTCCTGGCCGCAGGTTGGCTATTCCAAAGCGCGGCCCAGAGCGTCTGGCCACGCCTGCTGCTGATGACAGAAACGACTGCCCTCATCCTCCAGGCAGCCTTCTTCATATCCGGGCATTGGGCATTCTAGACGCCATTGCCACTTGCCGCAGCCTCTTCAGGGCTGCATTTTTTCCGGGGACACCGTCACAAATTCAAAGGGCTTGCTGACCGGCTTGAATTCCGCTGTGACATCTCCGAAATAGACCTGCCCCTGACCCATGGGTAATTGCAGCACGGGCGCTCCTTTTTTAAGATCGGCCTGATTCAGGTTGACCCAGAAGGTATCCATCTTTCCAACCGAGTTGTAGTAGTACTTCAGACCAGTCTGGTCCGCAACCACCCGCCAGCGCGTTGAGGAAATATTGGGTTGCCCCGGTGTGGTAATGTCCATGGGCACAGATACGTTATCCAACACACTCATCACTTCTGCCACGCCCTTAGACTGATTGGCTGTTTTGGGGATGGCATGAATGTAGAAATCCGCACGGGCAAAACGGTCAGACGGGCTGTTAGTCCCTGGCAGGAAAGTGGTCCCGCCAATCTGTTTCCAGTACTTTCCAATGCCCAACTGCTGCGAATATTCAGGATCATTGGTCATCACCTGATATTCCCGTCCTTCATGAATCACCAACTTGCCATCAATATATTCAAAGATGGCACTATTGCCATTGACATCGGAAATGGACAGATGGATAGTGCCATAAAGATCCGTACCAGGAAGTTTGTCGGACACCACACATACCGGATGAGCCTTGATGGCGGCCACCGCCTCCTTGACCGAGGAAAAATTATCCAGGAAATATTGTGCCCAGGCCGCAATGCTCAAACGCGGTTCCTTGCCACAATCATCGGGATACTTGCTACCCGCCAACCAGAGCATGTTGGCAACCAGGCCTTTCTGGTTCATGCCATCAGCCACTCCGCCATTGTGAGAAATCACCACAACGCTGCCATATTTGGAAGTCCAGTGAATGGAATTGGGTCCCGCACCACCTTCGAACGTCAACCCCCGCGGATAAATCCACAGGCCCGAATGGGTGGGAGTTTTCCAGTCCATGTTGCGACCCGTGATGACCAGACCATCCTTCCCGTGATACACCACCCGCGTACAGGCATTGGCCGCCCCCGCAGACAGCAGCGCCGCTACCCCACCCAACAGAACCCAATGCAGACTTTTTTTCATCACCACTTCCTCCTTATGCATAAAACGCATGTTTTATAAAATTTGATATTTCTTGTTTATAGTCAAAATTCTTCCATGGTGAAAGTCTTAAACATCTTTAATCATAAAATCGGCCACTGGCGGTGATGATCAGCCACAACCCAGAGAAAACAAGATGCAAGGACTAAGGGAGCAATATCAATCCCGCCAAGGGTCATTGGTTGTTGCTTGCAACACGAGCCGCATTTGTTTGAATTATTCGCTGGCGGTATTCTAGAGAGTGAGCTGGAAGCCGGTATATTTGCGGCTGCATCCTGTTCACCCATCAAGCCTCTCTAGCAAAAGGACCTGAATGCCATGAATTTTCTGAAACGATTCTTCTTGTCTGCCGTAGCGGTTTCCAGCGTAACGGCGGTGGTATCGGCACAGGCTACGGGGTTTTCGGGGCTTTCCGGATTGCACAGCACCACCAGTTTATATACCCAGTACATTGCCAAAAGTCTCCACAAGGTCGCCGTACCGGGAGCCATTGTCGGCATCTGGCAAGTTGGTCGCCCCCCCTATTTACGGGCTTTCGGTAGCGCCGATGTCGCTGAAAAGACCCCCATGACCACCCGCATGGTCATGCCGGTCGGGCAGATCAGCAGCGCATTGACGGTTCGCGCCATTCTGGAACTGGCCCGGGCTGGGAAAATCCAGCTCCAGGATACTGTGTCACAGTATCTGCAAGGAGTCCCAGAGGGAAAGGTCATCACAGTGGCCGACCTCGCGCTAATGCGCAGTGGTCTGCCAGATTACCTTACCGATCCGGCCTTTATACAGGAAAGCAAAACTCACCCGGAAGCCCGGCTGAGCCCGGAACAACTCCTGCATTACAGCTTTGCCCGGCCGCTGTTGTTCAAGCCGGGCAGTCGCTTTGCCTATTCTGCCACCAACAGCATCCTCCTCGGTCTGATTATTGAAAAAGTCACGGGCAAGCCCTTGTCCCGGGTCATCACCGAGCAGATTTTGCAACCCCACAAGTTGCGCAACACCCACTTTTCTACCAGTTTCGCCGATCCTTTGCTTGAGGCGCGCGGTTACACTGTCACGGATTCCACCAAGTTAGCAGCACTTCCCTGGAATCCTTCGCAGTTCTGGGCCGCAGGCGCCGTGACTGCGACCGCAAGCGACATGCAGCGCTGGGCCAAAATCAATGCCGATCTGCAACCCTACGCCCAAATTTTGGGCCCTTATCAGTTCCATTCCGCTGATGAAAAAAATACCCGCGTGCATTATCGCTGGGGATCACTGGACAATAATGGCTGGATTGGCAGTGCCAGCCGCCAGGCGGGCTACGAATCCGTGGTCATCTATGCGCCCAAGAGCAAAGACACCATCGTGATTTTTCTCAACTCCGATGCCACCGACCAGGGCGTATCCGTCGCTGCCCGACTTGCCCAGCACTTGAGCCGCTTCATCAGCCCTCACGCCATCTTTTTAGCCGATGCCCGTCCTCAGTGAGTAAAACAGCAGTACTCTTGACCCATCTTCGGTCTCTGCCTATCATCAACTCACATTATGGCGATGGATTCCGCCCAATAACCGCCTTTATAGGCTAATGACTCCTACCTATCCCAGGCGCAAGCTTGGGGAACAGGGTGTTTAGCCAAGCTGATAAGGGAGAGGTGTATGTTCGCTTCCATCGTCCTGCAGTGCGGGCAAGTGCTGACGGTCATGCTGCTTGCCCCCTTGCTGCACGGTTTCATTACCACCGTGGAGGAACGCGTCCAGCGCGGCCAGGGTCCCTCCATTTTCCAGCCCTATCGGGATCTCTGGAAACTCTTCAATAAATCCTTGATGGTTCCGGAATCGGCCACGTGGCTGTTCTTCTGGGCGCCCATCGTCGCTTTTACGGCGATGCTCATCGTGCCCATGCTCATACCGGTGCTGACCAATTTTCCCTTGCCCTTATCCGACATGGGCGACATTCTGGGTGGCGGTCTCATTCTGACCCTGGGCAGTTTTTTTATCCTGCTGGCCGGGCTGGATACCGGCCAACCTTTTGGCGGTTTGGGCTCCAGTCGCGCCGTCATGCTGGGTATTCTGGCCGAACCGACACTGATCCTGGTTTTTGTAGGCATCACCTTTCTTGATCACTCCATGTTGCCCTTTGTGGCCAACCATCTGCTCGCCCAAAATCCCGTGGCCTACTGGAGTCCGGCGCATATTTTCCTGATTCTGGCCTTTTTCATCCTGCTCACGGTGGAAACCGACCGCCTCCCGATCCATTCCACCATCCCCTACGAAATCTACATGATTGATGAGGCGCGTATTCTCGAATATTCGGGGCCGCTCCTTGCCCTACTGAAATGGGCGAGCTGGATGAAACAGTTCATCCTCTACACGATTTTTCTCAACGTCTTCCTGTTTCCCTGGGGCCTTTCCACCGACGGCAGTTTCCCTTCGGTATTGCTGGCCTTGCTGATCATTCTCGCAAAATATGGATGCATCGGCCTGTTGATGGTGGGCGTGGACACCATGCAGTCCCGGCTGCGCTTCTATCGCTATCAGGAACCTCTGGCCCTGTCCTTTCTTTTCGCGGTATTGGCCATTGTGGCCGATCAACTTTAGGAGCGACACATGCTGATCTTTCATTTGGGTCCACTGGCTACCTCCCTGTTCAGCCTGCTCGCCATCCTTGCCCTGGTCCTGTCCTTTGTCATGCTGGCTTCCCACTGGCTGAAAAATCATGTGTATGCTTTTGCGGCAGAATCCTGGACCATTGCCGCCATCTCCGCCTCCATCGGCTATTACGGACACTATCCCGAGCTCTACATCATCGCGGCCCTGACCGCCTTGTTCCGCGGAACTTTTTTACCCTATCTGGTCCTCCGGCTGGTGAATCGCCTGGATATCCAGCGGGAATTCACCCCTCTGCTCAAACCCTCTTCCAGCATGATTCTGGGTGCGGCACTGGTCATTTTTTCCTATGAGGTTTCGCGGCAGTTGGGTATCGCCCTGCACTTGACCGATAATATTGCCGTTCTCGCCCTGACCTGCATGTTCAGCCTCAAGCTGATCGGCTTTCTACTGATGATTTTGCGCTCGGAAGCCATCAGCCATATTCTCGGCTTGCTGGTCATCGAAAACGGCATTTTTCTGGGCTCTCAGATCCTGGTGCCGGGCATGCCCGTACTCCTCGAACTGGTGATCATTTTTGACCTGCTCACCATAGTCATGGCTTTCGGCATGCTGGTGCGCTTCCTGCAGACCCATGCCGGGACCACCAGCAGTCGCCGCCTGCAAAAGCTGGTGGGTTGAAGCATGGTCAATTTTGATGCCCTCATTGCCGCGCTCTGGATCGTCCCCAGCGTCGCCATTATGGTGATACTGGCCCTGCGCCGCCCGCATCTGGCGGAATATCTCAATCTGCTCACAGCCATCACCGTGTTTGGCCTGACCCTGGCCATTCTCGTGGCCGCACCCCATAAGCCCCTGGTTATGGGCGCCAGATATATCTTGTTGACGCCCCTGGGTGCCTGGGTGCTGTTCTGCGTGGGGCTGGTGTACCTGCTGGCTTCCATTTATGCCATTGGCTACATGCGCCTGCTGCCCGAGGAAAAACCAAGACTCCACAAATACTATGCCCTGCAGGCGGGTTTCGCGCTGACCATGCTCATTGCTCCCTTGATGAACAATCCGGGTATTTTCTGGATTGCCATTGATTTTACGACCATAGTCAGTGCCTTTCTGGTGGGTTTCGAGAAAGAGGCCGAATGCATCGAGGCAGCGTGGAAATACCTGATCGTGGTTTCTGCGGGGCTGGCCCTGGCCCTGCTGGGCATCATTCTGTTTTATTGGGGGGGGACCTTTGTACTCGGACCGACCTATGCGCTGACCTGGGCCAATCTCCGCGAGGTCGCCCCCAAGGTGCCGGAAACCCTGCTCTTTCTGGCTTTCCTCCTGACCCTGGTCGGATTTGGCACCAAGGTCGGACTGGCGCCCATGCACACCTGGCTCCCGGATGCCCACAGCGAAGGTCCTGCCCCGGTGTCCGCCATGCTGTCCGGCGCCTTGCTCAATATCGCTCTGCTCGGTATTTATCGCTTTCTGGCCATTGTCGATAGCGGCGGTTACAGCGTCATGGGGCACACCGCCCTGCTGGTATTGGGGGTAGTCTCTCTCTTTGTAGCCGGGATGTTCATCGTCCGTCAGGATGGCGCCAAACGTATGCTGGCCTATTCTTCCCTGGAACATATGGGTGTACTGGCCATCGGCTTTGGCTTTGGCGGTGCCATTGCCTTTGCAGGTGCCATGTATCACATGCTCAATCACTCCCTGAACAAGTCCCTGATGTTTTTTGGGGCGGGCAACATGATGCGCGCCTATGGAACCAAGTCCATGAGCAAAATGCGGCATGTGCTGCGCTACTATCCGGTGAGCGGCAGCGTCTGGCTGCTCGGCGCGGTCGCCATTACCGGCGCACCACCCTTCGGCCTGTTTTTGTCGGAGCTGACCATCCTCCGTGGCGGCATTCTCAGCCCCAATCCCTGGGCGGTCTGGGTAATGGCGATTTTGCTCATCCTCATTTTTACCGCTTTCATGAATCATTTCCGGCGCATGATCTGGGGACCGGAGCCCGAACCCGATACGGCGCCCACCCTGAAACTCTCCCTCTGGAACACCCTGCCCATGTGGCTGGCTCTGATTCCCGTGCTGGTGCTGGGCTTGTGGTGGCCAGCAGGATTATGGGGATTTTTTCAACAGGCTTTTCTGGTGCGACCATGAGTACGGCAAGCCGCTTGAATCCCTGCAGCATTCGTCCGGTTCCCGTGGAACGGCTGGCCGCCGTTGCCCAGGAATGTCTGGATCAAGAAATGCGCTTTCTGATGGCCTGGCATGACTGGGAGGATCAGGCATGTGTAATCCGCTATTTACTCAGCCAAAAAGGCAACGCGGAATTTATTCTGCTGGAGGTGCGGGGCACAGACACCCTGCCTTCCCTGGCAGCCCTGGTTCCGCTTTTGGGCTGGTATGAACGGGAAATGCACGATCTGGGTGGTCTGGAGTTTAGCGGGCATCCCGAACCCTTTCCCCTGATCATTCATGAAGGCTTCAGCATTCCCCAGCCGCCGCTGGGCCGAAATACGATGGATGGTCATCTGCAGGGGATGTACCAGCCTCCAACCATGCCCGAAGTGCAGGGCGATCAGGTACAGGACTTGTATTGGGGACCAGTACGCGCCGATGTGGTGGAAACCGGAGAATTTCACTACTCCTATATTGGCGAGGCCATTCTTCACTATCATCCCCGCCTGTTTTTCAAACACCGGGGCATGGAGGCCCGCTTTGCGGGTCAGGATGCCGAGCGCAGTGTGTATCTTGCCGAGCGGGTGTCCGGCGTGGGCAGTGCCTGTCACGCCCTGGCCTACTGTCAGGCGGTGGAAAACGCCTGGGGCATTGAAGTTCCGCTCCGGGCCCAGCTGCTGCGGGTCATCATTGTGGAACTGGAACGTCTTTATAATCATTTCCACTATTTTGGCCAACTGGCCAAAACCACCACCCTCAAAGTCGGGGCAGCAACCGGCTTTCTGATGGAGGAAAAGGTCAAGCAACTGGCGGGCCAATTGACGGGTTCCCGCTACTTGCGCAGTCTGCTCTGTGTGGGAGGACTGCGTCGGGATCTGCAGGCCGAGCACCTGGCCAGCGCCCTGGAGGCCATCATCGACGAAGGCGAAGCCTACCTGAATCGCCTCCGTCAGACCGCGACCCACCTGGACCGACTGATGGGCACCGGGATTCTTTCCCAGGATGCGGCCTTCGATCAGGGAGCCACCGGCCCGGTCGCCCGCGCCTCGGGACTGGACCGGGATTTACGCCGGGATCATCCCTATGCGGCCTATCACCAGTTACGCTTTAACGTACCCATCCGTCAGAAAGGTGATGCCATGGCCCGCAGCGAGGTGCGTGCGGAATCCTTGCGTGAAGCTCTCGCCCTGCTGGTACAGGCATCCGGGCGCCTCAAGGCCGGTCCGGTACGAGCGGCATATGCGCCGCCATCCGGAGAACAGCAGGGCCTGGGCTGGGCGGAAACACCCCGGGGTACGCTCCTCTATGCCGTGCGCATTCGGGATGGGCGCCTGCAACGGGTCAAAATCAAATCCCCGTCGTTTTCCAACTGGCGCGTATTCCCGCTGACGGTACATGGTACCAACATGATGGATTACGCCATCAACGAAGCCAGCTTCGGCCTCAGCATCGCCGGCTGCGACCGTTAGGAGAAAATCATGCCTCTATGGACCTGGACAGGACTCAAAGCCGGCAAAGCCGCCACCCGCTGGCCATACAGCGGCTCCGACGGACAGGATGGCGTTTTCGGTATGCCACGCCTAGATATCGACAAATGCCGCAGTGGTTGCGAGCTCTGTGTCAGTAGTTGCCCCACCCAGGCCATTCGCCAAGTGGATGGTGAACCGGTCATTGATTATGGACGCTGCATTGTCTGCCAGCGTTGTGTGGAAGAATGCCCCGAAGGCGCCATGCAGAGCTCTTATGACTGGGCTTTTGGCGTTCGCCAGCGCAGCGACCTGATCTGGTCAGCGGCCCTGGAGAGCCATGAGGCAGGAAACCTGCGCAAACGCATTGCCTCCAGCCAGCGCCACAGCCTACACATTCGCCATGTGGACGCGGGTTCCTGCAATGCCTGTGAAGCGGAAATCAGCGCCCTGGACAACCCTTTTTACAATTTGCATCGCTTGGGTATTTTCTTTACCCCTTCCCCCCGCTTTGCCGATCTGCTCATGGTAACGGGTCCGGTGACCGCCCCCATGCACGACGTCCTGCTGGCCACCTGGGAAGCCATGCCGGAACCCCGTAGCGTGATTGCCACCGGCACTTGTGCCGTTTCGGGGGCGCCCATGGATGTCGGTTATGCCGGAGGGTCCGGATTAGAACAGATCCTTCCTGTGGACATCTGGCTACCGGGCTGTCCCCCCAATCCCGCCGCCCTGATCCATGCCCTGCTGCTTTTGCTGGAGCGCATGCCGCAACGCGTCACCGGAGGCCAATATGCTGAATAGTTTTCTGCTGGCAGCCTTGTTTTTTGTCCTCGCCATCGTGCTGGGTGTGTTTCGCCTGGCACTGGGGGCACGCATTGCCCTCATTATTGGCACCCTGGCCACCTTGCTGGGGAGCGTACTCAGTCTGTCTGCCGGGAACAGCTCTGGCCTGCTCTGGTCACTGGGCGCCATTCCCGTCACTTGGCATCTGCAAGCGGCCGCTGCCTGGTTGATATTCTGGGGGGGGCTCGCCGCGCTGGCAGCCTTCCTGTCGCCGAGCCGCGCCCAAAATCCTGGTATCTGGATGTCCGGTGCGGGTCTGGCTTTGCTGGGATGTCTGGGCATTGCCGGCCTGCAGGAAGGGATCGCCTTTTTGATTGCCTGGGAGTTTCTGAGTTTCGGCGGCGCCATCATGCTCCTCGCCGACGCCTTGCAGAATCCCGAAAAAAGCGGCCAAGCCAATTTATACATGCTGGCCCTGCTGGAAGTAGGGGCCGTCGCCCTGCTGCTCTGCCTGCTCTTGCTGGGTGCCCATAATACGGACTTTGCGACCTGGGCGGCCACCTGGGCCGGTTATGGATCAGCCGCGTTCGGTATTGCCATCCTGTTTATCATCGGCTTCGGCGCCAAACTAGGCATTCTGCCTTTCTACGAGTGGTATCCCGGAGCTTATGGCAGCGGCAGTGGCGCTTCCGGGGCCTTGCTGTCGGGTATCGTGCTCAATGTCGCCTATTTTGCCCTGGGGCGGGCCATGCTGGACTGGTTGCCGCGCAGCAGTGCCACCGCCACGGGTATTTTACTGGTGGCACTGGGAACCATCACAGCCATTCTGACCATTTTATATGCCTTTCAACAGGAAGACTGGCGGCGCCTGCTGGCCTTTTCCACGGCGGAAAATGCCAGCCTCGCGGTGGTTGCTCTGGGTGCGGCTTCCCTGTTCCGGGCAGATGGACTCCACATGCTCTCTACTCTGGCCTGGACCGTTGGTCTCATCCATCTGGGTGGACACAGCCTCGCCAAGGGCAGCATGATGCTCAGCGCCGACCGGGTTGCCGGTGTTCGGAGAAGTTATGCCATCGCCCAAAGCCGGGTATTGGCGCTGGCTCCCTGGACCCTGGGTATCGGCACCCTGCTCGGGGCCATGAGCCTGGCCGCCATGCCTCCCACTGCCGGCTTTGCGAGTGAATGGTATTTATTCCAGACCGTATTCCAGGATTTTCACTTGAGCAGTTCTGCCGCCCGAGTCACTCTGGCTCTGGGAGGGGCCGGCCTGGCCCTGACTGCCGCCATCGCCCTGGCCACCATGATCAAGGTATTTGGATTGGGCCTCCTGGGCCGTGAGGAAAATCATCAATCTGTTTCCGGTCGCTGGCCGATTCTCGGCCTGGGCTTGCTGGTACTGGCTTATGCCGCGGCCCTGCCCTGGACTCTGGGTTTTCTCGCCCAGGACAACTGGCCTGCCGTACCGGCCGCCTTGCAGGCCATGGTGAAGGGGCCGATTCTGATTCCCCTCCGCTTCCATTTCGCCTTTATTTCCCCACCACTACTGTTGCTGATGGGACTGTTGTTGTCGCTCATCCCCCTGGCGCTGCTGGGCTGGAGTCAGCTCCGTCAGGGACGCAAACGGGTGCCGGTCTGGGGACATGGACTGCGGCAAATACCGGCCAACAATGCGGTGACCGCCCTGGCCTTTTCCAACGCCCTGCGCGAATTTTACAGTTTCGTCTATCGCCCCCGCACCCATACCCGAAGAAGCCACACGGAACGCAATTATTTTGTGCGGGAACTGCATTTTGATTATAGCCAGGCGCCGGTATTTGGTCCCTGGTTATTCCGTCCAATAGTCCGCTTCATTCAATTCCTGAGTGATCGCCTCGGTCTGGCTTTGCAAAATGGTTCCTTGAATGCTTATCTGGCTTATATAGGATTATTGCTGATTATTATTTTTGCGAGTGTTTTTTATATTTAACAAGTAAGGAGTAGAGATGTTTGCCACTTTCGGCTTCATTGCCATATTTGCGGTTTTGGGTGCCTGGGCGAGATATGGGCAGACCTTGCTGGTACAAACCGTATTTGGGCGTGATTTTCCCTGGGCGACCCTGAGCATCAATATCCTGGGCTGTTTCATCATGGGTTTTTTGTTTTTTGAAACCCTGGAGCGCATCTCCCTCAGTCCGGAACTGCGCACGGGTATGCTCACCGGTGGCCTGGGTGCCTACACCACTTTCTCGACATTTTCTCTGGAAACCCTGGTGTTGTTTGAAAATGGCGATACCACCAAGGCTCTGATTTACATGTTTGCTTCCCTGTTCCTCTGTGTGGCAGCAGCATTTGCTGGTGCCTGGATATCCCGCAGCATCTGAAAGAGGTGGAAACCATGACCAGCGTATCTGTAGTACGTATTTACATCAAGGAAGGCGATAAACACGGCGGCCACAATCTCATGGAGGAAATATTTCGCATGCTCCATGATCAGTACAAAGTCCATGGCGTGACGGCCTTTCGGGGAATTGCCGGCTTTGGCAGCAAGGGGGTGGTGCATGCCGATGATGTTCTGCGCCTGAACGTTCATCTCCCTTTGGTCCTGGAATTTTTTGATGCGCCGGAAACCGTGGATGCGGTCATGCCGCATCTGCTGGAGCTGGTTCCCGGTAATCACATTTTACGCTGGGAAGCTGACTGCGGTTGCGCATGAATCATCATTACTGCCCCCTCTGTTATGCCGAAATTCCCATCGGCAGTGTCATCTGCCCGGTCTGCGGTCGTGACATCGAAGCCTGGGAGCGGGAAACGCCCTATTATGACCGGCTGATCTGGGCCCTGCGCAATCCCCATTCGGAAGTCCGGATGGGGGCCATTCTCAGCCTGGCTCACCAGGGCCGTGCCGATGCAGCGGGACCTTTGGCCGATTGTGCGGCTCGCTATCCCGTGGATGTCGTCCAGGCTATGGCAGTGCTGGATGCCATTGCCCGTCTTCCGGCGGGCAAAGATAAGCGCGGCGCACTGGAAAAACTCAGCCATCACCCCGCTCATGCCGTCAGGGTTTCGGCCGCGGAAAAACGGGAAGTGTTGTCATGACCCCGCTCTGGACCCACCTCCTGCTGAATCTCTGGCAAGTGGGCTTCATTCTCTTGTTCTCACCGCTGGTGGAAGGGGTGCTGCACCGACTGGAAGAAATCATCCAGGGTAAAAGCGGGGTCAGCATCTGGCAGACCTATCGCGACATCTGGAAGCTTTTTGCCAAGGATGAGGTCATTTCCGAACAGTCCACCTGGGTATTCCGCTTTGCCCCCATTGTCGCTTTTGTCATGCCTCTCTTTGTAGTGTTGCTCATACCCGCCCTGACGGCCTACCCCCTGTTTTTTGCTTTTATGGGAGATATGGTTGCCGTGGGTTTCCTCATGGCCATTTCCGGATTCTTTGTGGCCCTGGGGGGCATGGATACGGGCAATCTCTATGCCGCCGTCGGCGCCAGCCGTACCCATATGGTGGGTTTTCTCGCCGAACCCGTTTTCATCATGGTGTTTTTCAGCGTCTCCTATGTCGCCAACAGCACCATCCCCTATTTTGTGAATGCCACCTGGGGGGCATCCTGGACCAGCATGTTACAGCCCGCCCATCTCCTGGTGATTCTGGCCTTTTTTCTGTTGATTCTGGCCGATGAGGGCCGTATCCCCGTGGATAGCCCGGCGGGCAAGGTAGAGATCGCCATGATCGGTCATTCCAAAGGACTGGAGTATTCAGGGACCAGCGCGGCACTGATGAAATGGGGTGGGGCCAACAAACTCATGGTACTGGCCCTGGTGTTTGTGAATGTGCTGGTCACCCCTTGGGGACTGGCCCAAAGCACGCAATGGACCGCCGTCATGGCGGCAATGGGTCTGGTTCTGCTTAAACTGCTGGCTTTTGTCATCGTCCTGGCCCTGGTGGAAACCACGCTGGCCAAGTTGCGGTTGTTCCGCATTTCCGAGTTTCTCGCCGTGGCCTTCATCATTTGCCTCTTTGCAGTCAGCATCCGGCTGACGGGGATTGCCTGATGACCCCTGTCAGCCCGATCATGCTCAGTATTGCCGGGTCCGTCGCCGCGCTCTTTGTGCTGTTCGGACTGGGGGTCATGGTCTCCCGCCAGATGCTGGCCTCCCTGCGCTTTTTCATGGGGCAATCGGTTGCCCTGACACTGTCCGCCTTGGTGCTGGCCGACGCCTTGCAGACGATCGATCTTCTCTGGGTCGCCCTGATTACCTTCGTCACCAAAGTCATAGCCGTACCCCTGGTGCTGCGCTGGGCCGCGGGAGAAGAAGTGTATGGACGGCGTGAAGTGGATCAAGCCATGGGCATTCCTGCGTCTATTCTCGTAGCAGCCCTTTTTGCTCTGGTCGGCTGGTTTGCGGTCGCTCCGGTCTTACCCACATTGCATGACGTTCCTTTTGCCGCCATCAATCTGCCGACCGGATTGATCATGGTGCTGTGGGGAGCCTTTACCGTAGCTTTGCGTCGGGAAAGTGTGGCCCAGATGATGGGCCTGCTGATCATGGAAAATGGGGCTTTTTTTGGTTCCATTGCCATCGTCCACAATCTGACCGTCATTGTCGAAATTGCCGCTGCGGTGGATGTGCCCATTGTCGCATTGGTGATCGGCTTACTCATTCGCAGCATTCGTCGGGTTACCGGCTCCACGCGCGTGGGCACTTTGGACAAGCTCCATGAACACTGAATGGTTGCCGGCCCTCATTCTTCTTGTGCCCCTGTGCGGGGCCCTACTCGCCTTGGCGAACCGGCGCACAGCCCCCTATTTCAGCGTGCTTGCCGCTTTTCTCACCCTGATATTGGCTGTTTCAGCGGCCTGGCAGGTGGAAGCCCATGGTCCCGTGCATGGCAGCGACGGCCTGTTTTACCTGGACGCTCTGGGTGCCCTGTATTTGCTTCCGGTAAGTTTTGTCTATTTCACCTCCTCCCTCTATGCCATTGGCTATTTGTGGGCCAGACAACAGGAGCAGGCAAATGACGCCGCAGAACCGCGCTACCGCCAGTATTTTCCGCTCATGAATGTTTTTGCCCTGGTCATCCTCGCCGTACCCCTGGTGGCCAATCTGGCGCTCATGTGGATTGCCATTGAGTTAACCACGGTCTTTTCGGCTTTTCTGGTGGCTTATGAAGATCGGGCCGAAGCCCTGGAAGCGGCCTGGAAATATGTGGCACTGACCAGTATGGGGGCCATGATCGCCTTGCTCGGGGTATTGATGCTGTATTATGGGACCCATGCCGCGGGACAAGCCCCCACCTGGGACGGCCTGCTGAAAGCAGCACCCCATATGTCTGCGCCCTTGCTGCTCCTGGCTTTTGTTTTATGGCTGGTCGGTTTTGGCGCCAAAACCGGCCTGGTCCCCATGCATACCTGGCTCCCCGATGCACACAGTCAGGCTCCCGCTTCGGTCTGCGCTGTTTTATCCGGGGTCGAAACCAGTGCGGCCCTCTATATGTTGCTACGTCTCTATCCGGCACTCGCGGTCAATCCGGGTATTCATGATCCGGCCGCCTGGTATATGAGCGCCGGACTCATCACCGTCGGCAGCGCCGCATTCATGCTGATCCAGGTACATGACTTCAAAAGAATGTTTGCCTATTCCACCATTGAACACATGGGCATCATCCTCACCGCCTGTGGCATTGGCGCCGCCATTCATGAGCAGGGCACCGTTTATCAGCTTTTTGCTCATGGCTTTACCAAATCTTTTTGCTTTTTTGCAGCGGGATTGGCCGGCATTATTTTTGGCACCCAGGAAATTGCCAAGGTAAGGGGCCTGATCAGCCGCTCTCCAGCCGCTGGCTGGGCGCTGATTCTCGGCACCCTGGCCATTGCCGGCACTCCGCCTTTTGCCCTTTTCCTGTCGGAATTTGAAATTCTCGACACCGGCTACAGCAGCGGCCAGTATCTGCCCACAGGCCTGCTGACCGCATTCATTGTGATCGCATTCATTGCTCTGGCCTATCAGGCTACACGCATCGCCTTTGGTACACCGGACCCTGTCCAGAAAGAGATTTCCCCCGTAAAAATTCCCCGCAGCAGCCAGGCGGCCATGGTCATTGCCTTTATCCCGGTACTGGTTTTTGGCTTTTATCTCCCCCCACCATTGACTCATCTGGTACATGAAGCGGCGCAACTACTGGAGGTGCAGGGGTGAATATCACGACGGAACTGCAAAACTGGCTGCACAGCATGCCCGCGCTGTCCTGGCACGAGCATTCCGAACAATGGTTACAAATAGGGTGTCCAGCAGAACAGCTACCTGCGCTGACCCAACATCTGCTGGAAAAGGAAGAGGCCGAGTTTGCCACCCTGCTGGTGGAAGAACCGGCAGATTCAGAAAATCTGGCCGTGCATTATCTGTTTTATCTGCCCGCCGCCGGCAAATTGATCGAACTGAAAGTCGAGGTCAAGGCCGGGACCGAATTACCGGCCATCAGTGATACGGTGCATGCTGCCGACTGGCACGAACGGGAGGCTTGGGATTTGTATGGGCTGCGTTTCAGCGGCCATCCCTTTCTGGGCGATTTTGTATTACACGACGATGACTGGCCGGAAGGGGTCGACCCCATGCGCCGCCAATTTGACGGTAGCAAACGTCCGGAAGTGCATGGCTTGGGTGCAGAATGGGCACCTCCCCGACTTTTGCAGGAAGAGGGTGCCATCGTCTTTCCCATCGGTCCGGTCTGGGGCGATTTCAATGAATCCGGGCTGTGGCTCCTGGAAACGCCGGGAGAACAGATTCGCTATTTACACACCCGACTGTTTTACAAATATCGCGGGGTCGAAAAAATCGCCGAGGGACGCACGGTCGATCAGGGACTGCTGCTGGCAGAACGCTTTGCCGGCGCTTCCGCATTTGCCCATGGCTGGGCCTACTGCCAGGCATTGGAGCAAATCGGCGAATGTGTGCTGTCTCCCCGCGCCGAACAATTGCGCATGGTCTTCGCCGAGCTGGAACGTATTCGACATCATGCCGCCAACATTGCCGAAATTGCCGGATCAACTGCCCTGTCCGTAGCCAAGGCCTTGGCGCAGGGCATCGTCGAGGATTTGCTCAGGCTTAGTGCCAGACTGTGTGGACATCGCTATTTTTTTGGCGTCCTGAAGCCGGGAGGGCTTCGGCAAGACCTGGATACCGCCACCCTTGAAATGCTCCACAGCACCCTGCCTGCCATTGATCAGCGGATGCGGGCGCTGGAACAGCACCTGGAAGAAAGTTCCAGCTTCCTCGATCGTATCGAAGAAATGGGCACGCTGGATAGGCAAATGGCCAAGACATACGGAGTGGTCGGTCCCATCGCCAGAGCCTCGGGCAGAAACATCGACTTGCGGCGCAACTTGCCCTACGGACAATATGGGTTCCTGGCACCAGAAATTCCCGTAGAACAGGAAGGCGATGGTTATGCACGCTTGCGCCTGTTTTTTGCCGAAAGCCGGATCAGCGTCAAACTGATCCTTGATTTGCTACCCTGTTTGCCAGATGGCCCCATACACAGTGCCTGCCCGATACGCGAGGGGCATGCCCTGTCTTGGGTAGAAGCGCCCTCAGGCGCCACTTTTCACTGGCTGCGCTGTACCGGAAACGGATTGATCACGCGCCTGCGCCTCGGAACACCCGGTTTTAGGAACTGGCATGCCTTCGAACGCGCCATCGAAGGGGCGGCATTCCAGGATTTTCCCATCATTCTGGCCACTTGGGGCCTGTCCGTAGCGGAGAACGATCGCTGATGAGCTTTTGGCCCTATTATGGATTGAAAAGAGGCATAAGCACGACATCCTGGCCCGATGGCGAAGAGGACAGTGCCGGTATCACCCCGGGAAGGCCCCGAGCAAAACGCAGCCCGCAATCAGAAGAAAGTGCTGCGCAATGTCCGACCCAGGCCCTGCATGTCGTCAAGCACCAGGAGACTGCGGATAATGGTGTGGCCGTGGATTTTTCCCGCTGTATTCATTGCCAACGCTGCCGGACAGGCCCCTATGCCCTCCCTTGGTCCCAGGATTTCGCCTGGAGCGCTTCTACAGCCTCTGCCCAACCCATTCTGGGATCACGTTTTTCGGCTTCCCTGCAGGTTTTATATATCGATGCGGGAGCCTGCGGGGCCTGTGTCAATGAAGTCCGGTTGATCGACGCCCCTCCCTACAACCTCCACCGTCTCGGCATTTTTGTGACGGCGACCCCGCGTGACGCCGATGTACTCCTGGTCGCTGGTCCGATTACCGATGCCATGCGTACGGCCATTCTCAAGGCCTATGCCGCCATGCCGGAACCCAAAAGGGTCATGGGCATGGGCACCTGCGCCATCAATGGCGGCATTTTCGGAGAAAGTTTTGCCTGTGCCGGCGGACTGGAAAAAATCATTCCCGTCGATTTATGGTTGCCCGGCTGCCCACCCCCACCTCTGGCCATCATTCATGGTCTGTTGAGTCTGGTGGGACGGGTAGCGCCAGTCTCCCTGGAGGAACAGCCCTGATGCTCTACATCATTGCGTTTCTGCTTTTTGCGGCCAGTCCGATCCTGGCGTTCATTCCCGGCCGCCGCATGCCTGCCCTGTGCGCCTGGGCACTGTCGACAACCGCCTGCATTCTGGCTGGCATTCAAGGGGTTATGGCCATTGCTGCAGCACACAGTCAGCAGCTCATTAGCCTTCAGTTACCCATCATCGGCCCCCTGAATTTCGTGCAAACGCCCTTGGGCGGCCTGCTGATTCTCATCAGCGCCAGTGTTTTTGCCGTTGCCCTCCCTTTCGTGACCCATGACGCCAATCTCTATCCATCCGCCAGAAGGGGTCTGTTTCTCGCTATCGTCATGCTGAGCCTGGCGAGCATGATTGGTTTTTTTTCAGCGGCCAGCATTGCCGCGTTTATCTTCTGCTGGGAGCTGGCGGCTCTGGCCATCTGGGGTCTGATCACCTTTGAAACCCGTCAGAGCAAACCGGTAGCGGCCGGATTACTGACCCTGGCATTATCCGAGCTGGGCAGTCTGGCGGGTCTGGTCAGCCTCCTGTTGCTGGCCGCCGCTGCGGGCTCTCCGCAACTGGAGGAAATCGCCGGCGCCATCCCCAAAATGTCACCGACCCTGCTGATGGTCGCGGGTTTGCTGGCATTTTTCGGATTTGGCATGAAAGCCGGCATCATTCCCCTCAATGTCTGGTTACCAGCGGCCCATGGCACCGCCCCACGCTCCACTTCGCCGATACTCTCGGGCGCCACTCTCAACCTGGGGCTTTATGCGTTTTTACGTATTGATGCGCCCATTGCCCTGCATCTGCCGCAGCTCGGCCTGATCATCCTCAGCAGTGGGGCCCTTACCGCGCTCATCGGCATTATTTATGCCCTCGTCGAAAAGGACATGAAGCGCCTGCTGGCCCAAAGCTCTGTTGAAAACATGGGTATTGCCACTGCTGGAATAGGCGCTGGCCTGACTTTTGCCGCCTATGGGCATCCGCTTTTAGGGGGTGCCAGCATGGTCGCCGGCCTGTATCACATGATCAATCATTCCACCTTCAAGACCCTGCTTTTTCTTGGTGCCGGTGGCATAGACGCCAGCACCGGCACCCACAATCTGGATGAACTGGGAGGTCTGATGAAGCGGCTACCCGCCCTGGGCACCTTTTTCCTCCTGGGGGCCTTTGCGATCGCCGCCCTGCCTCCCTTCAACGGCTTTGTCAGTGAATGGCTATTGCTGGAGTCACTGCTGCGCGTGGTGGAAATACCGGACATTCCCGTCCGCATTACTTTTGCCCTTTCCGGCGCCTTGCTGGCCCTCACCTCCGGGCTGGCCCTGACCTGTTTTATCATGCTGCCCGGCAGCGCCTTGATGGGATTACCCCGTTCTACCCATGCCAGCGCGGCGAGAAAGGCGCCGTTGACCGTGGTCATACCCATGGGGTTGTTGGCATTGCTCGCGTTATTGCTGGGTCTTGCGGCCACCCTCATGGTGCCCGTTCTATCCCGCCTGGCAGCCCCCCTTCTGGGGGCCAATCCTACCGCTTCCCTCGTGCCCAATTTTTTCCATGTGCCCAGTCAGGTTCCCCTGGCCGTAAGGCAGGCGCTCGATCCCATCGGCGCCAATCTGGGGGCGACTTTCCTGCCACTGCGCAGCCTCGTGCTGATGCATCTGAATCAGGGCAGCGCGCCTGTGGTCTATGCCATGTCTACACTGCTGACTTTTCTCGTGCTGATATTGATGCTCGGTACGGTCTGGGTGCTGGCGCGGGGTCTGCGCCGTCGGAAACGGCAGATCATCCGTAATACCCTTTGGGATGCAGGATTGACTCGTCTCCGCCCGGAAATGACGTATACAGCAACCACCTTTGCCGCACCGGTCAGGACCGTGTTTCAAGGATTTTTTCACCCGCTGACGGAAGAAACCGAAGAACGTCAGGGTGCTTTTGTGCTGAGCCGCAGCTATCACCAGATTATCACCAACATATCCGAACGACTGGTCATTCAACCCCTCATACAAACCGCCATGCGGATCGCCGCATTACTGGCCAAAATGCACAAGGGACGGGTCAATACCTATGCCAGCTACATTCTGGTTGCCCTGGTGCTGGTCTTGATCATTGTCGCGGGGTCCCCATGAAATCTGGAATCAAGCGCTTTGATCTATAATCATATCCTAGTGGGAGTTTTGCCCTTGGTCGGTACTTACCGAAATTCATCTGGACACTAAAGGAGTCATCTCGTGAAAGATTTACGAAGCACCTTCCTCGAACATGTCAAAAAAGGACTGAATGGCAAGGTCTTACCCTTGAAAATCCTCTTTTGGGATGGTCACGAATATATCTTCGATGAGCCGGTTCGCGTCACCATGCATCTCAAGTCGGCTAAAATCATTGCCCAACTACTTACCGGCAGCGCCCTCGACGTACTGGGCGAAGGCTATGTGGAGGGAGACATCGGCATAGATGGACGTTACCAGGATATTCTGGCCGTAGCCGAAGGGCTGAGTGAGGCGTTTCCCGCCAAAAAACCCAAAACCGGCATTCTCCACAAGGCCTTGCACAGCAAGGCCAAGGACAAGGAAGCCATCCACTATCATTACGATGTCTCCAACGACTTCTACCAACTCTGGCTGGACCGTAATATGGTGTACTCCTGTGGCTACTTCAAAACCGGCAAAGAAGATATTGATCTTGCCCAGGAACAGAAGCTGGACCATATCTGTCGCAAATTGCACCTGCAGCCCGGCGAAAAACTCCTGGATATTGGCTGTGGCTGGGGCGGCCTGCTGACCTGGGCGGCCAAACACTATGGTATCCAGGGCATAGGCGTCACCCTCAGCGAAGAACAGTTTGCCTTTGCCAAGGAGCGCATCGAACGGGAAGGGCTGGCCGACCGCGTGGAAATCCGCCTGCAGGATTACCGGGATATTCCCGAGCGCGATTATTTTGACAAGGTTTCCTCCGTCGGCATGTTCGAGCATGTGGGCAGGGCCAAACTTCCTGAGTATTTCGAGGTCATCAACCGGGTCCTGAAAGAAGGGGGCTGGGTCATGAATCACGGCATCACCGCCAGCCAGCAGGATGACGAAGACGGGCACCACTCCGGCAGTGATTTCATAGATAAATATGTCTTCCCCGATGGGGAAATACCCCACCTCTGGCGGGTGGTTCGGGATATGGCCGGACAGAACCTGGAAGTCATCGATGTGGAAAATCTGCGCCCGCACTATGCCCAGACCCTCATCCACTGGGTAGATCGCCTGGAAGCCCACAAGGACGAGGCTATCGCCATGGTGGGTGAAAAACGTTACCGGATCTGGGCCATTTACATGGCGGGTTGTGCCTATGCCTTCTGGCGGAACTGGTCGGCCCTGCATCAGGTTTTGGCCATCAAACAGACGGGTGAAGAACTGACCCCACGCCCCTGGGAGCGCCGTTATCAATACGAGGAAAACCAATACCGCCTGGCTGAACCGGATTGGGGAGAATTGTAGGTTCAGAATTTTCCCGGCGCCTTGTTTTGATGCCTTCTGAAAAATGGCTGTAGGTGAGGCCTTTCTGCAACTCCAGCCTGACTCCGGGCGCAAAAAGTATCCTTACCCACTGTAATTTTCAGGTTAATATCCCCTGACGGTCAACAACGCTGGTCGGCAGGGGGAGATATGGGTAAGAATCGTTTAGAAGCCTTCAGTGATGGCGTCATCGCCATCATCATTACCATCATGGTCATCGAAATGCGGGTCCCCCATGGCGAAAATCTGGCGGCATTATTACCCGTACTGCCGGTGTTCCTCAGCTATGTGTTGAGTTTCATCTACGTCGGCATTTACTGGAACAATCACCACAACATGCTGCAAGCCAGTGGCAAAATCACCGGCGGGATTCTCTGGGCCAATCTCCACCTGCTCTTCTGGTTATCCCTTTTTCCCTTCGTGACCAGTTGGATGGGTGAAAACCACTACGCTACCGTGCCCACCCAATTATATGGGGTCGTGCTGTTCATGGCGGCCATTGCCTATTTCATCTTGCAGCAACGGATCATTGCTGCCGGAGCGACCACTCTGCGCCGCGCCGTGGGTCGGGATTGGAAAGGAAAAATCTCTCCTGTCCTGTATTTCATTGGCATCGTTTCCTCCCAATGGTCTCCCGCCGTGGGCAAATTGATTTATCTGGGGGTCGCTTTCATGTGGCTGATCCCCGATCGGCGGATAGAAAACCTGCTGAGCGCAAGCAAGGAATGAGAACCGTCAGCCCTTGCCGTTTCAAGGAACGGATCCATATCTGCTATACTTTTCCGCAGAGCCGAAGAGGAGAGACTGTCATGCCCATGGTCAACATCATGAGTATCATTGGCGTCATCATTGCCGTAGGTATTCTTTTATTCCTGGTTCTAGCGCTGGTTTATCTGATCTCGCCGCAAAAACTGGATGGTTTCCTGCATGGGGTCGGAGTGCATCGCGGTATCGGCATTTTCACCGCCAAAAATGTGTTTCTGGTGTTGTCACGCCTCGCCGGGGTCATGATTCTTCTCGGGGTACTGACCATCGCCATGGTCCTGCTGCAGTCCTGGCCGAGGGGCTGGCTGATTCCTGCCGCCCAGGAGTTGATCATGGCCATCATCCTCTTTGCCGTCAGCTACTGGGGAAGAAAAAGCAAGGCAAATGACGGTAAACCAGGCGCTCATCGCTAGGCGAAAATTTCGGATATCATGACGAAGCAACATCTGGCATTCTGGACCTTTCTGATCAGCGCGACCGGCCTTGCGGGTTGCGCCACCGTCACCCCGGTGAGCGGAACTTTCCCGAACATCACCCCCATGGCCGCACAAAGCGGCAATTTCAATGGGCAGCAAGTGCGCTGGGGCGGGAAAATCATTGAAACCCAACCTGAAGCCCAGCAAACCTGTTTTACCGTGCTGGGGGAGCCCTTACATAACGATGGCAGACCGCGCACGGAAGAAGGCGAAGCCCATATCGGCCGCTTTGTGGCCTGTGCCCCCGGCTTTTACGATCCCATGCTCTATCGCCCCGACCGTGAGGTCACTTTCATCGGCATGATCACGGGCACCGAACAGCACGAGGTGGGGCAGTTCAATTATACCTATCCCCGGCTGGCAGCCAGCACCGTCTATTTATGGCCCATAGAACCACTCCGCCCGCAGGTGGAGCAGCAGGTTTTTGTGGGTACCGGCTTTGGATTTTACCCGGGCTGGTATGGACCCGGTTGGGGATATTGGCCAGGACGCTGGTAATTCTTCCCTTGTAGCGCTCCTGTTTTTCTGAAATTTCACTTCCCACGATCGAAAAAAGGAAAACATCATGCTGAAAAGGACACTGTTCATATTATTGTGTGGCACTGCGGTACCGCTTTTTCAAAACGCCTGGGCAGACAACGTCAGCCAATGTATGGTGACCGCACCCGTCCATACCCAAAAACAGTTTGATCGCCTGATGACCGCTCTGGTTCATAAGGATTTCAAGCTCTGGATAGAAAATGCCGATGCGCAGTTCACGACTGCCGCCTCAGCCCAAAGCTTCAGGAAAATGGCCACCAGCCTGGATCAGAAACTGGAACTACAAAAACACTGGACGGCCAATTACGTCACCACCCTGAACGAGGGGAAATATCAGAGCGGAATATGGCGCCTGAACATGGCCAATGGTCAGCAGGTGCTGATTCAAATTACCTTTGCTTACAACAAGGTTGCCGGATTTCATGTACTGTGAGAAATTAGTTACTCCCCCTGCAGGTATTTGCGCTCACGCATGCCTGCTCCATTACAGTCACTTTGTGGAGTAACTGACATGAAAAAAAACCGGATTCCTGCTTCTTTTGCCATTGGTTCCGCTTTTGCTCTATCCCTGACGGCCCTACCAGCTACAGCTATTGCCGGTACCACCACCCTGCAACCCGTCCCCATGATGAGTAGCAGCGCCAAGAAAGAAGGGAATTGCTCGCAGACGATGGGTGCGCGAATGTCGGGCAAGGGCTATCAGGAAGGCAATTGCTCAAAAAACATGAACAAGATGGCACCCAAAGCACCCAAAGCACCCAGCAAAGCCCAGGAGGCCCATTGCGTCAGTAGCGCGGCTATCAAGGCCCATGACGGAAAATGCGGCAAGCAATACTTGGACAAGATGCACAAGGCAGCCATGGCGTCGTCCTGAGAATACGGTCAACATCCGTCCGTACATGAAGCCCCGGCTCTCCGCTGGCCTCATCCTTGTCAGGAAACAGGCAAAACTTCTGTGTGTATCTCGCTAGGCTGAACGTGATGTCTTCCGCCAACCTTCCAGATTATGGCGTTGGCCTGGGTTTGCGCCGGAAATTTCTGAATGAATTACTCACGCAGCCCCAAAGCAGCATCGACTTTTTTGAACTGGCTCCGGAAAACTGGATAGGTTTTGGCGGGCGCCCACAGCGCCAACTGCGGCTGTTGACGGAAACTTATCCCTTTATTGGTCACGGCCTGTCTCTGTCCATTGCTGGTCCGGAACCCCTCGATACGGATTTTTTGGAAGCCGTACAGGATTTCCTGAGCGAACACGGCATTCACTACTACAGCGAGCACCTGGCTTTTTGTGCCGACCATGGGCAACTCTACGATCTGCTGCCCTTCCCCCTGAGCGAAGACATGCTGGAATATGTGGCAGGCCGTATCCTGCAGGTCCAGGATTTCCTGAAAATGCCCCTGATCATGGAAAACACCGCCTATTATGGGGATTATGCCGAGAGCAGCATGACCGAGCAGGATTTCCTGCTCGGACTGCTGCGCAAGTCCGGCTGTAACCTGCTGCTGGATCTCAACAACTTATATGTGAACAGTTGCAATCACGGCTATGATGCCCGGGCGTTTTTACGGGCCATGCCCGCGGAACGCATTGTCTATCAACATATCGCCGGACATCAGCGGCATGAACAGGGCTGGTTGATCGATACCCATGATACGGCCGTGGACCCCGCCGTATGGGCACTATTGCAATACAGTCGGGAGCGGTTTGGTCCCAAACCCACCTTGCTGGAATGGGACAACCAGATCCCACCCTTGCCCCTCCTCCTCCAGGAAGCGCAAAAAATCCGTCTGGCAGAAAACCCTCATGTCTCGCTCTGATTTTCGAAACCCCAGGGATCAGCTCCGTGCATTGAGCGCCCATCTGCGCGATCCCAACCATTATTCCTGTCCGGAAAGCTTCGATGGCAAGGCCGCCGGACTCTACCGGGAACTGCTGGTCGGTAATTTTGATGCGGCGCTACGGGCCTGTTTTCCGCTGTGGATTCGCTGTCTCGGCGAAAGCGCCTATTTGCGCTGGCGGGATGCTTTCATTGCCGAACACCGTTGTCGCAGCCCTTTTTTTCGGCAAATTCCCGATGAATTCATGGCCTATCTGAGTCAGCATCAAGACCAGCTCCGACAAACCCTACCCTATGCCCTGGAACTGGCGCACCTGGAATGGCTGGAACTGGCTCTGGGAGTCGCCGAGACGGAAGAACGCCCCGAAGACACCGAAAATTCCGAGGCGCAGGATCCCTGGACCGGGGCACTGCAACTGAACCCGGTGCACGCCCTGGTGCAGTATGCCTATCCCGTTCAGCAACTGCTGCAGGAACCTCGTTTCAGCGCCGCGCCCGTGCTCGACCCGCAAACGGTTTCCTTGTACCTTTATCGGGACCGGGACGATATTGTCCAGATGCTGGAACCCGATACCTTGAGCCTGCACCTACTCGTCACTCTGGAGGTCCATCCGCAGCCCGGAGCCGCCCTTTTCCAGAACTGGCAGGAAAATGGCCAGATGGACGGCGACACCCAGGCCTTCGCTGGACAGCTACACCAGCGTCTGCGCCAGATGCTGGACCTGCAGATGATTCAACGCCTCGACCCTGATGACTGAAAGTTCCGCCAGCCCCTCCCTGGAACCCGGTTTTATCGTTCTCCACGGCGATCGTCTGGAGTGGCTGCGGGATGCGGTCCTCCAGTGGTTACGCGAGCATCCCCTGCATCCTCTCGAAGAAGAAATTTTTCTGGTTCAGAGTAATGGCATTGCCGAGTGGTTACAGTGGACCCTGGCGCAACAAGAGGGCATCTGCGCCGCCGTCAAGGTCATGCTGCCGGGACGCTTCCTCTGGGACAGCTATGCCCGGGTACTGGGTCGGGAGCGGGTCAGCAGCCGCTCCCCCCTGGACAAAGCCGCTTTGACCTGGCGTTTGTTGCGCCTCCTTCCACAACTATTGCCAGACCCGAACTTTGCTCCCCTGCGCTCCCATATTGCCGACTCTGGCAGTGTCGGCATGGAGCGCCGCTGGCAGCTAGCCACACAAATTGCCGATTTGTTCGATCAATATCAGGTGTATCGCAGCGACTGGCTGCAGGATTGGCGCGAAGGTCAGGCCATCCTGCGCACGGCACTGGGAGGCTGGTCCGGCATACCGGAGGAGCAACGCTGGCAACCCCGACTCTGGCAGGCCGTACAGCAGGACCTGCAGGGACAGAACGCCGCCAGGGGACGGGCAGAAATCCACCAGGCCTTCATGGAGGCCATGCAAAAAGGCAATGCCCCGGTCAAAACCTTGCCGCGCCGCGTCGTGCTCTTTGGTGCCGCCAGCCTGCCCGAACAAAGTCTGAGCGCCTTGGCCGCCCTGGGCCAAAGCATGCAGGTCCTGCTTGCCGTGCCCAACCCCTGTCGTTATTACTGGGGAGATATCATCTCCGGCCGGGAACTGCTGCGCCGGGAAAGTCGTCGTCAGCCCCTGCGCCAAGGCAAGGACCTGAGCCTGCTTGCGCCCGAAAACCTGCACAGCGAATGTAACGCGCTGCTCGCCCAATGGGGTCGTCAGGGTCGGGATTTTCTGAACATGCTGGAACAGTGGGATGATACCCGCACCCGGCAAAGTCAGTGGGGCATCCCGCGCATTGATCTGTTCACCGAAGATCAGGGCGAGACCCTGCTCCGGCAATTGCAGGTATTGATCCGCGAGCAGGAAGTCATCGCCCCGGAGCACTGTACGCCCATTGCCGAAAGCGACCATTCCATCGTCTTTCATGTGGCCCATGGCGCCTTGCGGGAACTGCAGATTCTCCATGACCAGCTACTGGCCGCGCTGGCCAAAGGATCACTGCAGCCCCGGGACATTATCGTCATGGTCCCGGATATCAGCCGCTTCGCCCCCTTGGTGCGCGCCACTTTTGATCAATACGAGCATGATGATGCCCGCTACATTCCTTACCATATCGTCGATTTGCAGGCCCGCCAGGAATCCCCCCTGCTGGAGGCCCTGGACTGGCTGCTGCAATTGCCGGAACAGCGCTGTCGGCAAAGCGAAATCCGTGATCTGCTGCATTGCCCGGCCCTGCGTCGCCGTTTTGCCGTGGCCACAGAAGACTTGCCCCTGCTGGAATCCTGGATCGAGGGCGCAGGATGGCGCTGGGGATTATCGGCAGCCCATCGCGAGGCCCTGGGCATGACCCACTGCGGGGTCCAGAACAGTGGCGCCTTTGCACTCCAGCGCCTGAATCTCGGCTATGCCAATGGGCATGACAGTCATTTTGCCGGTATCGAAGCCTATGGAGAGGCAGGAGGACTGGATGCCGCACTGTTGGGTCCCCTCAACCAGTTGCTGGAGCATCTGGAATTCTGGCGGGGCCATTTATCCATCGCCCGCCATCCCGAGGACTGGGCCGCAGCGGGCCGGCAACTGCTCCAGGATTTTTTCAGTGCCGAAGACACGGATGATGCGGAAATCCTGCAGCAGCTGGATATGGCCCTGCAGCAATGGCTGGATGATTGCGCTCTGGCCGACTTTGCCGAAGCCTTGCCGTTGTCGGTGTTCCGCGGCACTTGGCTGGACATGCTGGACCTGCCCGAATTACAGCGCCACTTTCTCGGCGGAGGGGTCACGTTCTGTACCCTCCTGCCCATGCGCGCCGTGCCCTACCCGATGATTTGCCTGCTCGGGATGAATGAGGAAGATTATCCCCGTCGCCATCCGCGTCCCGATTTTGACCTGATGGCCCTGCCGGGCATGAGCCGCCCCGGCGACCGATCGCGCCGGGATGATGATCACTACCTCATGCTGGAGGCCCTTCTGGCCGCGCGGCAGACGCTT
Organism: Acidithiobacillus sp. M4-SHS-6; assembly: GCF_047421495.1. Taxonomy (GTDB): domain Bacteria; phylum Pseudomonadota; class Gammaproteobacteria; order Acidithiobacillales; family Acidithiobacillaceae; genus Acidithiobacillus. The sequence goes on along the minus strand of NZ_CP175559.1, from coordinate 284,334 downwards.
TACATCAGCTGGACGGGGAGGGATCCGCGCAACAACACTCCCCGGCAACCGGCCTTGATGATCAGTCAGCTCCGCGATGCCATTCGCCAAGCCTGGCCGGAGGCCATACCTGCAGCGCCCGTGCAATCATCCGAGGCCGACGCTGATCCGGAAAAAAACCGCCTGCTCCGGCGCATCACCCGAATACATCCCCTGCAGGCCTTCAGCCCGCGTTATCTGGAAGACCCCGGAAAATTCCCCACCTGGGCCAGGGAGTGGTTTCCTGATCCGGAACTGCCCAGGTTTCCCCAAATCCTGCCTGAACCCGCAAAGAGCCGGCGCAGCCTGCGGGATTTGCAGGTGTTTTTTCGCTGCCCGTCGCGGGCCTTTTACCAGCAGCGTCTGGAAACCTTTTTTGGGGAAGAGGACCCCGGTGCCGAGGATGACGAAACTTTTGCCCTGAATGGCTTGGATCGCTATGCCCTGCTCAACGCCGTCCTGGAAACCGTGACCAGCCCGGAACATAGCGAACACCGGGCCGAGAATCCAGCAGCAATCCCGTCGCTGACGACGCAAAAAATCGCCGCACAGTTGCGCAGCGGCGACTATCCCTTCGGCATCCTCGGGCAACGCCAGGCCGAGGCTCTGCGCGGTACTGCCGAGTCCATGGTCGCGGTCTGGCAGACCTGGATGCAGACATGGCGGCCCGATCGGCAGCGCCACAACTTGCACCACGCCAACGCTTACCTGTCCCTGGAAGACTGGCTCCCCCCTCTCTATCGCAATGCCGCCCATGACCAGGCGTTTTTGGCCTGCCGCGCCAGCCGCCTGCTCGATGATAAACAGCAGATTCAGGCGGACAAGGTCGCGGAACTCTGGTTACAGCAATTGCTGGCTGCCGATCAAGGGATGCACTGCAGCGCCCTGCTCCTCGGCAGGGATGCCGTGATCCGCAGCTCCCAGCCCATTGAAAACGCAAGGGATATTCTCGGGGAGATAGTGCGTGTCTGGGCGGAAGGACTCCTCCAGCCCCTGCCGGTCACCCTGAAAACGGCCGTAGCCGCGTTGCAAGGCGCAAAACCCCAGATCGTCTATGAAGGTAGCGGGTATAGCGCCGGGGAGGTCCACAGTTATCTTGGCCTCGCCCGGGACTATCCGGATTTTGCCAGCTTGAGCAACCAGCGTTGCGGCCCTCGCCAATGGGGCTTTGCAGACTATGCGGAAGCCCTTTACCGGCCCTTTGTCACCTGGCTGGAAACTCTGGAAATATCTAGCCTGGAAATGGAAGCCCAAGCATGAGTATCGTTCTGGATCCCTTGCGGATGCCACTCTGGGGTAGCCGCCTCATTGAAGCCAGTGCCGGCACCGGAAAAACCTGGACCATCGCCGCCCTGTATCTCCGTCTGATTCTCGGACACCATCAGCCCGGTCAACCCACCTTGGCCCCCCTGCTGCCCGAAAATATCCTGGTCATGACTTTCACCCGTGCCGCCACCCAGGAACTGAAAGAACGTATTCGCGAGCGCCTGCAGGAAGCGGCGAGCTACTTCCGTCATCCTGCACAGATCCAGGCTGATGCCTTTTTACAGGCGTTATTGCAGGACTATCCCGATCCCGCCCAGCGTCAGCTGGCAGCCTGGCGACTGTCCCTGGCGGCCGACGCCATGGATCAGAGCGCGATTTTCACCATTGATGCCTGGTGCCAGCACAGCCTCCGCGAACATGCCCTGCTGACGGGCAGCGACACCCGGGAAACCCTGCTGCTCAATGACCATGACCTGCTGGAAGATGCCATTCGTGACTTCTGGCGTCAGGAAATTTATCCCCTTCCGGAAAAGCTGCTGGAAGCGGTGCTGGACGTTTTTCGTGACCCCGGACAGGTTCAGGGCCTCATCGCCCCCCTGCTGGAAAGCGGCGCGCCGTTACCCAGGCCGACCGTGACCTTAGAGGATTATCTGTCCCAGGCGCTGGCAGAACCGCTGCAGCAACTCCAGGAGTTGAAGCAGCATTGGGCCCGGTATCAGGACGACTTGCGCAGATGGCTCATGGAGATACTCCATGGCCCCAGGAGCCCCCTGAACGGCAAGAAATACACTATAGACTCCGTAGAAAACGTTTTTCAGGCATTGCAGGACTGGCTGGGCAGCGCAGCAGTCACTATCCCCATCGCTCCGAAAAAATGCCAACTGCTTTGTGCAACCCATCTACAGGCCAACTGTAACAAGGACCGGCAGATCACTCCCCCGGAGTCTGCCCGCATCCTGGAAACCATTCTCGAAGCGCTGGATGCGCTGCAGAGCACTTTCCAATCAGTCCACAACACCCTGCAAGGCCATGCCGCCGCCTGGATCCAGCAGCGCCTGCAAACCCTCAAGGCCCTCCGGCACCAGCTCAGTCACCAGGATTATCTGGGCCGTCTGGCCCATGCCCTCAGTGATCCTGACCATGCCGGATCTCTCATCAGTCGCCTGCAAAACCGCTATCCCGTAGCCATGATTGATGAATTTCAGGACACCTCGGCCCTGCAGTACCAGATTTTTGACGCCATCTACCGCAGCGCCGACAACCACGCCGAGCGTCTCCTGCTGCTCATTGGGGATCCCAAGCAATCCATCTACCGCTTTCGCGGCGCCGACCTCGACAGCTACCTGTGTGCCCGGCGCTTGACCGAAGGCCGTCACTATATGCTGGATACCAATTTCCGCTCCAGCGCGCCCCTGGTGGCCACCCTCAATGCCCTGTATAAGCAGGCCGAAACCCAGGAACCAGAAGGGGCCTTTGCCTATGCCCAAGCTCAATCAGGCACCGCCCCCCACCCCGATAATCCCCTGCCTTACTGGCCGGTTCACGCCCAAGGCAAGCACTGGCAATGGCATCTTCACGGTCGCCCAGGACCGGCGCTGAGCATCTGGGCCGCCGAACAGACACTCAGCAAGGACCAGTACCTGCACTACGCTGCCGAACAAGCCGCCGAAACCATGGCGCAAATCCTCACCGACCCCGACAGCGGCTTCAGAAAAACCCTTCCCAACGCGCCAGAATTCCGACGGGTAGAAGGCAAGGATATGGCCATTCTGGTCCGTGACCGTCACGAAGCCGCCTGCATGCGCGCGGCACTGCAACGCCGACGCCTGCGCAGCGTGTATCTCTCGGAAAAAGACTCCGTGTACAACAGCCCGGAGGCACACAACCTGCTACTCTGGCTGGAAGCGGTTGCCGACCCCGAAAATACTCCGCGTCTGCGCGTCGCCCTGGCCCTGCCGCTGCTCGGCTTGTCCCATCAGGAACTGGATGCCTTCAATCGGGAGGAAAATGCCTGGGAAGAACAACTGGTAAATTTCCAGGATCTGTCGCGGCGCTGGCGCCGCCAGGGGGTGCTGGCCATGCTCCATCACAGCATCCATCACTTCGGCATCGCCCGGCGTTTGCTGCAGCAGGCGGATGGCGAAAGGCGGCTGACCAATCTGCTGCAACTCGGCGAACTGCTGCAAAGTGCCAGCGCCACCCGCGAAGGTCCCGAAGCCCTGATTCACTTTCTGCGCGAGGCCATCAGCGCCGGCCACGACCAGAGTGATGCCCACATCCTGCGTCTGGAAAGTGATGCCGAACTGATTCGCGTGGTCACCATCCATGCGGCCAAGGGACTGCAATATCCCCTGGTTTTTCTGCCTTTTATCGCCACCTATAAAAACGTCAAACCCGATGCTTTTCAGATTCGCCGGGAAGGCACGGCGGCAGAGATTGTCTGGGAAGCGGGGGATCCGGACGCGGCAGAACATGCCCGTTTGCAGGAAGATCTGCGCTTGCTCTACGTGGCCCTGACCCGCGCCGAATATGCACTCTTTCTGGGGCTTGCAGAACCGAGCGGTGGCAAATCCCCGATTTTTGTCAAAAGCGCCATCGCTTACCTGCTGGGGAAACAACGCCAGGATACGGATCTCTTGACCCTCCTCCAGCAGCTCCAGGACAACCCGGATATTCAGGAAAACATCCAGATCATGCCCTTGCTGGCAGATGTTCCCGTGACCGAACTTACCGAAACAACCAGTGCCTCCAGCACGGTCATCCCGGAATATCAGGCCCGATTTGATAAAAACTGGGGGGTGGGGAGTTTTTCCGCCCTGATTCGCGACCTCCCGGCCAGCCCCTCCTCATCCCCGCTGCAGGGTGCCGGCCAGGGACCAGCCTGGCATCGCTATCCGCCGGGAATGCGGGCGGGCACCTTTATCCATGAGCAGTTACAAAAGCTGGCCGGACAAGGCTTCGCAACGATCCTGGAGCCAGATGCTGGCACACCCCTCCAGCGCGACTGTGCCCTGGCCGACTTATCCGACTGGGCAGAAGCCACCCTGGAATGGCTGCGCGCCATTGTGCAAACGCCCCTGCTGGATACGGAAATCACCCTCGGGCATCTGCAGCATTATCAGAGTGAAATGGCTTTCTGGTTTCCCAGCGCGGAGTTACGCAGCAAGGAGCTGGATCAGTTGTGCCGCGGCCATCTGTTCCCCCAAGAGCAGCGTCCCCGCCTGCCAGACCGGGTCCTGCACGGCATGATGCGCGGCTTCATGGATCTGGTATTTGTCCATCAGGACCGCTATTACGTCCTGGATTATAAATCCAACCTGCTGGGCGCGCAGGACGCGGATTATCATGAAGCACAGTTACGCGCCCAGGCGCTGCGCCATCGTTACGAATTACAGGCCAGCCTGTATCAACTCGCCCTGCACCGCCTGCTCCGGCAGCGGCTGGGTCAGCATTACCAGCCAGAAAAACACCTGGGGGGAACGCTTCTGTTTTTCTTGCGCGGCATCCAGGGGCCGCAGCGCGGCATGCTCCACCTGCCTGCAGATATTGCCCTGATTGAAGGCATGGACCGCCTGTTCGCCGGTGGAGAACTTAGCTCATGAACGGCAACTTCGGGCAGATAAGCACCAAAGAGATGGTCCAGCATTTGCAGACCTGGACAGAGTCCGGCTGGCTCCGGATGCTGGACCTGAGTTTCGCCCGTTTTCTGCTCAGCCTGGAGACCCAGCCTCCGGCATTATTGCCGCTGGCCGCCGCTCTGCTCGCCCGGCTGGAAGGCGAAGGCCATACCTGCCTGGATATTGCCCGTTTCCTCCGGGAACCCGCACGTTACCTCAACGGCCCGCCGGAAATACTGAACGCCATTCAGGAGCAGCTCCAGAACTGGCCCCGCCTGCAGCAATGGATAGACCTGCTCAGTACCTGCCGGGTCGTGGAGCAGATCGACCACCGGCATCCCCCTGCCCAGGAAGACGGCAGCGAAACACCCCTGGTGCTGGACCAGGGATGCCTTTATTTGCGGCGTTATTGGCGGGATGCCCAGGACATTGCCCGAAGCCTGACGGAACGGCTGGTTTGCTCCATCCACAATCCGCTCCCGGCAGAAACCCTTCGTCCCCTGCTCTCGTTATTATTTCCCAACGATGCTGTTACCGCCCGGGAATCTATCCCCTGGCAGAAAATCGCCTGTGCCCTGGCCATACGGGGGCGCTTCAGCATCATCACCGGCGGCCCCGGCACCGGCAAAACCTATACGGCAGCCCGCCTGATGGCCCTGCTCATGGCCCACCGTCAGGAATCCCTGCGAATTGTCCTCGCCGCGCCCACGGGCAAGGCCGCCGTGCGCATCAATGAATCCCTGCACAGCGCCATGGCCCAGTTACCGCCCCTGGGTCCCCAGACCCGGGAAGAACTGTCCGCAGCCTTTGCCCGTCTGGGGCCGGCCCGCACCTTGCACAGCCTGCTGGGCGCCAGGCCGGGTACCCGTCGCTTTCGCCATGATCGCCACCATCCCCTGGATCTGGATGTGCTGATTGTGGATGAAGCTTCCATGATCCATCAGGAAATGATGGCCGCCCTGTTGCGCGCCCTGCCGGAGCACGCCCAATTGATTCTGCTGGGGGATCAGGACCAGTTGGCTTCCGTCGAGGCTGGCGCGGTACTGGCCGATCTGTGCAGCGATGCCGGAGCCTATGACCGCAGCACCTGCGACTGGCTGCAAGCCACTTGCGCCTGTCAGTTGGAGACCCGCAACAGCAACATCAATCCGCTGTCCATGGGGATCGTCCGCCTGCAGCGCAGCCATCGCTTCAATGCCGGCATTGGCGCCTTGGCGGATGCCGTACAAAAAGGCGCAACGACCAGCGCCATGGAGATTCTCCACAAGGAAGACGTACTGAACTGGCACGCGGCCCCGGAAATCCCACAGATACTGGAACTGGTGGACAGTGCGGCGGGTTATCGCCCGCTTTGGGATACGGTCCGTCAGGGCGGCAGCAAAGTACCCGAAGAACATGCCCTATGGGTACAAAATGTGCTCAGCCAATATGCGGCATTCCGCCTGCTCTGCGCCCTGCGTCAGGGCCCCTGGGGCGTCACCGGTATCAATCAGGCGGTGGAAGACTATCTCCAGGAAACGGACCTCCTTACAACCCAGGGCTTATGGTATGTCGGACGCCCGGTGCTGATGACCCGCAATGATCCCCAACTGGGCCTCAGTAATGGCGATATCGGTATCACCCTGCCCGATTCCGAGGGAAAATTACGGGTCTATTTTCCTGCCGTGGATGCCACCCCCCGGGCGATCCTTCCCAGCCGGCTCAAATACTGCGAAAGTGCCTGGGCCATGACCGTCCACAAGTCTCAGGGATCCGAATTCCAGCATACGGCGCTGATCCTGCCCCCCCAGGACAGCCCCGTCACCAGTCGGGAATTACTGTACACCGCCATCACCCGCGCCCGCGAAAAATTCAGCCTCTTCGCCCCGACCTCCGGCCTCGAACAAGCCATTGCCCGCAGAACCCAAAGAATGAGCGGGCTGCTGGCCGCTTTACAAAATGCCACCCCGCAGTCACGTTAGTGGTTTTAGGGAGAGTATATGCAATCCATCATGTGGGACGACTTTACTAAAGTTGAGATTCGCGTTGGGCGCATCATAGATGCGTCGTTTTTTGCTGAGGCAAAAAAGCCCGCCTACGTGCTGCATGTGGATTTTGGGGAAGAACTGGGTATCAAGAAATCTAGCGCACAGATCACCGATTTGTACCAACCGGAAGATCTTATTGGAAAACTTGTTGTGGTTGTTAATTTTCCCAAGAAACAAATTGGGCCGCTGATGTCGGAATGTCTAGTGACTGGTTTTCACAATGAGCGGGGCGAGGTCGCGCTCTGTGTGCCGGATCATCCAGTTCCACTAGGTGCGAGGCTTCTATGAGCACAGTTAACATTGCAGTCTAGCGGGACACGCATAAAACCGCACAGCGCCGGGAATTCAAACGTTATGTTCTGCGGGGCAAGCCTCAGGTAAACTCGGATGTCAAAGGAGGTGGCTATGAACATGGCAGCATTACGTAATCTTCCGGTGGAGCAGCGACTCCACTTGGTCGAGGAACTCTGGGACAGCATTGCAGCTGATCAATGTGTGCTTGCGCTCACCGACGCGCAGCGCCGAGAGCTCGACAGGCGCTTGGATGCGTATGAGGCAGATCGGAAACCTGGACAACCGTTGGATGAGGTGCTGGCGGATATTCGCAAGCGCCTATGAGTTTGGCGATCCATGTTCGTCCTGAGGCTGCCCAAGATATCGAAGACGCAGCGGGTTGGTATGAGGAGCAAAGCGAGGGTCTAGGGCACGAGTTCCTTGAGGAGGTTCGTCGGTCCTTACAGCAGGTTGCCGAGCAACCTGAGTTGTATCCGTCTGTGCATCGCAACACACGTCGTGCGTTGATCCATCGTTTTCCGTTCGGTGTGTTCTACCGCGTCGAGGCGGATTCCATCGTTGTGGTCGCCGTCATGCACGGTAGCCGCGATCCGCAACGTTGGAAGCAAAGAACATAACGAATAAGGTTAAATCGGACCTTGCGCATAAAACCGCACAGCACCGGTGAATTCAACGTTGGACATGAGAAAGCGGCCTATGCGACCCCTTGACCATGAAAGTCAAAGACCTCATCGCGCTGATTGAAGCCGACGGATGGCAGCAGGTGCGCCAGAAAGGAAGCCATCGGCAGTTTCCACCCCACGAAGCTGGGCACGGTCACCGTAGCGGGCAACCCCAACGTTGATGTGCCACCCGGTACGCTCAACAGCGCGCTGAAGCAGGCTGGTCTCAAGAAGGAGTAATCCGTATGCGTTATATGGTCGTATTGGAGCAGGGTCCAAGCAGCTACGGGGCGTATGTGCCGGATCTTCCCGGCTGCATCGCAGCGGGCGAGTCCGAGGCAGAGGTTCTTGAGCTCATTCAAGAGGCTATTGAGTTTCACCTTGAGGGGCTCAAGGAAGAGGGGCTTCCGGTTCCTGCGCCTCACTCGTCAAGCCGCATAGTTGAGGTTAGCGCGTAACCCATGCCCAACATGGCGCTCAACCTCGCTCCCTTTGGTCGCTGGGCGCTGCGCGATGGAACTGCGCAGCGCCGGTCAGCTCTACGTTACATTTTTCCTCAAGAACCACCGTTTGCAAAAACTTGCAGTCCTCGACCTGGACAGCCCCATAATCAAAGCCTTGCGGTTCTCAAAATCCAGCCTCAAAGCGGTTCCTTACCAGAACGGGGCGGGGACGGGTTTTGAGAATCTACATCGCACCTGTCGGCGTTACCCATTGAGGTCATCGAGTTTCATCTAGAGGGGTTGAGAGAAGACGGCCAGCCTGTTCCGGGCCCACAAAGTCAGGTCGAATACGTCGAGGTGACCTGAGGTCGAGGCCCAATGCATCAAACCGACGTCCACGCCTCTGTTGCGCTCCGGCGTGGCCGCGGCTTATGCTCGGCATTAGCTGCCCAAGGAGCCGATTCCATGATCCACATCCGCGAACTCGACCACATCGTCCTGCGCGTCGTCGACCTGGACGAAATGCTACGTTTCTATTGCGACGCCCTCGGCTGCCCGGTCGAGCGGCGCCAAGAAGACCTCGGCCTTGTACAACTTCGTGCCGGCCGTTCGCTCATCGATCTCGTCCCTGTCACGGGCAAGCTCGGCAGTGCCGGCGGCGCGGCCCCTGGAGCGGAAGGCAGAAACCTCGACCACTTCTGCCTGCGTGTCGAGCCCTTTGACGCCGAGGCCATTCGCGCCCACCTTCAAGCACATGGCGTAACAACGGGACCGGTGCAGTCACGCTACGGAGCAGAAGGGGTGGGTCCATCCATCTATGTCAACGATCCCGAAGGCAATGTCGTCGAGCTCAAGGGTCCCCCGGGCGGCTGACCCCTCCGTCAAGGGGACGTCGAACACTAGGGTACCCATTTTTGCCGAAGACCCATTCCAGAAGCCACCCCCTTTTGAAAAGCTCGTTACCACAGCATCACTCTAAAATTCTGCTCGCCCATCTCTCAGAGGTCTGGCTTTACTCCAGACTTTTCAAAGCGCAGCGCGGCCGAATTAAGGCAATACCGCAACCCCGTGGGTTTTGGACCATCGGGAAACACATGACCCAGATGACTATCGCAGCGGGCACAACGAATTTCCGTGCGAATCCGCCCATAACTGGTATCCGTCAATTCACGAATATGATCCGGCGCATAAGGCTCCCAGAAACTGGGCCAGCCGGTACCCGATTCAAATTTACTGGACGAACAGAACAAGGGCAGGCCGCAAAGAACACATACATAAATACCCGCTTCCTTTTCGAGGAGCAAACCGCCACAAAAGGGCGGCTCCGTACCATGTTCAAACAACACATGGCGCACTTCAGCGGATAAATCCCTCGCCATTTCGGCGCGGGTCTGAGCATCGATGGGGGTCAGATCAAAACCTGCGGATGACATGGGCATGCTTTATTCCTTACGCAAAAACTGGGGAAAAGTCTGTTGCAATTTCTCGACCTTCGGTAAAGCAACGGCACAAATATAGGGCTGCTCAGGATTCCTCCGGGCATAATCCTGATGATAATCTTCCGCCGGATAAAAAGTCTCCAGCATGGTCAATTCCGTCACAATGGGTTGCCGGAATACTTCCGCCGCGTTCAGTTCAGCCATATAGTTTTTGGCCATCTGCAACTGCGCCGGGTTCACCGCAAAAACCGCGGAACGATATTGGGTACCGACATCACTGCCCTGACGATTAAGCTGGGTAGGATCGTGCGCCACCCCGAAAAAAACCTGCAGTAAGCGCCCATAGGTCAAACGTGCCGGATCAAACGTAATCTCAATGGCCTCGGCATGCCCTGTCGCCCCACTGCAAACCACCCGATAATGGGCGGTTTCCTGCGCCCCGCCGCTATAACCTGAAACCACCTTTTTGACTCCCTCCAGCGCCAGATAAACGGCTTCCGTACACCAGAAACAGCCTCCCGCCAGCACCGCAACGCCAGGCGCACTAGCCTCCGGATCATCCCACTGTGGGGGCGGTATAGATATAGCCATGCGTGCTCCTCCCGTTACGCTTCACCAAAGCCAGCCAGACTCTTGACCGCAGCCAGCATGCTCCTGAGCATAGCGGCAAACTCACCAGCGTCCAACCACCCGGAGTTCACCATGATTGGATATGGACTGCACAGCCATCCTCCCCACGAAGAAATCGTCCATCGCTCGGCGGAAATGGAAAAAAATCCGAAACAGCCCAGCGGGAATCCACCCCTCTCAACCGCCCCCCACAATGATCTGAGATCTCCATGATTTTTCTGTAGATCGCCATTTCCATGGCCTCCATTACCGCCCTGATCCGCCGCAAATGGTTATTTGTGGTGGCCATCATCAGCGCCAGGGGCGGCATTGGCCTGTTGGGTTACGGCCAGTTTTTTGATGTGATCTACTATGTAGCCAATGTGGATTTTAGTAGTCGCTTTTGACAGGGATGCAGCAGTCCACTGTATTTGCTAGGATTGGCGGCTGAACCAGAATGATATCCGCACAGGAGTTTTCACATGATATTGACCAAGATGATCCGCAATTCCGTATTATTGACTGGAGGCTTCCTGTTGGCGGGCTGCGCCACCACTTCCAATCTAAAACCGGCGGAACATCTGGTTGAACAAAATTTCCACGGTCAGGTGCATGTCAGCAAGGTATTTCCGGGTCCCGTCCAGAATCTTACGGGGATCGTCGTCGAAACGGACCAGCACCAACAGGGCATACTCTGGATGCTGGCCGACAAATACCTCCTCTTAGGTCCGGTAATCAACGATCGACAGCAGAATATTACGGCCCATTATGCGGACAAGTATCTGCCCCATCCTCCCAAAGTGCCTGCGGAAAAAATTGCCCCGGCAGCCCTGACCGCCCCCGGTTTTACCATCGGCCATGCCGGGCCGTTGATGGTTGTCTTCATGGACCCCAACTGCATTTTCTGCCATCTCCTCTGGGAAGCCCTGCAACAGCCTGTGGATGAGGGCAAGGTGCGGGTAAAAGTGGTTCCGGTTGGTTTTTTGAAGCCTTCCAGCCCGGCCAAGGCAGCCACCATTCTCGCCGCGAAAAACCCTGCCGAAGCCTGGGCCAATAATGAAAAAGGCTTCAACATGCGCACCGAGGAAGGCAGCACCCAGGTGCTGCGTCAAATACCGGAAAAAGACAAGGCGGCGGTTAAAATCAATACCCAGCTCCTGCACAAAACCGGAGAAACCGCCACTCCGACGCTGCTGTACTGCATCAAAACCCCAAAGGGATTGGAAATGCAGATGAAACACGGCATTGACGTCAAGCGTACCCCGGAATTCGTGCAAAAACTGGATGGCAGTGTCGGCGCCCGGGGCTGCATCCCGGGTGCCTGACTTGTCGGTGCAGAGACGCCCATAAGGATGGATCGGATTCTTGGGATGCTTTTCGTCAATGGGCGTATATTGGGGGCTCACCAAATTCGCCGCCGTGGACAAGAACATGAATCGCTTCATCTCAAAAGCCTCCATCATATTCAAGAAGTTCAGCGTAATGCTGACATTGTTGTGGCTAATCCGCAGCCACCGTATGCAGCGTCGGCGCTTTAGTTCCAGTCACTGACTGGCCGACGCTGTGGATGCGCCCCAATGCAGGGCACGCAACCGACTGAATTTTTTGTGCTGGTGCGCCTGCATGCGAATGAGAATGTCGTTCAGGGTATGCACGGCCTCCACCGCATAAGGACCTTTGTTCAGCATCACGCACTCGGCACGCACACCCATGGCCGCATCGGTGAATTCGGGCCGGGAGATGATGCCCTTTTTGGTGAGTTGTTCCAGCACCTGGGTAGCCCAGATGACGGGCAAATGCGCCGCTTCTGCCAGCCAGAGGATCTCTTCCTGTACTTCGGCCAATCGTTCCGGACCCATTTCTACCGCCAAATCACCGCGCGCGATCATCACGCCCAACGGTTGACGCCCGAGAGCGGCCAGCAGTATCTCTGGAAGCCGGTGAAAGGCCCCCGCAGTCTCGATTTTCGCGATGACGCCCAGGTGCTCACCCTGTCGCTGGCGTAGGGCCTCCAGCATGGTGCGCATGTGCTCGGCACTTTCAACAAAAGAAAAACCAATGATATCTACCAGAGGAATGATGGTATCCAGATCTTTCCGGTCCTTGGCACTGAGGGCCGGGAGATTCAGGCTCAGGCCGGGAAAATTGAGACCACGGTCTGCTTGCAGGCGCGCACCCCCTGGTTTGGTTTTGATGATGCGCAGCAAGGCACCTTCAGGTCCTTGTTCCATGACTATGGCGGCAATTTTACCATCATCCATCCACACGGCCTGGCCGACGGGCAGTTGTGCAACGACTTCCGGGAGGGTGCAGGAGATGCGTGCCGGGCGACTCATCTGTGCCGGTGTTCCTGGACCAGCTTGGCTTTGCAGCAGAAGCAGATCGTCGACTTCCAGGTGCAGAGGGAGGGCACTTTGCGGAATTCCCGCAAAATGTCCCCGCACATGGCGGCGACGCCGGCTTTGCCAGGGATCCCCTGCAGTGAAGTAGCAACTCTGCATTGCCTGTAGGGTGACGATCTGACCTTCAATGCGTTCAACCACGAGTATGCGCTCTTTGCCCCGGGTATCGCGGCAAAGCAACTCTTCGCCGTGCTGCGGCATAGCACTGTCGGACGCCATCAGGAGCAGACAGTCCACCCCTGCGGGACTCAGCGCCATTTCCTTGTGGCAAGCCAGCACGGTCATTTGTGCGGGCGTTTGCAAACGACCGAAGCGGTCACGTTCAGGACTCAGATGGATCACCCCTGGGACTTCGGGAAGTGGACCCGTGCGAATTTTGTGTCCGGCGAGGTCAGCGAGAATACGGCAGGGCTGGCCAGTATCCCGGCTCGCTGCATGAACCTGCTCAGCTAGCCGTTGCCATATGGCCGGGTCATCATGGGCGCAGTTGATCCGCGCGATGTTCATGCCGGCAGTTAATAACTTGCGGAAAAAATTGATGTCATCAACACGATCACCGGATAACGTTACCATGATGTGGGTGCTGCGCTGGCGGGGCGGACTGCCGAGCAGGGCCAGCGTGTTGTTCATGAGGGCCTGTTGGCCTTGCGCTCGCGTGATGGCCGTAGTTCCGCTGAAGTCGGCTGGCGGCATTTGCAGGGCGGCATGCAATATCTGCAAGATACACTGCACACTGTCGAGCACATGACTTTCAGCGCGGCCGAGGGAGGAGAGTCCAGCGTCGGACAAGGCATCCTGCAGGGGACGCAAATCGATGCTACGCATGGCCAGATAGTGCAACATGTTGCGGATGCCGATATGCCAGGGAAGGCTGGGGTCTTGCTGTTCCAGAAGCAGAAGTTGGGCTGCTTCACTCTGGATAATCCGCGTGCGGAGCCCTTCAAGGGCTTCCAGAAGGTCTTGCCATGACTTATTCATATGTTCATCCGCCTAGTCATGTTTTGAGTGTAGCAGGTGAATATTCCAGTATGATGACATCCAGGTAGCGAAGTTTGCCGACTGAAGGCGCCCATGTCGAAAGTGTAGTGCCCGCAGCATCGTTATCACTGCGTTGCTCCACGGATTCCACGGTGTCATAAAACGGTAATAAAACCTTGCTATAGTTTCCGTGCAGGTTTTCATTAAACCTGAAGGAGCGTGACATCATGAAGATCAAAGGTGTGGCTTTTATGTTGGGCGTGATGAGCCTGGGGGTGGCAGGGCTGGCGCAGGCGGAAAGCATTTCCGCCGCAGGCGGCACGGCGATTTATCCCGTCATGTCGAAATGGGCGGAAACCTACAAACAAAAAACGGGCACCATGGTGAATTATCAGGCCATCGGTTCTGGTGGCGGGATTGCCCAAATCAAGGCCAAAACCGTCGCTTTCGCCAACAGCGACATGCCTCTCAAACCTGAAGATCTCCACAAAGACCAACTCGTCCAGTTTCCGGCAGTGATTATTGGCATTACCCCCGTCGTGAACGTCCCCGGTATAAAGCCCGGTGAACTGACCTTCAATGGCGCCGTGCTCAGCGGCATTTACCTGGGTAAGATCAGGAAATGGAATGACGCGGCCATTGCCGACCTCAACAAGGGTGTTAAGCTGCCGGATATGAATATCACGGTGGTCCATCGTTCTGACGGTTCCGGCACTACCTTCAACTTTACCAATTATCTGGCCAAGATCAGTCCGGAATGGAAGCAAAGGGTGGGTGATAACACGGCTGTTTCCTGGCCTGTCGGTGTGGGTGGCAAGGGTAATGCGGGTGTTGCCGCATATGTACAGCGGATTCCTGGTGCCATCGGCTATGTGGAATATGCCTATGCCAAGGAAAATCACATGACTTACGGCAAAATGATCAATGCTGCGGGCAAGGTGGTGTCTCCTGATCTGACTACTTTCCAGGCTGCTGCGGCGAATGCGGACTTTACCAAGGTAGAGGATTTCTACAGGATTCTCACCAACCAGCCGGGGGCCCAGAGTTGGCCCATTTCCGCTGCGACTTATATCCTTATGCGCAAGGATGCCGATAAGACGGCCAATGCCGGAGTCCTGAACTTTGCGCGCTGGTTCCTGACCGCCCCGCAGGCGCAAGCAGAAGCCAGGAGCCTGGATTATGTGCCATTACCAAAATCCACGGTGACGCAGATCGAGGCGTACTGGAAAAGGAATCTGGGCCAGTGAACTAGGATATGGACGATACCCGTGACGCAGAATTGGGAATGCGGAAGGCGGCGGTGCCGTCCCCCGCTGTGCCCTCTCGCATCAACCCCGCGCGATCACGACGCCTGCATGCCATGGACCAGGGTTTCCGCTGGCTCACGGGTGGGCTCGCCGTTTTGGTCCTGCTCCTGCTGGTTGGGGTGGCGCTGTCTCTTTTTTTGCGCGGGTGGGAAGCTTTTCATCATTTCGGCTTCGCTTTTTTCTGGAGCGATGCCTGGGATCCGGTGACGGAGGACTTCGGCGCTCTGGTGCCGATTTACGGGACTTTGGTCAGCTCCCTGATCGCCCTGCTGATCGCCCTCCCCATCAGTTTCGGCATTGCGTTATTTATCAGTGAACTCGCACCCGAATGGTTACGCCAACCGGTCGGCAGCGCCATTGAACTGCTGGCAGGTATTCCCAGTATCATCTTCGGCATGTGGGGTCTTTTTGTCTTTGCGCCGGTTTTGGGCAGCGCAGAGCCTTGGCTCAATGACCATCTAGGCGTTCTGCCCGGTATCGGTGCGCTGTTTCGCGGTCCGCCGATGGGCATTGGTATGCTGACTGCCGGCATTATTCTGGCCATCATGGTGATCCCCTTCATTTCCGCGATCATGCGCGATGTTTTTCTGGTTGTGCCAGTGATGCTCAAAGAGTCCGCCTATGGCCTGGGTGCCACGACTTGGGAAGTGGCACGCCATGTGGTGCTCCCTTATACCCGTACGGCGGTAGTCGGCGGGGTGTTCCTCGGCCTGGGCCGTGCCCTTGGTGAAACCATGGCGGTAACCTTTGTGATCGGTAATGCCCACGACCTCCATATCTCTTTGCTCGACGCCGGAAACTCCATCGCCGCAACACTGGCGAACGAATTTGCCGAGGCCTTCTCGCCCATGTATAAGTCGGCGCTCATGGCCTTGGGTTTCATTCTCTTCCTCATTACCTTCGTGGTGCTGGTGCTGGCGAAACTGATGCTCTGGCGTCTCGGCCAGGGACAAGGGAAGGCGGGTTTATGAATACGGCCAGGAACGCCCGTTATCTGCGCCGCCGTTTCTGGAATATCTTCAATCTGGGTATGGCCATGGCAACGACGCTGTTTGGCCTCTTCTGGCTGGTCTGGATTCTTTGGACCACCCTCTCTTATGGTGCCAGTGCCCTCAACCTGGAACTGTTTACCCGTGACACGCCCGCGCCAGGCAGTATCGGGGGCTTGCGCAATGCCTTCGTGGGCAGTCTGCTGATGATTGGCGTGGCGGTGATCATTGGTACTCCTGTGGGAATCCTGGCCGGCACCTATCTCGCTGAGTTTGCGCAAGGCAGTCGACTCGCGGCAGTCATCCGTTTTTTTAATGATATCCTGCTCAGCGCGCCCTCCATCGTGATCGGCCTGTTTATTTACGCCGTCGTGGTGGTGCCCATGGGGAGCTTCTCGGGTCTTGCCGGAGCTTTGTCACTGGCCATTTTGCTTTTACCGGTCGTCTTGCGCACCACGGATGAGATGCTGGGCATGGTCCCCGGCACCATGCGCGAGGCGGCTCTGGCTTTGGGGGCGCCCCACTGGAAGATGATCGTTCAGGTGAGTTATCGGGCCGCACGTTCTGGTATACTCACCGGGGTTCTGCTGGCGGTGGCGAGAATCAGTGGCGAGACCGCCCCGCTGCTGTTCACGGCGCTCAGTAATCAGTTTTTCAGCACGAATCTGGGCAAGCCGATCGCCAATGTCCCGGTGGTCATTTTTCAATTTGCCATGAGTCCCTATCCGGAATGGCAACATCTGGCCTGGGCGGGCGCGTTGATAGCTGCCATGGCTGTGCTAGTCTTGAGCCTTGTTTCCCGCTTCCTTATCAAGGACAGGAGCGCCCGTTGATGTCGGAACCCCAGAAAACCAAAATATCTGTCCGCCACCTGAACTTTTTTTATGGGAGCAACAAGGCCCTCATAGTTAGTGCCTGACAGAAAAGGAAGGTTTTTTGAAAATTCCGCCGCCTTAAAATCGGATGGGATGGCCAGTGGATGGCATGTTACTGCCGGTTTTCGCAAGGCAGATTTAATGTCCAGTCCATGCCGTCGGTTTTCCTGCCCAAGTCCTCTCACCATCCCCGCTGTTTCATGATATAACAAAGACAAAGGGGGTACCATGCCACGCGGACCAGCCAAAAAACAGCCCGAAGACACCAGCCACCAAAGCCTGGAATCCAAGCTTTGGGCCGCCGCCGACAAGCTGCGCGGGCACCTGGACGCGGCCGATTACATCCTCGCCAATCCGCCCTTCAACATCTCCGACTGGGGCGGTGATCTGCTGCGTGACGACAAACGCTGGCAGTACGGCATCCCGCCTACCGGCAACGCCAACTTCGCCTGGGTGCAGCACATGGTTCATCACCTGGCCCCCTATGGCATTGCGGGTTTCGTGCTGGCGAACGGGTCCATGTCTTCCAACACTGTATGAGCGCAGCGGCGAAGTGCTGTTCATCGACGCCCGCAATATGGGTTACATGGCCGACCGCACCCATCGGGAACTGAGCGACGAGGACATCCAGCAGATGGCCGACGCTTATCACAACTGGCGCGGCGATGGACCGGGGGAATATGCCGACATTCCCGGCTTCTGCAAATCCGCCACCCTCGACGAAATCCGCAAGCACGGCCATGTCCTGACGCCGGGGCGCTACGTGGGGGCTGCCGCCAAGGATGAAGACGACGAGCCCTTTGCAGAGAAGATGGAACGGCTGACCAAAGAACTGTCGACGCAGTTAGCTGAGGGGCGGCGGCTGGAAGAGGGGATACGCAATAATTTGCGGATATTGGGGTATGAACTGTAGCTTGTGCAACGATTCACACATGAGGATATTCACATGAACGAACCATTACCAGAATGCTGTAAAGAAAACAAAATCACCGACAGGGCCGAGTTGATTGATTGCATGGAAGCTCTTGAAGATACAAAAGGTATGACCATCGAGGATCTCAGTGAGCGACTGAAATACTTGAGTGCAATGCGCCATACAGACCACTTGGGGATGTTCAAAGAAGATGAAGGATTACTGGACATCTACGACCGTGCAAGGATGACCATACAGAATGCCATTGATGCCCTGGGAAACTCGCGGAAGCCTGAATGAAAGACCATCGCCGGATACCCCGTCAGGTGAAGCCGTGATTCAGGGACTGGATACCATTGTGCTCGTCAAGGACCATCCCGATGAAGGGCTGGTGAAAGGTGACATGGGGGCCGTGGTCCTCGTGCATACGGTCGGCCAAGCCCGTGAGGTGGAGTTTGTCACCCTGACCGGGGATACGCTGGGCGTGCTGACCCTGACCGCCGATGAAGTCCGACCCATCTCCGCGCGGGATGCGCCGCATGTGCGGGTGGCGTGATCTGGATAATGTTTCTGAGCTGGATGAAGATTTTGAGGAATGAGCCAAGTTGCAAACCATTGAAGTGGAAATTGATGCCCAAGGCCAGGTACATCCGGTCAGCTTCAATAAACCGTTGCCGGCTGGTCGAGCCTTGTTGACCTTGCTGACCCCTCCCGCCAACGAAGAAGCCCTGCTTTCGGAATCGGCATTGGCGGAAGACTGGTTGAAACCCGAAGAAGATGCGGCATGGGCCTACTTGCAGCCGGTCAGGTAGTGGTATTGCCATTCCCTTTTTCTGACTCTCACGAAACAAATACCGGCCGGTACTGTTGCTGGCTGATGCGTGTCGTGACGACTGGATTGCCTGTCAGATCACCAGCAATCCCTATTCCGATCCCTGCGCCATCGCACTGACGAAAGAGAACTTCGTGGATGGTGGGCTTGCCCATGCCAGCTATGTGCGTCCCGGCAAGCTCTTCACGGCTCATATGGCTTTGGTGGAACAAATGGTGGGTACGGTGAAATCGGACTTTCTGAATCAGGCGCGGGAAGCCGTCATTCAGATGCTTCGGGGGAAGACTTGATCCGCGAAGCAAATACCGAGGACGACGGCGAGCCGTTCCAGGACAAGATGGCACGACTCACGGCCCTTCGGCGGGAACAGCAGCAGGAGGCAGCGCGGCTCGATGCGGCCATCGAGGCCAACCTACGGGCGCTGGGGCTTTAAACCCTGCGTTGACCATGGAGAAAGACCGGCCTTATGATAAACATAATGTTTAATAAGGAGGCGGTGGCGATGCGTCATGAACACAGCCGATAACAAGGCACCCTGCTCCGGCCACTACCTCCGGCAGCCTGCGGGATACCGCGCGTTCATTCCAGCGCCGCTGCCGCCCAACCCGCCGCTGGACCTGGACGGGCGCCTGCGCGAAACCCTTTCGGAGGCCGACCATGCGCTGGGCCGCCTGGACGGTGCGGTGCTCACGCTGCCCAATCCGGACCTGTTCGTGTTCATGTACGTGCGCAAGGAGGCCGTGCTGTCCAGTCAGATCGAGGGCACGCAAAGCTCGCTGCAGAACCTGCTGGCCGCCGAAGCGCGGCTGTTCGACCCCGACACGCCGCCGCCATCCTGCGCATGCGCGAGGACTACCGCGCCCGCATCACCGCACAACTCGGCCGCGCCGCCGCCAACGGCCAGTGCGTCATGGACCGGCTGTTCGACCACCCCATCATCACCGTCGCCACCGCCCGCGAATGGCTGGGCCTGACCCCCGCCGGCACCAACCAGATCGTCAACCGCCTCGAAGGCATCGGCCCGCTGCGCGAAATCACCGGCTACGCCCGCAACCGCCGCTTCCGCTTCGACCCCTATCTGCGCCTGTTCGAGGACGGCGGGGAGGCCGAGCGATGAGCCGGCGTATGCAGCGACTCCGTGCGCCATGGCGCGCGCAGGCTGGGCGGGATACGGGGAGCGAGGGCAATCTGAGGGGTATGGGGGGTATGGGGGGTGAAACAAAAGCGCTAGCCGACAAGGGCTGGCTGTATCACCCCGACTACCCGGACCACTGGGAGCGCTGCCCCCTATACTCCTTGGCGCAGTGGGTAAACGGCCTCGCTTTTCGGGATGTCCAGTTCAGCCCTTTCGGAATGCCCGTAATCAAGATCGCCGAGATCAAAGGCGGGATCTCGGGGCAAACCAAGTTCACACAGCAGACGTTCGATGAGTCAGTTCGCGTGCGACCTGGCGACCTACTCTTTTCATGGTCTGGCCAGCCGGACACCTCCATCGACGCCTTCTGGTGGCGAGGCCCGGAAGGCTGGCTGAATCAGCATGTGTTCCGAGTCACACCGGCCAACGGAGTCGATCCCACGTTCTTCTACTATCTGCTCCGTTACCTCAAGCCGAACTTCGTCGGCATCGCGCGCAACAAGCAAACGACAGGCTTGGGCCATGTTACGAAACGCGATCTCGAGAACATCGAGGCCGCCTACCCCGATCTACCCGAACAACGCGCCATCGCCCATATCCTCGGCACGCTGGACGACAAGATCGAACTCAACCGCCGCCGCAACCAGACCCTGGAGGCCATGGCCCGCGCCCTGTTCAAGGACTGGTTCGTCGACTTCGGCCCCGTCCGCGCCAAGATGGAGGGCCGCGAACCCTACCTCCCCGCCGACCTCTGGCAACTCTTCCCCGACCGCCTCGATGACGAGGGCAAGCCGGAGGGGTGGGAGGAAGTCGCTGCAGAAATGATTGCAGATATTGGGATTGGCAAGACTCCGCCGCGCAAGGAAAGCCAATGGTTCTCCACAAGCGATTCGGACGTGCGCTGGGTTTCCATTCGAGGCATGGGTAATTCAGGTGTGTTTTTACAGAGAACATCTGAATTTCTGACAAGCGAAGCAATTAAGAAGTTTAATATTCGTGTGGTGCCTGATAACACAGTAATCTTGAGCTTCAAACTTACGGTTGGTCGTGTTGCCATCACGGATGGGGGAATGGTGACGAATGAGGCTATCGCACATCTAAAAATTAAATGTGAGATTGGCCTCTCATCCGAATACCTTTACAGCTACCTTCGCGAATTTGACTACGGGAGACTGGGGAGTACTTCATCTATAGCCACCGCCGTTAACTCAAAGGGTATCAAGGCGCTTCCGGTACTCATACCAGCGAACAATTTATCGGTTCACTTCACGGCCCTTGTTGCGCCCATTTTCGCTCACATAAAGCATTTGCAATCCGAGGCGGAAATTCTCGCCCAAGTCCGCGACACCCTTCTACCCAAACTCATATCCGGTGAAATCCGCGTTGCTGACGCCAACGACTACTCTATGGAAATACTGGTATGAACTGGGGGTCTATTTTATCCGCTGTTGTTGGTGCTGTAACCGGTGGTATTTTTTTGCTTGTCGGCCAACGCTACATTGCACATGAATCGCACGAAAAAGCCAAAAGAATAGTTCTACTTGAGTCTCTAAGGAATCTGGAAAGTTTGATAGAAAATGTTAAAACGATTGAACAAAATAAGAATCCTTTAGGTGTGCAGGTAACCCTAAATGTGAAGATTGATGCCTTTCTGCGATACGAAGAAGATCTTATGTCAAATCGACTTGATGAATTCCAAAAAATCAGTGAGTTGATCAGCAAAATTCAGATCGCAAAGTTAAAATCTCAGTGGTGGATGCCGAGAATGGACATTCCCGAAGGGGCGCCGGTAGAAAGCAAAAAAACGCTTAATGAGCTGATCGTTACATGTAGTGAATTTGTTAAAATTCTTTCCAAGCGAGTTAGAAGTCACGAATTAAGAAAAATTCATAAGGCAGAACTTGTTGAAAATGCAGGAAAATCATTGGAGGCCCTAGAAAAATCACAACAGGCCTTTATGCTCGTTCCGCCTTATGAAGAATGGCCATATCCTATGACGTCTACCATAAATCAGGAGTTTTCTTGACGCCTTCCAATGAATCCACCATCAAGCACCACGCCATCGCCCTGTTCCGGGAACTGGGCTATGCCTACGCCTTCGGCCCCGACGGCAACCATCCAGAGCGCGCCGGGCTGGATGCGCTCGCAACAGCGCCCAGGGAGTGCGCTGATGAATAGCGTCATGATCTTTGAATCCGGCGAACTGCGTATCCCCGACACCGAAGCCTTCCTCAAGGAGCGCGGATGATGAACACCCAAGGTCAACTCATTATATTCGAGTCGGAAAATAAGCATGTGCAGGTGCGGCTGGAAGGCGAGACGGTCTGGCTGACTCAGGCACAGATGGCGGAGCTGTTTGGCAAGGATGTCCGCACCGTAAATGAGCATATTGGCAACATCTATGAAGAAGCCGAGCTGGAGCAGGCGGCAACTATCCGGAATTTCCGGATAGTTCGCCAGGAGGGTAAACGCGAGGTGCAGCGCGAGATTGCGCATTACAATCTGGATGTCATTATCTCCGTCGGCTATCGGGTCAAATCCATCCAGGGTACCCGCTTCCGCCAATGGGCGACGGGCGTGCTGCGCGAGCATCTGACGCGGGGCTACACCCTGAATCGCCAGCGCTTCGAGCAGAACGCCGCCGAGCTGGAAGCCGCGCTGAATCTGGTGCGCAAGGCCGCTGCGGGCGAGGCGCTCTCCAGCGATCAGGGGCGCGGGCTGGTGGATGTGATCGCCCGCTACACCCAGACCTTTCTCTGGCTGCAACGCTATGACGAGGGCTTGCTGGCCGAGCCCGCAGGCACTTTGGGCGGCACCTTGCCGACGCTGGACAGCGCCCGCGCGGGCATCGCCCGCTTGAAGGCGGACCTGATGGCGCGCCAGGAGGCCACCGATTTGTTCGGCCAGGAGCGAGGCGATGCGTTCGAGGGCACATTGGGCAACCTGGAACAAAGCGTGTTTGGCGAACCAGCCTATCCCACGCTGGAATCCAAGGCCGCGCACCTGCTGTATTTCCTCATCAAGAATCATCCCTTTTCCGATGGCAACAAGCGCATCGGCTCTTACCTGTTCGTGGATTTTCTGGCGCGCAACGGGCGGCTGCTGCACGATGGAGCGCCGGTCATCAACGATGTGGGCCTGGCGGCGCTGGCGCTGCTGGTGGCGGAATCCGACCCCAAGGCCAAGGAGGTGATGATCCGCCTGATCGAAAACATGCTGGCCTTGCCGCAAGCCACGGAGCAGTCGCGTTGAACCCCCCTCAACGAATCCACCATCGAACACCACGCCATCGCCCTGTTTCGGGAACTGGGCTACAGCTACGCCCACGGCCTTGATATTGGCCCGGACGGCCATCATCCAGAGCGGGCCGATTATGGTGAAACCCTGTTGCTGGATCGTTTGCGCACGGCCATCCACCAGTTCAACCCTACCGTTCCCAAAGACATCCGTGAGGAAGCCCTGCGTCAGGTACAGGCCGTCGGCGCGGCCGGTGCTCTGCTCACCCAAAACCTCGCCCTGCAGCAGATGCTCGTGGAAGGGGTACGGATTGCCACCCAGGTGGACGGGGAAGAACGGGGGGTCATCGTCCGCCTGCTCGATGATGAACACCCCGAACAGAACGATTTCCTAGTCGTGAACCAGTACACCGTCGTCCACAACCGCATCAACCGCCGCGCCGACCTCGTGGTCTTCGTGAACGGGATGCCGCTGGGCCTCTTTGAACTGAAGAACATGGCGGACGCCAACGCCACGGTGCAGAAGGCCTGGAACCAGTTGCAGACCTATCAGGCAGATATTCCGAACCTCATGGCCTACAACGCCGTGCTGGTCATCAGCGATGGCCTCATCGCCCTGGCCAAGGCCCTGCAATCCCTGGATGCCCGTCATGCCGCATTGGGTCTCAGTAAAGAAGAAGTGGCCTTTTATGACGCACTGGCGACCAACGATTCCGCCGTGCAGGCCATGGGCGACGACGCCCTGAAAATGATCGCCAAGGAAGTGGCTGATACCGTGCGGCAGAACACCCGCATCGACTGGTCCATCCGCGAACAGGCGCGGGCACACTTACGAAGGATGGTAAAGCGGGTCTTGCTGAAACACGGCTATCCACCCGACATGCAGGAAGGGGCTGTCAATCTGGTGATTGCTCAGGCTGAGGGGTTGGTGGGATAGGTTAGTGCCGCCCGTCCCCCAGTGAGATGACCCGGACCACACGCATGCCGGGGCAGTCGTTGATGGTGAGGATGAGAACAAGTTTTTGTTCCGCGTTCATGAAAACAGTATGATTGACGGTTTATCAGCCAGCAATAGATAGCAGTATCAAGCCCCACCACTGCGCTTCGACGGAATGATCATCCTAGATACCGACGTCCTTTCCGAGGCGATGAAGCCGGAGCCAGACCCGGTCGCCTGTCATTACACTGGAGTTCCTGTACCGTTCCACCGAATGCATCGAGAGTCAGTACGCCGGGGGAAATCCACCGATTCCCAGTTACAATGGCATTGGCGGTCGCTTGTGTCGATCAGACCCGCGTTGCCGCCACGACCACAAATGCACATTGGCCTCGTCCTGCCCGTAAGGGTTCGATTTCCCGCGTCTCCGGCAGAGGGCGCGTCAATGTCTGGCCCCAAGCCCCGATCGAGAAGCCGGTTTCCCCCAGAAGCTGAGCCACTTCTTCAGCGGAATAAAAAGTGGCCTCGCGGTAAAATACACTCTCGGTCTGATGCGCCACATAATCTTGTCCTAACGCGCTTTCCCGGTCGATAAAGCCGATCACCAGGCGCCCGCCCGGCCTGAGCACCCTGCGCGCCTCGGCAAGCATCCCTGCAGGCGAGTCCACAAAACAGATGCTGGTCACCACCAGGGCGTGGTCGAAACTGCCTTCTGTGAAGGGCAGATTTTCGGCTGTGCCTTCCACCACCTCGATGCCTCGCGCGGCGGCATAGTCGAGCATTGCCAGGGAAGGATCCACACCCACCTGCACCCCCAGCGGCGCGGCGAAGCGACCGCTGCCTACGCCGATCTCGATTCCCCTCCCCTCCCAAGGGACGAACGGTCGAAGGGCGAGCAGCTCTGAGATGTAGGCGGCCTCATGCTTTTCGAACCACGTCTCGTAGCGTTGATGGTGGGCTTCGAATGGGGCCACTCTAGGCATGGGATAATAACTCAAGCAGGAATCGGCGGACATCCTGGAGGACCAGGATGAGGCCTTCCCTGCGAATGGTGGTGAGGCCAGAGAAAACGGCGGACTGATTCTGATCGATCATGAGGTGTAACCGAGAGAATTCGCACTGACCAGCATCTGCCGCGCCGCCTCCACCCGATCCTCATCCCTTGCCATGCCCGCCTCGACCTTAATTTATGTACTTCGTGGTTATTATTGCTCTTATGATTTAGAGAAAGAATAACATCATCGCGGAATCAGGGGAATACATTCATGCCCTGCACAATCCCCATCCCGAACTGCGCAGGGATGCCATCATCGGATGCGGCATTGCAGGCACATTCCCGGCTTCGCAACCTTGCTCGGCCGCTGCTGGCAAGCCGATGGATTCACAGCGGCCTGTTTCTTCTAAACTAAGAGGAATCCACACAGGGATAAAGCTATGGCAGCCTCAGAATTTTGTTTGCAAAAACAGGACCGTTACACTGACATATCTGCTCACACCTCGGGGTCAAAGGCATTCCGGATTCGCCCGTACCGGTCGCCGGATCGGGAAGACATCCGCCGCTTGTGCTGCGATACGGGCTTTCTCGGCAGACCCATCGACCGGATTTTCTGCGACCGGGAGCTCTTCGCAGACCTCCATACTACCCCCTACCTGGAATACGAGCCGGAATGGGCCTTCGTCGCCGAAGCGGACGGTCAGCTGGCCGGCTACCTGCTCGGTTCGGTACGCCACGATTTTCCCTGGCTGTTCGTCTACGAAGGTTCCCGTACCGCCTTGCGGATGGGGTCCCGAAGCCTGAAGGGCGTTTACGACTACCATCCCCGCAGCCGTCTCTACGTGCATTGGCTCCTGACCAGGAGTTTTCGGGAGCGCCCCAGGCACCCACCGGGAGCCGCCCACATGCACTTCAACATCGCGGCACCCTACCGTGGCCGCGGCGTCGGCCTGGCCCTTTGGCATGCCTATGAGAGGTCCCTGCAGGCGGCCGGCATCCACCACTATTTCGGTGAATTCTTTTCCTGCGCCGGCAGGCGGCCCGAGTTGGCCTACCGGCGCTACGGGCTTCGCATTTATGATCAGGTGGACACCACCATTTTCGTGCCCGAGATCCCCCAACCCGTCCATCTCACCTGTGTGCACAAGGTCCTCGGCGAAGGCCGTGCCGACAAGACATCCTAGCCCTTGTAGGCAAGAGGATCTCCGCTGGTCAATCCACGGCAGGGGGTGAGGATGTCGGCGATCATTTCGTGCAAGCCGGTTTCATTCCGACAGCGCCTATTGCGGTATTGTGAGATAGGTTGAGATGCAGGTAATAGCGCTGATGCGCTCGTCTTTGACCCATTGGCGGCATCGTAGCTTGCCGCTGGTTTCCACATATGACCCTATGCTGGTGGACAATGGGCGTACAGGTACCTTCACATCTTCGCTGCCAGCCGCTCCATGTCCGCCGCTAATGTCAGATATCGCTCGGCGCCGCGCAACCCCGCGATGAAACGCTGGGGAATGCCTTCCAGTCCTACCTGGGCTCCGACGAGAGCCCCCGTCAACATGGCACGGGACATGTTCTGCCCACCACCATTGACGGCAGCGAAGGACCATCTTAACATCCCGATGATCAACTCGCGTCACTACGTGTAAAACCAGACTTTCGCAAAGAAGGCCATACCCATTACTTGCAGCGGAACACGGGACCAAGCCCACGTCCGCAATCCGAACCAGATAGTAACATTTTGGGCTTGATGGCGTGGATTCGACGTGTTGGCCGAGCGTAATTCGCCTATCGAGAGAACAGGGCGCTCCGGCAGTCGGAGCGCTGGGATCCTAACCGGCAATTTCCCGGCGTCCCATGTCCGGATCCCCACCGCGGGGGACTGGGCAATACGGCTGGCTTCCCTCCGCCGTTCCATACACGGTATAGCGGGAATCCCGCGCATAGCCGATGATGATGACATTGTTGCGGCGGGCAACCTCGATGGCCAGACTGCTAACGCCGGAAATGGCCGCCACGAGCGGAACCCGCCAGGAGATGGCCTTGCGCAGGATCTCGAAGCTGAGGCGCGAGGAAACGGCGAGGAGGGGCGCCTGCTCCGGCTCTCTGCCGGCACGCAAGGCGGCCCCCAAGGCCTTGTCAACAGCATTATGGCGACCAATATCCTCTCGCACCAGGACACAGCCATCCCGGAAACGCAGGGCAGCGGCGTGGGTATTCCCATTCTGATCATTGAGGAACTGCTGACACTTCATCTCGGAAAAGGTCGCAAAAATCTCTGCAGCCTTCACCGGGACGGTGCCGGCCGGGAGGGGGGGAAAGGGCTGTAGTCCCGCAAAATCCGGGATCCCACAAAGGCCGCACGAACTTCCCCCAGGGAGCACCCGGCGCAAGGCCACCGCCCGTTTGGCTGCCGCCTCATCAACCTGGACAAAGATCGCCCATCCCTCGGTGGTATCGGATATTTCCAGAGCGAGAATTTCCTCGGTTTTCTGGATGATGGTTTCAGTCCATAGGAAGCCGGTTACAAAATCTTCCAAATCCAGAGGGGTGGCAAGCATCACCGCATAGGAAACGCCATTGATCACGATGGAAATGGGCAGTTCCTCGACGACGATTTCTTCCCGGACTTCGGCACAGTGGTCATCGGCCCAGGGTTGGGCGCTCACTGTTACCATTCGCCGTCCTGGTTCGCTTGACATAGGGATTCCCCCTTCTCGGTCAGACGAAAACGCAGTTGAAGCCCCTTTTCCTCGCGGGCCAAGTAACCGAGACCACCCAAGTCGGTATCCTCTCCCAAAAGGACCGCCAGGCGCTCCACCTGGCTGCGTCGCAGTTGTAAGCGAGTGGCAACCGCGTTTGCCGAGAGGGAGCCGCCGTGCCCACATAACAGCTGCAAAAAGGCCACGGCCAGATCCTCCGGTTCCCGTTGCTCGTCAGCCATTGGCGGGCCGCCGCAGGGTGACGAGAATCGACTTGGAAGTCGGGGTCCTGGCGCGCTCGGCATAACTGTCCAAGGGAACCAGTACATTGAGCTCAGGATAGTAACCGGCCAGACAACCGCGGGGGATGTCGTAGGGCAGGAGTAGGTAACCCTTCGCCTGGCGCTCACCATCGTGCCAGTGCGAGACGATATCCACGGCTTCACCCTCGGCAAAACCAGCCTCCTTCAGGTCATCGGGGTGGATGAAACAGACATTGCGCGCCCCTGAGACCCCGCGATAGCGGTCTTCAAAGCCGTAAATCGTGGTATTGTACTGGTCATGACTGCGCGTGGTCATCAAGCGATAGCTCTTTTCCGCCAGTTCCGGTCGGAATTGGATGCTGACCACTTCGCCGAGGGGACGGGCCAGAAAGTTGGCCTTACCGTTTTCCGTGGGCCAGACCCGCCGGCGGGGTGCCAAGTCCAGGTGAAAACCGCCGGCATGGTGGACCCGGGCATTGAAATCCTCGAAGCCAGGGATCACTTGGGCAATGAGATCGCGAATTCGATCATAATCGGCAACCAGCTCTTCCCAGGGAACCTGACTCTGGGGGAGCAGGGCACGGGCGAGGCCGGCTACGATGGCTACCTCGGAGCGCAGAAGTGGCGATGCCGGTGGCCGGATCCCGTGAGAGATGTGAACCATACTCATGGAGTCCTCGACGGTGACCCCTTGTGACCGCCCGTTTTGCAGGTCGATCTCCGTACGGCCCAGACAGGGAAGGATCAGGGCATCTTTGCCGTGGACAATGTGCGAGCGATTGAGTTTCGTGGTCACATGGACGGTCAGCTCGGCCTTCTGTAAGGCGCGATGGGTGCGGACGGTGTCCGGGGTCGCGTTGGCAAAGTTCCCCCCCAGGCCAAAAAAGACCTTGGCGGCACCGCGCTCCAGAGCATCGATGGCGGCCACCACGTCATAGCCGTCTTCCCGGGGCGGCGAAAAGCCGAAGACTTCTTCCAGGCGGTCCAGAAGACGCGCCGGCGGTCGCTCCCAGATTCCCATGGTGCGATCTCCCTGGACGTTGCTATGCCCCCGAATGGGCGCCGCGCCGGCACCGGGGCGCCCGATGTTGCCCTTGAGCAGGAGCAAATTGACGAGCATATGGATGGTGTCGACAGCATGGGGCTGCTGGGTGATGCCCATTCCCCAGGTAATGATGGAGGCGGAACTCCGGTCGTACATTGCGCCGACTTCTTCCATTTCCTGCCGAGTCAGGCCGCTTTCCGCCTCGATTTGGGACCAGGGTGTGCCTTTGACCAGCTCGGCAAAGGCCGTAAAACCGGCGGTATGCGTAGCAATGAAGTCCTCATCGAGACTGCCCTGCTCCAGAATATACCGGGCGATTCCCAGAGCAATGGCATAATCTCCCCCCAGTCGCGGTTGGTAGATATGCATTGCCAGCTGGGTACCATGACCGGAGAGCATCTCCGCCGGATTCTGGGGGTGGACGAAGCGTTCCAGGCCCCGCTCTTTGAGGGGATTGAAGGCCAGGATACGCCCCCCTCGTTTCGCCAGATCGCTAAGTGTGCCAAGCATTCGGGGGCTGTTGCCGCCGGGATTGTGGCCAAACATCAAGATCAGCTGGGCATGCTCAAAATCCTCCAGAGTCACCGTCCCCTTGCCGATCCCAATGGAGTCCGGCATCCCGACACTGGTAGGCTCATGACACATGTTGGAGCAATCAGGCAGATTATTGGTCCCAAACGCCCTCACCATGAGTTGGTAGAGAAAGGCAGCCTCATTGGAAGTTCGTCCAGAGGTATAGAAGATGGCCTCATTGGGGGATTGCAGGCCATGAAGATGGCCAGCGATTCGCGCAAATGCGTCTTCCCAGGTAATGGGCTGGTAGCAATCCGTGGCGGCATCGTAGGCCATGGGCTCGGTCAGTCGGCCTTGCTCCTCGAGCCAATAATCGGTCTGATCGGCCAACTCGGCAACGGGATGGTTCGCAAAGAAGTCCGGGGTCACCCGCCGACTGGTGGCTTCGGCAGCTACGGCTTTCACGCCATTCTCACAGAACTCGAAGGTGGAACGGATATCGGGGTCCGGCCAAGCACAGCCGGGGCAATCGAAGCCTTCCACCTGATTTAAACGGAGTAGCACCGTCGTGCCATCCACCAAGATCCCTTCCTGGCGCATGCTCCGAATGGAAGCGCGCAGGGACCCCCAGCCACCCGCGGCTTGCTGGTAAGGATGGAATTTCAATTCATTGGCCATCGGCTTTCTCCTTGTGCGTCATAGCTGACCCTAAAATCAAACCCCAGGCACGGCAACTCGGGCGCCCCGTCTCCAGACCAATGCGGCCCAATCTGTTTTTTTAGTAGAGGACAGTCAAGCTCGATGCATTAAACCTAGTCCAAGCTTTGACAGCCGTCAATTTGCGCGCGTTGATCCCGACTCCGGGCACCAGCAATGCCCCCAGGGCACTGAAACGGGCTACCGTCACTCCGCGCGCTGATACCAGCCCACGGTTCCCGGCCATCCCTTCCCCCGCCGAAGGTCAACTGGGGAAGGGAAAGTTCAGAGGGGGAGATGGGCGCCGATCGAGTAATTCAACACAATCGCATAGGTAAGATACATCAGCCAAGCCCCGGTGATGGTATGAAAGAAACCAAGCCCCTTCACACTGAGCGGCGTGAACAAACCGAAACTGGCAAAGAACTCGGTGAAGTAGACGCCGATCAGTCCGGCGAACAGGACGGCCACCGGCCAGTCGCCAACTGCGGCAAACACGATGAAACCGAGAATACATAGGAGGAAGAAGGCAATGCTCATGAAGCCGCTGGGCCGAAGGTCGCTACCGCGAATGCGGATGGCACCGAGGGCAAGCCAGTGAATACCGAAGACCGTGGTGATGACGCCGGCGGCATAGAGCGGGGCGCCGTGGAAGACGTGGAACCAACTCAGACCGATCAGGATGAAAAGGCCGTTCACGATCTGGCAGAAGCCAGGCATCCAGACGCCCCACCAGCCATTGCTCCAGTTGAGCGATTCGCTGGGCTTCGGCCAACCGAACAGCTCCTGCGGACCGAAGATCAGATAGCCGGTTCCCAGACCGAAAAAGGCGACCCCAAGTGGAACGTAGCTCGAAACGGGAAAAGCAAAATTGACAGGTACCATAACTCTGTCCTCCAGGTA
Organism: Acidithiobacillus sp. M4-SHS-6; assembly: GCF_047421495.1. Classification (GTDB taxonomy): domain Bacteria; phylum Pseudomonadota; class Gammaproteobacteria; order Acidithiobacillales; family Acidithiobacillaceae; genus Acidithiobacillus. The sequence goes on along the minus strand of NZ_CP175559.1, from coordinate 253,245 downwards.
AGGGATTGCTGAAAAAAACCCCTGTAGAATGTCAATATTTCTGGGCAACTATGGTTTACGGAACAACCCGTGGATATGGTCAGGCGTAAAAAATGATTTTCATATTTTTCCACTTATATTTATACTATCAAAAGCCGTAGTTATCAATTCGACCCACCGACAAAAATCGGCAAAAATAAATATGAAATACGCTATATATTAATATTATATTATACCGTTTATATGTTTTTCGTACTTATCCGATTCTAAATCTAACCACTAAATGTAGTAGTCCGTGTTTTTTTGCATAAAGCTCGACATAGATTAGCGCTGTGACATCGCCGGCAATGCCAGGCAAGGAGCGGAAAGTGTTGAACGGGTAGAAGCGGCAATTGAAGCAGAACGTGAATTCGTTGAGGTACGCCTGCAAGTGCTGGGGACTGGCGTCGTGGAATGCCCCGTAGCCAAGTTTTTGAGACGGGAGAATACGAGGTGAATGATGGACAGAAAGGTTTCGGCAATTTGCATGTCGCCCCGCTCAGTAACCGTCGGTGCTGGGTGTGTGACAATCCGATAACCACGCAAAAATCAAAAGGTTCATGGTCAAAAGCAGACGACCTCATCCGCGCTGCTGATCCAGGCCGACAACGCCTTCATGGAACTGCTGCTGACCCCGGCTGGTAAGGTATCTATGCCCTGCGCCTTTAAAGAGCTGCCGCAACACTCGACAGTCAGGCCCAATTCCAACAATTCTGCCAACAGATGACGCGCACGGTCAGAAACCTGATCCATATTCTTCAGGAGCAGTACGCCCTGGCCCGCAAGAAACAAGTGAACGTCTTTGTCATCGGCCAACATGGCACCGGCGAGACGAACAGCCGTATCGGCGCGCGGGTTTTCCTCATCGGGGCCGGCATGCAGGATGATTAATGCTTTGACCATGGTAAAGACTCCTGTTCAGACCTTTCTGGGATGGGTTTCCTGGACCGCGAAGGCAATCCATAAACCCGACAAGGCGACAATGCCGGCCGTCACCCAGATGGCCGGGAGGATCTCGTCACTCCACTGGGCGACCAGTCCCAGCAAGAGCCCACCGATGGCATATCCGGTATCCCGCCAGTAGCGGTAGACCCCGAGAATGCGGCCGCGCTCCAGGGGCGGAGCGGTATCGGACATGGCCGTCACCAGATTGGGATAGAGCAATGCCATGCCCAGGCCCATGATGAGCGCAGCGATAAGCCACCCTCCAAAGCCCTGCACCAGTGCCGTCATCACCAATCCTGCCGAGAGCAGAAAAAAGCCGCAGACAATGGGGAGCTTGCGCCCAATGCGATCCGCCAGATGCCCCGTCCAGAGCTGCGAAAGTCCCCAGACAGCCCCGTAGGTTCCGGTAATCCAGCCGATGGCCACCACTCCCAAGGCATGCTGCAGAAAGTAGAGCGGAAACAGTACCCAGACCAGGGTGTCCGCCACCTTGTTGGCAACCCCGGCCTGACAAAGGGCGCGATAGCGTGGGTTTTGGAAGGAGACGGCGATGAAGCTGCGCCACCAGGGAACCTTGGTAGCTGGGGCTGTACCAGGGTGGGCGTCATGCTCGGCCCGTACCCAGGCGATGGTATCCTGCACCCGCAAGCACAGGAACAGGGCCAGGGCGATCACCGTCAGACCAAAACCCAGCAAGGCCCAGCGCGGGCCATAGGCAACCGCCAGATAGCCCGTGGCCAGACCGGCCAAACCCATGCCCACATAACCGGCGGCTTCATTGATGCCTACGGCAAGGCCGCGTTGGCGGCTGCCCGCCAGATCGATCTGGCTGGTTACCGTCATGGTCCAGGTGAAGGCCTGATTGATGCCGAGAAAGACGTTGGCGGCGATGATCCACCACCAGTTGGGCGAAAAAAAGATCAGCAGGGGGATAGGGATGCCAGCCACCCAGCCCAGCAACAGTACCTGCTTGCGGCCCATGTCATCGGAGAGGGTACCGGCCACCAGATTGAGGGCACCCTTGACCAGGCCGAAGGAAATCACGAAGCTGGCGAGAAACAGGAATTCGCCCTTGCGTACCCCGAAATCGTGGGCCAGACTGGGGAGCACCGTGCGTTCCATGCCGAGCACCAGACCGACAAACAAAACCTGCGCGGTTTGCAGCAGAAACTGACCGCGATTCCGGGCAATGCCCCGTTGATAGCGCGCAGCGGGTGCCGTGGCGGAAGTCATGACGATTCCTTGCGCAAAGGAACCACTGCGGCCAGCTTTTGCCGACTGGCAACCGTCAGATCCATTTGTTCGAGGATCAGGTGTCGCACGATTTCACAGGTCTGCAGTACTTCGGGGCTGGTGAGGCGGTAATGACAGAAGGTGCCACACTTGTCGCAGTGCACCAGGCCGCGTGCCTTCAGAATGCTCAAATGCTGAGAGACATTGGCCTTGGACAAACCGGTCAGCTCGGTCAATTCCCCGGCCGTATGTTGCCCTTCTCCCAGATAATGGATGATCTCCAGGCGCTTGGGATGGGCCAGGGCGGCGAAAACCTCGGCAAACAGGGCGAAGCGTACCGTATCCGCGCTCATGCTGCCGCGCCCAGATTGGCCGCCACGATACGGTCCATCTCGGCGGGCCGCTCAGGGATATTGGCCGTGAGTTCGCGGATGAAGGCGTCCCGGTCGGTCATGGACAGATAGGGGTCCCAGCGCTTCTCGAAGCCAATGGTGGAGGAGGGTTTGCCCGACAGCCCCGCACCGCAGACACTGCCCGCCCCATGGCCGGGGAAGATCTCCAGATCGTCGGGCAAGGTGAGCAGCTTGGCATGGATGCTGTCGAAGATCCGGCCCGCCATTTCCTCCGCTGTCCCCCCTAAATCGGGCCGGCCGACACCGCTGACGAAGAGCGTGTCGCCGGTCAGCACGAACCAGGGGTCGCTACTGCGCCGCAGGTCGCTGACCAACAGGCAGATACTATCGGGGGTGTGGCCGGGGGTATGCAGGACCTTGGTGATGACATTGCCCGTTTCCAATACCTCGCCGTCCCGCAAGCCGCGGATGGGGAAATGCACCTTGTCGGTATCGCTCTCGTGCATGCAGTAGGGGGCACCGGTCCGTTCCGCCAGTTTCCGACCGCCAGACAAATGGTCGGCATGGATGTGGGTGTCGATCACGAAGCTGATCTTCACGGCAGCCTTTTGCGCCTCTTCCATAAACCATGCCTCGTCACCGGCGACCACATCCACCGCCACCGCCAAACCCTTCCCGCCACAGCCATAAAAATAGGACAAGGTCCCGTCGGCACTGCTCCGTTGCTTGAAAAACATGGGGGTCACCTCATATTCATAAGTTAATGAATTATGCAACTATAAGTTTAGTCAGCCTGCCTCCCTTGTCAATCCAAAATTGCTATCAGTCGGTATTCATCGAAAGATTAAAGAAATCTTCTTGCACACAGGGCGGCATCCCTCATGGTCTTTACCGCCACAGGAATGGGCGTTTGCGGGTGTTTTTCTGCTTCACCCATCGGGTGAAGCTCCATAATCATGGAAAGCCTGATCCTATCAGATGGATATCATCATTTCAGCAGGGGTGACTGCAGAATTTAGGGTTATGGCACCGCCCCCAGTACCCGCCTCCCGGGCCTGGATTTGGGCTGCCATTGCCTCCCGGATCGGCTTTCGGGCTGCCGGGCCACAACCTGGACCCGGCGCAGGTTTGGCTTTTGGTCCTCCGTCGCCGCCGGGATCACCCCTTGACCGGCCGGTTTCCCACCCAGGCCATAACCCCGCCATCAGCAACCCGGCATTTCGGTTGTTGGTGGTCTTTTTGCTTATCCATTCCACTGCTCATGCACAGCACAGCTTCCAGAGATGGGAATCGCGGACCTTGGCCGTGTCGGCCAGCCAATGGCAAATGTCCACTTGTCTCAGGTTACCTCAACTGGAAAAACACGCCTGGGGATGAGCAATGTCAGGGGCAAGAGGCAAAAGAAGAGGATGGTGATCCACTGAAACACGTCCAGGAAGGCGATCATTTCGGCTTGGTCGAACAAGGTCTGTCCGAGCAATGCCCAGACGCGGGGATCCTGTGGTGTCAGTCCGCTGGCCTGCAGCCAATTCGGCAGCGCTGCACGGAAGGTATTGATGTGTCCGCCCAACTGGTTCCAGTTGATCTGGGTTTCGTTGGTGAGCACAGTGCCATCGATGGCAATACCGATGGAATTCGCGAGGGTGCGGGCAAGGTTGAAAATACCGCTGGCCTCCGCCGATACCGCCAGCGGCAGGGTATCGAAAGCGATGACGGTCAGGGGCACGAAAATCAACCCCATGCCGACCCCCCGGACAATACCGGGATAAATGATCCAGGCAGGGCTGATATACAGGTTGTAACCGGTCATGATCCAGGTGCTGATTCCAGTCAACAAAGTCCCAGCGACGATAAAAAGTCGTGGCTGGTAGCGATTGATGAGACGGCCAACGATCATCATGGTAACAGCGCTGGCGACACCGCGCGGAAACATGACCCAACCAGTGGTTTCCGGCATGTACTTCAGCAGGCCCTCCAACATGAGTGGCTGCATGGCGGTGGTGCCGAAAAGACCCAGGCCGAATACGCCGGTGATCAGCGTGGCGGTGGCAAAACTGCGGTCGCGAAAGAGGTGGAGATCGATGATGTTGTCGGCCCTCATCCATCCCCGCAGCAAGAAAAGGAGGATGCTGAAAACCGCGACGATCGACAGGGCCACGATGAATCGGGAGTCAAACCAATAATCCTCATTGCCCCGCGACAGCACGATTTGCAGACTGCCGACTCCAACCGCCATGAGCAATAGGCCCAGCCAGTCAGTGGACAGATTTTTTCTTTCGCTCTCCCGCATGGTGGCGGCGCCGAGCAAAAGCGAAAAAATACCGACAGGCAGGTTGATGTAGAATAGCCAGCGCCAGCTCATGTGCTGCGTGATGTAGCCGCCCAGGACCGGGCCCATGGCCGGCGCCACCATCAGTACCATGCCCCAAATGGCCATGGCTCGCCCCCGTTCCTTGCCCGGAAAAAGATCGACCATGGTGGACTGGGCCAGGACCACCATGAGCGCGCCAAACCCTCCTTGCAGGGCGCGCAAAAAGACGATTTCCGCCAAGGTCTGGCTCGCCCCGCACAGGCCCGAGGCAATGACAAAACCGGAAACACTGAGCAAGAAAAGACGCCGCCGCCCAAAACGGGCCGCAAGATGGCCGGTCAAGGGGATCGTGATGGCACTGGCAGCCAGATAGGCGGTGAGCACCCAGGTGATCCGGTTCGGCGTCGCAGCCAAGGTTCCCATCATATAAGGCAGTGCCACGCTCACGACGGTCATGTCCAACAAGACCATCACCATCGCCAGCATGAGAGCGATGCTGATCAGCCAACGATGCCCCGCTACCAACGAAAACCCGACAGGTGGCGCCAGCGAGGTGGCCCTTTGTCCATGGGCAGACTGATGCCGTGGTCCCAAGCCCATATTTCCGGATAGTTCAAGGGACGCGCAGTGGCGAAAAGTCGGCGAATGCGTTCTTTCGTCTGCGGGTGGGTGCGTAACCATGAGGGAACGACCACTCTGCCCAGTTTGGGGAAAGCCATTTTCATTTCCTGTTCCTGGGCCTCCTCCATCTTTCGCAGTGCGCTGGCCAGGCCCTGGGGATCATGGGTGAGTTCCATGGCGCCACGATCCGCCTCGAACTCACGGGTGCGCGAAAGAACCAATTGCAAGGACATGCTCACCGAAGGCGCGACCAGCAGCAAAAAAATCAGCCCCCAAGGTAAGGTGTGCTTATGCATGACCCATAAGGGTAAATTGATCAGGATCAAAACCTGCCCCAGCAAACAAAACGTCCAGGTCATCTGACTGAAGAGATCCGCAACCATCATGACCCAGATATCCTTGTGGCGGATGTGGGAGATCTCGTGGGCCAAAACGGCTGCCAATTCACGCCCATCCAGTGCGCGTAGCAGACCATCAGAAATCACCAACGATACATGCGCATCCAGCCCGGTGGAAAACGCATTCAGGACAGGGGTGGGCAGGTGATACAAGGTCGGAAAATGATTCAGCCCGGAGCGTTCGACCAATTTTTGCACCATATCGAATAACAACGGCGATTGCCGGGGTAGAATGACTTTCGCCCCCATTCTACGAATGAGTAATTGTGGCATCAGCCGCGGCGCAAAAATAATGAACAGAATGCCCGTACCCAACATCACGTAAAGCGTATCCACACCACCCAGGAGCCAGCCGATCCACATCATCAGTAACAGCATCAGACCGATGATACCCATTGACTCCAGCAAATTGACGAGACGGTGCCAACCCCTAGGCAGCATGCATCTCCCTCCATGGAAGCCATTTGATCCCCGTCCATATATCCGACGCGGCGAGACTGAAGGGCGCGCGAAGGCGAGGTATCGCCAGATCATGTGCTGCGAACCGCACCTGCCGAAACAACCAAGTAGGCTTCGAGTGCAGGCCCAAGGTCCCCAGATCCTCCGGGAAACTGGCAAACTCCCGTACCAGCTCGTCATCCCGATCCGCAGGCACCGCGACATAGCGGGAGACGCTGCCTCTGTCGATACCCGCAGCGTTGGGAGGGGTGATCTTCAGGGCCTCCCATGGCTTGCCCGGTTTGAGGCTGATTTTGGAATGACGTTGGGCCATCACATACTCCATAAGTCGGAAGTGGAATGGGACACTGCTTCGGGTACGTCGTCTTGCTCACTCTCTCAAACGGGATACCCGCCCGGCGCTTATACACCACCCAGCAGGTTCACCAATGTCGATGACGTCACCCAGGACCACGCCCACATGAAGTATAATGCACCACCATTGACTTCATCGGCCTTCTGTAGTGCCAAGCATCTACTTTGCCATAAATGGCACCGCAGTGTGTTTCTTCGGCGCAAGTGTTGGGGCACCCAGAGCCGATTACTACGTTCACATCCCAGTCATACGGCACGTTCTGTACCGACTCCAATTTCAATCGCGATTTTTGGTTTGACAAGTATTGGTGCTACTGCTACATATAAAAAATGAAATCGATACCAGTAACAGCGCGAATCTCGGATGTGGCCAGAAAGGCAGAGGTCTCGACGGCCACCGTCTCGCGTTTTCTGCGCGGTGACCGGGTCCGTAACGTTGAGCGCATTGTTCAGGCGATCGAGGCGTTGGATTATCGGCCGGTGATTGCGGCGCAGAGTCTGCGTTCTGGCATTCATTACGCTGTCGCGATGGTCGTTCCCGACATCACCAATCCGTATTTCGCCGCCTTGGCAAAGGGTGTGGAGTCGGTATTCCGCGACACGGACTACCGCTTGTTCCTTGCCAACACCGACGAGTCCTCGAAGATTGAAGATGCGGTTCTGAAAGACGTGTCGTCGCGCGTCGACGGAATCATCCTCGTCCCGGCCTTGGAGCAGGATGAGTTGCCTCTGCGACTGAGGCGGGCGGGTATACCGATAGTGTTGGTGGACCGCGAACTGACCGAGAAGGCCTTTGAAAGCGTTCTCGTTGATAATCTGGGCGGCGCGGCAGCTGCTGCCCGTTATTTCATCGAGCTTGGTCATACGGCTATTGCAATGATCAGCGGACCTCTCGGTAACACGCCGGGCCGGGCAAGATATGAAGGATTTCTTGCCGCGCTCGCCGAGGTCGGCATACGGCCGCCGCCAGAATATCTCGAGGTTGCCGATTTCCGCGAGGCCGGGGGTTATCAGGCGATGCTCCGATTGCTCGATCTGCCGGAGCCGCCGACGGCCGTATTCTGCGCCAACAATGTCATGACGGTTGGGGGCCTCAAGGCGCTTGCGGCAAATCGGGTCAGGGTGCCTAGGGATATTTCGCTGATCGGCTTTGACGATCTCGAACTCGGCATGCTCCTGCACCCGCCGCTCACCGTGATTGACCGCCCAACAGAGGAACAAGGGGTATTGGCTGGACAGCTGATACTTCGGCATCTTCAGGGGAAGCAGAACGTTGGGGTACCCAACCATGTGGTGATGCCGACGAAACTCATCGTGCGGGGCTCCTGCGGAACGCCGCGCAATGGTCCGCAGTCGCAACGGAGATCCACATGATCGGTGTACGCAAGCTCTCGGTTCGCTTTGGACCAACCCTGGCCTTGGATGGCGTTGATATGGAAATCCGGCCGGGGACAATCCATGCATTGGCTGGCGAGAACGGATCAGGTAAAAGCACGTTGCTCAATGTCCTCGGTGGGGCTCTGACACCAAGCAAAGGAAGTGTCATTCTTGACGGCAAGCCCGTTACATTCACTGACACGGGGCAGGCGGCCGCAGCCGGCGTTGGGATCATCTTCCAGGAACTCAGTCTGTTTCCGCACCTCTCCGGGTACTCGAACATCTTTATTGGCAACGAACCATCCAGATTTGGTCTCATGCGCCTCCGGCAACTACGGGAAGATGCCGAACGGCTGGTCAATGAACTCGGTTTTCCTCGCCTCGATCTGAACCGCCCGGTGGCCGAACTTAGCGTGGCCGAACAGCAAGTCGTCGAGATCCTGAAATGTCTGAGCCAGAAGCCAAAGATTGTCTTGTTCGACGAGCCGACGGCGTCGCTCACGCAGCGTGAAATACAGCCCGTCTTGTCCATCATGAAGCGCTTACGCGACCAAGGCTATACCGTAGTCTTCGTTTCCCATTATCTTGAGGAGGTCTTTGCTGTTGCCGACAGGATCACCGTTCTGCGTGATGGTCGCGTAACGCTTGATGACGACATCGCCAATGCCGACCACGACCGTCTTCTCGCTGCAATGCTGGGACGTAAGCTGACTGAATTCTATCCCAGTCGCGTAACTCGGCCGCAGCGTGAGGTTGGTATAAAATTAGAAGCGGTAACGTGTGACGGAATCGAGCCAATCTCGCTTGAAATCGGGAAAGGAGAAATTCTTGGCGTGGCTGGTGCTATAGGTTCAGGCAGTTCCGCATTCGGGGAAATGCTTGGCGGGCTGCGCTCGTTGCGGGGCGGCGCGATGTATCTCGACGGTCGTGACTATAAACCCAGCAGTGCAGCCGAGGCGCTGCGCTGTGGCGTCGCCTATGTGCCTGAAGATCGGCGCACCGAGGCGCTGCTGCTTGATCTTTCGGTTTCTACCAACATCAGCTTGCCGCTGATTGCCTCGCCGAGAAGCCCTCTTGTTGCTATCGGCGGTTTTTTGCGCCAACGCAAGGAGCGCGATCTCGTCAAGCGGGAGGTTGAGCATCTGAACGTCCGTCCCGGCAATCCCCGTCTTCCGGCGCGCGCCCTTTCGGGCGGCAATCAGCAGAAAGTCGTGCTTGCCCGATGGTTCCTCTACGACCGGCCTTGCCTTGTGCTCAATAACCCTACGAAAGGCGTCGATGTGGGTTCCAAGGCCGAGATCTATAGGCACATCGCCAGTCTTTCCGATTCGGGCCACACGATCATCCTGATCTCGAACTACAATCCCGAGATCTGCGGTATGGCCGATCGGGTCGTCGTATTTCGGGAGGGCCGGCTGTTCACAACATTCGAACACGGCGCGGCAACCGAGGAAGATTTGCTCGACATGACGATAGGCGGTACCTCTGCGACGCTCGTCAAAAAGGAGGCGTAATGGAAATTCAGTCAAATACAAGCTTGAGAGACTTCCGTTCGAGTATGATCACATTGCTCAACTCGTCATTGGTCGCGGTCACCCTGGTGGCGCTGATTTTTGCCTTTTCATTGGTTGAACCAGTCTTCATCAGTGACAACAATATATTGGACTTGCTGCAATCTATTGCGGTCATCGGTGCCCTGTCGATTGGTCAGACCTTTGTTATCATTACGGCGGGGATCGATCTTTCCCAAGGGGCCGTTATCGCGCTGTCGGGGGTGCTCGGCGCGGCGGTGATGGGTGAGATAGGCGGCGTCGGCGGCATCATCCTCGGGATAACCGTTGCCTTGGCCACCGGTCTCGGCGTGGGACTCCTGAATGGATTGCTGACCGCGTTCACCCGCATTCCCGCCTTCATCGTGACATTGGGTACATTGAGCATTGTCGGTGGCGGTGCGCTTCTCTTTACCGGCGGCGAGCCAATCTATCAGCTACCTTCAGCATTCGATACGTTCGGTACTGACGCGATTGGAGTCATTCCGGACATCATGGTGGTGACTCTGGTGTTGGCTTTTTTCGGGCAGATCCTGCTAACCCGTACGCGATTCGGCCGCAGCGTTTATGCGGTGGGCAGCAATCGACGGGCGGCGTTGCTCTCGGGTTTGCCGGTGCGTCGGAATATCGTGCTTGTCTACGTCTTGTCGGGAATTCTGTCGGCGATAGGTGGTGTTCTTCTCACGGCGTATGTGAACTCGGCCTTACCAACGGCAGGGGCGAACTATGAACTTTATTCGATCGCCGCAGTGGTGATCGGAGGCGGCAGTCTATTCGGTGGCCAGGGGAATGTATGGGCTTCCATGCTTGGAGTGCTGCTGATCGGCACTCTTGATAATGGCACGGATTTGCTCGGTTTTTCGACCTACTTGCAGGTGGTTATGCTAGGCTGCGTTGTGATCGGCGCGGTCTTTATCGATTCTTTCCGTAAGCGTGTAGCGATTTAGTTGATGGATAAGGAGATCGTGATGAATACCAAGACAGAATACAAGGAGATCGTGATGAATACCAAGACAGATTCCCACGACGCCGGAGTCTTCGCGCGCCATCGGCTGGGACTCGCAATCGGGGCGCTGATGGGCACCATGCTAGCCTCGAGTTCGGCGATGGCAGCTCCGCAAAAGGTAATCGAATTTATCCCGACTTCCAGTGCCACGCCATATTTTCTAAGGGAATATGATGGGGTGAAGAAGGAAGCCAAGAAATACGGCTACAAAACGCTATTTCAAGCTCCGTCGGTGGCGACTCATATCAGTACGCAGATCGGCATGGTCTACACGGCTATTACGCGCAAGGTGAATGGTATTGTTCTGGTCCCTTATAGCCCAACGGGGTTGCTCCCACCGGTCGAGAAAGCCATGGCGCATCATATCCCAGTGGTCGTCACGGACTCGACGCTGACGCCGATGAAGGCCCTCACTTTCACCGCCGTGCCGGACAAAAAAGCGGCCGCCGCAGTCGCGAGTTATGCCGCAAAAATGGTCCACGGCCATGGCGAATACGCGATTATTGATTACAATCTATCGGACACGTCCGCTCGCTATCGGCGTGATGGGTTCGAGGCCGCGATGGCAAAATTCCCGGGTATGAAATTTGCTGGTCTTCAAATCAGCCATTCTGTTCCAGAAACTGCGCTACGCGAAACCGAAGCCATGCTTACAAGTAATCCAAAGATCAATGTGGTTTTTGGTGCCAACGACCGTTCAGCGCTGGGTGTCGCAATGGCGGTGAAGAGAATGCATCTTCAGAACAAGGTGGTTGTGGTTGGCTTCGACGCCGACCTGGGAGAACTCGGCTACATCAAATCGGGAGTCATCAAGGCATCTGCGCTGCAAAGCCCGCTGCTCATGGGCGAAACTGCGGTCAAAGTGCTGCATGAACACTTCATCGACCCGACGAAGAAGTTCCCCCAATACATCCCGTTGCCATATCATCTAGTGACGTATAAGAATTACAACAGCCCGGCGTCAGTTTCTGCTATCAGGCAATATCTCGCTGGATATAAAGGGTAATGCCAGGATATGGTAAATTGAGCCAATGAAAGAGGTTGATCCCATGACGCCGAGAACAGTGATCGAGAATTACTGGAATACCGAATGCGCGCGGAATATCGAAGCCATCCTCGGGTGCTATACCGAAGATGCCGAATTGCTGGTGCCGGGCTTTGGCCAGCTGGTCGGTCATGACCAGATCCGCCGCTTCTATCAGGAAAGCATTGACCGGTTCCCGGTGTTGGAGGTGAGGATCGTAGGTGCTGTCGAAAATGGCGACCAGGGCGCCTTCGAGTGGCGTTCCCGATTTCGTGACCACGAGGGTCGAGAATTTCCCCTTGGCGGCGTTAACCTGATCCGCATCCGGGACGGCAAACTGCAGAAGGTTCATGTCTATTACGACCCTGCAGAGATAGCTTCGGCATGACCCCGCCGATCGTTATTCTTGGCGCCTTCTTCGTTGATCTCGCCTGCCGTGCGGATCGCATGCCGGTGTGGGGCGAGACGCTACGGGGCAAAAGTTTCGCGTTAGGCCCGGGCGGGAAGGGGGCAAACCAGGCCGTCGCCGCGGCGCGGCAGGGTGCGCGAGTCGAGATGATCACAAGGGTCGGTTGCGATACCTTCGGCGATATGGCCCACAAGCTATTTGCGCAGGAAGGTATCGGCTCGACCTTCGTCGTCACCGACGACGCAGCGCCGACTGGCACGGCGACGATAATCGTTGAGGACGCGAGCGCGGAGAATGCGATCATTATCGTTCCAGGTGCGTGCGGACGACTATCGGTGGCGGATGTGGAGGCAGCATCGCCGGCAATCGCCGGCGCCTGCTTCTTCGTTTCGCAACTGGAACTCGACTTTGCCGTTTGCCGGCGGGGGATGGAAATTTCCTCCGAGGCACGCGTTCCGGTTCTGCTTAATCCGGCGCCTGCGCTCCAACTGCCGGAAAGCGTTTATCCACTGGTATCTTACCTGACCCCCAATGAAAACGAAGCGTCAATGTTGGTCGATGCGCCAGTCACCAACGTTATGGACGCGAAGATGGCGGCTAGGGTTTTGCGTGATCGCGGCGTCAGCAACGTGGTTGTCACATTGGGTGAAGCGGGTGCCTATGTCAGTGGCGAATCTTTTGAGGGTATCATTCCCGCCTTCCGTGCCGGACCGGTGCGGGATACGACGGGCGCCGGTGATGCCTTCAACGGCGGCTTTGTGGCTGCGCTTGCACAGGGAGCGGGGTTGCGGGAAGCCGTGCAGTTCGGTTGCGCGGTCGCGGGGATTTCAGTCACGAGGCCGGGTACGTCACCGGCAATGCCAGCGCGTCATGAGGTCGACGTACTGCTTGGAGTCGTGTCGTGAATTCCCACGCCCGTCATCATCCCGATAATCGGGGTACCGCGCTCGACATCGGCTGGGTGAACGGCCTGCGTGTTAATCCTGCTGCCGCTGAGTTGCGGGCGCTTACGCTCCCCAAGAAGCGCTCGGTCAAAAAGGCATACCAGGCTGCGTGGCTCTTGCGGGCAATTTCGTGCATCGATTTGACCACCCTTTCGGGAGACGATACGGCGGAGCGTGTACGCCGTTTGTGCCATAAGGCACGCAATCCGGTGCGGACTGATCTTCTTCAGGCATTGGGCGCTGATTCGTTGGGCCTGACGGTGGCCGCAGTCTGTGTCTATCATGCCTATGTCGAGACGGCGGTCCGTGTTTTGGAGGGTAGCGAGATCCCTGTGGCTGCTGTCTCTGCGGGTTTTCCTGCAGGCCTGTCGCCGTTTTCCGAGCGGGTTGCCGAGATTCGCCGCTCGGTCGAGGCTGGGGCAAGGGAGATCGATATTGTCATTACCCGCGCCCATGTCTTCCGAAGCGAGTGGACTGCCCTTTACGATGAGGTCGCCGCCTTCCGAGAAGCCTGCGGACCCGCGCACATGAAAGTGATTCTTGCAACCGGTGATCTGGCAACCTTACGCAACGTCGCTCGTGCCAGCTTGGTCTGCATGATGGCTGGCGCTGATTTCATCAAGACGTCGACAGGTAAGGAAACGGTCAACGCGAACCTCCCGGTGGGCCTCGTGATGGCGCGTGCAATCCGCCACTACCACGAACAAACCGGCATGAGTGTCGGTTTCAAGCCCGCCGGCGGTATCAGCACCGCGCGCACAGCAATTGATTGGCTCGCGATGATCCACGAAGAGTTGGGCGTGCGATGGCTCGATTCGGGGATGTTCCGCTTTGGCGCAAGCTCGCTGCTTGGCGATATTGAGCGCCAGTTGGAACACCACGTCACCGGCCACTATTCGGCGGCATTCCGCCACCCGATGAGTTAAGGAGAGGCCGCGCCGATGGACGTTCTGGAGGCATTCAACACAATGAGCTATGGTCCTGCCCCTGAGGATGCGCGAGAAACGCTTGCTTGGCTCGAACGCCATGACCGACGCTTCGATCTGTTCGTCGATGGCGCATGGCGCCCTGGCGAACGGCTATTCGAGACCGTAAACCCGTCGACTGGCGCGGTGCTGGCAAGTTGCGTCGAGGCCGACGCTACGGATGTTGATGCGGCCGTGGCTGCGGCCCGGCAGGCTTTCCCTCTCTGGGCCGGGCTGTCCGGTCATCGGCGCGCGCGCCATCTTTATGCGCTGGCCCGATTGGTGCAGAAGCACGCCCGCCGTCTCGCCGTGCTAGAGACGCTCGACACCGGCAAACCCATTCGGGAGACGCGTGATATCGATATCCCGCTCGTTGTGCGCCATTTCTACCATCACGCAGGCTGGGCCCAGATACTTGGCGACGCTTTTCCTGGCCAAGAACCGCTCGGCGTCATCGGCCAAGTGATCCCCTGGAATTTTCCGCTGCTAATGCTTGCCTGGAAGATCGCCCCGGCGCTGGCTGCGGGCAACACGGTCGTTCTGAAGCCCGCTGAATACACGCCGCTCACCGCCATGGCCTTTGCAGAGCTCTGCATCGAATCGGGCTTGCCATCGGGAGTGGTGAATATCGTGACTGGTGCGGATAAAACCGGCGCAGCGTTGGTTTCCCACCCTGATATCGATAAGGTCGACTTTACAGGGTCGACTGAGGTGGGCCGAGAGATTCGCCGCCAAACCGCTGGCACGGAAAAGCGGATCACGCTGGAACTCGGCGGCAAGTCGCCTTTCATTGTATTTGATGATGCCGATCTGGACGCCGCGGTCGAAGGGGTTGTGGACGGCGTCTGGTTCAATCAGGGCGAAGTCTGTTGCGCCGGTTCGCGGTTGTTGGTGCAGGAGGCGGTAGCCGACGATTTCCATGCAAGACTCCGTCGGCGTATGGAAACCCTTCGCCTTGGCGATCCGCTCGATAAAAATACCGATATCGGCGCAATTGTCGCCCCTGTGCAATTCGAGCGCATACGCCGGCTTGTCGCGTGCGCAATCGATGAAGGTGCTGAATGCCATCAACCGGCCAGCACGACGCCAGCCACCGGCCTCTTCTTTCCGCCTACATTGCTCACAAATGTCAGCCCGGCATCGTCCGCAGCGCAGGTAGAGATCTTTGGACCGGTGCTCGTTTCCATGACGTTTCGCACGCCCGCCGAAGCGATCGAGCTTGCCAACAACACGGTCTACGGTCTTGCGGCCAGCGTATGGTCTGAGACTATCGGCGTCGCGTTGGAAGTTGCAGCGAAGGTCAAGGCTGGCGTGGTTTGGGTGAACGGAACCAATCGCTTTGATGCCGCCTGCGGCTTTGGTGGCTATCGGGAGAGTGGATATGGTAGAGAAGGCGGGCGCGAGGGTATGGCAGAGTATTTACGTCCAGCCTGGATACGAGACCTACCGCCGCTTGCGGTTGAGGAAAGCACGTGGCGGGCAGCAGAAGTTGCAGGGCCGGATCGTTCCGACGGCATCGATCGGACAGCCAAACTCTATATTGGCGGTAAACAGAAACGGCCCGATAGTGGTTACAGCGAGTCGGTCGCTGCCGCAGACGGTAGTTTGCTCGGAGAGGTGCCGCTCGGCGATCGAAAGGACGTGCGTGACGCGGTGGAGGCGGCACGTAAGGCTGTTGCGTGGGAGCACATGGATGGTCACGCGCGGGCGCAGGTGCTCTATTATGTTGGCGAAAATCTCATGCTGCGGCGGGACGAGTTCGCCAGCCGCCTCGCTCGGATGACTGGCGCGAGCCGCAAGGACGCGTTTCTGGAAGTCGAGGCTGGTATAGAATCTGCATTTTCCGCAGCGGCGTGGGCCGACAAGTATGAAGGCACAGTCCATAATCCGCCAGGCCGAGTTGTCACCATGGCGTTGCACGAGCCACTTGGCGTCGTGGGCATCGTTTGCCCGGTGAACGCCCCACTCGCAGGCTTTCTATCGCTCATATTGCATGCCGCTGCGATGGGCAACCGTGTGGTTGCGATCCCTTCGGCGGCCTACCCGCTGATCGCGACCGATCTCTACCAAGTCTTTGACACAAGTGACGTGCCCAGCGGCGTGCTGAACATTGTCACTGGCCGCACCCGCGAGCTTGCCATGGTGCTTGCTGGACACGGCGATGTCGATGGTCTCTGGTATTTCGGGGCACCAGCGTATGCAGCTGATGTTATAGTGGAGTCTGTATCGAATCTAAAACGTGTATGGACCCATGAGAACCGGTCGTGGCCTTGGGTGCAGACCAATTCAGCGCAGGTTCGGGAGATGCTCCGCCAAGCGGTGCAGGTCAAGAACGTGTGGATCCCCTACGGAACATGAATGGAAAACTCGTCAGTACTGACGGCTCCAATGCGCAGTGCCATTTTAAAATCCCGATCCAGATATTCATCCGGGTTGAACTCTGGCGCATAGGGCGGCAGAACAAACCACCAAGGGCATCCTAATACTAGTGATCAATTCAATTTTACTGCCTCTGACTATCTTTGGGTCGCCAGCACCAGCAGGCCCTTTAATAGGCTATAAAGGAGACAAAGCTTGGCTGCCGCAGACCATAAATAACCATGCAAAACCCTTTTTTTGAAAAAAACCTATCCACAACTCTCCCTATGCATATCCGCAGCGCCATTGGGAGCTGGATGACCAGGGACTTGGACTCTCTACCGAGGAGGAGCAGCAGTACAACATCATTGCACTCAAAAACGGCGTGCGTGCGTGCCCAAGTAGACCAATGGCCACTCATCCACCAGGTCGTCCTGGTGGTCCGCCCATAGGTCCATGCCTTCCAGGTCCACCCTGTGGTCGTCCCATTCCCGGACCAAATTGTGGTCCCTGCGGAGGCCCTCCCGCTGGTCCTTGCTGGAACTGGGGACCACCAGGTCCAGGTCCTCCTGGTTGTGGGCCGAATCCAGGTCCGCCAAATGGCGGAGCCGGTGGTGGTCCCCCTTGGGGCCCAAAGCCTGGTCTGCCAGGAGGACCAGGCGGGGGTGCTTGTACCCCGAGGTAATTAAAATAAGTGCCGGGCGGTGGCGGCGGCAGTGCACCGGGTGGTGGAGGCGGTGGCGGCGGTGCTCCCGCCGGTGGCGGAGGCGGCGGCGCTGGATAGTATTGATAATAATACTGCGGGTAGTAGTACCACATCAGGTACTGCGCATAGAGCGGTTGACTGTAATAACTGGCATAAGCAACGGGAGGCTGCAAATATGCATACTGCTGTGGCCACCCGGCATTGCCAAGATTGATGCCTATATCTCCCAACAATACGCTGATATCAAAAGGAGAGGCCGAAGCCGGTACAAAACAAGAAAACAAACCAGCGCCGGCAAGTGCAACGGGAATACGGAATAAAAGGGATTTATAGGACATTTTAAACCTCCTGCATTACTGGCTTGTTACCGAATCGTGCATTTGCCTTTTGACCCTGCTGATGGCGGTGTTTTTGGCATGATACTACATAATAACCACTCAAGGTGTGCGCTCTCAGCGGGATTGGATGCCCCCAGCCATAAGATGGTTAGAACTGCATCCCTAAGCCCACATCACCCCGGAGTATATTGGGTGCTCCTCGCTGGGTAAAATCATCATCGTGCAACCCCACATAGAGGGATACATTCGCCATCAATGGATAGTATGCGTTTACTCCCATTTGCAGCAGGTCCGATGTCCTGTTGAATGTGGTTGGTGCAAGCCCAGAGACATGTTGTGTTTCAGAGATGCCACCAAGATAACCAATGTATCCCGTCAAATTGATACCGGGCAATGCGGCCGCAGCATACAGGCCGCCACCCAGGCCATTGGTGCTCAGCGAGGAGTGATAGTCATAATAGCTGTTGGACTGTGCAAAACGGTTATACTCGTACCCCACATAGGGTCCGACGGCCAGGATGTTGCTGGCATTGAAGAGATAGCCAAGTTTGAGTCCGAACGTATTGGTATTGCCCCCGGTGTACCCCTGATAGGTGGCTCCGAACTCGTGACGGTATTTGGCTGTGCCGAACAATCCGCCATTGTAGAGGCTGGCACGCAGACCCAATCCGCCGGTGGTGTTCCCATACCGGTTGGTGGCTCCTTGCACATTGCCGGAAACCCCGACTTGATTCATGACGCCATATACGGATGCTTCGGCGCCTATCGGTAAAACGATTGCGAGAGTCAATGCGGTTAACCATAGTTTTTTCTGAATCATCTGAACACTCCTGTTTGTTTGCTGAAAAGACAGATTTTGGCGATATGACATATAAGTCATACCGTTGCATCAGACCGACATTCGGACTATGTCAGAAAGCAGGAAAAGCCCACTGACAAACCTGAAACTTGGACAGCAGAATTTATGCCAAAGGTTCCGGTTGACCGAATTTCTTCCCGAAATCAGCGGCATGCGCCGTCAGATCCATGAAAATGCTTTGCGAGGCTTACGGAACGCAGTGCTACTGAGTTAACCCCTGGGCTTATCCGTTGTTCTTTAACGACAACCCTTCGCGACACCGCCTTTACAGGATACCTGCATGGTAAAACGAACCTGTTGTAATTTCATTGAAACCGGGAACCACCACGGGTGTCGTTTCAACTTCAAGACGGTTTCCTGCCATGGAATGCTTATTGCTTAAATAATTCAGTCCGTTCTCTGAAAGGAGAAAAAGCATGCTACTAAACACCATCAGAATTCCTGGGATCAGACCCCCTGCAACTCTGCGCGTTGCCTGCGTATTCTATTGATCATGGGCACCAATTCTGGCGATCGTGGGCACCCCTGGAGAGTGAACATTTTGGTCGTTGTGATTTTAAGCACAGGCGGTCACGATGGGTCAACTTTGGGGGTGGTGTCGGGGTCCCGATGACGGCGTAAGGATTCGCCTTTCAGCTCCAGGCGGTGGGCGCTGTGCAGCAGGCGATCCAGGACGGCATCGGCCACGGTGGGCTCGCCCAGATAGTCATGCCAATGATTGACCGGTAACTGGCTGGTAATCAGGGTCGCTTTCTGGTTCACCCGGTCATCGATGATTTCCAGCAGATCACGCACGTCCTCTCCGCGCATGGGGGCCAGACCCCAGTCATCCAGGATCAGCAGGTCCATCTTGGCCAGGGTGTTCAGGTAACGGCCAAAGCTGCCGTCCCCGTGCCGGATCTGGAGCTCTTCAAACAGCCGGGGGAGACGGAGATAGCGGACACTCAACCCCTGCCGGCAGGCTTGCTGTCCCAGGGCGCAGGCCAGCCAGGTCTTGCCGGTACCGGTGGCGCCGGTGATCAGGAGGTTCTGGCCCTGACGGATCCAGGTGTTCTGGACCAAAGAGCGCATCCGGGCGCGTTCCAGACCTCGGGAGGCCCGGTAGTCGATGTCCTCCACACAGGCGTTGTGCTTGAGATGGGCGAGTTTCAGCAGGCGCGTCAGGCGGCGCTGATCCCGGGCACACAGTTCTCGATCCAGGAGCAGACCCAGGCGCTCCTCGAAGGGGAGATCCTGGGCCTGGGGCAGCCGGGATTGTTCTTCCAGGGCTTCGGCCATGGCGCTGAGGTTCAGTTGCCGCAAGGCCTGCAGGGTGGGTTGGTATAACATGGGAGACTCCTTGTCTATCACTGGTAGTAATGGGGACCACGGATATTGTCGTGGGTCGGTAAGGGGGTGCTTGGGGACGCGGGTTCCTGGACCTGATCCATCCCCTGCTTCAGGATGGACTGGATGCTCTGGGTCGTCGGTGAACCGATCTTCAGCGCCCGGGCACAGGCGGCATCGAGACGCTCCTTGCCATAGCGCCGGGAGTAGCTGAGCAGGCCCAGACAGGATCGGTAGCCTTGTTCGGGATGGGCGCGCCGCGCCAGTTGCCAGCGCACCACGTCCCGGGTGGCAGGGCCAATGGACAGTGCCCAATTCAGGAGCCGTCCCGGGGACCACTCCCGGTGTTGCTGGTAGGCCTTGAGCAGGTGTTCCGGGACGGTGCTGTAACGCCCCTGCAGGGTCTGGCGGGGATGGCTGGCCACCCGCTGTTGCTGGTGGAAGATTTCCACCGTCCGGGCACTGACCCGCAGATCGACCCGGGCACTGACCAGGCGATAGGGCACCGAGTAAAAATGCCCCTGATAGGCCACATGGGAGTCAATGCTGACCTTGGCGCTTTTCCAGACCGCAAACACATAGTCCTGTGCGGGCAAGGGCTGCAGGGCCGGTTGTTCCAGGGATATGAAGGCGCTGTGGCGGCTGCCGGGTAGCTGCTTGAAGGGGCGCTGATTGAGGTCCTCCAGCAGGCGGCGGATCTCCCTGTTGAGATCCATCAGCGAGAAGAACTGGTGGTGGCGCAACCGCGCCAGAATCCAGCGCTCCACCACTTGCACGCCGACCTCGACCTTCGCCTTGTCTTTGGGTTTATAGGGGCGTGTCGGCAGCACTACGGTCCCGTAATGCCCGGCCAGATCCCGATAGCTGCGGTTGATCTCGGGTTCATAGCGGGAGGCCTTGGTGACCGCCGCCTTGAGATTGTCGGGGACCAGGAGAGTCGGCACTCCGCCGAAGTACCGGAACGCCCGGACATGGGACCCCAGGAAGTCCGGCAGACTCTGGCTCCAGGTGGCCTCGCAATAGGTATAGCTGGAAGCCCCCAGCACCGCCACAAAGATCTGGGCCTGCCGGATCTCGCCGGTGCCCGGGTCCACGACCGCTACCATAGGCCCCGCATAATCAATGAAGAGTTTTTCGCCCGCCACATGCTGCTGACGCATGCTGGTTTTGAGGCGGGCTTTCCAGCTGCGGTAATGGACACAGAACTGGGAGTACTGGTAGGTGCGCTCGCCCGGGTGGGCGGCCACATACTCCTCCCAGAGCAGTTGCAGGGTCACGCCCTTGCGCCGTAATTCCGTATGGATCTGCGCGAGGTCGGGCAGGACCGGCCGGGACGCCGGGAGCGGCTGGCGGCGCGGGTTCAGCCGCTGTTCTACCTCCACGACCGTCAGCCCCTCCGACAGAGGCCACCCTATCTGGGCTTCCGTCGCCCGTTGCAGATACTTGCCCACGGCCCCCTTGGACAATCCGCAGGCGCGGGCTATTTGCCGCTGGCTACAACCGGCGGCGTGTAATCGCAGGATCTCGATAATCGCTTTCATGGTCATCCTCGGTGTGGGCATGCTGGATCTCCTCTAAAAAGGACCCAGAATGCCGCTCAAGCCAATGAATGACCAAAATGTTTTTTACTCCACAGAGGAATTTCCGCAGGCCATTCTGGCATCGTGGGCATCGATTCTGGAAAATCGCGCAAACTGCCCACGATCCGCCAGAATCACTGCCCACCATCGCCCAGAATCACCGCCCACGATCATTCAGAATGACTGCCCACGATGGGCCAGAATACGCACGTTGCCGCCACATTGGTGCTTGCAGCGGCGTTCATTATCCCGACATCTGTTCACGCAGATTCTTTGACGGGAAAATTGTGGATACCAGGAATAGCATTCAATATAGATCAACCTGCCTATGCGCCACGCGCAACTTACCCCGCCTATCCCGGGTTTGCGGCAATACCTTATTCGTACAGCAAAAAGTCATGCCAACGTGCAGAAAAATATCAGCGGCGCCTGCTCAAACAGGAACGTAAAGCTGATCATCGTTACTGGAAAGCACTGCACAATCCGGAAAAACATGACCGCAAGGCGGAAAGGAGATATGAACGCTTTGTATATCAATACCCATGAATTATTTATTCGAGTGATCAAGAGAACTGATCCCTTATTACAGGAGAATCGCATGTTGCATAAAATTCAGTACCTGACGATCCGTAAAGTGTGGCACTTTGCTTTATATATCGTATTTTTGGGTGCTTTGGCGGCGTTAGGAGGATGTTATGCCTACCCTCCTGGACCACCGCCGGGACCCGGCGGTTACTATGCGCAACCCGCACCGCCACCATCGGGAGGGCCAGCGGGTCCCGGTGGTTATTATCAGCAACCCGGTCCGCCACCTCCACCACCCCCGCCATGACCTGTTCCGCAAGAGGGTTCGCCAGCTAAAAGCCAATCACTTTTTTGTGTGAACCGGCCATGCAACGACACGCCCCAGTTGTTGCTGAAATGGGGCGTGTTCTACATCATTCGACAGCACCGAGCACCGCACCGCCAGCAGCGTCAATGGCACCTCCACTCAGGCCCGGTGGGGCTCATATTGGCACAGCCGACCGAAGCCATCAGGCAAAAACCAATCAGCAGGCTCTTTGTCCCGTACCTATGACGGCCATATTTGCAATTGATCGTGGATAACATGTGGATATTTTTTCTTAAGGCGTGGATGAAGAAGTGGATTTGGATAACTGTTCCACGTCCCGCGTTGCTCGGCGAAGTTCTTGTCGGGCAACAGGATTGGGCGTTCCAGAATCTGGTGCGGCGCATAATGGTTTTACTACCGCCTGGATTTGATCAAGATCATCCATCAAAAGACTAGAGTGTGGCCGTATTGTCAGTTTTTGCTGCAATTGACGAGCTCGCACCTGGTACTGCTGGCAATCGCGCTCTAAGCCCGATGCCCTCTGGATTGGACCCGTGGGAACTGACAAGACAGCAACGGGAGAATGTGACAAAGACGAACTTGCCTGATCGGTGATGGGCTCATGTATCGATGACGGAGCGACCATGGTTGAGGCACACCCGTTTAATAGTAACGTGCCTACAATCAAGTAAAAATGCTGTATTCCTCGCATCCTGTCTTCCTAAGGCGTCCGGCTTCCACTACCAGGGATCTGTGAAACATGGAAAAGCGGTTTCATGGTGATGCTCCATAGGAAATTCAAAGCCAGATAGCATCTGCAAAAAACATTCCCGGTAAGGCTTCTGACTGTTTAAAAGACTTTCGGCTAGAAAAAAACCTGCTCGGATCATCTCTGCTGTAGCTATTTGGCTACGTTACTTCGTTGATTCACTTCATCTCCATGATTTAGCGATGTTTGTGTTGTCGCCGTTGTGTCGTTCTGGATTCACCCGGATCAGGCCTAAAGCCGCAAAGCCTCTGGGTCAACCTGAACGCTACGGCCATGGTCATCGTGCTGCGGCAAACCGGCAAACATCCCGAGCGGGTATTTACCTATCGGAGAAAGCCCGTGCGGCAGACCAACACCCGTGCCTGGACCAAGGCTCTGGAGAAAGCGAACATTCGTAATTTTCGCTGGCATGACCTCCGGCATACCTGGGCTTCCTGGCATGTGCAGGCGGGCACACCGCTGGAAAGGCTCCAGGAAATGGGCGGATGGGAATCGATAGAAATGGTCCGGCGCTATGCGCATCTGGCGCCCGAACACCTGGCTGGGGATTCCGCCAAGATCGATTCCCTGTTAAAGGGTGTCACCGCTCGTTGCCGTAACCTTCTATTCCTGTTTGGTTTTCGTTGGGTTGACAAGTTTCCCGCTGGCGGCGGTGGTGTACCGCTACTGTACTGGAAATGGCCCCCTCAAGCTCCTCGACTACTGAGAATATAGCACCATCAAGGATCGCAGCGTGATGAATGAACATCGAGATATCCGCAGACAGAAGAAACTGTCTATTTCCTCAGCAGGAAAACCATACCACCCGCAATCATGCTGGCGGCTCGGCAGCACACCGGAGTACCGTCCATAAATCTTCCAGCGTTACCCCGGGCATATCGAGCTGCAAATCCTTGAGTACGGCACTCAGATGGTCTTGGAGAGACGCCGGGTCGAGCGAAGCGCCCAGCAGGCCTTTTGCCAGATTCTCTACGCCACTTTCGGGCAGGCAGGTGAAGTCACCACTCAGCTCCAGGTCGGCAATGCAGTCATCGCGGACCAGCATGCGGACACGGATGAGCCCGCCGGGCGCCTTGTGTGAAGATTCCGTCAGGTGCGTGCCTGCAGCAATCTTGACCTGCCCGGCACGAAAGCGCCGCCCCTGGCGATAGGTCCATTCGGGGTCGTTCAGGCGATCCTCCCATTCGGCAATGGCCGCCCATTCCCTAGCCGTAGGTTCATCCCGCAAAGGCTGCACATCCAGGGTCGCCGCCACTTCTTCCAGAAAAACCGCCTTGACGGCCGACTGTTCGGGCGCGGCATCACCGAGTTCGCGCCGGAACGAAGTAATGTAGTCACGGAGATTGTTGTACAGCTTGTCACGGAATTTCTCCGAAGATACCTGCAGACAATGACTCATATGTTCCGCATCGAAGTCAAAAAGGAAGCTGCCCACCATCACCATGGCCTCACCGATGGTCGCGGCACCCGTACCGCCGATCTTGCGGCCATGGACGTGAATGTCGTTGATGGGCCGCATGGTCGCCTCCACACCGAAGCGCCGATAGGTGCGCAGCACCGGTTCGATGAATTTCGTATATAGGCGGCTGACCGGCAACATGCCCGGTTGTTCCGGATACACAAAGTGGAAAAAGAGCTGGTTTTCATCCAGGTACACCGCACCACCGCCAACATGCCGGCGGATCACGGGCAGACCTTGCGCAGCGCAGTAAGCCTCATCGACTTCCTGCTCCACCGCCTGGTGCGCCCCAATACAGACATAAGGATGCTGCGGCGTCACCAGACACAGCACCGGGCTGCCATCTGCTGACATGGCCTCTGCCACCCCATGATAGACAGCCTGGGAACGAAGCGCTGCTTGCCGGCCAAAGTCGAGGACGCGAATCGGGGGCAAAACGGCTGACAAGAGATCATCCACATGGGGCATCAGTGCAAATACCTCTGGCATTTTCTAACGGGAGTTTGATTGTACACGCTCTTGTTCCGGCAGATGCAGTACGTCGCAGGATATGACGGAGGACTACCTATCTTTGCTTCGCTCTCTCCTTCTCTGCAAGCTGACAACCTGTTTAACAGCAGAAGCCCCCTACCGCTGGCGCCACAGCTACACCCATAAAAAAGCGTTGGGAGAAACACCTTGCTTACCATGGGCATAGCCTTTATTGCCAACGCCCGGCGGTCGCGCTTGAAGCCACCGAATTCGCGATGCTCCACCCCGATACTGCCGCCCGCCTGCTCGACGATGGCGCACGCGCAGATCTTGTTCTGATGCACGTCCAAACCGATCACCCATTTGCGGATCGGGCTAACAGTGGCTATCGCTGGATTTCTCCGCTCATTTTGATAGGATTAAATCCTACTGATTTGACAGGAGAACTGCTATGCGCAGCACGCAACAACTGAGCATCACCCTACCCAACGAAATGGCGGATGTGGTAAAGGCCAAGGTCAGAACCGGAGAGTACGCCAGCGAAAGCGAAGTCATCCGCGACGGCCTGCGGGCATTACTCGCACGGGATCGCGCTGTCGAGTCCTGGCTTTACCAACAGGTCGGGCCCGCCTATGACGCCCTCAAAGCCGATCCTTCCCGCGCACTCACCCCCGATCAGGTCAGAGCTCGCCTGGCCGCAGAGCACGCAAAAGCATGATCCATTATCCGGTCGTGTTCTCTCCCGAAGCCGAGGAACAGCTGGCCGAGCTGTATCACTATCTGGCGACGGAAGTTTCACCGGCACGGGCTTATCGTTACACCGAGTCTATCGTCTCCTACTGCGAAAGCCTCGGCTCATTCCCGTTGCGCGGCACCCTGCGCGACGATGTACGTCCGGGGCTGCGCATCACCCACTATCGTAAGCGCACGGTCATCGCCTTTACCGTAGCCGATGACCAGGTTTCCATCATCGGCATTTTTTACGGTGGCCAGAACTACGAAATAATACTGCAAGACGATATAGAAAATCCCTGACTCTGGCAGAACATATTATGGTTGTTCCATTGCTCTACGAGCCCCTGTGGCAACTTTCGTCCCCCATCCGCTACTCTCACAGATCAGGACCTGGCAAACACAGACAGAAAGCGATCGTCGATATGTCAGATTTCAGTCCTTTCCGCAGGGTGGTTACTCCCCAAAAGACTCCTCCATGATGGCCCGCGTCTCTTCCAGATCAAACACCTCCGGATCAAATCCTTCGGGTAGCATGTCCAGGAAAAGTGCTTCATCGCTGTTTTGAGCGCCTCTTTTTTGAATTTCCAGCAACTCCAGATAACCCCAAACGCCACCCACGTCTTCAGGTGGGCAATTTCGGCCCCCATCCACGATGGATGCCCAGGCATGTCGAGGCGCAGGGACTTCTTCGGTTTTTTCCACCTTGATGACATGCCGCCAGTCATCACCAAAATCGTACACATATAAAAACCTGCTCCGACTATGGATGACCTGCATCAGCGTCACCTCCGATTCTTCCCGGACCTCGACACCCCAAAAGGCATTCTCGGCGTCCGATTCTTCGGTGGTTTCACGATAGCGCACTTTTTTGATGACAAATTCATGCATATGGCTGTTCGTCCAGCCCATCGCCACCTGGATGACCTGATGCAGTTCCCATAGACTTTGTCCGGCATCAATCTGAATCCGCCGCCAAATGGGCGGCTCCACGCCCTCTAATTCGATCCGCAAGGTGAACATTTTCATTAATGACGTACCTCTACAAAAGGGATCTCTGTGGCGTCGTCGTCATAAAACATGATACCCATGACGCCCGCATCCCTGAGCAGGTCAAATAGGCGTTCCATGACATCTCCGCGCGACTGATCCAATTGCTTCCACGGTATACACCGTACCCCATATTCCTGTGCGAGTTCCGTGACGGCCAAGGCTTGGGGGGAGGCGACATTGCTGCTGGTGGAAGAGATCATGGCTTAGCCCGCTGCCACTTTGCAGGCTTGTTGCTCTGCATCGCATACGATGCAGTGTATTTCCGTCAGCCCTGCGTCTTTGGCTTGTTTCATCAGCGCCTTGACCCGCCTATCAGTAGTTCCGCGAGCATTTCAACATCATTTGTCACGGTCCGGCAATATGGCGCCACCGAAGGTCGGCATAATGGCGCCATTTCAAAGTGGCAAAATCGGGGTCTCGAACAGGGTCAAGATTGGTCGATTTTCGGGTGTTTGGCAACCGCCTTTTTGGGGGACTCCGGCAGGGGTCTGGGGGTGCGGTAACTCTCGCCTTCGAGGATGAGTCGGTAGGCCCCGTGACGGAGGCGGTCCAGGGTGGCCACACCCAACAGTCGGTTGGCCGGGAAGACGTCTCCCCACTCGCTGAAATCCAGATTGCTGGTGACCATGGTCGTAGCCTGTTCGTAGCGCTCGGCGATGAGGTCGTGAAAGTCCTCGTCGTGAGGGGGCCGTAACGGTTTGAGCCCAAAGTCGTCGATGATCAGGAGGGACACCTTGGCCCATTGCCGGAAGACCTTGTCCCGGGTGCCGGTGGCCCGGGCCGCATGCAGACCGCCGACGAGCTCACTTTGGGTGAGGAAACGCACATCGGTTCCCTGACGGACGGCGTAGTGGCCCAGGGCTTGCGCGAGATGGCTCTTGCCCGTGCCGCAGGGTCCTACGATGAGGACGGACGCTTTCTCCTGGAGATAGCGGCCTGTAGCGAGATCGTGCACCAGACTGCGGTTGAGGGTCGGTAAGCGGTCAAAGGCAAAATCCTCCAGGGTCTTGTGATTGCGAAAGCGGGCCTGACGCAGGAGCGTATCGAATTTCTTCTGGTCCCGACGGGCAATCTCGTCCTGGAGCAGGAGGGCGAGGAATTCGGTGTAGGCGAGTTGCCCGTCGATGGCCTGGCGATTGCGGGCCTCCAGAGTTTCCAGCACGCCGGACAGGCGCAAGGATTTCAGCGCGGAATGTAATTCATGGGTGTGCATGGGGATGCCTCTCAATGGAAAAGGTGTTTGCTGTCGCGCAGGAAACGGCCACCGCGCGTATAGGTGCTGTTGTCGGAGGTATCGACCAGGGGGAGTGGCTCCTGATCCAGGCCTTTCTTCAGAATCTCGGCGATGCTTTTATAGCGGGCGTTCCCGTAATACAGCGCCCGCGCACAGGCGTTCTCCAGGCGCTGGGGGCTGTACTTCCCGCCCAGCCGCAAGAGGTTTTGCACGCTGCGTAAATAGACCAGTTGGCGGTCGGCGAAGAGCTGGTGGACCACCGTATGGCAATGTGGGCCGATATCTTCGGCCTTGTGCCGGCACCACTGAATATCCTGGGTTTGCCAGGCCTGGGCTTCGGGCGGCAGATGGTCTTTGACCGTTGCAAAGCTGCCCGGCTGAAAGAGCCGGGGATGGGTGGCGACCCGTTCCTGTTCCTGGTAAATCCGGACGGTGGTAGGGGTCGCTCGCAGCCAGAGCCGCTGGTCAACAAAACGGAAAGGGACGGAATAGTAACAGCGTCCATACTGGACATGCCCATCCCGATGGACCTTGGGCCGGGCCCACTCGGAGATCTCCGGCGGATGTTCCGGTAAGGGCTGCAGCAAGGCTTTCTCGACCTCGGCGAAGCGGTTGAGGGGAGCTTGCCGGGTCGTCCCATGGATGCGGTTGCCGGCTTCACCAAGTACCCACGCCTGCAGTTGCTGCTGGGCATCGTCACGGTGACGGAATTCGCGCAAGGGTAGAAAGGAGCGCTTGAGATATTTCACCCCCGACTCCACGATGCCCTTCTTCTGCGGATCATGCGGGGGACAGGGGTCCACCCGGAATGCCCATTCCTCAGCGTACTCGCCATAGGCCCGCTGCACCTGCGGGTCGTTGATGCAAGCCTTGGTGATGGCGCATTTGGCGTTATCGATGATCACCCGCTCGGGGACGCCGCCGAACCAGGCAAAGGCATGCCGGTGACAGGCCAGCCAGGTCATCACCTTCTGGTCCCAGACGAACTCGGCATATTGATGCCGCGACCAGCACAGGGTCATGACGAAGAACCAGGTCTTGCGCAGCTCTCCGGTTCTGGGGTCGGCCAACAGCGGCCCCGCACCGAAATCCACCTGGGCAGCTTCTCCTGGCGCGAAGGTCAACCGGGAGGTGACACGCGGCGCTTCGGCGGCACGCACCTGACGAATCAACCGCTTGACGGAGGAATAGCTGCCACTGAAACCGTACTGCCGGACCAGGGCTGCATGGATGGTGGTCCCCTGGATACCCTGGGCTACCCATGCGGCGATGCGTTCCTCATGCTCCTTGAGACTGGAGACGCACTGCGTCGGCTGGCCCTCCGGCCGCCGCTGGAGCGCTGCGGCCATCTCCCCATCATCGGGTAACGGCTGCTGCGGGTCCAACCAGCCCCTTTGTGCAACCTGGCGCCGCAAGAGCCCGAGCTTCTTGCGGCCCATAAGTCCAGCGCGAGCGATACTACGGTCGGTGTCGCCTTGGCGCATCCGCACCAAAATCTGACGAATCGTAAACATCTCGAATCTCCTGTTGCTCATGGTTCCCTCCAAAAGCGAGGAAGGTAACCGATCCCATAGAAGTTCGAGACCCCGAAGGTCCCTCTGGTGGCACCATTACGGTGACCCTGAAGTGGCGCCTTTATGCCGACCCTGGAATGGCGCCATATTGCCGACCCGTGACATCATTAAAGGCCGCAGTCACCATTCCATTTGAATGCGCGCCAAAATGATTCATCCGAACAGGGAAACCTGAATCCATCTTGCCTACCACTTTGTCTAATGCAGCAGGGTCGGGTGCGTTGCCATAGACCTTCCTTCTTCCACAGAAAATCCATCGTTGGTCTACACCTGTATGAGTTTTTCTATGACCTCGGCGCGATTTAACTGGGCGGACACGTAATCTATGCTACAGAGCAAGGTTTTGCTTTGGTGCCGGGGCTAAAGGGCCACTTCTATGCGGTTGTCGGATCCTTCATCCAGAAAAACAGTGCAGCCTTCTGCGGAAAGATGCTCTTCCGCAAGGTGTTTTTTGGCTGCTGCGACGAACGAGAAAGTGATATCCAGCAAATGGTCTTCCATGAATTCCGGTTCATCCGTGACTTTTTCCAGAAGGAATGACAACGGCGCGCAAGCGTCGAGCGCTTCTACCGGCCAGCCCAACGCTTCGGATTGAGCCTGGATCAGCCATTCCACATCGGGCCAGTGCAAATCGCTTTGCTCTGGAAACTCCAATCGCCCCACCAGCAGGTACATGGTCGGCGTCGTTACAGGGCCATAGTTCCAGGGATAGGGGTCAATGGCACTGGGCGTGTTCAACGCCCACAACTGCAGGGGGGTGGTATCTCTTAAACGGTTAATCGATTGTGGCCGCTGAACCCAGTGGATTTTGCCGCGAGGCGGTATGACGCCGAGTTTCTTCAGGGTCTGAGAAAGGGCCTTGCGCTCAGCCCCTCGGCACGCATTATTTCCAACACCGTCTGGAAAGCTTCATCATCCTGAGGAGCAGAAGATTGTCAATAATATAATTACAACCCATTGTTTTATATGGTGCCCAGGGGCGGAATCGAACCACCGACACGAGGATTTTCAGTCCTCTGCTCTACCGACTGAGCTACCTGGGCCAAGAGCGCGTATTTAAACGGGGTCCCGTCCGGAAGTCAAGGCCAGGGCGCGACGATATACAATGCGATGGGCCAACCCGCTCTGGGCTTCAGCTATCCGCACCGCCTGAGTCAGGGGCAATTCTTCCAGGAGCGGGGTTAACCAGCGATCGGCTTCCGTCTCCCCAGGGTTCCGTTCAGGTGCCCCACCCAGCACCAGAGTCATTTCTCCCCTTACCTTATCGGGATGCCGGGACAATTGCTCCAGAATCCCGCCCAGAGAATCCCGCAGGCATTCCTCATGGATTTTGGTCAGTTCCCGACACAGCGCTGCCGGTCGCTCGGCACCACACACTTCTGCCATGTCCGTGAGCGTTGCGACTATACGGTGGGGTGCTTCATAAAAAATCAGGGTGCGGGATTCATTGCTCAGCACACTCAGACGCGCCCGCCGCGCCCCTGCCTTGGCGGGCAAAAATCCCTCAAAAACGAAGCGATCACTGGGCAACCCGGACAGGGACAAGGCCGCCACGGCGGCATTGGGACCAGGAATGACCGTGACCGGCAACTGCTGTTCGCGCAGCAGGGCCAGCAACGGAAAACCCGGATCGGAAATCAGCGGCATCCCGGCATCCGAGAGCAAGGCCAGGCGCCCACCCTCGGCAATACGCTGGGCCAGTTGCGGTGCCAAAGACCGCTCGTTGTGCTCGTGCAGGGCCATGGTTTTGGGCTGCACGCCGAGATGCTGGAACAAACGCTGGGCATGGCGCCGGTCTTCCACCAGAATCAGTTCAGCCTCGGCAATAGCCTGCCCGGCCCGGGGCGAAAGATCTTCCAGATTACCGATGGGTGTTGCGATAATCGTCAGCCGTCCCGAACGTATTTCAGTCATTGAACCATCGCCCTATTCTCCATACACTCTGCTCATGAAACTGCCTGATCGCCCATTCCATTTATCGCGCCTGACTGCGACACTCACGCTCGCCGCTGCTTTGAGCGCCTGCGCGAGTATGCCACACAAGACGACGCCCGTGCTCAGTCCGGCCCCGGCTCCGTCAGTTACTGCAACAAATCCTCCTGAAGTCGCCAATGCCCACCAGGGCGACATCCTGCTTGCAGAAGGTCACGACCTGGAAGCCGCCAAAGACTATATCAAGGCGGCGGCAGCTGTTCAGGGTCAAGCCCAGTTGCACTATCTCCTCAAGGCCGCAGAAGCTTCCCTGCAGGGAAACAAGCCCCAGGTTGCAGTGCTCCTCGCCAATGAAGTGCTCCGCCTGCAACAGGGGGATAATACCTTGCGCGGTGAAGCCCTGTGGATACGTGCCCAGGGATTGATGGACCAGGGACAGACACCCCGGGCCAAAGGCAACCTGGAAGAACTCCTGAGCATCGCCAGCACTCCCCAGAATGTCCGCGCTGAAGCCATGGGGACGCTGGCCACCCTGTACACCCAGGAAGGCCATGAACTGACCGCCCTGAACTTTTTGATAGAAAGAGACAGCTTGCTCAGCGGCCCAGCCATCTCCAAAAATCACCAGCGCATTCACGCCCTGCTCGATTCCGTATCATCGGCACGCATTCAAAACTGGCAGGGACGCAGTGGTAACCCACTGGTTCAGGAGTGGCTGGCCATCGCCCTGATCAGCCGTCACAACCCTGATCCGGAGCAACGCAAAGCCGCTATCGATGCCTGGATGGCCGCCCATCCCGGGCACCCGCCCATCAATTTCTCCAGTCATGACGAACTCAACGTGGCTGATACCAGCAATCAGCCGAGCGGAGACATCTGTGCACTCCTGCCCACCACTGGACCCTATGCGGAACTTTCCCAGGCCATCAGTGCCGGTATGGAAACAGCCGCGCAACTCAAGGCCGGTCCAGCCGTCAAACTCCTGCAAAGCACCGGCAACCCGAGTTTTACGGCCGTGCTCTTTGAACGCGGGGTGAAGGAAGGCTGTCAGATATTTGTTGGCCCCTGGTTGCCGCAAGACATCAATGCCGTGGTGGGGGTCCGCAAACCTTCAGATCCTCCGGTGATTGCCCTGGGTTCTGATGCCGGGGTACGACAGCCGGGACTGTATGTTTTCAGTCTAGGTCGGGATGTGGCCGCCCGGCAGATTGCCGAACAGGGCTATGGGGCAGGATACCGACAGGTCTATGTGCTTTATCCACAAGATTCCAGTGGCGCGAGCATTCAGGCCGATTTCATCCAGACCTGGAAAAAAATGGGGGGGACGGTGGCTGGTGTCGCCACCTATTTACCTGGCCATTCCCTCAACGGCCAGGTCCAGCAACTGTTGAGCGGCAACAGCGACTCCCACGCCTTTGTATTTCTGGTCGCCAATACCCAAAACGCCAGTGCGGCAGTAACCGCCATCCGCGCCGTCAACAGCAACATCCCGATTTTCAGTCCGGCACTGTTGCATGGAGCGACACTCCCCGCCGATGCAGGAAGCCTTGCAGGCGTGGCATCTGTTGATATGCCCTGGATTATCCAGCCCGCCACTACCAAGCCCCAGGCCGCTGCCCTGCTCCACAGCACCCTGCCTGATGCCAGCGCTGCTCAATGGCGGATGGCCGCTTTTGGTCTGGATGCCTACCAGCTTGCCGAAAGGATCCTTGCCAAAAAATTCAGCCAACCGATCGAGGGAGCCACTGGCACCCTGCATTTTGGCAAGGAAGGGCGCATTGTGCGGGATATGGATTGGATGAAAATAGAAAATGGTGCCATAGTTCCCCTATCGGGGATTCCCAAAACAGGATCCTGAACACCATGCCTTCGCCGCGCCAGCAATTCGGTCAGCAAGGCGAAGATCGCGCCTTGGCCCTGTTACTGAAAGCGGGTTTGACACTGTTGTGGCGCAATTTTCGTTGTCGCTCCGGGGAAATCGACCTGATCGTCCTGGATCAGGAGGCACTGGTGTTTGTGGAAGTCCGCCAGCGGACCCACAACCGGCAGGGCGGCGCCGCAGACAGCGTCAATCGGCGCAAGCAGCAGCGTCTGATTCGTGCGGCCGAAGTTTTTTTGCTGCGCAATCCCCGGCATGGTCTGCGTCCTTGCCGCTTTGATGTCATTGCCATTGACGGCGACGCAGCGCCGGAGTGGATTCGCGATGCTTTCAGAGTACCCAGCCCATGATCAGGAATAACCCCTTGGATAAGGCCTTGCGCGCCAGCATCCACAGCAAGGAACACTCGGCAGAGCTTCTCGCTGCCCCCTTTGCCTCGGCCAGCACCCGCCTGATTGCTACCCTCCTGGCTGGTGGAAAAGTGTTAAGCTGCGGGAACGGGGGTTCCTCGGGCGACGCCCAGCATCTGGCCTCCGAACTGGTCAATCGCTTTGAGAGCAACCGGCTGGCGCTGCCTGCCATCGCCCTCAGTACTGATAGCAGCGTCCTGACGGCCATTGCCAATGACGCCTCCTACGCCCAGGTTTTCGCCCGTCAGGTGGAAGCCTTGGGCAGACCCGGCGACTGCCTGGTGGCCTTCAGCACTTCCGGTAACTCCGAAAATGTCTTGCAGGCCATCCGCTCCGCCCAGGCCCAGGGTATGTGGATTCTGGCCATGACTGGCAAGGATGGCGGACAAATAGCTGGGCTTCTGGGTTCGGCAGACATTGAACTGCGGGTCCCCGACAGCAGTACCGCCCGCATCCAGGAAGTCCATCTGGTGCTCATCCACGCCCTTTGTGCCGAGGTTGATGCTACCTTTGGCGAAACGCACACTCCGTCACCCAATCCGCCGGCAAGATCCTCTTTTTCCGGGCAGATCCTGCGCGATTGGGATTCCCTCCAGCAGGCTTGTGACTATCGCCGTCCCCTGGTTTTCACCAACGGCGTTTTCGATGTCCTGCATCGTGGTCACGTCCAATATCTCGCCGAAGCTCGCGCCGAGGGGGCCTGCCTGGTGGTTGCGGTCAACAGTGACGCCTCCGTGCGGCGGCTGGGTAAGGGTGCAGACCGTCCCATCAATCCGGAAGACGATCGCATGGCCGTTCTTGCCGCCCTGCAATCCGTTGATTGCGTGACCATATTTGACGAAGACACCCCCTTGCAACTGATCCAAAAACTGCAACCCGATGTACTGATCAAAGGCGGCGACTGGCCGGTAGAACGCATCGTCGGGGCCAGCATAGTGCAAGCCCGAGGCGGACGGGTACTCAGCATTCCTTTTCGCCACCAGCGCAGCACCAGCGCCTTACTGGAAAAAATCCGGAGGTCGCGGTCATGAGCATCGACGTCATCCTTCCGGCTTTGCGGGCCGCCCTCGACAGTGAGCGGGTCCGTGATGATCTGGACACCCTCTTGATTTACAGTCGCGATGACACACCAGGAAGCTGCATGCCGGACCTGGTCCTGTTTCCCCGCAGTCATGAGGAAGTACAGGCCATCGTCAACATCGCCCGCCGTCATCATTTACCCCTGATCCCCCGAGGTGCAGGATCGGGCAATGTCGGGGGTGCCCAGCCCGTACCTGGCAGCGCGGTCATCAGCTTTGAATGCATGCAAAAAGTCTGCGACTACAGCCCCATGGACCGGACCATTACCGTGGAAGCAGGCTTCATCACCGCGGAAATCAATGCCCAGGTGGCCCGGGACGGGCTTTTTTATCCGCCTGATCCCGGCAGCAGCCCCTACTGCCGGATTGGCGGCAATCTCGCCATGAATGCCGGAGGGCCCCATGCGGTCAAGTACGGGGTTACCCGGGATTATGTGCTGGGCTTGCGCGCCGTCACCGGCTGCGGCGAAACCCTCTGCTGCGGCGTCCGCACCAGCAAAGGGGTGGTAGGCTATGACCTGACCCGTTTGCTGGTGGGCAGTGAAGGCACTCTGGCACTGATTACCGAAGTGACCCTGCGCCTGCTGCCCCAGCCCATGGCCAAAGCCACTCTGCGCGCCGCCTATACGAGCACCGCCAGCGCCTGCGCGGCGGTGCAACGGATCATGACCCAGCGGCATACTCCCAGTGCCCTGGAGTTGATGGATCCTCACGCCCTGGCAGCGGTCCGCAGCATGGGCGCGGCGACGGACCTGCCGGCTGCCAGTCAGGCGTTGTTGATGGTCGAAGTGGATGGCGACAGCGAAACCATTCCCGCCCAATTGCTCGCCATGCAACAAGCACTGGCCGGTGAGGGCCATCTGGAAACCCTGGAAGCCACGGATGCCACAGCCACGGCGGCACTCTGGGCCGCCCGCAAATCCCTGTCTCCGGCCACCAAGGCCATGGCCCCCCTGAAAATCAATGAAGACGTGGTGGTTCCCGTCAGTCGTCTGCGCGAGCTGCTGGAAGCCATCGAAGGCATTGCCCAGGAAAATTCCCTGCATATTGTCAGCTTTGGGCATGCGGGAAATGGTAACCTGCATGTCAATTTCCTCGTTCATCCCAATAAGCGCGAGGAAATGCGCCATGCGCAGCAAGGTCTGCAAAAACTTTTCCAGACCGTACTCAGACTGGGCGGCACCCTCTCGGGTGAACACGGCATCGGCACCAGCAAGCGGGATTTTCTGCCCCTGGAACTCAGCCCGGAAAACCTGGCCATTCAACGCGCCATCAAAAAACTCTTCGACCCGGAGAATATCCTGAATCCGGGCAAACTGCTTCCGGAAGGATAAATGGCATGGGTGGCATTCTTCACGCGATTCAACCCGTCCGTCATATTGCCCTGAAAAGCTGGTCTGAAACCT
This sequence comes from Acidithiobacillus sp. M4-SHS-6, assembly GCF_047421495.1. Lineage (GTDB taxonomy): Bacteria > Pseudomonadota > Gammaproteobacteria > Acidithiobacillales > Acidithiobacillaceae > Acidithiobacillus. Next base: position 217,281 of record NZ_CP175559.1, on the reverse strand, counting down.
TTGACATGGATATTGTGAATGACACTCCGGCCCACCGCCTGCTCCGCGATGGCGATGCCTGGGTCGCCATGTTCCGTTCCGGTGTGCTCTGTTTTTTTGGGGCGAGACCTGCCTTGCAGGCGAGAATCATCGCCAGTGTGCAGGCAGAATTTACCGCCATCAGCAACCCGAAAGTCGATGAATTATACATCAAGACCGGTGACCGTGATGCCGTCGGACGTGATGGGGTGACCCTCAAATATCTGGATGAAGAGCGCATTCTCCTGGTAGCCCTGCGCCTGGCCCAGAGTCTTGCCCTGGAACTCCACGAAGAAGCCGTTGAAGCCTTGCTGGAAACCACCCTGAATCTGCTCTCGGAAGTCACCCGCACGGGCCGTCTACCCGGTTGGCGCAGCGGCCACTTGCGCTTTCTGGCCTCCACCTCGGCAACCCGCACGGAAATCCTGTCGCGCCTTGCCGTGCTGGATAATCCCGATATTGTCTGGGAAACGCCAGGGCTGGAAATGTTGTCCAAGGAGCTCTCCGCTGATCTGGAACTCACCAGCCGCTTTCGGGCGCTGGATGAAAAGCTCGATGCCATTCATGAAGGCCTGGAAATCATGATCGTGGCCAGTCGCCATCATCGGGAAACCATTCTGGAATGGATCATCATTATTCTGATTACAGCGGAAGCCCTGATCATGCTGCTGGGCAAATAAACGTGAGTGAGGATGTCGCCTTACTTGCGGAGGTCGAACCTCCCTATGCCGATGATGAAGCTTTTGCCGCCCATAATACCCGCCTGGCCCGGGCTTATGAGCCCGCCCGCCTGTTGCTGATCGGGCCTGCCTGGGTGGGAGACATGGTCATGGCCCAGGTCTTGCTGCAGGTCATGCGCCGCCGCTGGCCCAAACTGCACATTGATGTCCTCGCCCCACCAGCCAGCCTGCCTGTGGCTTCACGCATGGCCGAAGTGCGGCGTTGCATTCCTCTGGAGGTTCCCCATGGCAAGCTGGGCTGGAAGGCCCGACGCAGCATCGCCGCAAAGCTCCAAAAAGAAGAATATGACTGGTCCATCTGTTTGCCCAACAGCCTGAAATCGGCGCTGGTTCCCTACTGGACCCAGATTCCCGTACGCACCGGCTTTGGCGGTCAGGCCCGGAAAATACTGATTAATGATCGCCGCCATCTGCATAAAAAACGGCTGCCACGTACCGTAGATCGTTTCGTGGCCCTGGGTCTGCCCCGGCGCCTACCCCAACCTACCCAATTACCCGAACCGCGCCTGATGGTGGATCAACACGCGCTGAGCGCAACGCTGCGGCGTCTGGGTATGGTACGCCCCGATACCAACCTGGTGGCCCTGGCGCCCGGCGCTGAATATGGTCCGGCCAAACGCTGGCCAGTCCGTCACTGGATTCGCCTGGCGCAACAATTGATTCAGGCAGGATGGTCGGTCTGGCTATTTGGCAGCCCGAAGGATATAGAAATCACCCAGGCCATCGCCACAGCCGTGCCAGAAGTGAGCGATCTGGGCGGAAAAACCACTCTGGTCGAAGCCATCGACCTGCTTTCTCTGGCCAGAATCACCGTGAGCAATGATTCGGGATTGATGCATGTTGCCGGTGCCGTCGGGAGCCGGGTCATTGCCCTGTATGGTTCGACCCCCCTGGACATGACACCGCCATTATCCCGTGGGGCTGTGGCCTTGCGCCTCGGGCTTTCCTGCAGCCCCTGTGGCAAAAGGGAATGCCCCCTCAAGCATCATCGCTGTATGGAAGACCTACTCCCTGAACAGGTGCTTCAGCAACTCCTCCCCAATAGCCTGGATGGTCTGGCGAAAAAAGCCCCGCAGAGCGGGGCGAGGAGAGGAGGAGCAATGCCATGAAGCATTGCAGAGGTAAATCTTTACATTAGCAGAAGGCCGTTACAGTTCAGATGTTCTTTGACCTTTAGTTGACGGTTTTTTCCACTTGAATGGTCGAATTGATTTCCACCCGCTGGTTGGCAAAACGGCCCTGGGGGGTCGCATTGCTGGCCACCGGGTCATCGTAGGAGTGGCCCTTCAGGACCATCCGCGAACGGGACACGCCGTGAGCTTCCAGATAACGGGCCACGCTTTCGGCACGCTGTTCTGACAGTCGCTGGTTGTAGGCATAACTGCCCACCTTGCTGCAGTAACCATTGACGTCCAGGACGGCACTGTCATGCTTCTGCGCGAAATCCGCCACTTCGTCCAGCACCTTGATGTCATGGCTCATCAACTTGGAAGAGTTGAGCTTGAAATTGATGCCGGTGATGGTAATGGGCTTGCTCTGGAGGATGGTCCGCTGTACCGGCGCAATGGGGGCCGGGGCAACGGCGGGCATGGGTGCAGGAGCCGGCGTAGACACAGGGGCGGCAACCGGCGCCTTGTGCGCCGGGCAGCCCTGAAAGGGGGCCTCGGCACAGCCGGCCGCCGCCATCACCATTACGGCGAGCAATACCTGTTTATTGGCAATCATCGTTGTTCTCCCTATGTTTGGTAGCATGTGCCTGCTTAGAATGCGTAGGTCAACATCACGCGGTTATAGATGAAGTAGCCGGTCGAAAGATCGCCATGCGCCACATCTACCCGATCGCGAATGGACAGACCCTTGAGAAAACCCTTGGGGAAGTAGGTCAGGTCGCCATAAATATCATTGGCATAACCTGCGGACTGTAACTGGTATTGGGCGTAGGAAGCCTGGAACAAGAAACTGTTATCCAGAAAATGCTGACTCAGGCCAATTTTCCAGCCATGACCGGGGCCCATTTCCACCAGACCACGAGTCATGGAAGTGGTGTAGAGGGGATCTGTGGCATAACCTACGGTATAGGGCGAAATGATCGCACCGCCACCGATGGCGCCTGGATGGTATTCAATTTCGTTATAGGCGACCGTCAAGGCACCCTTGCCCAGAATGGCATTATCCAGATTGTATTCGACACCGCCCTTCACACCCCAGGCCGTGCTGTTGACACCGTTACCCTTGAAGTGATTGATCTCGCCAACACCCGGATTGGTACTGTTCAGACGGCTATTGGCATCCCATTCACGAACCACCTGTCCACCGAGGAAAGGATTCAGTCCCATGCCGGTTTTCAGGGTATAGCTGGCATCACCATAGAACATGTTGGCAAAATTATAGAAGTTGTAGTACCAGGCTTGGGCATCAATACCATATCGCTTGTAGCTCGTACCGAACGCCAGAATGCCATTAGAGGCCGGCTCATTGAGAGGCAAGTCAGCCGCACCACCATAAATGGGATCACCATCAAATTTAGTGGGATAGTACAAGTTGTCACGGTAATAATCACCGGAGGTACGACTCTTCCAGCGGAACATGCGCATACCGTAGATGTTCCAGCCACAGTAAGGCGTCACTTGCGCAAAAATGCCCTGGAAGGTGGCGGGAATCATCCGGGAGTCAGAACCGTTGACGAAAGGGGTATTGATTTCCTGATTACCCGCGCGAATCATCACGACATCCGGGATGGCATATTGCAGGTAGGCCTGACCCAAGGCATTGATGGAGTTGGTCGTGCCCATCAGTGTCACATCGGGGTTGGTCCGATTGGCCCCCAGACTGTTGGCCGTGTAAAAACCGACGTCAGCACTGAAACCTGCTGCGGAAGGGGTATGCACATTAATGTAACCACCCAGAGAAAAGGCGCTGAGATTGGTGGCATTCTTCCCGAAAAACCGATCAAAATAGTAAGAACGAATCTGCCCATCCACCTTGCTGTGCATGAAAAAATCCGCCAGGGTGTTTCCCGTGGAACGGGTATCGGCGTGAGCGACCGCAGCAAAGCCACTCAGGGCGGCAAACAATGCAACGGCAACGCGGTTTTTCTTCAACATGTGACCTCCTCTCTTTAGGGTTCTTTGCAACACTGTGGGCATATTAACGGGGCAATGTGACAAGATGATGACAGTTTTATGAACCTTTTATGACGTCATACCCCATAAAATATATCGTTTATTACTGAACACGGCGCAAAGTGGAGACCCATGGAAAGTCTTGCGCCCCTCCCCGCGCCGGTCGCCATAGGTATCCAGATGAGTGATGGATTATCTTGCAGAATGCAGGGATCGTGGGACAATGGGCGCTGAAAACTTTCTGAGTCGAGCAGGTCATGCCCATTGAAATCCGCCATATGCGCACCATTGAAGCGGTCGCCCAGTTCGGCAGTCTGGCGGCTGCAGCACAGCGTCTGCACCTGACCCAGTCCGCTCTGTCCCATCAATTGCGCGGTCTGGAAGCAGAATTCGGTGTGCATCTCCTGGATCGCGAACGGGGCAGTCAGTTACGGCTGAGCCCGGCCGGTGAAGAGCTGCTGGCCGCAGCGCGGGAAGTCCTGCCCCGAGTGCGCCAACTGCAGGAAGAACTCAAACGCCGGGCGCTGGGCAACAGCGGCCGTCTGCGCATTGCGGTGGAATGTCACACCTGTTTTGACTGGCTGACGCCGGCCATGGATCGTTTTCGGGAAAACTGGGCGGGCGTGGAGATGGACCTGGTTTCGGGATTCCAGCAAGATCCCCTCCCCCTGCTGCAAAGCCATCAGGCTGACCTGACCGTGCTCAGTACCCCTGACGCCATGGCGGCGGATATCGTCCTCCATCCCCTCTTCGCCTACGAGGTGCTGGCATTGGTCAATCCCCGTCACCCCCTGGCCGGTCGGGCGTTTCTGGAGCCCGAGGACTTCCTCGAAGAGACCCTGATTACCTATCCAGTAGAGGATCGGCGTCTGGATCTGTTTCGGGAATTTCTGCAACCAGCCGGGATTCAGCCCTGGCGACGGCGTCATGCCGAACTGACCGTCATCATCTTGCAACTGGTGGCCTCCGGGCAAGGTATTGCCGCCCTGCCCGCCTGGGCGGTAGGCAATTACGGAGACAAAGGCTACGTCCGTGCCCTGCCCCTTGGCCCGCAAGGACTCTGGCAGACCCTGCAGGCCGCGACCACAACGGAACAGGCCGGACAGGCGCACATGCAGGCTTTTCTCGCCGAAGTGCGGGCCAGCGTGGCGGCCAACCTCCCTGGAGTAAAAGATATTCAGGGGGTATGATCTGAACCAGATGCTTGCCAGATAGGGGCTTTCACCATGCCGTCCACGCTCGAACAAAAGGTCATTTTTGATGCCGATCTCATCCGTCGCTACGATCAGGCGGGACCGCGCTACACCTCCTATCCTACCGCACCCCATTTTCACAGCGACTTTGGCGAAACCCAGTTGATCCAGGCATTGCAGGACTCCAACACGCAGGCAAAGCCTCTGTCTCTGTATTTTCACATTCCTTTTTGCGAAAACCTCTGTTTTTATTGTGCCTGCACCAAGGTCGTCACCCGCCATCACGAATGGGGTAGCCCTTATGTGGCGCGGCTGGGAACAGAAATGGTCCTGTATCTGAACCATCTGGATGCCAACAGGCCCGTCGAGCAACTGCATTTTGGCGGGGGAACACCCACTTTTTTGCGCCAGCAGGACTTGCGCACGCTGCTGGAAAGCATCCACCGCCATTTTCGGCTCCTGGCCGATGATCAGGGTGAATATGGTATCGAAATCGATCCTCGTGCTCTGGAACCCGGCACGCTTTCCTTATTGAGAGATTTTGGATTCAACCGGATCAGCATCGGGGTGCAGGATCTGGATACGGCAGTGCAAAAAGCCGTGCATCGGGAACAAAGCCTGGCGCTGACAGCGGAGGTCATCGCCGAGGCCCGCTCCCTGGGTTTTCGTTCGGTAAGCTTGGATCTGATTTATGGCCTACCCCTGCAAACGCCGGAGCGTTTTGCCGCCACCCTGGACACGGTCATCGCCCTGCGGCCCAATCGTCTGTCGGTGTTCAATTACGCGCATCTCCCCGAACGGTTCCCCGCGCAAAAACGCATTCTCGATGCGGACATTCCTTCTCCCGAAAACAAGCTGCGCATCCTGGCGGAAAGCATTGCGACGCTCCAGGAAGCGGGTTATGTGTATATTGGCATGGATCATTTTGCCTTGCCCGAAGACGAGCTGACCCTGGCGCAACGGGAAGGAACGCTTTATCGTAATTTTCAGGGCTACTCCACCCACGCTGGGAGTGACCTGCTGGCCTTCGGCATGAGCGCCATCGCCATGGTCGGCCCGACTTACAGTCAGAACATCAAGGACCTGGATGTCTGGGGAGAGCGTCTGGATCAGGGGCACTTGCCGGTGGAAAGGGGTGTTCAACTCCGTACCGAGGACATTTTACGGCGCCATGTCATCAACCGCCTGACCTGCGATTTTCGCCTGGATTATACGCAGTTACAGCAGCAGTACGGCATAGATTTCCACACGCACTTTCGCGACTGCCTGCCCGCACTGGAAAGGCTGGAAAGGGACGGGCTGATTCAGATGGATTCAGATAATCTGCAGGTAACGCCCCAGGGTCGCCTGCTGATTCGTCACGTCTGCATGATTTTTGACGCCTACCTCCCACACAAGGCGGTCCGCTACTCCCGCGTTATATAACTGCTCGCAGACAGAGCCTCCTCCGCAAATGTGCAGGAGCTCATGGCGGCAATAGGTGAGGGTGCTTTGTGTCGCCTTTATCCGAGGATCAGGCGCCACCCTGAAAAAACGCCTGCCAGCCCTCGGCGTCAAAGCCCAGCAGACACTTATCCGCGCGGATGAGAATGGGGCGGCGAATCAGGCTGGGATGGGCCATCATCAAGGCAAAAGCGCTTGCTGCGTCCGGACAGTCGCGAGCAGACTCCGGCAAGCGGCGCCAGGTCGTCCCCTTGCGATTGATCAGCGCCTCCCAGCCCCACAGGGCCGCCCAGCGCTGCAAATCGGCCAAGTCCACGCCGGATTTTTTGTAATCATGAAAATCGTAAGGCAAACCCTGGGCATTCAGCCAGGCAAAAGCCTTTTTCATGGTGTCACAGTGGCGAATGCCGTAAATGTGTATGGTCATGCAGATGCTCTCTTGTGCAGGATGAGTACCTTGAAGCTTTCCCCCATCTCCTGGGGCAGAGTCAGGCGCTTGATTTCGTTATTGAGGACCAAAAGGCCTTGGGTATCCAGTCCTGCGGTCAGCTCGGCATAGACTTCAGCAAGGCCATGCTCCACCAGAAAGCGTGCCAGATTGCCGTAAAATTGCACTTCCAGCCCCAGGTCTGGCGCCGCTTCCAGGAGGGCGCTGAAATTCACATGGGCGGTCAGATCACAGAGGCCAGGCCAATAAAACGGGTCATCCAGCCAGTGCTGGCGATAGTAGGCCCGCAAACTGCCGGATTGCCGTTGGGGATGATAATACTCGCCCGCTTCATGACCGTAATCCATCAATATCAACGCGCCCGCCTGCAGGCACGTGGCTATTTCCCGCAGCCAGGCGCTGGCCAGGGGATGCAGCTCGGTCCGGTAATGTTCAGGCCATTCCGCCATCAAAAGCGGCGTGAGGCCGGGGTCGATCGCTTCTGCATAAGGCTCGGGCATCCAATCCCATTCCAGCCCTTCACCATTGCAGCGCACGGCCCGCTCCCGCAACTGACCCCCGGCATCGCGCTCCACGACGCGCACGGGCATGGCGTCCAGCACTTCATTGGCCAGCATCACCCCGCGCCACCGTTCGGGAAGCTGCTGCAGATGGCGCAGACCGGGCAGGGCGGTGCGTTGCTGTTCCTGCAGGTCCGGACTCAGCTCCAGAATGGTATAGGGCACTTCCGGCAGACATTGATGGATCTGCTGTGCCAAAGCGCCCCGGCCCGCGCCGAATTCGAGAATGCCGTCACTGCTGGCTTCACTCTGCAGCAGTGGCGTCAGTACCCGCACCAGAACCCTGGCCAGCACCGAGCCCATTTCCGGAGCGGTGACGAAATCTCCATCCGCACCCAAACGATTTTGCCCCGCCATGTAATACCCCAGGCCGGGGGCATACAAGGCCATGTCCATGTAGCGGCGGAAAGAAATGACGCCTCCGGCCTCCGCAATGGCCGCACGAATCCGCTCCAGCAATCGTGCAGAGTGAGCCTGCGCCGCAGCGTCCGGAAGCGGCAGCTCGACCTTGCGCCCCCCTTGGGAATAGGTTAAAAAATCGGGACGCTCTATGCGCATGGAACCCCCTTGAAAGCACCTGAAAAAGTTGTCCTGATCACTGGCGCCGCCCGCAGGGTCGGGGCTGCCATCGCCCGACATCTGGCAGCCAGGGGCTGCCATCTGATCCTGCATTATAGGCGATCCCGGACGGAGGCCGAAGCCCTGGCCGCCGCAGTCCAGGAGCAACATGGCCGTGAATGTCTGCTGGTTGAGGGCGATCTGAGCGATGCGAGCTTCCCCACGAAGCTGATTGCGGCAGGTTTTGCCCATTTCGGGCAACTGGATGGTCTGGTCAACAATGCTTCCATTTATCAGGCGGCACCCTTTGCCCAAATCACCCTGGAGGACTGGCAGCGCATGGAAGCCATCCACCTGCGTGCCCCCTTGTTCCTCACCCAGGCGGCGGCACCCCATTTACGCCGCAGTCAGGGTGCCATAGTCAATATTGGCGATATTCATGGGGAGATTCCCCTGCGCTCCTACCTGCCCTATAGCGTCAGCAAGGCGGGGTTGCTGGCTCTGACCCGCTCTCTGGCCAAGGAACTGGGGCCGGAGATTCGCGTCAACAGCGTCTCTCCGGGGGTGGTGCTCTGGGCAGAAAATCAGGATCCTCCCGATGGAGACAGGCAGGCACTGCTGGAGCGCAACGCCCTCAAACGCGTAGGCGATCCACAGGATATTGCCGCTGCCGTAGCCTACCTGCTCTTTGACGCACACTATACCACCGGCCACAACCTCGTCGTCGATGGCGGGCGCATGTTATATTGATCCTCATGAGCACGAAAACCCCTATCCGCTTTTACAGCGAAGCAGAACTGGACGCCCTGGAAGAACAGGACCCCCTGGCGGCCGCCAAAATTGCCCACGCCCAGGCCATGGCCGCCCGGGGACTGGACCGCCAGAAACGCTATGGACCGGACGACCCCCTGCCCGATCCCGAAGCCGTCCGCGAAGCGGTGCAAACCGTGCGGCGTATTCTCATGCGCGACGGCGGTGACATCGAACTGGTGGAAATCATCGAGCGGGATGTCCGGGTGCGCATGAAAGGTGCCTGTGCAGGCTGCCCCAATGCCGTCATCGATCTCAAACAGGTGGTGGAGCGCATCGTCGGCGCCGTCCCCGGAGTCGTCAGCGTGAGTAATACCTTTTGAATAGCCGCGCAGCACAAACACCCAAAGTCGGCTTCGTCAGCCTCGGCTGTCCCAAGGCCACCGTGGACAGCGAGCGCATTCTCACCCAGTTGCGGGCCGAGGGCTATGTGTTGGTGGGGGATTACGCCGAGGCCGATGTGGTGGTGGTCAACACCTGCGGTTTCATCGACGCGGCCGTCACCGAGTCTTTGGAGGCCATCGGCGAGGCCCTGAATGAAAACGGCCAGGTGGTGGTTACCGGCTGCCTGGGGGCCAAGGATCATGGCGATTTCATCCGCCAGGCCCATCCCAAGGTGCTGGCCGTCACCGGCCCGCAGCAGTCCGGGGCGGTAATGGCGGCGATTCACCAAGCCTTGCCGCCCCTCCATGACCTCTACACCGACCTGGTACCGGCGCAAGGCCTGCGCCTGACCCCTGCCCATTACGCCTACCTGAAAATCTCCGAAGGCTGCAATCAGTCCTGCAGTTTCTGCATCATTCCCAGCATGCGCGGCAAACTGGTCAGTCGCGAACCCGGCGATATTTTGCGGGAGGCGGAAGCGCTGGTGTCCAGCGGAGTGCAGGAACTGTTGGTGATTTCCCAGGATACCGGAGCCTATGGCGTGGACCGCCAATATCGCACGGCCTTTCATGGTGGCCGGCCTCTCAAGACCCGTATCACCGAACTCTGCGCGGCCCTGGGCGAGCTCGGCGTCTGGGTGCGCCTGCACTACGTCTACCCCTACCCGCATATCGACGCCCTCTTACCTCTCATGGCGGAAGGAAAAATCCTGCCTTATCTGGATGTACCCCTGCAGCATGGCAGTCCCCGGATTCTCAAGGCCATGCGCCGCCCGGCTGCCGCCGAGAAAACCCTGGAGCGGATTTTGCGCTGGCGGCAAGAGGTGCCGGATCTCACCATCCGCAGTACCTTCATTGTCGGTTTTCCGGGTGAGAGTGAAGCGGAATTCGCCGAGCTGCTGGATTTTCTGCGCGCGGCCGAACTGGACCGGGTCGGCTGTTTTGCCTACTCGCCGGTGGAGGGGGCGCCCGCCAACTCCCTGCCGGGAGCCATCCCCGAAGCCATCAGGGAAGAACGTCGTGCCGAATTCATGCGGGTCCAGGAGAGCATCAGCCGTGCGCGCCTGCAGCGCCATGTGGGACGACGCCGCGAGGTACTGATTGATGCCCTGGAACCCGGCGGCCGGGCTCTGGCCCGCTCCTGCAGTGATGCGCCGGAAATAGACGGCGTGGTGCACCTCAAAAATGCCAGCGGCCTCAAGGTCGGCGACCGCCTGGAAGTACCCATCACCCGGGCCGATGATCATGATTTGTACGGAGACTGCTTCGGCCTGAATTGACGGTGGGGGGTTAGCTGACCGAACCCCTTTCAATGCGGACGCCCACGTCCCGTGTTCCGCGCACGGCGGCGGGTTTGTGCACCGTCACCTGCACCCAGGGGGCCGCAAATTCACCCCGAATGATGTCGGCAATCTGCTCGGCGAGGGTTTCCACCAGATCCACCTCGGAGGCGCTGATGTGGCTGACCAGGCGCTGACAGACGGTCTGATAATTGATGGTGTGTTCCACCTTGTCGCTGTGTGCAGCACTGCGGGCATCGGCCGCAATTTCCAGGTCAATCAATACGGTTTGCTTGACCTGCCGTTCCCAGTCATAAATCCCGATGCGGGTATCGACTTTCAGCTCCCGCACAAAAAGAATATCCATAATTATCCCGAAAAATGCGACAAGACGTCGCGTCTCGGCCTATAATAACGCTTTTCCCGGCCAACGCACCGCATGTCTGTCATTCTCGATATTGTTTTCATCGTCGGCGCCTACCTGATCGGCTCCATAGCCACCGCCATTCTGGTGGCGCGCGCCATGGGTCTGGGCGACCCTCGCCAATCCGGTTCAGGGAATCCGGGAGCCACCAACATCCTGCGGTTGGGTGGAAAAAAGGCGGCGGCCTTGACCCTCTGTGGTGATCTGATCAAGGGCGTCATCCCCATTGTCATCGCCCGCAGCTTCGGAGTGGATGGCTGGATGCTCGCCGCTGTCGCCCTGGCCACCTTTCTGGGCCACCTCTACCCCGTTTATTTTGGCTTTCGGGGAGGCAAGGGTGTGGCTACCGCGCTGGGAATCCTGTTGGCGCTGATGCCGCTCATGGGGCTGGCGGTGTTGGGCGTATGGATCCTGATTTTCGCCGTGACCCGGGTGTCTTCTCTGGCCGCACTTCTCGCCGCCGGCAGCGCCGTGCCCATGGTCTTTGCCCTGTCGGACCAGAGCAGCCTGCGCGCCCTCGTGGTCTTGCTGGTACTGCTGATTCTCTGGCGGCATCGCGGTAATATCCAGCGCCTGCTGGATGGTCGCGAAGCCCCCTTCAAAAAAAATTGAGGGGCTAATCGCGGATATTCCACTCGCGCATACGCTCGTCTATCCAACGGGCCAGCTTTTCGGCAGGGCGAAAACCGGGAGCAAGTAGCTCGGCCTGCTGGGCGGCGGCCAGAGCCCGGCGCATACTGCCCTGATGCAGGTAATAGCGGGCCAGATTCATCTGGGCCAGATGCGGGGCATCAAAATGCCGGGATTTGAGCGCCCGGCGAATCACAAACAGGGCTTCATTCTCCCGCCCGGTATCCATGAGATATTCACCGAGATCATTCCAGGCCTGTCCCCATTCGGCATCGCAGGCGATGGCGCGACGACAGGCGGCAATCGCCCCGTGACTGTCTCCCGAGGCGGCCAGCGCCCAAGCATAAAAGGTCCAGATCAGCGCTGAGTCGGGATCGGCATCCAGAGCGCGCTTGAAGGCTTCCGCCGCTTCTTCGGGGTGGCCGGTCTGGTGCCAGTCCAGACCCGTCTGGAAGTCCGGATCCGCCGCCAGCCGTTCTTCAATGGCTGCATCCAAAGAGAAAGGTTCGTTGTTCACGTTTCCTCCTTTACCAAGGACCAACGCGCCCGCACCGGAAATTCGGCGCTGGCCGGCTGGGCCATTTCCGGATGCAGGGCTCCGGCCAGGGCAATCATGGCCGCATTATCCGTACAGTGGGCCAAATCCGCGATACAGAGCTCGACACCATCGGCGGTCAGGGTTTGCAGGGCATCGCGCAGGACCCGGTTGGCACCCACACCACCCGCCACGATCAGCCGCTTGAGGCCAGTTTCTCGCAAGGCCCGCTGACATTTCCGGAACAGGGTGTCGACCACCGCCTGCTGAAAACTGGCAGCCAGATGGCTTCTCTGGACCCGATCATTCTCCGGCACTTTCAGGGAAGCCAGGCGAAAAGCCGTTTTCAGGCCGCTGAAACTGAAATCCATGCCAGGCCGATCCAGTAAGGGGCGGGGCAGACGAAAAGCCTCGGGATCGCCTCCCTCGGCCAGGGCCGCCAGGGCTGGCCCGCCGGGATAACCAAGCCCCAGCATTTTTGCGGCCTTGTCGAAGGCTTCTCCGGCGGCATCATCCAGAGTTTCTCCCAACAAAACATAGTCCCCCAGGCCGCGCACTTCAATGAGCAGGGTGTGCCCCCCGGAGACCAGCAGAGCCACTGCGGGGAAGGGTGCCACGCCATTGAGCAGCGGTGCCAGCAGATGCCCCTCCAGATGATGCACGGGAATGACCGGAATATCCCAGGCATAAGCCAGCGCCCGGGCGAAATTGACGCCCACCAGCAAAGCTCCGATCAACCCTGGTCCAGCGGTGACCGCCACGGCATCGGGACGCTGCCCGCCGCTTTGGGCCATGAGTTCTTCCAGCAGCAGGGGCAAACGCCGCACATGATCCCGGGAAGCCAGTTCGGGCACTACTCCGCCGTAGGGGGCGTGCAGGGCAATCTGGCTGAACAGCACTTCAGCCAGCAAGCCTTTTTGGGTGTCATAGAGGGCCAGTCCGGTTTCATCACAGGAACTTTCAATGCCGAGAACACGCGTGATTCCTGCTTCAGACATGCCGGGTTTTCTCCGCCATCTCATGATTCCTTTGCGGTGATGGGTTCTGGTCAATACATGCCTGCAAACACAACAACCCTGCCTCGGAAAAACCTCCGGCACGGCGCGCATCCAGGGCCAAGGGTCCCTGAATACGGCCTTGATAGCGCTCCTGAAACCGTTGCCGAAAGGTGATATCAGGATCCAGCCCCTGCTTTGCGCACAAATAGTGAAACCAGTTTGTGCCGATGGCAACTGCAAAATCCCCCTGCTGCTGTTCTTCACCGATATGCATTCAGCAAACACGCCCGCTGTGTGGATCATTCAAAAAACAGAATATAGCACATGCGCCCACCTGTTCATCGTTAACACCTTGGATGATCAACTCGACATCTTTGACCGGAATATCCCCACTATAAAGAAAGGCAGATATGAAAAGCCGATTTATCTGAATCTTCTGATAGAGTAAATTCATCCTATAAACAAATAATAACACTTTTTTATTTTATTTTATTTGCACAATTGGTGTTTTTAAACCACTGCTAACTGGTGCTTATCAACCAAATCCCTTAGCAAAACGACAAGGCCTTCACCCAGAATCATAGAGTTACATAATATTTTAATGTTGGCATATACCTTGCTGGTTATATTGGGCAACAAACTCTGGCTTATTCATAAAATTTATAGCGGGTGGAATTTATGATCATTGAAAACTCTCTGCCGATTCTGCTTAGTCGTCTGGATTTTGCCTGGATCACCTCCATGCACATTCTCTGGACGCCTATGACCATCGGCATGTCCTGGTTGCTGTTCATCATGGAGGTGGCGTGGTTGCGCACCGGTGATGAACGCTGGTACAAGCTCAATCGCTTCGTCGAAAAAATCTTCATCATCAATTTCGGGGCCGGGGTGGCCACCGGCGTCACCATGGAAATGGCCTTCGGTATCCTCTATGGCCCCTTCTCTCAGGCCGTGGGCCCCTTCTTCGGCAACATCCTCGGCTTTGAAACCATTACCGCCTTCATGTACGAAGCCGGCTTCATCGGCTTGATGGTCTTCGGCTGGGGCAAGGTCAGCAAAGGCATGCATCTGTTCGCCACCTTCAACGTCGGCCTGTCTTCCAGCCTCTCGGCCATGTGGATTCTCGTCGCCAATTCCTGGATGCAGACCCCCAACGGCGTCGTCCTCAAGGATGGTCTCTTCCAGGTCACCAACTGGTGGCAAGCCATCCTCAACGACAATTTCCTCTGGGGTTTCCCCCATATGTGGGTTGCCACCGTGGAATTGGCATTGTTTATATTGGCGGGACTGAGCGGCTTTTTCATCCTGAGAAATCGCAACGCCGAGATGTTTACCAAACTTCTCAAGCCCGTGCTGCTGGCCTTGATCATTGTGACACCGATACAAATTCTTATTGGTGACAATCTGGGTCGGGTAGTGGCGCAGACCCAGCCCACTTCCCTGGCCGCGATGGAAGGGCATTATCATACCTACCTGCCCGATGGCAAAGTGAATACCGGTTGGCACCTCATCGCCATTCCCAATGCCCAAAATGACGGCAATGTGTTCGCCATCACCATCCCCCATGTGCTGAGCCTGCTGGAAACCCATACCCTCAATGGCAAGGTGCCGGGTATGGATAGTTTCCCGGTCAATGATCGTCCCGATGTCTGGGTACCCTTCTATGCTTTCCGGGCGATGGTCGCCATCGGCTTCTTCCTCTTCCTGGTCGCCCTCTGGGGGAACGGGTTACGCCTGCGCGGCAAGTTGAATGCGACGGAACTGCGCAAGCGTCCCTGGTTTTTGCGGGCCATTATTTTCTCGGCATTCCTGCCCTATCTCGCCATCTGGTGTGGTTGGTGGACCCGGGAAATCGGCCGGCAACCCTGGGTGGTCAATGGCTTGATGCGCACCTATCAGGGAGCCAGTCATATGCCGGTCGCCATGGAAATCATCTGGTTTACGGGTTACATCATTTTTGAACTGACGGTCTGGGCGGGTTCCTGGTACTTCTTCACCCGGGTCATCAAGAAAGGCGTCGATGGGATTCCCGACTCCAGTACGCTCTTTACCCACGATCATGCGGAAGGGACCGAGGGATCAGCGGGCGGCGGTCATGTCACGCCGACATTCGCCAGCAAGCCCATGTTGCGGTCCGATCGCTGATCGGAATTTTCAAACCTCTACAACGTCCTGCTGGGGAGCCGGGCTCCCCACACACAGCTACTGGAGATATTTATGGACCTTCTTTCAATAGGGCGTATCACCGGGACCTTATCGACCTGGTGGTGGCTGCTCCTTTCCCTGTCTTTTCTACTCTACATCGCGGCTGACGGCACGGATCTCGGATCCGGGATTTTCGCCCTGTTTTCCAAGGACGAAGAAGAGCGGGGGGCCATCATGGCCTCCATGGCCGGCATGTGGGACGGCAACGAAACCTGGCTGGTGGTGGCTGGTGGGGTACTCTTCGGCGCTTTCCCGCTGGTGTATGGTTCGGCCTTCAATTATCTGATGATTCCGCTGATGTTTGCCCTCTGGGGCATCATTTCCCGGGCCGTGGCCTTTGAATTCCACATTCATGCCCAAAAGAGCAAACGCTTTTGGGGCTGGGCCTTTGCCTTGGGCAGCCTGGTTCCCACCTTTTTTGCGGGCGTTGCCCTGGGTGCCACCTTACAGGGTTTTCCCATGAAATCCGGGCTGGCCATGCAATCTGCCCTGGCCGCACATGGGGTGAACGTCCACGATTACACGACCCCGGTGATGCATTTTTCCGGAGGCATTCTCGACTTTCTGACCCCCTTTTCCATATGGACCGGGGTAGGCGCCGTCATCGCCGCCAGTCTCGCCGGCGGCCTGTATTTGTGCGCGCGCTTCATTCCCGGTGATCCCATTCATGAACGGGCACGTTCCTGGACCAATGTGGTCTCCCTGCTGGCTCTGGCGGCCATCGTCATCACCCTCATCTGGTCTTATGCCATTTTCCCCTGGGCGGCTGCCAAGTGGACGGGTCCCAACTGGTGGGTGTGGTTGATCTGGTTTGTGATTGTGCTCTTTTTCGCCTTCAAGTCCTCCACCAATCATTCGGCACGCAATGATTTCATTGCGATGATGTGGGGTATCGGCGTCGTCGCCCTGCTGTGGGCGGCCATGTGGGCAACGATTTTCCCCTACATTGTGCCCAATACCTGGACCATAGCGCAGGCAGCCAATCCGGCGGATTCCATTGCCGTGTTCACCCTGTTCATGACGGGTTTCTTCCCCATCATGATCATGTACAACTGGTATCAGATCTGGGTATTCCGTGGCCGCTTCAGCAAAAAAATGGCCTACGGAGCGCATTGATCCATCCTGCAGTGGCGATGTCATCAACCAGGGGGCATCGCCCCCCGTTTACTGAGCGAGGTGCAAAATGTCCAGTAATTATGATGAAGAATCTTTAATGACTGCCATCAATATTATTGAAAACATTGAATCCCGTTATGGGCAACTTGCAGATCGTCTGGATGAAGTCCGCAGGACCATTCCTTCGGAAAATATTGCCATCATTTCAGATCAATGCCTTGAACTGTCTGTCGAAATCATGCGTTATAAAAACTATTTCTCTTCCGTCAAGAACCTGGTGGCCCGCAGACAGGACATGGCTCTGGTCCCACTCTCTTGAAAAGAAAATCCTTGAACAAACATCGGCAATACCGTCCGGAGCCACCTACGGATGCCGCCGACAGGCCAGCTCCGACGCTCATGGATGTACTCAATGTGTTGGAGCTGCGACTGGATATCGTCGAGCAGAAATGTGCAGACGTACTGGAATCCATTGATAGTCGTACCCGTACTGAAATCGACGACCAAATCACCATCATGGAAGCGGAAATCAACCGCTGCCAAAAGTTTTTACAGATCATTAAAACCTCCCTGAATCCATCAGAACCAGAGAACTAAACCATCGGTTTTCTGTCGAACATTATATGAAAATTCGGCAATATTTCCATCCTGAAAAACGTCTTTTCTCCCTGAAAAAATGGGGTATTTTGCTTCTGCTGAGCATGACGGGAGCCTTGGCTGCCCTTGAACCGGCACTGGCTAGTCCAGCTAATAAACATGGTTCTATCTCCGTCAATCCACAACCCCATGATTGGCAGCAAGTCTGGCAAATCCTCGCCCTTACCGGTTACGTACACATGGTTTATGGGACTTATATGGGACCATATGGAGGCATACATAGCATGGCTGCCTGGAATGTTCCGGTGCCTCAAGCCTTACAAAAAATCTCCGACAATTGGGGTTATTCACCCTTTAATCCGGCATTTCGCAGCGGTCTCATCCAGTTTGAGCGGGAAGATCATCTGCTCAACCGCCGGGGCATTTCACGCGGCCGGGTGACACCGGAAGTGCTCCAGGCCCTGCGCGCACCCATACCCAAAAACCATTTTCCTTTCCAATGGGTGGAAGTCGACAAAAGTGCTCACCCCGAACATCTGAAAATCTGGCAGGTACCCCCTGTGACCCAGAAAAAGGCACAAGGACACTGGATTTACCAGACGGTCGTCAATACCGGGGTAATGCATTCCACCCCTGACGGAAGCTGGCCAATTTATCAACGCCTTGCCAAAACCACCATGACGGGAAAATTTCCCATTGCCGTAAGTCTGCACACGTATCATTTGCTCCCGGCTGCCGAGCGCAGCATCTATCATGGATATCATGTGCGCTGGCAGTATTACACCGCTCCCAATGTACACTTCGTCAATTACTTTTATGATGGACGTGCCATTCATTTTTACCCGCGCAAAGGTTATGGCTGGCCGCAAAGTGCAGGTTGTGTGGAAGAACCCTATACCAATGCCCGCAAGGTTTATGCGCTTTTACATTATGGAGATATTGTCTCCGTGTTGGGCCATTATCAGAAAAAGACGGTGAAAATCTCTTACGCAGAGATTCTGAAAAAACAAATCATTCGTGAAATTGCCACCGGCAAAATCAGTTGAGGAGATTTTTAGGGATGGACGGAACGCCCGAACCAGAGATAAAAAGCCGGAATCACGAACAAGGATACCAAGGATCCAAAACCCAGACCGCTGACGATCACCAGTCCCATGGAAAAGCGGGCATCGGCATTTCCCCCACTGGCAAAAAGCAGCGGCACGGCCCCTGCAATCATCGCTGCTACTGTCATCAAGATCGGCCTTAGCCGTAAAGTAGCGGCTTCGACGACGGCATGGCGCTTGTCGAGATTTTTTTCCTCCTGCATGACCCGGGCAAATTGCACAATCAGTATGCCCTGTTTGGCGATCAGACCAATCAACATGACCATCCCCACCTCGGAGTAAATATTGACACTGGAAGCGCCCAGGCTGATGGGCAGCAAAGCGCCAAACAAGGCGACCGGCACCGCCGTGAGAACCACCAAAGCGTCGCGGAAACTGTTGAATTGCGCCGCCAGCAAGAGCAGTACCATCAATAGGGCAAAGGCAAAAGTGACCACCAAGGCATTACCCTGATGCATATACTGGCGAGAAACACCGGCATAGTTGATCTGATCCCCGCTGGGGAGAATTTTTTGGGCATGCGTCTGTAAAAACTGCAGGGCTTGCCCCAGGGACACCCCCGGTGCCGGATTGGCCTGAATAAATACGGCGGGCAATTGCTGAAACTGGGGTAAAAAGGTGGGTGCCGATTCCGACTTCAGGGAAACGAAGGTCGATAAGGGCAACTCCGCACCAGACGGGGTTTTGATGGTATAGGCCTTGAGAAAATCGGGGTTGGCCCGCAATGCCGGGGGAACCTGGGGGACGACCCGATAACTCAAACCGTCCATATCAAAGTAGTTGACGTAGTTTCCACCCAGCAGGGTCTCCAGATTCTGGCCAATGTCGGCCATACTGAGTCCAAAGGATGCCGCCATTTGCCGATTGATGACCACTTGCTGAATCTGGTTATTGTACTTCAGATTCTTGCAGACAAAGGAAAACAGTCCGCTGGCTTTGGCTTCCTGCACCAGCCGGGCGGATACCGCGTCCAGCTGATGATAGGAGCCCCCGGTACTGGTCAGCACGAACTGCACCGGCAAACCCACCGCCGCGCCAGGCAATGGTGGCAAACCAAAGGCCGAGAGCTTCATTCCGGGGACCTGCCCTGCCAACTGCTGGACCTTGCTTTTGACCTCCTGGGTGGTGACGCCGCCACGCTGGGGCTTCAGTACCACCCCAGCCATGACCTCATTATTCAAGAGCATGCCGCCAATACCCACGCCGTTCACGGCAAAACTGTGGCTCCGGCTGGCAATCTGGTCGAAAACCGTCTGCGTCAGGTAGTGATCGTAAGCGTTCATGTATTCCAGGGTGGCGGTAGGTTGGGCGACACCATTGACATACACGATGCCCTGATTGGCGGGGGGCGCCAACTCGCTTTGGCTGATGCTGAACAGCAAATAGATGCCTCCCGTCAAAACCAGGGCCAAAGTCACCGTTACCGGCCAGACCCGCAAACTGGCGAAAAGCAGCCGTCCGTAAAAGGCTTTCAGCCGTCCGAAAACCTGATCCACAAAATGGGCCATCCGGCCCTCCTGACCGGCCTTCAACACCCGTGAAGCCAGCATGGGCGCCAGGGTCAGGGCGGCCACCATGGACAGCAGCACCGTCGCCACAATGGTGAAAGCAAACTCGCTGAACAAATGCCCCACCAAACCGCCGATAAAGGCCATGGGCGCGAACACAGCCACCAGTGTGGTCGCCATCACCAGAATCGGACTGGCCAATTCCCTGGCGCTGTGCAGAGCCGCATGCAAGGGTGTTGCCCCATGCTCGATATGGCGATGGACATTTTCCACCACGATGATGGCATCATCCACCACCAGACCGATGGCCAGCACCATGGCCAGTAAGGTCAGCAAATTGAGGGTATAGCCCAAGGCATGAAGGATGGTCATGGCACCCACCATGGCCACGGGAATGGCTAATGCCGGAACCAGCAGGGCACGCCAGGAACCCATGAAAAAATAGATCACCAGAATGACCACCAGCAGCGCCAGGGCAATATTGACTTCGACTTCCTGGAGGGAGCTTTTGACAAACTGGGCACCATTGTAAATGGTATAACCCTGCATCCCGGGGGGCATGGTCCGCTGCAATTGGGCCATGACCTTGTCAATGCCCTGGGATACCTGCAAGGCGTTACTGCCAGGGGCCTGCTGTATTCCGATGTTGACCGCTGGCTGCCCGTCCACCATGACCGACGAATCATAGGTTTGCGCGCCCAGAGAAACTTTGGCCACCTGCCCCAGATGAATCGGCACACCATGCACGGTCGACACGACCAGATCGCGAAATTCTGCGGCGCTGTGCAGGGCAGTATTGGCGCTCAAGGACACCGCCGTATATTCACCGCGCAGACGCCCCACCGCCGCCACAAAATCATTGTTTTTCAAAGCCTCACTGACCTGAGCCGGAGTCACCCCGAGTACGGCCATCTCCTGAGGGTTCAACCAGACGCGCATGGCGTAGGTGTTCCCGTTAGGGCCAGTACCTGGCGGCAGAATGGCCGTCAAACCCACGCCCGGCACCGACTGAATGGCGGGCTGCACGACCCGGGTCAGATAATCCGTAATCTGCTGTTGATTAAAACCGTTGCCGTGATAACTCAAGAGCATCAAATAAGCCCCGGAACCTGACATTTCCTGGACCACCGGTTGCATGACGCCTTTGGGCAGCTGGTTCAGGACTGTATTGACCTTGCTTTGCACCTGGGCCAAGGCGGCATTGGGATTTTCTCCCATCCGCATATACAGGGTCAGAATGGAAATCCCGTCCTCACTCACCGCCGTCATGTAGTTGATGCCGGGTGCCTGACCCACTGCCTTTTCCAGCGGGGCGGTAATAAAGGCGTTGACCGTTTTGGGCGTGGCGCCAAAATAGTGCGTCGTCACCGTGATCATGGAACTGGCAGTGGGCGGGTATTCCGTGATCGGCATCAGTCCCAGGGACCGCAGGCCAAAGAAAAACAGCACCAGACTCAGGGAAATAGCCAGAATCGGGCGACGAATGAAGGGTTCGGTAAAATGCATGTTCGTCCTCGTCCTTATAGCTGCACAGCGTTATTGATTTGCACTGAATCGCCGTTGTGCAATTTCACCTGCCCGGCAGTCACCACCAGATCTCCGGCCCGGAGCCCGGAACGAATCACCGTATCCTGGCCTCTCTGCATGCCGGTCAGCACTTTTTGTTCATGCGCAACCAGACGATGATCCGGCCCGGGCCGCAGTACATAGACAAAATCACCGTAGGTATTGAAGCTCACGGCGATGGTGGGAATCAGCAATGCGGTCTTGGGCGCGGCTTTGTCCAGAACCACGCGGACAAACATCCCTGGCTTCAGTCCTGATCCTTTCTGGACCACTGCCCGGACACTGAGGGCGCGATTATCGGCCTGTACATGGCTGGAAATGGCCTGTACGGAAGCACTGTAGTGATGAATCTGATCGCCATCATGGATATCCACCTGAACAGGAGCCCCTTTATGCAAAGACTGGGCATCCCGTTGGGGGATACTGAAATCAATGTAGAGATGCTGCAGATTCTCCAGATGGACCACCACCGTTCCGGCATGAACATACTCTCCGGGATTGACGGTGCGCAGACTCAGCACCCCCGTAAAAGGAGCCCGCAGTTCAGTGTCGGCCAGGGACTCCTGTAATGCGGTCACTTCCCCCTGGGCGGCTTCGGCATCATATTGCGCCTTGTCCAGAGCCGCCGTAGAAATGCCATGAATGGCAAAGACTTTCTGGGCGCGCTGATAATTTACTGCCGCCAACCGGGCACGCGCCCGGGCCGATTGCAGTCGTCCGGGCAAGGCGCCAGGATCCAGGGAAAGCAGCAATTGTCCTTGGGTCACGCTTTGTCCCGAATGAAAATACAGCTTCTGGATGACTCCGCCGACTTGCGGACTCAGGGCAGCACCCTGCTGCGGTACCACCTCGCCCACGGCGGTTAATTGTCCCGCGAGGCTTTGGGTACGAGCGCGAACCGCAGAAACCGTCACTAGCGGGTGAGCAGCGGCCGCCAACTGGGTATGCAGACGTTGCTGCCGCCAGGCATACCAGCCGTACACGGTGCCAAAAAGCAATACCAGCATCAGTCCCAAAAGAAGAAAGGCCTTTTTCATGCGGAAGCTCCTGCAGTATGTTCAACGGCGGTAGTGGGGGATGGGGATGGCGCGTTCGAATCCCGGTGATCCGGCTGCCAGCCATCTCCCAGCGCGACGAAGAGGGCGACACTATCCAGATAGCGCTGGCTGCGACCGTTGATCGCGGCCACAGAATCTTGTTGATAGGCAATCTCGGCATTCAACACCGTGGCATAGTCGGTCGCACCATCCCGATAGCGCGCTTCAGCGAGTTGCAAGGCCCTGGCCGAAGCCTGTTGCGCCCGTTTTTGCTGGATAAAAGCCGTATCGGCACTCTGCAGGGTACGCAGAGCGTCGGCTACCTGACGAAATGCATCCAATACCGTGGCCCGATACTGGTCACTGACCAGCCGATATTGATCCAGGGCGGCGCGGCGCTGGGCATGCAAACTGCCGCCCTGATAAATCGGCGCTGCCAAGCCTGCTCCCAGGGACCACAGCGTGGAAACCGGATTGAAGAACAAAGCACCCGTCATGGCCGCCTTGCCAATATCCGCAGAAATATTGAATTGCGGGTACAAATTGGCCGTGGCCACATCCGCCTGCGCGGCGGCGACCTTGATCTCCGCAGTGGCCGCCTGAATATCTGGCCGATTTTCCGCAAGGGCCGAAGGAATGATGGTCGGTAATTGCGCCGGTAAATGCAGATCTTTCAGTGTGGGCATAGGCAGGGGGGTATTCGGTGTTTGGCCGATGAGTGCCGCCAAAGCGTGTCGGGCTGCTGCTTGTTCTGCTTCCAGAGGCGCAATGCGGGCGCGCGCGGCGGCGGTCATGGCGGCCTGCTGTTCGACGCTTTGCAAATTCTGATAACCGAGCTGATATTCCTGCTGTAAAAGCTTCAGCAAATGCCCATCTGCAGCGGCAATCTGACGGGCCGAATGCCACTGTGCCCGGGCGGCCGCCGCACGGATGATGGCCCGGCTGACAGCAGCGGCCAGAAACACTTCACTCTGATGCAGATGGGCCGTCGTCACCGCAACCCTGGCCCGTGCGGCATGAATCAGATCTTTCTGCCGACCAAAAACATCCGGGTTGTAACGGATGTCCAGGGTGCCCAGAAACAGACTGTAGAGATTGCCAGGAATCCGGTAACGCTGTCCGCCGTCCGTTCCAGTGCGCAAGGCCCGCTCCCGGCTGATGCCCGCATTCGCCGCAACCTGGGGATACAAACCTCCCTGACTGGCGACCAGCAGGGACTGCTGCCGGGCCAGGGCGGCCTGCGCTGCCTGCAAATCAGGATTAGCCTGCATGGCTTTGCGGATATAGCCATTGAGCTGTTGAGAATGAAACAGCAACCACCAGGAGCGCGCCTGCTGCCGGGTCCATTGGATTTTTTGCTGTCCGGGGGATAAATCCACCCGATGGGCGTTATACGTGGAGGGCGATGCCATCGTCGGCACCTGTCCGCGTGGTCCTACCGCGCAACCCGCCAGAGCCATCAGCAAGCCGGTGCCGAGCAGACGATAGACGCCCCGCCCGCGCCTTCGTGTTCCTGGTCCTTGCCAAACCGCAGCATTTTTCCGTGCCATGCACTATCCTTGTTCAGATCAATCAGAGGATCAGGAAAAGCATAACGGCAGGGACTGTAACAATCGTGCGCGGAGACCGCGTCAAGTGTAACAAAATGTGCCTTTATTTCCGGAACACCCGCGTCGTTACATTTATGTTTGGTCTATCCGCATCCCGGGAGTAGAGTAGCAGCCATGGAAAATAAAGCCCGCATTCTGGTCATCGACGACGACCTGCGCCTGCGCAGTCTGGTGGAGTCCCACCTGAAAGGCCATGGATTTGCCGTTCAAGGCATGAGTGACGGTCGTCAGATTGAAGCGGCTCTCAAAGAAAACCCGGTGGATCTGGTCATTCTTGACCTGGGTCTTCCCCATGAAGACGGTTTGCAGATCTGCCGGCGCCTGCGCCAGCAGCACGACGTTCCCATTCTCATGCTGACCGCACGGGGAGATGAAGTCGATCGTATTCTGGGACTGGAAATGGGGGCCGATGATTATCTGGCCAAACCTTTTCATCCCCGGGAACTGATTGCCCGCATCCAGGCCATCTTGCGGCGGGTCAGGGCCAGTGCCCCAAGGGCAATGGGAACAACAGCTGCCAGTTTCCAGAAAGGAACCTTTCAGGTGGACATGAGCCGTCAGGAAATTCGCCATGGTGACAAACTGATCCCCCTGACCAGCGCCGAATTTTCCACGCTGGCCACCCTGATCCAGCATGAAGGCCAGCCCCTGACCCGGGAAAAACTGATGTGGCTGACCCGGGGCCGTCAGTTGGAAGCCGATGATCGCAGTATCGACATGCAGATTTCGCGGCTCCGACGGCTGCTGGATAAAGGTCCCGGTCGTCCCCGCCACATTCGCACGGTCTGGGGGCATGGCTATCTCTTCGTGGCCGAGCCCTGAACATCCGCACATTCTGGCCACGCAGCACCCTGGGACGGACCCTGCTGCTCCTCGGCCTGCTGCTGCTTGGCACGCAGGCAGCCGTTTACGTCCTGTTTCATCAGTACGTCCTGAACCCAGCCGCCGAACGCTTTGCCGAGTTTCTGCTGCAGACCAACCATGCATTGATCAGCAGCGGTGCCCAATATGCGCCCACTGGGAATCTGCAATGGCGACCGGCCAACGCCACGCCCGGCAAGGCGCCCGATCAGTATTTTCTGCAGAAAAGCGCCGCTTATCTGCAGCAGATGGCCCCCGGCGCCAGACTCCGGGTCGGGGCCGAGGAGGGCAACAGCACCTGGATGTGGATACGCGGCGGACCTTCCCAGCCCTGGCTGGGAATGCCGGTCTCGCCCATGGATTTTGGCGGGCAAGGGTTCCTGTTCATGCGTCTCGGCGTCATTGCCCTGGTGACCTTGCTGGGGGCCTGGCTGATTGTTCGCCAGATCAATCGCCCCCTCGCCCGGCTGGCCGCCGAAGCGCCGCGCATCGGCCTGGGCGACACGCCTGATACGCTGAAGCCCATCGGGGGGCCGCTGGAAGTGCAGCATCTGACCCAGGCCATCACCAGCATGGCCAACGATCTGCATAAGCTCCACGAAGAGCGCACCCTGCTGCTCACCGGCATTTCCCACGAACTGCGGACCCCCCTCTCCCGCCTGCTTTTGGCCCTGCATTTACCTGATATGGATTTTCTGGAGCAAAAACCGGCCATGCGTGTCGATGTGAACGAGATGGATGAAACCATCGACAAGTTTCTGACCCTCGTGCGCAGTGGTGACCAGGAAAAAGTGGTTTCCGTCAATGTACTGGAATGGTTGGAGGAAATGCAGGCCATTGCCCAGGACCGCTACGGTCTACAGATCATCTGCATCGAGAGCGTTCCTGCCGGAAATTCCTGTTTTTTGCCATGTCGCCCCTTGGCCCTGGAGAGAGTATTTCGCATTGTTTTTGACAATGCCCGCCGCTATGGCGAAGGCCGCATGCTGATCCAGGTCACGCCACGCGCCCAGCGCATTGAAATACGCCTGCGGGATTTCGGCCCGGGGGTTTCCCCAACGCAACTGCTGGCCATGAACCTGGGAACGCTGCCCCGCCAGTCTGGTCACGGAGCAGGTATTGGTCTACGTATTTGTA
Source organism: Acidithiobacillus sp. M4-SHS-6 (assembly GCF_047421495.1). Lineage (GTDB taxonomy): Bacteria > Pseudomonadota > Gammaproteobacteria > Acidithiobacillales > Acidithiobacillaceae > Acidithiobacillus. The sequence goes on along the minus strand of NZ_CP175559.1, from coordinate 191,396 downwards.
AACGCATTATGGACATGCATAATGGAAGCCTGGGCTTTGAAAACGCGGTTGATGGTGGGCTCATCGTTCAACTGCTTTTCCCGACGGACATGCCCAGGCAGACTTGACAAACAGTCATTAAACAGGAATCATTCGCAAATCAAAATACGGATTATTCTTAATCATGACTGCAAGCAACCTCTCCGCCCCACATAATCACTCGCGTTGGTCAGTTTTTCTCATTGTATTAGGCCCCGGCCTCGTCGTCATGCTCGCCGATACCGATGTCGGCAGCATCATCACCGCCGCCCAGAGTGGCGCCCAGTGGGGATTCAAACTGCTGTTACTCCAGTTCATCCTCATGCCGATCCTCTATCTGGTCCAAGAATTGACGGTCCGTCTGGGCATTTTCACCGGCAAGGGACACGGCGAACTCATTCGGGAAACCTTTGGCGCCGGCTGGGCTTATCTGTCTGTAGCCGGGCTCAGTATCGCCACTACCGGAGCCCTGCTGACCGAGTTTTCCGGCGTGGCGGGGGTCAGCCATCTGTATGGACTGCCGCGCGCGGTCGGGGTGCTGCTTGCCGCAGCCACCTTGCTGACCATTGTCTGGACGGGTTCGTACCGGCGTGTCGAAAGTATCGCCCTGATCATGGGCCTTTTTGAACTGGTCTTCTTCGGTATTGCCTGGGTTGCTCACCCCAACATTCAGGACATCCTCCACGGCCTGACCCATGCCCCCATTACGGACAAGAATTACATGATGCTGGTAGCGGCCAATATCGGTGCCGTCATCATGCCCTGGATGGTGTTTTATCAGCAGTCCGCTGTTGCTGACAAAGGGCTCCATCCCGAAAATTATCGCCATGCCCGCTGGGATACGGCCATCGGGGCTGTCCTTACCCAGGCCATCATGGCCGCCGTACTGATTGCCACCGCCGCCACTATCGGCCGCCGCAATCCCAACGCGCCGTTGAATACCGTCCATCAACTGTCCGAGGCCATCATCCCTTACCTCGGCGAAACCTGGGGACGTCTGGTCTTTTCCATGGGCATTCTCGGTGCCGGCATGGTAGCCGCCATTGTCGCCTCCCTGGCGGGTGCCTGGGGCTGGGGCGAGGTCACCGGATTTCGCCACTCCCTTGAGCACCATCCCAAAGAGGCGCCATGGTTCTATGGCGTATATACCGCCATCATCATCGCCGGGGCGGTAGCCGTCATCAGCATCCCCAATCTGGTCAGCCTCGATATCGGCGTGGAAGTCATGAACGCCCTGCTGCTACCCCTGGTCCTGGGGTTTCTGGTCGCCCTGGCAATGAAAGCCCTGCCCGCCGAGCATCGCCTGCGCGGTTCCTATCTCTGGCTGGTGCTTTTTGTGGTCACCCTCTCCGCAGGGCTGGGTGTCTATGGCGGTCTGACCAGCATCCCCGGATTCTGATGAAAACCCGCACGGCAAGCAGACTGTCATAAAACTGTCATATTCGCGGCGTACACTCCTCTCCATAATTTAGCTGGAGATAATAGTGATGCCTCGAAACAAGCTGCTTCAAGCGCTGCTGTTCAGTGCTATGGGTTTGACAGTACCTGTTCTCGCCCAGGCAGATACCCTGGCCAGTTTTATCAACAAGGGTGAAGGTGAAATAAGCGGCATGGTCCGCTCCTACTACTTCAACAGGCTCTATGGGGCTCCCAAGAAGGAAAACCAGGACGCCTACAGCCTGGGCGGCATCCTGACCGCCAAGACAGGATCCCTGGACTGCTTCAGTGCCGGCGTGAGTTTCTTCACCGCCAATAGCCTGGGTACCCATGGGGGCGATGCCAAAGGGGTGGTTACTACTCTCATGGGCATCGCGCCTTCCATCAATGCCTTGGGGCAGGCCTATTTGCAGTATGCCTTCTGAGCTGCCCGACGGGCTGCAGATTCAGTCTTTGCACGTGGAACTGGGTGGAAGAGCGGTGTTGGCCGATGTCAACCTGTCTCAGGAGACCGGGTCATATGCCTGTCTCCTGGGGGAGTCGGGTTCGGGCAAAAGTACCTTACTGGCCACCATCGCCGGTTTGATTCGGCCGCAGCAGGGAAGCGTCAGTGTCCATGGCCAGGTGGTGAGCGAAGGCAAAACCTTTTTGCCGCCGGAGCGGCGCGAGATCGGCATGGTGTTCCAGGATGCCGCCCTTTGGCCCCATCTGAGCATTCTCGATAATGTCCTCTATCCGCTCCGGGCGCGGCGGCAGTCCGTAGATAAGTCCCGAGCCCTGGCCCTGCTGGAGCGCATGGCGATTCCGACCACAGCGGCGCGCCGACGGCCCCATGAGCTTTCGGGTGGACAGCAGCAACGGGTGGCCATTGCCCGGGCCATCATTGCCAAGCCCCGTATTGTCTTGCTGGACGAGCCCCTTTCGGCCCTCGATCACGGGGTGCGGGAGAACCTGCGGGAGTTTCTGCACGGACTGTTTGCCGAGGAGGGCATCACTGCCCTGCATGTGACCCATGATCCGGGAGAGGCCTTCTATCTGGGTCGCCGGGTGGGGGTCCTCGATGGGGGGCACCTGGAACAATGGGATACCCCGGAGCGACTCTATCAACGCCCGGCCAGTCTGGTGGTGGCGCGTTTGGGGGGCTCGGTGCGCGCCATTCAGGTACCGGTTCAGGAACTTCGCGGACAAGAGTCGGTGTGCCCGTGGGAAGGGCGGCACTGGACCGTACCAGCCGCTCCCGAACTGCAGGGTGCCAGCCAGGCAACCCTGCTGCTGCGACCCAGCGACCTGGAGCTGGACGAGGCGCCCGCCGCTGCGCCAGAGGCCCAGGTGCGCCACGCTCACTGGCATGATGGCCAGTATCTGCTGACCCTCGAGGCCAGTGATGGCCAGGAGTTCCTGGCCTATTCCCGCCAAGGGGACCTGGGTCCCCGCCGCTGGCTGCTGCGCCAGGGGCATGGTTGGTGTATTCCCGTGCAGTCTTCCGCAAACCGCTGATGATAGGAGTGCTTATGAAACGTTTGATGCTTGCATTGCTTGCTTTGGGTCTGGCCAGTGCCGCCCATGCCGCCACCATCACCCTGTACAGTGCCGCGCCGGCCACCCTGGCCAAGACCCTGGCCGCCGACTTCGAGAAAAAGACCGGCGATCATGTGGAAGTCTGGACCTCCAGCACCGGCAAGGTCATGGCCCGACTGGCTGCCGAGGCCGATCATCCCCACGCCGACGTGGTCATGGTGGCCGGTTGGTCGGCGGGTCTGGATCTGGCCCAGCAGGGAATGGTCTATCCTTATCATCCAGCCGCCATCGAGAAGACTCTGGTGAAGCCCGCCCAGGTTCCGGCCCCCTTCCTGCCCTATGGTCTGGACACGGTGTCCATGGTCTTCAATACCAAGGCCCTGCCCCAGGGCGCCAAGCTGCCTGACAGTTGGTTTGACCTGACTCGGCCGGAGTGGAAAGATCGCCTGACTGCACCCAATCCGCTGCTCTCGGGCACGGCGTCCAGCTTTCTGACGGCCTTCGTGGATCAGTATGGCAACAAGGCCTGGAAGTTTCTGTCGGAATTGAAGAGCAACGGCACCGTCTGGCCGGGCACCAATCATGCCGCCCTCCTGCCCGTCATGTCGGGCGAGCGCAGCGGCATGTTCGAGTGCGTGGGCCATGCGGCCGTGGCTGCCAAGGCCCAGGGGAATTCCATCGTGCAGGTCTTTCCCAAGGAAGGGACCATCATGATCCCGCGCCCCATCATGATCCTGAAGTCGGCCCCCGACAAAAAACTGGCGGAGCAGTTCGTGAACTTCGCCATGTCACCAGCGGGGCAGAAGCTGGTGGCCGAAAACAACCTGTATCCCGCCCGGCAAGGGGTTCCGGTCAAAGCCATCATGGCCAAGCCGGGCAGCTTCAAGGTCAGGTCCGTCAACTGGAGTCAGATGGCGGCCAAACAGCCCGCCATTCTGGCCCGTTTCAAGAAGGAAATTCTGGGCCAGTGACGCGGGCTGTCAACCATCTGCTGGTTTACCTGATCCTGGGGGTGCTGGTCTTGGCACCCCTCGGGGCCATTGTCTACGAGGCCGTGCAGCCTGGGGCGGGTCAGGATCATGGGGTCGCCCTGCTGCACCTGGGAGTGGACCGGCATTTTCTGGATTCCCTGTCCGGCACCCTGGGCATGGCGGGTTTTGCCGTGCTTTTTGCCTTGCCCATGGGTTTTGTACTGGCCATGTTGATGTACTATGCGCCGCCCCGTTGGACGCCGTTCTGGGAGGCATTGATGCTGATTCCTTTCCTCATTCCTCCGTACCTGACGGCCGAGGCCTGGAGCCTCCTGGTCGGGCCCGTAGGAATGATCGAGCAGGTCATTGGTTTTTTGGGCGGCAGCCTGGAGGGATTCCTGTTTTCTCTGGCCGGCATGGGCATGATGATGGCCCTCCATCTGACCCCCTTGGTCTATATTCTGCTGCGAGCGGCTCTGGAAAACGGCAATCCGCGCCTGTTGCAGGCGGCCCGTGTCCATGGGGCTTCGGCCTTGGGTGCCTTTCGTCTGGGTATTCTGCCGACCCTGTTGACGGCCCTGGCGGCGGCCGGACTTCTGGTCTTCATGGACACCTCCGCCGAATTCGGCGTCCCGGCGCTGCTGGCGGGCTATGCCGGGGTGCAGGTCCTGAGCACCAGCATCGAAGGCGCCACCAATGTCTGGCCCGTGAACCTGCCCATGGCCTCGGCCATTGGCTTGGTGCTCTGTGCCATGGGAGTGCTGGTCTGGTTTCTCTACCGCCCGCTGGTACGCAACAACGCGGGGCAAATCCAGCGCCGAACAGCAGCGCGGCCGGTGTGGTGGAGTATTTTGCCCATCGGGGTTTTCGTCCTTCTGGGCACCGTCATGCCCGTGGCGGCGGTGCTGGCCATCTCCCTGGAGAAAGCCATGACGGCGGGGCTGCGGGCATCCAATTTTACCTGGCAGCACTATCATCATGTTTTCAGCAACAGCTCGTCAGGTTTTGTCGCCTTGCTCACCAGCCTCAAGATCTCTGCCCTGGTGGCCGTTTTTGGCATGGCCTCGGCGCTCCTGGCCGCCAATCTGGTGCGCCGGGAAGGACACATTGGCGCGCTGGTCGATTTGCTCGGAACCTTACCCATGGCGGTCCCGGGAGTGGTGCTGGCGGTAGGGATGATCCTTTTCTGGAACGCGCCCTGGAACCCGTTGCCGGTTTTTGGTCATCCCATCATCCTGGCGGTGGCCTATGCCACGGTCACTTTCCCCTTTGCCCTGCGCTATGCCCGCACGGGTCTGGCCCAGATTCCGTCCCGCCTGGAGCAGGCCGGTCGGGTGCATGGCGCCTCGCCGCTGCGTACGGCATTGAGCATCCAGGTGCCATTGGTCTGGCCCATGCTGGTGGGTGGGGCGACGGTGGTCTTTGCCCTGTCCATGCGGGAGCTGGTGGCCTCCCTCATGTTGCAACCCGCCGGAATGCAGGTGATCTCCACCTACATTTACGGCAACTTCCGCCAAGGGGTCATTGGTAACGGCATGGCCCTCTCGGTGATCGGTATTTTCAGTTCGGCCCTGATCCTGGGTTTGGCCCGGGGGGCACTCATCCGTCGATAAGCAGGAGAAACTGCAGACCTATACCGGGGAATATGCCCATCTGCCCCAGAACGCCTGGGGCAAGCCGGAGTAAGGCCGGCCTTCAGCAAGCCTTCCCAACACTTGCCATGCTGACGAACTATGCTATATCTAAGTTTGTCTGAGTGTTGGGAAGGTTAATCATCGGGGGCCTGGATGTTGATGATTGAATCCACTGCGTACCTGCGCCGAAGGGTCTGGCTGCCCCAGGGAATATCCAGCTCTGGCAGAGCGCGCTCACGGAACCGGAACTCGCGGCCATGGATCGACCGCTATTGAAGCCTTCCATCCGTCGCTGGGGCGGCGCCGGTCTGGCAGCGGCCTGGCTGTTATCGGCCAGCGCATTCCTCCTGCCCGCTCCAGCCGCCAGCATTTATCGCTGGCTGTCACCCGACGGCACCGTCAGTTTTGGTGACCACCCCCCGGCCAATGCCCGAAAGCTGCAATCCCTCCCCTCTGCTCCACCGACACCACCGTCCATACCTTCGCCAGTTCCCCAGAATGAAGCATCCAGCCCGCCCCCTGCGGCAGCCACCGACAAAACCCTGACCGCCATTGAGCGCCTCAATCTCCTGACAGCACTCAACAACTATCAAAACAGCCTGCATCCACCCCCGGAACCCCGGCAGCATGCCTACCTACCGGCTTATATTGGTCCAGGTCCTTTCCCACCGTATGGATACAGACGTCCGCCCCCTTGGCGACGGCCTCCGCCTCGGCCCAGCCATCCTCCGGTCACTCGTCCGCCGACGGTACTGCTCCCCCCACCGGCTCCAGCATCCATGTACTCCTCGCCAGTGCTCCTGCCCTAGTCGAGGCGGGCTTATTGCGCTGTCACTGACTCTCTTTCCCGGAGAATCTGCGCGCCATGCTTCCATAAATAGTAGATGACGATGACTCCCATGGGGATGAGCAGAGTCAATACGAAGGTGACAAAAAAGGTTACGATTTTCAGATTCCGGCCCCAACGCGTCCGCGCCGTACCAATAGCCAGCGCCACATTTCTCAATTCTTTTCCATCGGAATTTTCAACGCCCATGATCACTCCTGTTATCCTGAAACCGGTCGTCGGCGCAGGTGATTACCCCTGACATGAGGGCACATCTTAAGCCGGCTCCATGGGCAAAACAATTGGGGAGATAGGATGAAAAACCAGATTCGCAGGAACGGATGCTCGCCATCAGCGCGCCTTGCGCAGGGTCAGATTCATACGGCGCGCCCCCAAAAGGGGATGATCTCCCATTTTGATGGGGGCAATACCATGGTAGCGGAGTCGCGCCGGACCACCCCAGACCAGTACATCGCCATGCTCTACATCAATCCGTTTCACCGGATCCCGGCGTTCCGCACCACCAAACAGAAAAGTCGCCGGCAAACCCAGTGAAACAGACACAATGGGCGCCTCCATATCCTGTTCATCCTTATCCTGATGCAAAGACATGCGCGCCCCAGGGACATACACATTCACCAGACAGGCATCCGGAATAAAGTGCGCGAAACCGGCCTTGGCCGCCGCCGTTTGCGCGATTCGGAAAAGTGCGGCCGGGATTTCCGGCCAGGGTTGTCCGGTTTCCGGATCTTTGGACACATAGCGATAACCCCGCCTGTCCGACACCCAGCCCCATGCCCCACAATTACTCATGGCCACCGACATCTTTTTCCCGCCGGGGGTCAGCATCTGCCGCAACCCTGACTGCAGCAACCCCTGTTCCACGCCAAAAAGTATGGGCTCTGCATCGGCCAAGGCCCAGCCCCGCAAAATCATGGCACCTTCTTCAATCACCGCCAGCGGTTTGCGATCTTTGCCGTGCAAGACGTAATCACTGCACTGATGGTCGCTAAAACCCTTTGATTCATCATGGCGATGCCAACGTATCGCCCGCTTTCTATCACTCAGTTTATGTCCTCGCCTGCGTAGTTACTGCCGACCGATCCATCGTTCATCGTGGATGGTCGCCGTCCGTCCATTGTACCCATTTACTGTTCAGTAAGACGACGATATCCATGCGCCCAGATTCCTGTAACTCCTATTTTGTCATAAAAAAATCATAAAAAATCATAAAATTGTCATAAAAGGTTCACAATAGTGTAACAATCCTCTGTTAGTCTACAGCCTCTAAGTCGATTTAATCGGGGAGATGTCCCGATTATGGAGAGGATGGATTGACAGTTTCCATTGGCAAATCCTGTCGTATATGGGGCTGGGCTGCGGCCTTATTACTGGCTGCGAGTCCCGTTTTTGGCGCTACCGTGGCGGTGAGCAATCCCGCCACCCCAGGGTCGGTGGCGACGGCGTATCTGGCCCATGGGCGGGCGATTCGGAAGGACAATCAACGCATTATTGCGCTCCTGAATCGGGGAAACTATGCCCAGGCCGCGTCGTTACTGCGCACGGCGGTGCGCGATCGGGACAACTCCTGGGCCGCTGATACGCTAGGGCATCTGTACCAAAGCGGACTTGGGGTCTCGGCCAATCCCCGACAAGCCTTTCACTGGTACCTGCAAGCCGCCGAAGCGGGGGACCGCTTTGCCCAGCGACAGGTGGCCAATGCCTATCTCAACGGCCGGGGAGTCGCCCGTAACCTTCAACGGGCCGCTTTCTGGTTCCGGCAGGGACTGATGGTGCCCCAGGTCGCCGATGCCGACTACTGGCTCGGCAAAACCTATGCAGCCGGCAAACTCATGCCCAAAAACCGCAAAAAGGCGGCCTGGTATGCGCAGCGCAGCCAGGCGGTACTGCAACAGCTGTATACCGAAAAGGTGGGCGCGGCAGCCTATGATCTGGGGCTGGCGGCCTGGCACCAAAATCCCCAACAAGCCCGCATTTACTTTCAGCAGGCCTTGGCCTGGCACTATCCGCCAGCCGCCACTGCTCTGCAGCAAATGGAGGAGAAAACCCATGCGTCGTCGTGATTTTTTGAAAAGCCTGGGCGCGGGCGCGACCCTGACCGCCTTTTTGGGCAGTTCCGTGGCCCGGGCCGCCATGCTGCCCGCTTTGCACCGCTCCGGCACCCTGGAGGACGTGGAGCACATCGTGGTCTTCATGCAGGAGAATCGTTCTTTCGATCATTATTATGGTCATCTGAGCGGGGTGCGGGGCTATAATGACCGCTTCCCCCTGAAGCTGCCCGACGGCAAACCCCTCTGGTTTCAGGGGCGCATGGAGGATCCCGCCCGACCGATCCTGCCTTTTCATTTCAACACCCAGAAAACTTCCGCCCAGTTCCTCCAGGACCTGGACCACAGCTGGGCCTCCCAGCACGGGGCCATTGCCGGCGGCTTGATGAATGCCTGGCCCATCAATAAAACCAACCTGACCATGGGGTATTTTGAACGCACGGATCTGCCCTTTCATTATGCGCTGGCCGATGCCTTCACCCTTTGTGACCATTATTTTTGTTCAATAGCCGGGCCGACCTGTCCGAATCGTTCCATGCTGTTTACCGGGACCATCGATCCGAGTGGTCAGGGGGGTGGACCTTTCATCGACGACGATACCTGCCTCTTTACCCAAGGGGTCAAGCCCTTCACCTGGCCGACCTATGCCGAGCGCCTGCAAAAAGCGGGCATCTCCTGGCGGGTCTATCAGGAGGGATTACATGAAATTGACCATAATCCCCTGACCGGCAACTTCGGCGAAAACGCCCTGTTGTATTTCCAGGCCTTCACCGATATTCCCAGCAGTTCCCCTCTGGCGCAACGGGCATCGCGCATCGGCGGGGTGGCGGCCCTGCGGGACGACGTCCTGCATGACCGCCTGCCCCAGGTTTCCTGGATCGTCACTCCCGCCGGTTATTCGGAACACCCCTCCTATCCCCCCGCCTATGGGGCCATTTATATCGCCCGGGTCCTGGATGCCCTGACCAGCAATCCCGCCGTCTGGGGCAAGACGGCATTGCTCCTGGACTACGACGAGAACGACGGCTTCTTCGATCACGTGGTCCCGCCCCAGCCGCCCACCCCGGTGCGTCCGGGGAAATCCACCGTCAGCACCGAAGGCATGGTTCATGACCACATCAATCCCGACTGGCCGGTGCTCTATAGTGCCGATCAGTTACCCTATGGTCTGGGTCCCCGGGTGCCCATGACCGTCATTTCGCCCTGGAGCAAGGGGGGCTATGTCTGCTCGGAAGTCTTCGATCATACTTCGGTCATTCGTTTCATCGAAAAACGCTTTGGCGTCAGCGAACCCCATATCGCGCCCTGGCGGCGGGCGGTCTGTGGCGACCTGACCTCAGCCTTCGACTTCTCCCGACCCGACGAACGTTTCGTCTCCCTGCCCAGCACCGCCAACTACGTGGCCACGGTCCATCACGAATCGACCCTGCCCGCACCGCAAGTCCCTGCTGAACAGGCCATCGCCATTCGTCCCCAGGAAAGTGGCTTACGCAAGCGTCGGCCCTTGGCCTATGACACCGCCATGCGCCTGGAGGCCACGACCACCGGGGTGCGCCTGCACCTGCATAACCCTTCGGAGCTGGGGGTCGTCTGCACGGCTTACTGGGACCACAGTCACGCACTCCCCCATCATTACACGGTCGGGGCGGGTGCCACTCTGAAAGACGAAATGCTTCTGCCTAAGGATCAGCAACTGGCCCTCACCGTTTATGGACCGGACAGCTACATTCGCACCATTACGGGGACCGGCCCTTCCACCTTGCATATCGACACCCAAGGGACGCCCGCCGGAGACCTCCGCGTGCTCTTGTACAATGCCGGTGCGGATCACTTGCCCATTACCGTGACCGACCCCGTCTATGGACAGGAAGCCCGTAAGATCCATTTAGTCGCAGGCCAGACCCGGGAACTGCTCTGGAATTTACAGGCCAGTCACCACTGGTATGACCTGATCGTTTCTACCCCCCAACACCAATGGCGCCTGGCGGGGCATATCGAAAATGGTCAGGACAGCTTCAGTGATCCGGCCAATACCCAACCCGTGTTGACGTAATTCCCCCCTAAACCTTGAGCTGCCAACCTTCATGCAACAAGAGGACCGCAAAATGCCTATACAGCCAATTTTTCAGCGTAAGTCCCATTTTGTGATGCTTTTGGTCATTTCCTCCACCCTCTATGGAATTCCTGCAGCACAAGCCCATACCAGCATCAAAAAGGGAACAACAGCCTATAAAAAGGCCAAAAGACCGAAAAAAGCCATCCCCGTCGGCGTGGTCAGCAAAGCGGCCCAAGCCAACCGCGTGGATGGCGTCCCCATGAATTCGACCTATGCCAGCAGCTACATCGGTAAGCGGGCCATCAAGCTGGCTTCTCCGGTCACCAGCGTCCAGGAACTGCTCAATCGGCGTCCGTCCATTGTCGCCACCGCCGGCGGCCCATTGGGGGTTCGCCAACACATCCGCTTTCGCGGATTCAGAGATGGGGGCTTTACGGAATCCTTTGATGGCGTTCCCCTCAACAATGCGTTTACCGGCTACTCCGTCTCTCGCGCCAACCGTATTCCGGTCACGCTGAACAATATCTCCGGCGTCAAAATTTATGACGGGGTCAACAACCCGTCCGTCAGTGGCCCGCAATCCTTGGCGGGAACCATTGATTATGTGCCGAAGCGACCCACGAAGCATTTTTATGCTGCGGGTGGCCTTGGCTATGGCAGCTTCGATACCTTCTTGTGGAATGCCACCCTCAATACCGGATCCCTCTATGGATTGCGCTCTTATCTCTCCTATAACCGGCAAACCTCCAACGGCTGGGTGGCCAATTCGGCCACCCAGAACAGCAACTACTATTACGCCGGTATTCTGCCCTATGACCATGGTATGGGCCGCCTCAGCCTGTACGCGATCGTCAATCGCAATATCGCCAACAAACCCCGTTCCATTGCCGCACCCTTGATCGCCCAATATGGGTATGATTATTCCTATCCGCCGAGCTTGCGCAGTGATTTATACAAAGACACCAGCCTCACCGTGATTCTGGGCGACAAGAATGTCATCAATCGCTATCTGACTTCCAACCTCAAGTTTTATGTCAAGAACAATATCGAAAGTGAGCTGGAATACCATAATCCGCATTTCTATCAGAGCCCAGAATATCCGTACATGTACAAAAATCTGTATTTTTCGGATTATGATCTCTACAAAAAGGGGGCACCGACTTACGACCCCCAAAAAGCGTTCGGGTCCGTGGCTGCGGGAACGGATTATCGCTATGCGCCGACGGTCACCACGACGGTGGGCTTCATTCCCCAGTTCATCGTGACCCTGCCGGATAATCGGATCACCATCGGCGCCCAGACCTACTTTGCCAAACAGCATCACGGCGAGTTCTGGTACGGCACGGCCGATGTCCCCCAGATACCCGGCTATAATGATACCTATGATGAACACGATACCAGCATTTACGCGAGTCCCTACGTTCAGGACGATATTCGCCTGTTCGGGGGCTTGCTGCACCTTACCCCAGGTATCAAGTATATCTATTCTCACCTGTCCACCAGCGAGGATGTGGGATACGAATATCCTTTGGGCGCCAACCTGACGGCCCATAGCAACACCACCTTCGTTGCCCCCTCTGTCGGTATTAATCTCCATCCCTGGAAACCCCTCTCCTTCTACTTTGCCTGGGGCAAGAATGTGCGGATTCCTTATGCGGCGGAGACCTATGGTGCCATCGAAAAGGACAAGGCAGGCAACTATGTGGTCGCACCGGTCCATTTGCAACCGGAATACGTGAACGACTATGAGTTTGGCTCCCGGCTGCACTATGCCGGGGCACAACTCTCCATCAAATTGTATCGGGAGAATTTGACCAATATCTTCAACTCGGTCAAAAACCCCATCACGGGATTGCGCTTGGAGATCAATGACGGGAACGAGCTGGCCCAGGGGATTGAGTTGGGCGCGCGTTACAATTTTGGGCACGTATTACTGGGCGACTGGGATGGCTATGCCAACTACTCGCTCAATACCCGGAAGTATGAGTACACCACCAGCTATGACACGCCGGGGGAAAATGTGGATGGGGCCAACTATTCGACCATCAATGTGGGTTTGAACTGGAACTGGCATGGTTTGCAGGCCAACCTCAATGGCCGCTACGTGGGATCACGGCGTCTGCATAATTATCTCACCGGCAGGATCGGCAAATTGACCATTCCCGCGTATTTCCTGCTGGATCTGGGAGTAAACGACCATATCCAGCTGGAGAACAGCTTCGCCAAATCCGTAGACCTGTCACTGACCCTGTACAACATGCTCAATCGGCAATATTTTGCCTATGGGTTTGCCAACAAGGATTATTATCACCACTACTATCTGGATGGCGAGGTGGGCATGCCCAGGGCGGTGTTTGGGTCGGTCACGGTTCGGTTCTAGGACGTTGATAACTCCGCAGGTATATTGACAACTGTTTTTTAAAAAGAATGTAGAGGTCCATTGCATGTTTCCATCCTTAAAGTTCCAACGCTGGATCATTTCCAGCCTGGTGTTGTCCAGCGCTTTCTTCGCACAGAGCGCCTTTGCCTACACGGCGGCGCCATCCAATACGCGAAATATCAACGGCCCCATTCAGATCAATGCGGACAACAGAGACTGGGTCACCCATGTATTGCCGACTGGACGTATGGTCAGCCCGGTGGGTACGGTCAACGGCGCCCCCAACTTTGTGACCCAGGTGGTTCCCATGGGGCACGAGATTGCCGCTCTGGCGAATGGCGCGACCTATGCCCAGACCATTACCTGGTATGATCAGAACACCTTACAACGCGTGGCTGAAATGGCCGCGTACAAACAATCCGCAAAATCCATGCCGACGCCAACGGACGCCACCGATATTCATGGAAATGTCATTGGCCATCAGAGCTTTTTCCAGGGCCTTGCGGCAGGCCCGCAAAACACCTTGTATGCAGCCGGTGGAGAGAGTGGGGATGTGGCCGCATTTCGTCTTGTCCACGGGCAGCCCCGGTTGATCCGGCGTTATCCCCTGCGTTGGCAAGCGTTCCCTAAAACACAATATCCCTATGCATATCAGGGCCATTACAATGATAAGCCCAGGCTGTTTTATCCAGACGCCATTGCCGTGGGTCCTCACGGTCAGCATCTTTATGTGACGGGCATGCTTTCCAACAGCTTGGCGCGGATCAATATCCAGAGTGGGAAAACCCGTTATCTCAATGTAGGACCCTATCCTTTTGCCGTCACATTGGCCGATAGTGGACAGCGGCTGGTCGTCAGCCTGTGGGGTGGTAATGCGGTAGCTGTCGTCAATCCGGAAAAGCTGCAACTCCTGGGCGATATTCGGGTGGGTCCTCCTACGGGTCCAAACGATACGGCTGCCGGTGTGCATCCTACGGCGCTGGCGGCGTTGCCCCATTCACCAGACGTGTTTGTAGCGCTGGCCAATATGGATCGGATTGCGGAAGTGAATGTCGCCGATTTGCGGGTGAAAGGCTTTTTGAATGATAGCCCTTATCCCGATGCCCCTCCCGGAACGTATCCCGATGGTTTGACGATCGTAGGTTCGCACCTGTATGTGGCCAATGCGGGTAATAATGATGTTGCCGTGTTCAATATCCCTACGGGAAAAGCTTTGGGATTGATTCCCACGGCCTGGTATCCCACGGCGATTTCACATGCAGGGAACAATCTGTATGTGGTTTCCGCGAAAGGACTGGGTTCTGGTCCGAACGTCGAACATCAATGGGTGGGGGACATGATGGATGGTGTGGTACAAAAAATCGACTTGTCCGGGCTGGATCATGCGCTTCCAGCATGGACCGAAGAAAGTCTTGAAAATGATGGGTTCACCGCAGCACAACGCGCTGCTCGTCATTCGGTAGATAGCCAGACAGACCAGTTTCTGCGCAAGCATATCCATTACGTGGTGTTTATCTTACGGGAGAACAAGACCTTTGACGAGGATTTCGGCGATTACAAAGCGGCCGGGGCTTGGGCGGATCCACAGCTGGACTTGTATGGTCCGAAAGAGTTACCAAATCTTTATAACTTGGCGAAACACTATACCCTTTTCGTGAACTTCATGGCCGATGGAGAAGTAACGGCCCAGGGACACCAATGGACCACCGCGGCGTCCGATTCGGATTTCGTGCAACGTACCTGGCCGGAATACTATTCTGGCCGGGGCTTGGTGGCCAATCCTGGATGGACGCAGTCCCTGGTGCCCGGAGGCGCCACCAGCACAGGTGGCATGCCCGCAGGCGTGGATAATCCCTATGCCATTTATGAAAATCTTTCTGTACTGGGCAAATGGTCGAACCCGTGGATCAGTTATCCCGAGCGTCTCTTTCTTTTTAATGATCTCCTGGATCACCACGTTTCCTTCGAGGACTTTGGAGAATTCGTGTCGCGATCGGAGGCAGGAAACATTTCTACCGCCATGAAAAAACACCTGGCGACAGGATTCCCCGGCTGGGATCGCATGATTCTCGACACCTATCGGGAAAAAATGGCGGTGAACTGGCTCAAAGCGCACCCAGGCTCAAAATTTCCGCATTTCATCTATATTTGGCTGCCGGATGATCATACGGCGGGACGCGAGCCCTGCTACTACACGCCCAATTATTATGTGTCGAACAATGATTTCGCGACGGCAAAGTTCATCCACTACCTCTCCAAGACCCCGGAATGGAAGCACATGGTCGTCTTTTTGACGGAAGATGATGCGCAATCCGGTGCCGATCATATCAATGCTCACCGGACCTTTGCGCTCGCCATGGGGCCATGGGTCAAGAAGGGATATCTGGAAACCAACCTTTACTCGCAAGTCAATATTCTCAAGACCACAGAAGCCATTTTCGGGTTGCCACCCATGTCCCAATGGGATCAAAATGCCAGCGTATTTTCAGGAATATGGACAAAACATCCTGATTTTTCGCCTACGCCTCCAGTGATCCCCATGCAGATACCTGTCGCATTCAACGCGGGGAAATGCTCCAACTATACCTTGCTGAGACGGGAGGCCGGCGCTACAGGCCATTATCTGCATCCCGACTCTCAATGGTATGCATGGTATAAGGCGCATCAAACCGCTCATGGAGCAGGATTGCCAGCCCCCAGCCCGAGCGATGCCTATACGCCAACCACTTTACTCAAGGTTCCCGGTCCGGAACAAATGAGGCAGGAGTGGATTGCGGCTAAAGGAATCAAGGCGTGGCACCAGGAAATGCGATACCTGAAGTCCTATGCCCAAAAGCAGCATGCACCTCTTGCTGCGTATCAGGCAGGCGAGAAGGAATAAGCCGTGCTTATCCGGTTATCACCGTCACCCACCAGTGTATCGCCTCACAAATGCATTTACATTCAGTGGGTTGCCGACAGCAGAGCCATCAATCCATCTGCGTTGCCGTCTGCTTCTGGCGAAAGCGATACATTCCAAAGGGAATGAGAACCATAATGAGCAGCGCAACGAGCATAGACGGGCCATAAATAACCTCAGACATGTGTCCCGGAGGAATCAGCCCAATGAGAAGACATGCAAACGAAGTCATGAAACCGATGCCAGCAACCAGCCAAAGCCCCCAATTGTTTCCACCCGGAACGCGATAGGGACGAGGTATATCCGGTTGAGTGTAACGAAGTCGTATTGCCGCAGTAAAAAGTATTAAATACATGAAACAATACAGCACGACCGATAGAGATGTCAGCAACAAAAAAGCGGTAACAACGGGAATTACCAGAATTAACAGCGATACCAGACTCATCAATAAAGCTTGTAACAGAAGCAGATTGCGTGGTACGCCATGCTGATTTGCTTCCTGAAAGGCTGCAGGCAGAACTCCGCTTTGAGAAGCCGCCCACATACCCTTTATGGGACCCAAAATCCAGGTGCTTACCTGTCCAGCCGCACCCAAGGCTATGAGAAAGGCCGCCACCGGCAACAGAAAACCCAAATTCCAGGCCTCAAAAAGACGTTGTAAGGCTTGTATGGACCCGGACACCATGTTCAGGTGTATCACCGGTACGACCACAGCGATAGCTAACCCGCCCAGTAAGGTGATTACAAAACCGAGCAATGCCGCTGAAAATACGGCAATAGGATAATTGCGCCGTACATTCTTTACCTCCCGGGCATGTCCGGCAGATACCTCAATCCCTGCGACACCGAAAATGAAACTGAGAAAAAGTAACAGATGATGCTCTGGATTCATTAGTGGCAACCAATTATCGGGCGTGAGTGCCAGATTCAAACGAATCGGGTAACCGTGAATGAGGTAAATAATTGCCATCACGATCAAGACTGCACTAGGGAACAGTACCCCGCTACTGAGGCATATGGTTGAAATCATGCCTGATGCACGTGTACCGCGCAAATTCGCCGCAGTTGCACCCCAATAAACTCCTAGGATAATCGTAAAGATGAACCATTTATTGGTGGCAAGATGCGGTGCGAATGCATAACTAAGATTCACGGCAACATAGGCAAGGATGGAAGCAATACCAAATATACTTTGTGTCCATTGCAACCAGATCGCAGTAAAACCCCAAGAGGTTCCGTATGCTTCCTCGACCCAATGGAAGACCCCATTCTTCGGCCATGCGGTAGCCAACTCTGCTGCGACCAGAGCAATAGGAATAAGAAAAGCAAAGACCGTCACCAGATTGAAAAATACCATTTGCAGTCCGGTTGCTGCCATCATAGGCATGTTGCGCAGCGTGAAAAATAGGGCGGCCGTCATCATGGTGAGCGTGAGCACCCCTAAATATTGCCCCTTGACGGGAATAGCAGGCGTACTCACATGGGAATGAACAGAGTCAACCGTTGAAGATGCCAAAAAATCTCCTTGTGAGCGAATAACAGCTACATAGTTGTTAAGTGTCTTAACAGGGGGACCTTGATCTGATCCAGTATCAAGGTATAGATGATGGTCGCCACCATCAGGTATGCGATAAAAAACCAGGGTACGGGTGCCATCAACCAGCCCATGATTGCTAATACGCTGACGATAATGATGTCGACCAGGCTGGCGGTAGATAAAAAGGTTCCAGGACGGGATGCCCAGAGGTGCCCTCGTTCCCTGATCAGGAATACATTGGCCAGACCGGAAAATACCAGGCCCAGAAAGTCGAGAGTCTGCACCGAAGCCGTGGGTAAAAGCAGGAATCTTCCTGCAGCATATACGGCGAATATGTAGACGAGCCAGGCGATGGCTATGGCCAACGAGGACAGAACCAAGGTACGGACGGCCCAGCGATCGGGTTGCGGGGAGGGACGTACGTTGTCCTCGGAAAGAGACATGGTTACGAAATCGTTTGCGAAAAGCAGTAAAAGAACCAGCAGCGGAGTAACGACGAAACTGCGGAAAAGTAGAAATCCCAGACTCAGAAAAAGGGCAACCTGAAAAACCTTGACAATTTTGTTCAGGGTGTAGGTAAGCATACGCTGATAGACCCGCCGACCGGTGACCACCGCATCCAGTACGCCCTGCAGCCCGGGCGTGGTCAGCACAATGCTGGCCGCTGCCTTGGCGACATCCGTAGCGCTTTCCACAGCCACGCCCATTTCGGCTTGTTTGAGCGCTGGAGCGTCATTGACCCCATCGCCGGTCATGCCGACTATCCGTTCTTTTTTTTGCAGACCCTGCACCAGATGGAATTTATCGGCGGGGAAGACCCCGGCATACACGCCGCAATCCTCGGTTATATGGTCTCGTGTACAGACCTGACCGGCGATGCCCAGTGCCTTGGCGACGGTTTGCGCGGTTTCCACGCTGTCACCTGTCACCATGCGGACATGGACACCCAGTTTCTGCAGGTGATGAACCACGTCAGCAGCGTCTGGACGAAGGGGGTCGGACAAGGCCAGCAGGCCGAGAAAATTCGGTTTGCCATCCGGTCCTGCGGCGACGGCCAGCACTCTTGCGCCGGTGTTCGCCAGTTGTGCCGTGATGTTTTCCCAATCCGTATTGCCGCAGAGTTGGGCGATGATTTGCGGACTGCCTTTCAGCGCCCGCCAGAGGGTGCCGTCTTTCGTAAAGGTACCTTCGGAACGTTTGCTGGCAGGGTCGAAAGGAACGAATTGCTGACGAGTTGGTAGCGTGGTCCGGTGTTGACCGGCTTCCTGCAGAATGGCCAGATCAATGGGATCCTGGGTGGAGCTGTCGCTAGCCAGTGCGGCCATGCTGAGCAGATCCTCCGGGACGATGTCCGGCCAAGGATGGACTTGACTGAGGCTGAGGACGTTCTGGGTCAGGGTGCCGGTTTTGTCGCTGCACAAATCATTCATGGCCGCGGCCTCTTCGACGGCGGCGAGACGGGTCACCAGTACCCCCCTGTGGACCAGGTGCAACGAAGCAATGGCAGTAGCCAGAGTAAAGGTGGCAGGCAAGGCTACAGGAACCGAAGCCACCAAAAGAATCAAGGCAAAGGGCAGGATTTCGGCGAGCGGGATATTCTCGATCATGGCATAAGCCAGAATGGCGACTACCAGCAGCACGTCCATGGCCACCAGATAGCGAACAATGTTGAGCACGAGTTCTTCCAGATGACTCTTGGCCCCGGCGCCGCGAACCAGTTCGGCGGTTTTCCCAAAGTAACTTTTGGCACCCGTTGCCGTCACTTCGCCACTGGCCTCGCCGCGACGGATGATGGAAGCGGAATACAAGGGACTTCCGGCCGTGCAATCCACGGGCATGGACTCTCCCGTCAGGGCCGATTGATCGACCAGGACATTCCCATCCGTGAGATGCAAATCGGCGGGGACGATGTCCCCTACCCGGATGTGTACCAGGTCACCGGGAACCAGTTCGGCGGCGGGCAAGGTCCGCCAGTTGCCGTCCCGGCAGACCCGGGCCTGAATGCGCAAGCGTTCACGCAGCAAGGCAAGGGCATTTTGCGCCTTGCGTTCCTGGGTAAAACCCAGCACGCCATTAAACAGCAAAAGAAGAAGGATGATGATGGCCTCAGGCCATTTTCCGAGCAGCACCTCCAGCACAAAGGTGGCTTCCAGCATCCACGGGACTGGAGCCCAAAATTTCAGGAGAAACAGCAACCAGGTGTGCGGTACTTCTTCCTGCACGGCGTTGGGTCCATATTGGGCTAGTCTTTTTTGGGCCTCCTCCTTGCTGAGGCCTTTGCAAGTCGTTATGGTTGAACTGCTTGTACTTGTATCAGACATGGATTCTCACTCCGCGTGACTATCTTCAGGCGCGCACCGACCGTATAAAAATGGTGCAGTTGACTTGCGCATTTCTCAAGCAGGGCTGGTGGGCCGGTTCTCTGATTCTGCCCTTCATTCTGGGGCGCATCGTATCACCGTTTCCTGTTCATACCTCTTGACCTTTCTCAGCAAGATGAAACCTGCCTTCTTCTCCGGCTTTCTACGGCCACCAGAATGGGGGCTTTTCCTTCGGCACCACGTCCGCATCTGCCCCCGGATCGTCGCCCGCCAACAAAGGCGTCATCCAGTTCGAACCAGCCATCCAAGCGATGAATACTGTACCGGTCAACCCGTGGGGTCGATCGTAGCCATGCTTGCTCATCCCCAGAATCATGCGGCGCGAGAGCCCTGTGCCGCATGAGCGCCGCGAAAAATCAGTCAAGCAAAGAAAAAATGGCTGGAAACCGGTCAACATTTTGGTTTATATGGTGGGAACGGCGGGATTCGAACCCGCGACCCACGGCTTAAAAGGCCGCTGCTCTACCGACTGAGCTACATTCCCATGGCACGCAACTGACGCCAGAACAGCGTCAAGGGCGCGTATTATCAGTGGTGAAGCTATTTCGGTCAAGTCGCGCCAAGTCGGTCATGATCACACAGGACGGCACATCCTATGAACCATGCGCAAATGTCCCCTTCACCAGGAAGGGGACGCGAACAAAAATCTTACGGATTATCCAGTGCAAAATGTCCGGAAAATTCGGCGTGATCCAGCACGTGTCCAAGTACATGCAATTCGCGGGCACGGGGATCCGCTGCGGGAGGTGGTCCCAACTGGTCGGGATCATTGTTACCGGGGGTATGCAACCGCGCCTTTACCGCATCCCAGTCGGCCCCTTCGGCCAGACCGAGCGTGGCAAGGTCCGTCGCTAACAGCAGGAAATCATAATGTTGTAACTGGTGATCGTCCGCGGCTTCGGGAGGCCGGTAGCCCAGCGTTCCGAAACTGTTGCGTCCGGTAAGAATACCGTCGGGTAAGGGACCCCCTTCGGGCAAACCTTCCAGACCGGGGGAAATGTCATAGAGTAACCAGTACACCCGTTGACCGGGTTTCGCTTCCCGGTGCTCCATGAGCAACACCAGGCTTTTGGTATTGGTGGGAAGATGCTGCCAGAAAATGGAGGGCGTCTTCCCTTCGCCGGGATGGGTAAAACGCCGGGGAATCCAGTCTTCTGGATCAATACCGGTGCTGAATACCTTCATTTCTGCTGCCATATCTGCCTCCTCACTGACCTGCGAGCTTCTGGCCGAAACATCCGCTAACGGTGCAAGGGCTGCGCCCGCGTAAAAACAACCGATGCCTTAACGATAGCAGAAAAGGCCCAACCGTGACGGCGTCAGGGAAGCTCCAGCCCCATCAGGTCATCCCGGTTCTCCCGGCGGCGGATGAGTCGGTGCTGATGACCGTGGACCAGCACCTCCGGGGGACGAGGTCGGCTATTGTAGTTACTGCTCATGGCAAATCCATAAGCGCCCGCCCCCATAACCGCCAGAATATCTCCGCTTGCGGCAGAGATGGCCCGATTTTTGGCCAGAAAGTCGCCGCTTTCGCAAACCGGACCCACCACATCCATGACTTGCTTCGGCTCCCGACTCGGTCCCGCATCCTCGCGAAGCGGCAAGATGTCATGCCAGGCTCCGTACAGCGCCGGTCGCAACAAATCGTTCATGGCCGCGTCAACGACGCAAAACTGCTTGCTGCCATTATCCTTGAGATACTCTACCCGGGTCAGCAATACTCCGGCATTACCTACCAGGGCCCGGCCCAGCTCCACGGCCCTTTTGACCGGTAAACCGCTCAAGGCCTGATCCAGAACCTCGGCATAATCCGCAGGGCTGGGCGGGTTTTCCTCATGATAACGAATCCCCACTCCGCCCCCGAGATCCAGATGCTCCAGAATTATTCCCTGGGCAGACAGATCTTCGTAAAGGGCGCGGACACGCATGGCAGCCTCGGCCAACGGCGCGAGATTCAGCAACTGGGAGCCGATGTGGCAGGCAATCCCCTTCAGTTCCAGAGCCGGGTGCTTCGCAGCCTCCAGATAGAGGGCCCGCGCGGCATCCATGGGGATACCGAACTTGCTTTCCTTGAGGCCGGTGGCAATGTAGGCATGGGTATCCGGGTCCACATCGGGATTCACCCGCAAGGCAACGGGCGCGCGCAGACGCATGTCGGCGGCAATATCGGCGATACGCCAGAGCTCTGCCGCTGACTCTACATTGAGACAGGCAATACCGACGGACAGGGCCGCACGAATCTCGTCCGCAGACTTGCCCACCCCGGAAAATATGATTTTCTCCGGTGCTCCGCCGGCACGCAGCACCCGTTCCATCTCCCCGCCCGAAACAATGTCAAAGCCTGCGCCCATGTCCACAAATACGCGCAGTACGGCCAGGTTACCATTGGCCTTGACGGCGTAACAAACCAGCGTGCCCTCGCCCAGAGCCATGCTGAAGGAGTGATAACGCTCGCGGAAGGCGGCTTCAGAATACACATAGCAGGGGGTTGCGTAATACCGGGCAATCGTGGCAAGGGACAGGTCCTCGCAGTACAACTCACCCTGATGATAATGAAAGGTGTTCATGGGTGTGCGCCACTCCCGGTTGCAGTGCTGTCCGGGCTGCCCTGCGCCGGCGCAGGAGTTGCGGCGGCACTGGCAGCAGGATGTTCTGCCGGCGGCGGTGGCAGGGTCAGGGGTGTTTTCCGCCCACAACCCGCCAGGCCAATAAGCAGCAGACACCAGAGACCCCATTCAGCCAGACGTTTCATGTCGATGACTCCTGCGCCAGACGGGCACGGGCGCGGGCAATGGCCGCCCGAACCTGCTCAGGAGCCGTACCGCCCAGATGATTGCGGGCGGCAAGAGAACCTTCCAGGGTCAGCACCTGATACACGTCCTGATCAATCAGCGGGGACAGGACCTGCAAATCGGTCAGGGGCATGGCTTCCAGACCGATATTACGCTCCTGTGCGCGACCCACCGCCTTGCCGACCACTGCATGGGCATCCCGGAAAGGCAAGCCCTTGCGCACCAGATAATCGGCCAGATCCGTTGCCGTGGCATAGCCCCGTTCGGCCTGGGCGCGCATGACCTCCGGGCGGGTTTTCAGACCCGGCAACATGCGACCCATGATTTCGACACTGGCCCGCACCTGGTCCAGCGCGTCAAAAAAGGTTTCCTTGTCTTCCTGATTATCCCGATTGTAGGTGAGGGGCTGGCCCTTCATGAGCACCAGCATGGCCACCAGATCACCAACGACGCGCCCACTTTTGCCGCGAACGATTTCCGCCACATCCGGGTTTTTCTTCTGGGGCATGATACTGGAACCCGTGCAAAAACTGTCCGGGAGATCGATGAAACCGAAGGGCGCGGACATCCACAAAATCAATTCTTCCGCCAGACGCGACAAATGCACGGCGATCATGGCCAGATCCGCCAGCACCTCCATGACAAAGTCCCGGTCAGAAACCGCATCCAGACTGTTTTCCGCGACTCCCTCAAAACCCAGTTGCCGGGCCACATCCCAGCGGTCGATCGGAAAGGTGGTTCCCGCCAGGGCTGCGGCGCCCAAGGGGAGGACGTTGACCCGCTTGCGGGCGTCCTGCAAGCGCTGGGCATCGCGCTGGAACATTTCGACATAGGCCATGCAATGATGACCGAAACTGACGGGCTGCGCCACCTGCATGTGGGTCAACCCCGGCAGGATGGTTTCCACTTCGCGCTCGGCCAAGTCCACAAATACGGCTTGCAGATGGCGCAGGGAGACCAGCAGATCATCCAGGCAACCGCGGGTATACAAGCGCAGATCGGTGGCTACCTGATCGTTGCGGGAGCGACCGGTATGCAGTTTTTTACCGACATCTCCGATGATTTCCGTGAGACGGGATTCCACATGCATGTGAATGTCTTCCAGACTGTCCACAAAAGGCAGACGATCTTCGGCTATTTCCTGGCGGACCTGCTCCAGCCCGGCGACAATGGCCTCCACTTCGCTGGTCGTCAGCACGCCCACCCTGCCCAACATGCGGGCATGGGCTTGTGAGCCCCGGATATCCTCCCCATACAGACGGCTATCCACCTGAATGGATGCCGTAAACGCTTCCACCAAACTGTCTGTCGCGGCCGCAAAGCGCCCGCCCCACATTTTTTCACTCATGCCCGCACCTCCTTCCTGCCCGCGACTATAGCGAAAAGACAGCTTGTTTCGCCAGCCTTGCCCTTGGCGCTCCACCCTTACCGCAGCAGCAGACAGATTTCGCAATCTGGTCGTCGCCTTGCTACAGTTAAGCAGCGAAACACCATGGGGGACCGAAGCAATGGAGCAAGAGCAATCATCCCAAAACTGGCGCTGGCTGATCGTGGTCATTATCCTGCTGTTGATAGCGGTTCTGGCCTTTTTCTTCTGGCAACATCAGCAATCGGCCCGGCAATCAACCAAGGCGGCTGAAGCGGCTGCCGCTGCGCGATTGGCTGCACCGACGGTTTCGACCGTGTCCGTGGCCAATTTCCCGGTGGGAAAACCCATCTCCCAGACAGGCACCCTGCAGGGGCCTCTCAGTGGGAAATGTGGCAATATTGCCTGGCACGATCTGAGTCCTGCGGCTGAAGCCAATTTGCGCAAATTGTGTCCACCACCCAAGCCGGCGTCCTGAACGGGATTGCCTTAGCGAGGCTGGCGCAAGGGGAGCAGCAACTCCGCCACCAGACCGCCATCGGGGGCATTGTACAAATGCAGGCGACCATTATGATAAGCCATGACCCGCTCGACAATGGCCAGGCCCAGACCAATGCCCCCACCCTTGCCCGCCTGGGCAAAAGGCGCGCGGACCTTGGCCAGTTCCGACTCGGGAATGCCGGGACCATGGTCCCGCACCCGGATCAGCACCTGTTGACCGGCTTTTTCAGCCTGAATATCCACCGGCCCTGCCCCATGGGTCTGGGCATTATCAATCAGATTCTGCAGGGCTCGCGCCAGGCCAACCTCCTGGATGGGCAGGGTCGGCAAGGAAGTGCTTGCCGGATGCCAACGCACTTCGGCCTGCTGGCGCAGTAGCAACTGCTGCAACCAACGACCCAGGTCCGTATCCACCAGCAACTCCTGCTCGCCACTGCGTGCGTAATCCATGAACTGATGGATGACCTTATCCATTTCCTGGATATTATCGATGATTTCCTGTCGGGCTTCTTCTCCGGCGGGCAAAAACTCGGCACTGAGGCGCATCCGGGTAAGCGGAGTACGCAAATCGTGGGAAACGCCAACCAGAACCATTTCCCGCTCCCGCCACAAGCGTTGCAAATCTCTCAGGGTTTGATTGAATTTTTCCGCCAGTCGGCGTAAGTCGGCTGGCCCCGCTTCCGGCAAATCTGCCGGTGTATCTCCACTGCGTAGATCATCCACCCCCTGCATCAGTCGGGTCAGTGGCCGCGTCACCTGACGCACCACCAGATAAGCGCCCAACCACGACAAGAGCAAAATGGCAGCAAGCTTGAACCGGGGTAATGGCAAACCCGCCGGACGCGGCATGGGCATGGCCAGGGCCAGGGCGGCTCCGGGACGGGTTTGCAACCACAAGGTGCCGGAGCGGGGATCAAAACGCAGCAGGGCATCCGGCCAACCCATCCGCCGAAGTTGTCGCAAGGCATTGACCAGAAACGGCATGGCAGGATGGCGTCCGTGCATTGCCGTAGCCGGCAGTACCTGCAAGCCTTGCCGGGACAAAATCGGCTGTATGGCGGCGCGCTGCGCGGGACTGAGGGTTTCGCTCAGAGTCAGAATCCGCGCCCAATTCTGGGCCATGTGTTCCGCCTGGGGATTGGTCTGATAAATATTGAAAAACCAGTACACCGCCAGTTGACTCAAAAAAAGCAGCCCGGCAATAATCAGAAACATCCGGTTGAACAGGGTGTCCGGCCACCAGACCCGGTTTTTTTTCATGTGTTTTACGCTTTATCTCCCTCCGCAGAGCCCTTGGCACCATCGGGTACCAATACATAACCCCGTCCCCACACCGTTTGTATATAACGCGGATCTCCCGGATCCTTTTCCACCATGCGCCGCAGCCGGGAAATGAATACATCCACCCCCCGGGAACCGGCAGTCACCTCATCACTGCCATGACTCATGGCCAGCAGGCGTTCCCTGGACAAAGGTTGCCAGGCATGACTGGCGAGGGCATGCAAAATGGAAAACTCGCTGTCGGTCAGGGAGATTTTCTCCTCTCCCCGCCACAGGCTGCGAGTGTCCAGGGCCAGTCGAAAAGGACCGAATTCTATGGCCCCGGGCGCGGGATCCGCCGTCCGGATTTCCTGGCTACGGCGCAGCACCGCTCGGATCCGGGCAGTCAGTTCACGGGGTTCAAAGGGCTTGGGCAAATAATCATCGGCGCCAACATCCAGGCCTTCGACCCGGTCACTGAGATCGCCACGGGCAGTCAGCATGATGATGGGCAGATGGGGCTCCTGCTTACGCAGACGCCGACAAATACTGAAACCATCCTCACCGGGCATCATCACATCCAGCAACAACAGATCGTAATACTCCCGCTCCAGGTAGCGATCCATCTGCTGACCCGAACCCACGGCATGAACGGCAAAACCCTGTCCCTCCAGATAACGGACCAACATGGTCCGCACGCGGGGGTCATCATCTACCAGCAGGATCTTACCGTTCTCTGCCATTTTATTTTCTCCAGGGTCCGGGGCGAAGGCCCTTATCCTGCGCCATCTTGACCACTTCCTGCCACTGTACCGGGGTCAGGATCTTGTGCAGGTACTGGACCTGCTGAATCCCCCGATCCAGCATCATTTCATGATCCTTGAGCACTGCGGCTTTCAGGGGTGCCAGCGCCGCGCCGGATTCCCCATTGAGCAGGGCCTGGCGCAATGCCTTGTTGTGCGCCAGCATGCCCTGGCGCCAGGCCGGAAAGTCCTTGCGCTGGGTATTTCGCCAGTTTTTCAGATCACTCTCCTGGGCAGGGGTCAACTTCAGATCAATGGCGTTCCGCCAGACAATGGGCATCAGCATAGGCACGGGCATGTTCTGCATCCAGGGGCCGCGCATGGGCCCTTGCCGCCAATACCCGGGATGACATCCCTGCATCATTCCCCCTTTCATGGGACCATATCCGGCCATGGGTGGTGGGGGCGCGTCTTCGGCAAATGCCGGCACAGTGGCCATGCTCAATGCCGCAATCATCAGACCGGATACCGCATATTTCAGTTTTGACATCGCATTGCTCCTCGTTTCTCAGGGGGAAAGGCCTTTCCCTTTCCGTGAGACCCACCTTAACGACTCACCACCTCGGTTGCCAGCAGCAAATTGTCAACAATTGTGAATAAGGCGCCGAATCCATTCACACTTTGCAACAATTTCGGATGAAATCCTGCTTCCCTCAATCAAGCTTTTTCCGGAAAATGCAGGCTCCCAGAACGAGGAGCCTGAGCGTGCCCCCCCAAATGCCGAGTGCCATCGTTTGCGTCTTGTTGCTCACCTGCGCCAGCCTGCATCAGGCAAGCGCCGGGGCGATGGGCTGGGCGACCGATCCTTTTGATACCGATGGCGGAATCAACCAACAACCCGGACAGCCCTGGACGGGACCGAGCAAACTGCCTGCCGTTCCCGACGCACATAGCCTCAATCCGGCGGAGCAGGGCAAGGTCTGGAGCCTTCCCCAACTGACCGCTTATGCCCTTGCCCATAATCCCCAGACTGCGGCGGCCTGGGATGCCCTGCGTGCCCAAGCCGCTGGCGTCGGTATCGCCGAAAGTGCCTGGTTGCCGACCTTGACCCTGAACACCAGCGCCTCCCGCCGCCAGTCCGCCTCCACAGCCGGCTTTACCGTGCCAGCCCGCAACAGTGTCAATCCGAATCTGACCCTGAGCTACACCCTCTGGGACTTTGGCCTGCGTTCCGCCAAAACTGCTGCGGCCAAAGCCCAGGAATGGGTGGCGGGCTTCACCCAGAATCAGGAAATTCAGTCCGTAGCCTTTAGCGTGGCCCAGGCTTATTACCAGGTACTGGGCAACCAGTCCCTCCTGCTGGCCGATGAAAAAACCGTCGCCGAGAACCAGAAAAACCTGGAGGCCGCCGAAGTCATGCACCGGGCGGGCCAGGCGACGGTGGGATCCTTATACCAGGCGCGGGCCGCCCTGGCCCAGGCACAGTCCACCCTGGCGGCCCAGCAACAGACCTTGCGCAGCAGTCAGGGGGTCCTGGCCAGCACCCTCGGTCTGAGCCCGAAAACCCTGCTCAAAATTCATCCCTTGCCATTGAATCAAACGCCCCCGGAACTGCATGATGCCGCAGAAACCCTCATGCACGCCGCCCTCAGCGCCAACCCGGCCCTGCAGGAAGCCCGGGCCCAGGTTGCTGCCGCCCAGGCCAATGTCCGCAGCGCCAAGGCCAGCGGCCTGCCCAGCCTCGGGGTGAGCAGTTCTTATGGCTATCTGTTTCAGGGCGGTTTTCAACCCAGTGATACCTGGACGGTCGGTTTTACTCTGACTGTCCCTCTGTTCACCGGCTTTAATAATCATTATCAGATTCGCCAGAACGAAGCCCTGCGCGATCAGGCAGAAGCCAATCTCGCCGCCAGCCGCAACAGTACCGAGAGCACGGTTTGGCAGGATTATCACAATTTTCAGGGTGCCACGGCGGCCTGGCCGGGAGCCCGCAGCGGCTTGGAAAATGCGGAAAAAGCCCTGGAAGTTGTCCAGGCCCAATATCGGGTGGGGCAAGCCACGATCCAGGATGTTTTACTGGCAGAATCCACTCTGGCCCAGGCCCGTTACACCCTCATTCAGAATCTGGTCAGCAGTTATGTGGCACTGGCGCAACTCAGCCAGGCCGTGGGCATGCCTTTGGGAGCACAAAAACCGTGAGTCGTTACCCGCTGATACTTCTCCTGAGCGCCGCTGTACTGGGCCTCACTGGCTGTCAGGGCAAAAACCAACATGAAATTCCGCCCCTCCAGGTCGAGCTGGTCACCCCGCAAGTACAAGACATGACCCATTACATCGGCTATCTGGGGACGGTGACTCCCGTCCAGACCGTCACTGTCATTCCCCAAACCTCAGGGCTTTTGCAAAGCATCTCCTTTACCCAGGGGGCCATGGTCAGCAAGGGACAACTCCTCTTTACCATTGATCCCGCGCAAACCCAGGCAGCCTTGGCCCAGGCCCAGGCCAAACTAGCGGCCGATCAGGCCACGGCACGCTACAACCGCAATCTGGTCGAGCAGGAGCGACCCCTGGCAGAAAAGGATTTCATTACCCGCCAGAGCTTTGATCAGGCCGTTTCCCAGGCCCAGGCGGCCAGCGCCCAGGTAGCCGAGGATCAAGCTGCGGTGCAGCAGGCCCGGATTAATCTTTCCTACACCCGGATTGTCGCGCCCATCAGCGGTCGCATCGGACTGGCACAGGTCAAGGCCGGCAACCTGGTGGTCGCCAATCAGACACCATTGACCACCATCAATGAAATCAGCCCCATCACCATCAACTTCAGCGTCCCCCAGGCAGAGCTGGGTGCGGCACGACAAGCACAAAAGCAAGACAGCCTGCTTCCCGTCACGGAGGAAAATGGAGGCAACACCCTGGCCCAGGGCAAACTGACCTTTATCGACAACACCGTCAGTGCCAGCACAGCCACGATCAGCCTGCAAGCCACCGTGCCCAATACTGACCTCAAGCTCTGGCCAGGCCAGTATGTTCAGGTGCAAATGCCTGTCCAGCATGTCGAGAACGCTCTGGTGCTCCCCGTCGGCGCGGTGCAACAGGGAAGTTCGGGTCCCTTCGTCTATGCCATAGACCAGGGTAAGGCCAGCGACAAACCGGTTCAGGTGCTCTGGGAAACGGGGTCACAGGCCGTCATCAGCGGCATCCCCCGCACGACTCAAGTGATTTTCCCTCTCCCAGCCCGCATTTATCCCGGTGCGGCCGTGCAGGTCCAAGATAAAGCCTACAGCCATGCGCATTCAGGGAAAGCATCATGAATTTCTCTGCGTTGTTCATCCGCCGCCCGGTGATGACGGTCATCATCATTCTGGGTCTGGTGTTTTATGGCATTTTCGCCTTTACCAACCTGCCCGTAGCCCTGCTGCCCAGCGTCGATTTTCCGACGGTCATGGTTTCCGCCAGTCTGCCGGGAGCCAGTCCCCAGACCATGGCCAGCGCCGTTGCCACTCCGCTCGAAAAACAGTTCTCGTCCATTCCCGGACTGTCTTCGATGAGCTCCGTCAACAATCAGGGCTCGACCCGAATCATCCTGCAGTTTGACCTCAGTCAGAATATTGACGTACCCACCCAGAATGTCGCCAATGCGGTGACCCAGGCCAGCCATCTCTTACCTCCCGGTATGCCCAGCCTGCCTTTCGTCAAACAGCTGAACCCTTCTGCGGCACCCATTGAATTCATCGCCCTTTCCGCCCCCAACATGCCCATCTATCAGCTCAACCAATACGCGGTAGACAAGGTCGTACCGGCCATTTCCGGGATTCCAGGGGTAGCCCAGGTACAAATATTCGGCGAACAGAATTATGCCGTCCGTATTCATGCCAATCCTTTCGCCATGCAGGCTCATGGCATCTCCCTGCAGGCGTTGAGTGCGGCCATCAGCAGTCACAATGTCAACCTGCCCCAGGGGACCGTATTAGGCGCTGTACGCAATTATGCCGTGAATGTGCATGGACAGCTCCACGATGCCCAGGCTTTTGCCCATATGCCGGTCAGCTTTGCCAATGGTGTCGTGGTACCTCTCGCGGCCATCGCCGAGGTGCGCAATGGCGTCGACAATGACCAGATTGCCAGTTGGATCGGCAATCAGCGGGCCCTGATTCTGGCGGTCGTCCGTCAGCCCGATGCCGATACGGTGGCCATTTCCGACACTATCGGAAAACGCTTGCCAGCGCTCAGCGCCAGTCTGCCGGGCGGGGCGAAAATGACGGTCGTTTACGACAAGGCCGATTATATCCGCGCTGCTGTGGAAGAAGTGGAAATCACCCTGCTGCTGGCTTCCCTGCTGGTGGCTGGCGTGCTCTGGCTGTTCCTGCGCCGGGGCAGCCCCACACTGATTGGTGCGGTGGCTATTCCAGCCTCCATTCTCGCCACCTTTGCCGTCATCTATGAACTGGGCTACACCCTGAATACGCTGACCCTTTTAGCTCTGACTTTGGCGGTGGGTTTTGTGGTGGACGACGCCGTGGTCATGCTCGAAAATATCACCCGCCACGAAGAAAATGGTGAAGAACCTTTTCAGGCGGCCATCGTCGGCAGCCGGGAAATTGGTTTCACCGTAATTTCCATGACCCTGTCCCTGGCGGTGGTGTTTCTGCCCTTTTTGGTGATGGGCGGCATTATCGGCCGCCTGTTTCGTGAATTTGGCGTCACCATCGCCATTGTCATTCTGATGTCGGGACTGGTCTCCCTGACCCTGACGCCCATGCTCTGTGCCCGCTATCTGCAGGTGAAACATGCCCATCCCAGTCGCTTTGAGCAGGGGTTTTCCAGACTGCGCGACTGGTACGGACGCAGCCTGCGCAGCACCCTGCAGCATCGTGGCTGGGTTTATGGCGCCGCCCTGCTCAGCTTGCTGGGCATGATCGGCCTTTTCATCCTCCTGCCCAAGGGCTTCATTCCCAGCGAGGACAGCGGCATGATCATGGGCAACCTGGAATATCCCCAGGGAATCTCCTTCAGCCAACTGGAAGATACCCAGCAACGCATTGCCGCTGCCGTGGGTCACAACAAGGCCGTGCAAGCCGTCATGTCCAGCGCCGGACAGGGAGCCGGTGCTTTTGGGTCAGCCAACAAAGGACGCCTGATCATTCGCCTGAAACCCCTTGGGCAAAGGGCATCAGGCGAGCAGGTCATCGCCCAGCTACGCCAGATTGTCGGCCGCTTTCATGGCGTGGAGGCGAGTTTCCAGTTACCGCCCGCCATTCAGATGGGACCAGTCTCCTCCCAATCCCACTATCAGTACATCCTCCAGAGCGAAGATCAGGACAGTCTTAACGCAACAGTACCCAAACTGGTAAAGGCCCTGCGCAACATTCCGGGGATCCAGGCCGTCAACAGCGATCTGCAACTGGCCAACCCCGAGATCGAGGTACACGTCCTGCACCAGCGCGCCCAGGTCCTGGGAGTAACCCCCCAGGGCATTGAACAGGCCCTCAATTTTGCCTTTGGCGGCACCCAGGTCGGCACCATTTACGCCTCGACCAATCAATACGAGGTCATCCTCGATCTGGAAAGGAAATTCCAGGAAAATCTCGGCGCCCTTTCGGCCATCAGCATTCCCGGCAGCGCCGGTCTGGTGCCCTTGGCCGCTATCGCCCATTTTGCCTATGGCGTTGGACCCTTAAGCATCAGCCATTATGACGGTCTGCCCAGTGTCACTATTTCCTTCAATCTGGCCCCTGGCGTTTCCCTGGGAGATGCCACCCAAAAGGTCCAAAAAACCGCCGCGCAGATTCTGCCCGCCAACGTGCAGGGGGAGTTCGGCGGTTCTGCGGCGGCTTTTTCCCAATCCACCAGCACCCTGCCCTTGTTGCTTTTAGCGACGGTCGCCCTGATTTACGCCATCTTGGCCATCTTGTATGAAGATTTCATTCACCCCTTGACCATCCTCACCGCCTTGCCTCTTGCCGGTTTCGGCGCATTGCTGGCTTTGTGGCTATTTCATCAGGAGCTGGACTTATTCAGCTTCGTGGGCATCATCATGCTCGTCGGTCTGGTCAAGAAAAACGGCATCATCATGGTGGATTTTGCCGTACATCGGCGTCGTGAAGGCGCCACAGCAATAGATGCCATTGTCGATGCCTGCATGACCCGTTTCCGGCCCATCATGATGACCAACCTCGCGGCCATACTGGGAATTCTGCCCATCGCCATCGGCATTGGCGCCGGTGCAGAATCCCGAGTGCCTCTGGGCATAGCTGTCGCCGGAGGCATCATTGTTTCGCAATTCCTGACACTCTATATCACTCCGGCTTTTTATGTACTCTTTGAAAACTGGAAAGGACGCTGGCGGCGCCGTTCCCCAATCATCCCCAGTAAACCGACAGTTTCCGGAGATCATCTATAGACCTGATTTTTGCAATGCCAGTACACCCTATTTTTGCGGATAAGTTCTGTAGTATCACGAAATTGTGATATATAGCGGACAACTATCCGCAGAAGTGAGAGTCCGCAATGCCTGCAAAAATCCTGTTATTACTTGCGCTGGCCAGTCTGGCTGGATGTGCCACACAACCCCTCCCCATGCCTGATCACGGGGCGAGCAGCGCCGCCACCCAAAGCGCCCGCCTGGCACAGGAAAAGGCGAAACTGGCGGAACAGCGCCTGGCCGCCATTGCCGCACAGCGTGCCAGTGCCGAGCGACAATTTTGTCCCAACTGGCAGCAGGCATTACTCCGCGCCCGCAATAACGCTATTGGCTGCGCCAAGATGCCGGTCAACGCCCAGTCCACCTGCTGGCAGGCCGTTGCCCAGTGGGCCAATGAAGAAAGCCAATATTTTCATGCCCTGCGCCCCCTGTTTACCGAAAGCCCGTACGCTGAACCTGCCGAACATGCCGCCCGCTTTTTTGATTTGGCCCAAAGCTGGGCCATGACCTGTGAAGATGGTGGAGCGGCCTGTACCCAGGCTTCCGGACACCAGCAAATGGATCAGGAAAAAAAGCAGGTCAACCAGTTCTGCAGTCATTCATCCTGATCAATGCCTTGAGCCATTCCTCGGAAAATGCGTATGATTCAAACAGACAGAAGCCACTGTCTTTACAACCAACTACAAGAATCTGCTTTTCCATGCCAAAAAAGGGGGAAACATGTTCAAAGACTTTATGAATGATTTTAAGACATTTCTGCAGCGCGGGAATGTCATTGATCTGGCCGTCGCCTTTGTCATTGGTACCGCGTTTTCTGCCATTGTCACGGCGCTGGTTGGAGACATCATCATGCCGCCCATTGGCCTGCTGCTCGACAAGGTCGATTTTTCCAATTTGTATGTCATTCTGAAAGAAGGCAGTACCCCTGGCCCCTACCTGACCCTGGCCGCAGCTAAAAAAGCTGGCGCCGTTACTTTGAATTATGGCCTGTTCATCATGGCCCTGATCAGCTTTTTCATCATCGCGCTGGTCATATTTTCCATGGTTCGCGTCATCAACAAGCTCTACGCAAAACCTGCGGCTCCGATTTCCACCAAAAGTTGTCCCTATTGCCTGTCCAGTATTCCCCTGGCGGCCACTCGTTGCCCCAACTGCACGTCCCAACTGGAATCCTGACCAGAGTCTCGGGCGTCGGGCGAAGCCGTGGTGCCAGCTTCGCCTTTCTTCGATGCTTGTCGTATGCTGGTGATTCCTGACTTTTTAGGGAATGCATCTGGTGATCTGGGAATTTTTTCTGATTTTTCTGGCGGGGCTTTTGCTCGGTCTTGCCATTCAGTATGTTTTGAGCCGGCAAAATTTACGTCGCCAAGAGGACAGTACGAAAACCCTTCAGTCCCAACTGGAGCAAGTCATTAGTGAACTGCGTTCGCAGCTTCAGGAGCAGCAAACAGCCCTTCTCAAACAAAATGAATTGCGGGTCAGGGCAGAAACTGAAAACCAACAGATTCCCTCACTCCATGCGGCCCTCCATAGCGCCCAGGCCGAAACCGGGCAACTACGGCAAACCCTGGGCAGCTTGCAAGGACAACTGGCCGAATTACAGGAGCGCCTGGAACAGGAACGCTTGCGCAGTACGGAGAAGCTGACGGTGTTGGAAGAGGCCCGCCAACGTCTCGCAGACACTTTTCAATCCCTTTCTGCCGATGCCCTACGCCGTAATAACCAATCTTTTCTGGAGCTTGCCCGGGAAAACCTGGAACGCTTTCAGGAAAATGCCAAAACCGACTGGGAGGGGCGCCAGAAAGCCGTTGACCAGCTGATCGAACCCATTCGCGCCTCCATGGAAAAGGTCGGTCAGCGCATGGAAGCCATGGAAAAAACCCGTATCGATGCCTATGGAGCCCTGAATGAACAACTGCGGGGTCTGGTGCAGGACCATCTCCCGCGCCTGCATCAGGAAACAGCTTCCCTGGTAAAAGCCCTGCGGCAACCGGCAGCACGAGGACGCTGGGGAGAAATGCAGCTTAAACGCGTTGTGGAAATGGCCGGGATGCTGGCCTATTGTGATTTTACCGAACAGGCAAGCGTGCACACCGAAAATGGCCAACAACGTCCGGATATGCTGGTGCGGCTCCCTGGCGGCAAACGTCTGGTAGTTGATG
Source organism: Acidithiobacillus sp. M4-SHS-6 (assembly GCF_047421495.1). Taxonomy (GTDB): domain Bacteria; phylum Pseudomonadota; class Gammaproteobacteria; order Acidithiobacillales; family Acidithiobacillaceae; genus Acidithiobacillus. Next base: position 156,428 of record NZ_CP175559.1, on the reverse strand, counting down.
CCAAGGCGCCCCTCAATGCCTATCTGGAAGCCATGGAAAGCGATGACGAATCCAGGCGTCAGCATTTATTGCTCAAGCATGCCCATGAGCTGCGCAGTCACATGACCCAACTCAGCAAAAAATCCTACTGGGAGCAGTTTCAGCCCACCCCGGAGTTCGTCGTACTGTTCGTTCCCGGCGAGGTGTTTTTCAGCGCCGCCCTGCAGGCGGATCCTTCCCTCATTGAATTTGGCGTCGAACAAAAAGTGATTGTCGCCAGCCCCACCACCCTCATTGCCTTGCTAAGGGCTGTTTCCTACGGCTGGCGGCAGGAGTCCCTGGCCGAAAATGCCAAGGCCATCAGTGAGCTGGGCAAGGAATTGTATGATCGCCTGCATACCCTGGCTGGTCATTGGAGCCGGGTGGGCAAAAATCTGGGGCAGGCAGTGGATGCCTATAACAAGGCTACCGGTTCCCTGGAAGGACGCGTACTCAGCTCGGCCCGCAAGTTTCGGGATCTCAAAGCCTCTGCCGAGGATAAGGAACTTACGATCCAGGAACCTGTGGAAATCAGTGCCCGCCATTTGCAGGCGGACGAACTGATTGGCCGGGAACCATCATATCCCGATGACTAGACTAAAGAGACTCCTCCGACGATTGTTCCGCTTCCTGTCGGCGGGATTGCGCCTGGACCAAGGCCAAGGGCAGACTGAAAATGACTTTTTCTTCAACACCTGCTGTTTCCCGAGGGACAGTAGCCCCCCATGCCTGCAACTGGTCGATAATCCCCCTGACCAGACTCTCGGGGGCCGAAGCACCCGCACTGATGCCGATTTTGCCCACATCGGCAAACCATTCCCGGCGCAACTGACTGGCATCTTCAATCAAATGGGTCGGTGTATCCAGACGTCCTCCCAGCTCGGCCAGACGACTGGAGTTGGAGCTGTTGGGGGCACCGACCACGAGCAAAATATCCACCTCGGGCGCCAGGCTTTTGACCGCATCCTGGCGATTCTGGGTGGCATAACAGATATCGTCCTTTTTGGGGCCCTGAATCCGGGGAAAACGCCGACGCAGCACCTGAATCACCTCTGCCGTATCATCCATACTCAGCGTCGTCTGGGTAATGTACGCCAGCTTTTCGGGATTGCGCGGCGTCAGGGTGCTCACGTCGGCCACGGTGGACACCAAATACATCATGCCTTCTTCCACCTGCCCCATGGTGCCCTCGACTTCCGGATGTCCGGCATGGCCGATCAGCACCATTTCCATACCCTCCCGACTGTATTTTTTGACTTCCATGTGCACCTTGGTCACCAAAGGACAGGTCGCATCAAATACACTCAAACCGCGCTCGGCGGCATGTTGGCGCACCGCAATGGGAACCCCATGGGCGCTGAAAATCACCGTCGCCCCATCGGGTACCTCGTCCAGCTCTTCGACAAACACCGCGCCTCTGTCGCGCAAGTCTTCGACCACATGACGGTTATGCACCACTTCATGACGCACATAAATGGGTGCACCAAAGAGCTCCAGGGCCCGATCGACGATTTGGATGGCACGATTGACGCCGGCACAGAAACCACGCGGATTGGCAAGCAGAATTTCCATAGAGATCTCTCAGAACCAGTTCAGGGAATGGTCCATCCTGCCGCCGGTGCTGTCAACCCAAGACGGACAGGTCCGCATTGTCTCTCGCTTCAAAAAACGGGCTGGATTTAGTCCGCTCTTTCAGACATCGCCCCACAGGGCCTGGAGCACGGCGACCGCTGCCACCGCAGCGGTTTCTGCCCGCAGAATCCGTGGCCCCATGCGTACTTTCAGAAAACCCTCGGCACCAGCGGCTGCCAGTTCCTGAACACTCAAGCCACCCTCCGGCCCGCTGAGCAAGGTCAACTCTGCGCCCGGATGGGGCAGGTCACCCATTCTCGGATTTTCCGTCGCGGGATCCAGAACCAACCCCACCCCTCGACGTCGGGACCAAGCCTCACCCAGGGCAATGGGCGGCAGCACACCCGGGATGCACGTGGCCCCACTCTGCTCACAGGCGGCAATCACCATATCCTGCCAGCGCTTGACCCGCTTCTCGCTGCGCGCCTCGCTGAGCCGCACCACGGCATGCTGGCAGGCTACCGGTTGGATCGTCCGCACGCCCAGCTCAACGGCCTTTTGCAAGCTCCAGTCCCAACGCTCGCCCCGCATCAAGGGTAACCAAAGATGAATACCGAGGGGCGAACGGGTGCGCAGGCAACGCTGGCTGATCTGAATTTCGGCGCGATGCTCTGCCGTACCCGTCAAAATTCCGGCATACGCCCATCCATCCCCATTGAAAAGGGTCAATTCCTGACCGATACGCGCTCGCAATACTTTCAGCAAGTGGTGACTAGGCTCCGCGGACAACAGAAAAGTGCCGCTTTCAGGCAATTCGGAATCAGCGTATAAATGAATGCGCGGCATGACGGTAAACTTTCAGCAGGAAACGATAACAACCAGCATATCATCGCAGCGCCGCCAGATTGGGTCAAAAAATCGCGGAGATGGGCATGTCCAGAATCAACGAAATCGATCAGCCATGGGTTGGAAAATTACTGCGAACCAGTGCCGAACGTTTCATTCTCCCACGATTTCATACGGTAGCAAGCAGTCGCAAACCCGATGGCAGTATCCTGACCAGCGCCGACATTGACAGCCAGAACTTCCTCCAGGATATGCTGGCGGCCCGCTATCCCGATATCCCCCTGCTGGGCGAAGAAATGCCGACCCAGGAGCAACAACAACTCCTCGACAATAGTACTGCGCTATGGTGTCTGGACCCCTTGGACGGCACCAGCAATTTTGCCGCAGGCGTGCCGGTTTTTGGCATTTCCCTGGCCCTCCTGGAAAAGGGACATTCGGTCATGGGCTGGATTTATGATCCGGTGCGTGCCGAACTATTTTCGGCGGTTCGGGGACAAGGCGCCAAAGTGGATAACACCCTGCTCCACACCCGGGAAGCACCGGCATTGAAACGCTGTGTCGGCGTGGTTGATTACAAACGCCTGCAACGTTCCCTGGCCTTGCGCATCATTGATGAACGTCCCTTTCACAGTCAGCGTAATTTTGGGGCGTCGGTCCTCGAATGGTGCTGGCTGGCAGCCGGACGCTACCATTTTTATCTCCATGGAGCCCAGCAGCTTTGGGACCGCGCCGCAGGGGCACTGATTCTGCAAGAAGCTGGCGGCCAGATCTCCCGCTTCGACGGATCGCCCTTGCAGGAAAAAGATCTGCAGCCCTGCTCGATTATCGCCACCCTCGATCCGGATCTGCACCAGACCTGGCGAAACTGGCTGGACCACACGGCTGATCAAGGCACCGAGTTCCCAAACGCGGCCCTTTGATTTATGCTAAAACGAATTGTGTCTTCCATGTAAAATCGCCACTGAAGGGAAAAACCGTATGTCCTCCATAGGTAGTCTTGCGCTGTCTTTGCTCCCCGTTACCGAATCTGCCGCCCGCGCTGCCAGTGCCTGGATTGGACGAGGTGAAAAAGAGCTGGGCGATGGTGCTGCGGTGGATGCCATGCGAGCCGCCATTGCCCAGGTGCCCATGCGTGGGGTAGTCATCATCGGCGAAGGCGAAAAAGACGAAGCTCCCATGCTCTATAATGGTGAGCAGGTCGGCTCGGGCACCGGCCCCGAAGTGGAAATCGCCGTGGACCCCGTCGAAGGCACCACCTTTCTGGCCCAGGGTATGCCCGGCTCCATTTGTGTCCTGGCCGCAGCCCCCAAAGGCAGCATGTTCCAGCCCGGCCCTGCCTACTACATGGACAAACTGATTGTACCCGCCCCGGCGCGCGGCAAAATTGACCCTGAAGCGCCCATGAAAGACAAATTACAGGCACTGGCCAAGGCGCTCGGCAAGGACGTCAAGGAACTGCGTATTTTCCTTTTGAAGAAGCCCCGTCATGACACCATGATTCGGGAAATCCAGGCCGCCGGGGCTACTGTCCGTCTGCAGACAGACGGTGATGTCAGCGGCGGCATCATGGCGGCTCTGGGCACCAAGGTGGATGCCATGATGGGCATTGGCGGCACCCCCGAAGGCGTGATCTCCGCCTGCGCGGCCCGGGCCATGGGCGCCGACATGTTCGGCTGTCTGGCTCCGCAAAAACCCGGCGAAGCCGAAGCCATCGAAAAAGCCGGCCTGAAAGCCGGTCAATGGCTCAGCCGTGACGAACTCGTTTCCAGTGATGACGTGCTCTTCGTGGCCACCGGTCTGACTTCCGGCGACATTTTGGATGGCGTGACCCGCTCCCATTACTTTGTTGAGAGCGAAACCCTGGTGATTTCCGGCCATGACGGCATTTTGCGTCGGGTTCGCACCCACCAGCGCGCCGACTGACATTTTCATTTAGCCAAGGAGTGAGTGATGACTGTAACCCGTACTGATCTGGCCAATGCCATTCGCGTTCTGACCATGGATGCCGTCGAAAAGGCGAAGTCCGGCCATCCCGGGATGCCCATGGGCATGGCGGACATAGCCGAAGTCCTGTGGAATGATTTTCTGGTACACAATCCGGCCAACCCTCACTGGGCCGGACGTGACCGTTTCGTTCTTTCCAACGGCCACGGTTCGATGTTGCAGTATGCGCTGCTTCATCTGAGTGGCTACGATGTCTCCATGGATGACCTCAAAAACTTTCGTCAGTGGCACAGCAAGACCCCCGGCCATCCGGAGTACCGTGACACTCCCGGCATTGAAACCACCACCGGCCCCCTGGGTCAGGGCCTTGCCAACGGCGTCGGCATGGCTCTGGCTGAACGGATGCTGGCCGCTCAGTTCAACCGTCCCGACCATGAAATTGTCAACAACTACACTTACGTTTTTCTGGGCGACGGCTGCCTCATGGAAGGCGTTTCCCATGAGGCATGTTCCCTGGCTGGCGTCTGGGGTCTGAACAAACTGATCTGCTTCTATGACGACAACAACATTTCCATTGACGGTCATGTGAACGACTGGTTCGGTGACGACACCCCGGCACGTTTCGAGGCTTATGGCTGGCATGTCATCCGTCATGTGGATGGTCATGATCCCGAAGCCATCAAAAAAGCCATCACCCAGGCGCACAAGCAGAACACGCAACCGACCCTGATCTGCTGCAAGACCGTCATCGGGCACGGTTCCCCCAACAAGGCCGGCACCCATGATGTGCACGGTGCCGCCCTCGGAGCCGAAGAAGTCGCCCTGACCCGCAAGAATCTCGGCTGGAGCGGCGCGCCTTTTGAAATTCCCGAAGCCATTTATCACGGCTACAACGCCAAGGCCAAGGGTGAAGCAGCAGAAAGCGCCTGGAAGGAAAAATTTGCCAAATACAAGGCCAACTTCCCCAAGGAAGCAGCCGAATTCGAACGCCGTCTGACTGGCGAAGCCAGCCCCGAATTTGACGTTGCCATTGCCCGAATGATCAACGAATTCCGCAAGGAAAACCCGAAGATTGCCACACGGGTCGCCTCCGGCAAAACCATCCAGGGTCTTGCGGCTTCCCTGCCAGAACTTCTGGGGGGCTCTGCGGATCTGACGCCGTCCAACAATACCCGCTGGAAAGAGGCCATGGACATTGGCAAGCACCGCCTGATGGGCAATTATATTCACTACGGCGTGCGGGAGTTCGGCATGTCCGCCATCATGAATGGCATCTCCTTGTACGGTGGCTTCCTGCCTTTTGGTGGCACCTTCCTCATTTTCTCGGACTACAGTCGCAACGCCATCCGCATGTCGGCCCTGATGGGTATTCGGGTGGTGTATGTCATGACCCACGATTCCATCGGCCTCGGCGAAGACGGTCCCACGCACCAGCCCATCGAACAGGTCAACAGTCTGCGCCTGGTTCCCAACCTCAACGTCTGGCGTCCTGCCGACGCAGTGGAAACCGTCGTTGCCTGGGAATCCTCCGTCAAACTCCAGCGCACGCCTTCCCTGCTCGCTCTCAGCCGCCAGAATCTGCCGGCACTGCCCCATACGGATGAAACCGTGGCCAATGCCCGGCGCGGCGGCTATGTGCTCAAGGAGGCCGAAAACGGCAAAGCCGAGGGAATCCTGATCGCCACCGGCTCCGAAGTGGAACTGGCGCTGGCGGCTCAGGCCAAACTGGCGGAGCAGGGGCATCACGTGCGCGTGGTTTCCATGCCCTGCATGGACATATTCGCCGCCCAGGATGCGACTTATCAGGAAAGCGTCCTGCCTGCCGGCATCAGCAAGCGGCTAGCCATCGAGGCCGGGAGCACCGGCCTCTGGTACAAATACGTGGGACTGCACGGCGCTGTCGTGGGTATCGACCATTTTGGCGCTTCTGCTCCGGCGCCGATATTGTTTGCCAAATTCGGGTTCACCGTGGACAACGTTGTCGCCCAGTACCAGTCGCTTTGAATCATTTGCAATTTTGAGGAGTTACGATAATGACCGTTCGTGTGGGTATTAATGGTTTTGGCCGTATTGGTCGCATGGCTTTTCGCGCTATCGCCAGGGAAGCAGAATTCAGCAATCTGGAGGTGGTTGCCATCAATGATCTGCTCGAACCTGCCTATCTGGCCTATATGCTGCAATATGATTCGGTACATGGTCGCTTTCAGGGGGAAGTCAAAATCGAAGGCAATGATCTGGTCGTCAATGGTAAGGGCATCCGCCTGACTGCCGAGCGCGATCCCGCCAATCTCAAGTGGGACGCTGTGGACGTGGATCTGGTCATTGAGTCCACTGGCTTTTTCCTGACTGGAGAAGCCTGTCAGAAGCACCTGGACGCGGGCGCCAAAAAAGTGGTGCAGTCGGCACCTTCCAAGGATGACACGCCGATGTTTGTTTACGGAGTCAATCACAGCAAGTATGCCGGTGAGAAAATCGTTTCTGCCGCCTCCTGCACGACCAACTGCCTGGCCCCCGTCGCCAAGGTCTTGAATGATCACTTCGGGATCAAGCGCGGCCTGATGAGTACGATACATGCTGCTACCGCTACCCAGAAAACCGTCGATGGTCCTTCTTCCAAGGACTGGCGCGGTGGTCGGGGTATTCTCGAAAACATCATTCCTTCCTCTACGGGTGCCGCCAAGGCCGTGGGCAAGGTCATTCCGGAACTGAACAAGAAGCTGACCGGCATGGCTTTTCGTGTGCCCACTTCTGATGTTTCGGTGGTGGATCTCACCGTCGAACTGAACCAGGAAACCAGCTACGAAGAAATCTGCAAGGCCATGAAAGCGGCCAGTGAAGGCGCTCTCAAAGGGGTACTGGGCTATACGGAAGCTTCCGTCGTATCGACAGACTTCCGAGGTTATCCAATACCCTCCATTTTTGACGCAGGCGCGGGCATACAACTCGACCCCACCTTCGTCAAGGTGGTGTCCTGGTATGACAACGAATATGGCTACACCTGCAACATGATGCGCTTCGTCAAGCACGTCGCCGGTCACTGATCGCTTAACTGGAGATGAGTTCATGCCTATTCTGACTTTTGAAGACCTCTGCAAGCGCGGCCTTGCGCAAGGCAAGCGGGTATTTATCCGCGCTGATCTCAATGTTCCCCTGAATAAAGAGGGGGGTATCGCCGACGATACCCGGGTGCGGGCCTCCGTACCTGCGGTGAAAATGGCGCTGGATGCCGGTGCCGGCGTCATGATCACCTCCCATCTGGGGCGCCCCACGGAGGGTGAATTCAAGCCTGAAGATTCTCTGGCTCCCGTGGCCAAGCGCCTGTCCGAGTTGCTGGGCTGCCCGGTACGTTTGCAAGCGGATTGGGTGGATGGCGGTTTCGAACTGAAGCCCGGTGATGTAGTCATGCTGGAAAACTGCCGCATCAACAAGGGCGAAAAGAAAGATGACGACGCCTTGGCCCGGAAATACGGAAAACTTTGCGATATTTATGTGAATGATGCTTTCGGCACGGCCCATCGCGCTGAAGCCAGTACCCATGGCATTGCCAAATATGCCCCTATGGCTTGTGCGGGTCCCTTGCTGGTCGGCGAACTGAATGCCCTCGGCAAGGCTCTGCAGGATCCCAAGCGCCCGCTGGTCGCCATTGTGGCCGGCTCCAAGGTATCCACCAAACTCACCATTCTCAAATCACTGGCCGACAAGGTGGATCAACTGGTGGTAGGTGGCGGGATTGCCAACACCTTCCTTCTTGCCGAAGGGCACAGGGTTGGAAAGTCCCTCTGCGAAGCCGATTTGGTACCCGAGGCAAAAGCCATCATTGCCGCCGCCAAAGCCAAGGGTGGGGATGTCCCCCTGCCCACGGATGTGGTGGTGGCCAAGGAATTTTCCCCTACCGCCCCGGCGCGCACCTGTGCCGTGGCCGACATTGCCGAAGATGACATGGTCCTGGATATTGGCCCCAATACCGCCAAGGCCCTGGGAGACATTATCAGGAAGGCCGGAACCATCGTCTGGAACGGTCCCGTTGGCGTTTTCGAGTTTGCCAACTTTGCGGGGGGCACCAAGGCCGTTGCCCAGGCCGTTGCCGAAAGCCCCGCCTTTTCCATCGCCGGTGGTGGGGACACCATTGCTGCCATCAACCAGTTCCACATTCATGACAAAGTTTCTTACATCAGCACCGGTGGTGGAGCCTTTCTGGAATTCCTCGAAGGCAAAACCCTGCCGGCCGTTGCCATTCTGGAAGAACGCGCAAAAGGAAACCACACTTGATACGTCGGACGAAAATCGTCGCAACCCTGGGTCCTGCCAGTTCTGATGTGCAGGTCATCGATCGCTTGATCGAGGCAGGCGTCGATGTCGTCCGTCTCAATTTCTCCCATGGTTCACCCGAGGATCATGTGCAAAGGGCAGAAATGGTCCGCGAGCGCGCCCGCGCCCATGGGCGTGCCATTGGCGTGCTGGCCGATTTGCAAGGTCCCAAAATCCGCATCGGCAAATTTGCCGATGGTAAAATCCAGTTGAAAGAAGGGGAAACCTTCATTCTGGATATTCACTGCACCCTGGGTGATCAAACGCGGGTCGGCGTGACTTATCCGCAACTGGTCAGCGATGTGGAACGCGGTGCCACACTGCTCCTCAATGACGGCATGATCGTGCTCTGGGTCGAGAAGGTTCAGGGCAACGAAATCCATACCCGAGTCGTCCAGGGTGGGGAACTGTCCAACAGCAAGGGTATCAACCGCGCTGGCGGCGGCCTCACTGCTCCGGCCCTGACCGACAAGGATCGCGCCGACATCATCACTGCCGCCCAACTGGAAGCCGATTATCTAGCCGTTTCTTTTCCGCGTAGCGCAGCAGACATGGATGAGGCCCGTCGCCTGTTCCGGGAGGCTGGAGGGCATGGGGCGCTGGTGGCCAAAATAGAGCGGGCCGAGGCCGTGGATGCCATCGAGGAAATTCTGGCGGTTTCCGAAGCCATCATGGTGGCTCGCGGTGATCTGGGCGTGGAAATCGGCGACGCGGCAGTTCCCCCGGTGCAGAAACGGATTATTGCCCTGGCCCAGAAACATAATCGCCTGACCATTACCGCCACCCAGATGATGGAATCCATGATCCATCAGCCCATCCCCACCCGCGCCGAGGTTTCCGACGTGGCCAATGCGGTTCTGGATGGTACCGATGCGGTCATGTTGTCGGCGGAAACCGCCAGCGGTGCCTATCCAGTGGAAGCCGTGGCGGCCATGGATCGCACCTGTCGGGAGACAGAACGACATGCGCCCAGTACCAATACCCTGCAGATTATTGACCGTCCCCTGGCGGGAGTCGATGAAACCATTGCCGCAGCCGCGCTCCTGGCCACACTGCGCTTGCCCATCGCGGCCATTGCCGCTTTTACGGAAAGCGGCGCAACCGCCTTGTGGCTGTCGCGTGCCAACCCCAAGGTACCGATTTATGCCTTGACGCCGCAGGTATATACTCGGCGCAAGGTGACCCTGTACCGAGGCGTACATCCCGTAAATTTCCCGCAAAATCGTTTTGACGATCCCCTGCAGGTGATGCGGGCTGCCGAAGATGAACTGCGCCGTCGCGGTGCGGTCCGGGATGGAGACCTGATGCTCATTACCATCGGTGAACCCATCGGATCTCCAGGCGGCACCAATACCCTGAAACTGGTACGGGTGGGCGATGTCACCCATCGCGCCTAGGTGAAGGAAAAACAAGGCACACTGACGGGGTCAGGTTGCGGTTTGCCGCCCCGTCTATAGGATCGATCAAAACCCACTTTCATTCACGTTTAGGAGAAGTGCTATGGCTCTTGTTTCATTGCGACAGCTTTTGGACCACGCAGCAGAACACAGTTACGGAATTCCGGCTTTCAATGTCAACAACCTGGAACAGGTCCGCGCCATCATGGAAGCGGCTGCCGCCGTCGATGCCCCAGTCATCCTGCAGGCTTCTGCCGGTGCCCGCAAATATGCGGGTGAACCCTTCCTGCGCCACCTCATTCTGGCGGCCATCGAAGAATATCCGGATATTCCGGTGGTGCTGCATCAGGACCACGGTGCCAGTCCTACCGTCTGCATCCAGGCCATTCGCTCCGGATTTTCCAGCGTCATGATGGACGGATCCCTGATGGAAGATGCCAAAACTCCAGCCAGCTATGATTACAACACCGCCGTCACTGCCAAGGTGGTGGAAATAGCCCACGCCGTGGGCGTATCGGTGGAAGGCGAACTGGGTTGCCTGGGCTCCCTGGAAACCGGCATGGCCGGCGAAGAAGATGGCGTCGGTGCCGAAGGCTGCCTGAGCCACGATCAGTTACTGACCGACCCCGAAGAAGCCGCCCAGTTTGTGAAAGCGACCAAGCTGGATGCCCTGGCCATCGCCATCGGTACGAGTCATGGTGCCTACAAGTTCAGCCAGCCGCCCACCGGCAAGGTGCTGCGCATTGACCGCATCAGGGAAATTCACGCCCGTATTCCCGATACCCATCTGGTCATGCATGGTTCCAGTTCCGTCCCCCAGGACTGGCTGAAAATCATCCACGAGTTCGGTGGTGATATCGGCGAAACCTATGGCGTGCCGGTGGAAGAAATTCAGGAAGGTATCAAGAACGGCGTCCGCAAGGTCAATATCGACACCGACCTGCGTCTGGCTGCCACGGGCGCGGTGCGCCAGAGTCTTTACAAGAATCCCAAGAACTTCGATCCCCGCAAGTTTCTCACTGCCTCTCTGGAGGCCATGCGCGATATCTGTCGCCAGCGTTTTGAAGCTTTCGGTACAGCCGGCAATGCCAGCAAGATCAAGGTGATCCCTCTGGATACCATGTTCAAGCGCTACAGCAAAGGCGAGCTGGATCCCCGCGTCACCGGTCTCTGATAAAGCGACCTGGTACTAGAAAATGGCGAGGGCGCCCGACGCTCTCGCCCTGTCCTGGAGGTCGTATGACACAATACAAGATTTCTCCATCCATTCTTTCCGCTGACTTTGCCCGCCTGGGTGAAGAAGTGCGGGCAGTGGATGAGGCGGGCGCCGACTATATTCATGTGGACGTCATGGACAATCATTTTGTCCCCAATCTCACCATTGGGCCGCTGGTGGCCGCAGCCATCAAACCCCACACGCAGAAACCCCTGGATGTGCACCTGATGATCACACCCGTGGATGCCATCATTCCCGAGTTTGCCAAGGCCGGTGCCCACATTATCACCGTGCACCCGGAAGCGACCATTCATCTGGATCGCAGCATACAACTGATCCATAGCCTCGGCTGCAAGGCCGGGGTGTCTCTCAATCCCGGTACACCTCTGGATGTGCTCGACTACGTCCTGGAAAATCTCGATCTGGTGCTGGTGATGAGCGTCAACCCCGGCTTTGGCGGGCAGAGTTTCATTGACTACACCCTGCGCAAGATCGAGGCCATTCGCAAGCGGATTGATGCCATCGGCAAGCCCATCGAGCTGGAGGTGGATGGCGGGGTCAAGGTCGACAACATTCGGCGGGTGGCCGATGCCGGTGCCGATGTATTTGTGGCTGGCAGTGCCATCTACCATACACCGGACTACAAGGCGACCATCGCGGCTTTCCGCAAGGCACTGGCGGACTAAATGACGGTACAACTCAATGCCAGCGCGCCGTTCCCGGCGCGGGTGGTTCTGCTGGATCTGGACGGAACCCTGATTGATACCGCCCCCGATCTGGCCGGAGCCACCAATCATGTTCTGCACGAACTCGGTCGCCAGCTAGCGGAAATGTCGGTCATTCGTGGCTTCATCGGCAATGGGGTCCGCGAACTGATGCGCCGGGCTCTGAGCATTGAGCAGGAGCCCAGTGAAACCGAACTGGATGCGGCCATGGTGGACTTCAGCCAGTACTATGGAGCACACCTGCTCGATCATAGCCAGATTTATCCGGGCGTTCGCGATACCCTGAAAGCCCTTCAGACTCAGGGTCGAGAACTGGTCTGCATTACCAACAAGGTCCAGGTTTTTACCATTCCCATCTTGCAGCAACTGGATCTTTATGACTATTTTGGGCTGGTGTTGTCCGGTGACAGTCTTCCCAAAAAGAAGCCCGATCCACTGCCACTCCAACATACCGCCGCCCACTTTCATCAGCCCATCAGTGACTGCTTGCTGGTGGGTGACTCGCGCAATGACACCGAGGCCGCCCGCGCAGCCGCCATGCCCGTCGCCTGCGTGACCTATGGTTATCATGGCGATGAGCCCGTTCAGGCACTGAATCCTGATGCAGTACTGGACAATATGAGCGAATTATTGGATATTCTTGCCTGACACAGGAGTTATGGAAATCATGCTGAAAATGGAACCTGCGGGAAAACGATGGCGTCGCTGCTGAAAAGCAGTGTCCTCCTTTGCATCGTTCCAACGAGGTGATCCATGATTTCTGAAGCCACTTTTGCGGCCTTGGCTGCCCAGGGCTATAACCGTATACCCCTTACCCGCGAGGTGCTTGCCGACCTCGACACCCCCCTCTCCGCCTATCTGAAACTGGTCGATGGTCCCTACGCCTATCTGCTCGAATCCGTCCAGGGCGGAGAAAAATGGGGGCGCTATTCCATCATTGGCCTCCCTGCCCGGCAAATCATCCGGGTACACCACGGGCGGGTCACCGTGCATGTTGATGGCGCGCAGGCCGAGCAGGCGCAGCCGCAGGATCCTCTCCTCTGGATCAGTGCCTTTCGCGAGCGTTTCCGGGTCGCGCCACTGGAAGAAGTTGTGGATGACCGCTTCAGTGGCGGGCTGGTCGGGTACTTCGGCTACGATATCGTCCGGACCATCGAGCCGCGTCTGGCACGCAGCGAGCCCCTTGCCGATCCGTTGGACCTGCCGGAAATCCAGTTGCTGGTCGCCGATGAACTGCTGATATTCGATAACTTGCGCGGCACCATCCGTCTGGTGGTGCATGTGGATCCCGCACAAAGCAACGCCTATGCCCAGGGCATTGCCAGACTCCAGCAACTCCAGCAAAAGCTCCGACAAACGGTCCTGCCCCCAGCGCCGCCCGTACAAACCCGTCAGGTGCGCGAGGAAGACTTCAGCGCCAGTTTCAGCCGTGAGGGATACATGGCTGCCGTGCAGCGCATCAAGGCCTATATTGCAGCGGGCGATGTCATGCAGGTCGTGCCTTCGCAGCGGCTATCCACCGCACTGAATGCCCATCCCCTGGATCTCTATCGTGCCCTGCGCGGTGTCAACCCTTCTCCCTATATGTTTTTCGTGGATCTGGGTGACACCTATCTGGTGGGCTCCTCGCCGGAAATCCTGGTACGGGTCGAGGATCGGCAGGTGACCGTGCGCCCCATTGCCGGAACCCGTCCCCGGGGAAAAACCCGGGCAGAAGATGCCGTTCTGGAAAAGGAACTGCTGGCCGACCCGAAAGAACGGGCCGAGCATCTCATGCTGATTGATCTTGCCCGCAATGACGTGGGGCGGATCGCCGAAGTCGGCTCCGTGACCCTCACGGATGCTTTTGACATCGAACGCTACTCCCATGTCATGCATATTGTTTCCCAGGTCACGGGCCAGCTCCGTCCGGAACTGGATGCCATGGACGCCCTGCGCGCAACCTTCCCGGCAGGCACTGTGTCGGGGGCTCCGAAAATTCGCGCCATGGAAATCATTCGCGAAATGGAGCCGGTATCCCGAGGCGTGTATGCCGGTGCCGTCGGTTACTGGGGCTGGAATGGCAACATGGATACCTGCATCGCCATCCGCACCGCCGTGATCAAGAATGGCACCCTCCACATTCAGGCCGGGGGCGGGATTGTTGCCGACTCCGAGCCGGCTGCGGAATGGGAAGAGACCATGAATAAACGACGCGCCATGTTCCGGGCAGTCGCCCTGGCCGAAAATGGCCTGGATCCAGAAGGGGGGGCAGATCATGTTGCTCATGATTGATAATTACGACAGCTTTACCTACAACCTGGTGCAATATTTTGCCGAACTGGGTGCCGAAGTGCGGGTCGAGCGCAATGATGCCATAGACCTTGCAGGCATCGAAAAACTGGCACCCAGCCACATCTGCATCTCACCAGGCCCCTGCACGCCCAATGAAGCCGGCATCTCGCTGGACGTCATCCAGCATTTCGCCGGCAAAATCCCTTTGCTGGGGGTCTGCCTCGGGCATCAGGCTATCGGTCAGGCCTTTGGCGGCCGAGTGGTCCGTGCCGAGCAGGTCATGCATGGCAAGACTTCGCCCATTCATCACCGGGGTCAGGGAGTTTTCCACGATCTGCCCGATCCCTTTCCCGCCACCCGCTATCATTCCCTGATTGTCGAAAGGGATACCCTGCCCGACAGTCTGGAAATCACGGCATGGACAGAAGCGGGAGAAATCATGGGATTACGCCATCGTACCCTGGCTGTGGAGGGGGTGCAGTTTCATCCGGAATCCATTCTCAGCGAATGCGGCAAAAACATCCTCCAGCACTTTCTGCAGGGAGATGCAGCCCAATGATCGTCCGTGACATTCTCGAACAAATCGCTGCCGGGCAGGATTTGTCCCGGCAGCAGGCCCAGGAAGTATTTGCGGCCATCATGGCCGGGGACTGGACGCCTGCGCAAATTGGCGCACTCCTGATGGGCCTGCGCATGAAGGGGCAAAGGGTCGAGGAACTGGTGGGCGCCACCCTGGCTTTGCGGGCCTGTATGACCAAGGTGTCCGTTGCGACCGATCATTTGCTGGATACCTGTGGTACCGGCGGAGATGCGCTGAGTACCTTCAATATTTCCACCGTAGCGGCGGTGGTGGCCGCCGCCGGGGGGGCACGGGTAGCCAAGCATGGCAATCGCTCCATGGTCAGCCGCAGCGGCAGCGCCGATGTCCTGGAAGCCGCTGGCCTGCCCATGAATATGACCCCCGAGCGCGTCGCCCGGAGCATTGAACGCATCGGCATCGGCTTCCTCTTCGCCCCGGCCCATCATGGCGCCATGCGCCATGCCGTGGGTCCACGCAAGGAGTTGGCCATCCGCTCCCTGTTCAATCTGATGGGTCCCCTGAGCAATCCGGCTGGCGCTCCCCATCAGGTGCTCGGGGTGTATGCCGAACGCTGGTTGATGCCCTTGGCCGAAGCTGCCCGGGAACTGGGTTCACGGCATGTACTGGTAGTCCATGGCCATGACGGTCTGGATGAAATCAGCCTCTCCGCACCCACGGATGTGGCCGAACTGAAGGATGGTGTCATTTCCCGCAGCCGGATTCAGCCCGAGGATTTTGGCATTGCCCGCGCGCCACTGGCCACCTTGCAGATTGACAGCGTGGCCAGCGCCCTGGCCGCTGCCGAAGAAGTCCTGCGTAACCGTCCAGGCCCACGTCTGGACGTGGTGCTGCTGAACGCCGGAGCTGCCCTCTATGCGGCGGACGTGGTGCCCGATATGGCCATTGGAGTAATACGGGCAAGAGACATATTGAAATCAGGCGCTGCCTGGCAAAAATGGCAGGAATTACTGGGCAAAAACCCATAAGGATCCGTATGGCGGACATACTCCAGAAAATCATTAACCAAAAGCAGACGGAAATCGTGGAACGCAAGGCCCGCCTGGGCCTGACAGAATTGCAGGCCTCCGTAGCCCTGAGCGCCAAACCCAGAGATTTTGTCGGAGCCATTCGTGGCAAGCTGGCTGCCGGGCAAGCGGCAGTCATCGCCGAAATCAAAAAGGCTTCGCCCTCGGCAGGCATCATCCGGGAAGATTTCAATCCTGTGAGCATCGCTCAGGACTATGCCGCCCACGCTGCGGCCTGCCTTTCGGTATTAACGGATGAACACTATTTTCAAGGTGCCGACATTTACCTGACCGCTGCCCGGGAAGCCTGCCAGCTTCCCGTCCTCCGCAAGGATTTCTGCATTGACCCCTATCAGGTCTGGGAAGCCCGGGCTATCGGGGCAGATGCCATCCTTCTGATTGTGGCGGCCTTGTCGGACCAGCAACTCCAAACCCTGGAAGAGTCTGCGCATCATCTGGGGATGGCGGTGCTGGTGGAAGTCCATAATGCCGCAGAACTCCAGCGTGCCCTCAAGCTGCGCACCCCACTGATCGGTATCAACAATCGGGATCTGCATCGCTTTGTCACCGACATTGAAACCACCCTGGGATTACTTCCGGATGTCCCCGCCGATCGCATCGTCGTCACCGAAAGCGGTATTCGCAGTGGCGAAGAGGTACAGCGACTGCGTACTGCCGGGGTCGGCGCTTTTCTGGTGGGCGAAGCCTTCATGCGCGAAACAGAGCCGGGTGCGGCCCTGTCCCGACTATTTCCAGAGATTATTTTTCAGCATTGAATGACCTGCGGTTTACATAGCCCCGATATTGTCATCTAATGGTACGTTATTGTTCATAAGGGGCGAGTCATGCAGGCACGGGTGCAATGGATGGGTCCTGGTCAGATGAGTTTTGTAGCCAGCGCCGAAAGTGGTCATGCAGTGGTCATGGACGGATCACCTGACATCGGTGGTCACAATCTCGGCGCAAGGCCCATGGAAATGCTCCTCATGGGCCTTGGCGGCTGTGCGAGCATTGATGTGGTGATGATTCTGCAGAAATCCCGTCAGGCCATTGCCCAGTGTATTGTGGATATTCACGCCGAACGGGCCGATACCGACCCCAAGGTTTTCACCCAAATACATCTCCATTTCAGGGTATCGGGCAAGGCACTGGATCCCAAGCGAGTAGCGCACGCCATCGGTCTTTCGGCGGAAAAATATTGTTCAGCCAGCGTGATGCTGGGGAAAACAGCAGAAATCACCCACGACTTTACGGTCGTCGACGAATCCTGAGGAAGTTTTCATGCTACTGAGTAAAACCAGCGAATATGCTTTACAGGCATTGATTTATCTTGCCGCCCAACCGGCGGGCGAACCGGTGCTGAGCCGGGATATTTCCGATTTTCTGCGAGTTCCGGCCCAATATCTGGCGAAAATTCTGCAGGACCTGGCCAAGCGCGGGGTACTGGATTCCTTCAAGGGACGGGGGGGCGGTTTCATTCTGCGTCCAGGCGCGGAGCAGATGAATATTCTCGATATTGTGGAAGTGGTGGAAGGGCAGCCCTTTGGGCAGGGCTGTGTACTGGGCCTGAAGGCCTGCGCTGACGAAACCGCCTGCCCGATGCATTACCATTGGAAGCCGTTGAAGACAGACGTGATGGGCCTGCTCGCCCAGCAAACCATTGGCAGCATGGCAGAAGCCGTTCGCGCTGGCCGTTATCGCATCCATCTGCCGGGCGGCGAGGATTTGTCGGTTCGACCCATGACCAGCAGGCACCCGGTTTCGTGAACAACCCCGTCCACTAAATCCACAGCGCCCCGCGTGTCAGCACCTTCGAGAACAGGCCCATCGCCATGCGTACCGGCATGGGCAGGCTTTCGGCACCCAAAGATTCAGCGGTGGCCGCGTGGCCTACCTCATCATCCCGCATCTGCGCAACCACCGCCCGACTGCGCTCGTCATCCACCGGCAAGCTCTCCAGATGGCTATTCAGGTGTTCTTCCACCTGGTTTTCCACGGCCACCACCAAGCCGAGATTGGTCCCGCGCCCTTGCCGCGCAGCCAGAAAACCCATGCTCCAGCCCGCCCCATACCAAAGAGGTGCCAGCAGGCTGGGGCGACTGTTGAGCTCGCGCAGACGGGTCTGGCACCAGCGCAGATGATCTTCTTCTTCATTACGGGCATGCTCCAGTTGCGCCTTGAGTTCCGAGTCACTGGTGCCCGCCGCCTGGCCGGTGTACAGCGCCTGGGCCATCACCTCGCCGGCATGATTGACCCGCATCATCCGGCCGGCCTGCTGACGCTCCCAGGGTCGCAACAAGGTGTCAGGCACGTCTGCGCCGGGATAAGGCCGATCACTGCCGGCATGCAACCCGGTCAGGGTGCGCAAGGCATTATCCAGATTGGCAATAAGCAGATCACTGAACATGATTTCTCCGTACGCTGTTTGTAAATGCTGATTCAGGTATGATGGTCCTGAGCAGGGAAAGGGTCAACGCTTATGAAAGATGGTTTCTATCAACGACATTTGTTTATTTGCCTGAATCATCGCGATAATGGGGAACAGGCCTGCAATAACAGTGGCCTGGCTGACGAGATGTTTCATCTGGCCAAGAAGCACGCCAAGGCCTTGGGCATTCATGGCGATCATCAGGTGCGCGTCAATCGCTGTGGTTGCCTGGGACGCTGTCAGGAAGGCCCCGTAGCCGTGGTGTATCCCGAAGGAGTCTGGTACACCTTTGTGGATGGTGATGACCTGCGAGAAATCGTCGAATCCCATCTGCGTGATGGGGTTCCTGTTAAAAGGTTGCAGATCTGATGCTGCCCATCGACCGCAGCCATCTGTATGACGGGGGTGAACTGGCCAGCCTGGAATGCGTCGGCGAGAAAGTCATCATCCCCGGGCCAGCAGGCGATCTGGAGGGGCTGACCGCCTGTCCCGACAAGGAAATCCGGGGAGCTGTGGCGGTGATCCTCCACCCGCATCCGCTGTATGGGGGGACCCTGCATAACAAGGTGGTGCATTATCTCAGCAGAACCTGCAATCTGCTTGGCATCCCCTCCCTGCGCTTCAATTTTCGCGGGGTGGGGGAAAGTGCCGGCACTTACGACGATGGCCGCGGCGAAACGGAAGACTGTCTGGCGGTTCTGGATTGGGTACAGCAACGACGCCCGGGGTTTGATATCTGGCTGGCGGGCTTTTCCTTTGGGGCTTATGTCGCCTACCGGGCCGTCCAGCGCCATCCCCGCATCACCCGTTTGTTGACGGTTGCCCCGCCGGTCAATCTCTTTGATTTTCAGAACTTGCCTCCGCCCAGCTGTCCATGGACCCTCATCCAGGGCGAACAGGATGAACTGGTTCCTGCGGCAAGTGTCCAGCACTGGGTCGCCGGTTTGCCGGTCAATCCGGTGATGCTGCTGCTGCCTGCGGACCATTTTTTCCATGGACAACTCAATACCCTGCAGACGGCGCTCCTGCAATCTCTGCAGGACGAAGTCGCGCAGATGCACTACACAGGAACAAGCCCTTGTGCTGAATCCCGCGTTTCTTGAACTGCAGCAGCTGCAAAAACAGTATGGTGGCCGCCCGGTTTTGCGGGGCGTGGCGTTTTCCGTCGCAGCAGGAAGCTGTTTTGCCCTGGTAGGACCCAACGGCGCGGGCAAAAGCACCACGGTTCGCGCCATCCAGGGCCTCACCCCGGTGGATGGCGGAGACATCCGCATTGAAGGGCAGACACTTTCAGCGCTGGGGACGGCAGGGCGAGCCAAAATCGGCGTTGTTCCGCAAATGGATAATCTCGATCCGGATTTTACGGTGGAAGAAAATCTCTGGACCTATGGCCGCTATTTTCGCCTTCCCAAAGCCAGAATCCGCCAGCGCAGCGCCGAACTCCTGGATTTCATGGCACTCGGCAGTTATGCCCGACAACCCATTACAGCGCTGTCTGGTGGCATGCAGCGCCGCCTGACCATTGCCCGAGCTCTGATCAACGCCCCGCGACTGCTCTTGCTGGATGAGCCCACCACAGGGCTGGATCCCCAGGCGCGGCATCTGATCTGGCAACGCCTGCGGGATTTGCGGCGGCAGGGAACCACCTTGCTGCTCACCACCCATTACATGGACGAAGCGGAGCGGCTCGCCGATCAGGTCGGCATTATTGATCAGGGCCGTATTCTCGTGCAGGATACGCCCCAAGGCTTGATCAACGCCCATATTCCGGGAGAGGTGCTGGAATTGCGACGCCTCGACGGCAGCACCCCAGACCCGGAAAACTGGCATCAGACGCACGTTGCCGTCAGTGAAAGGGTCGGGGACACCCTGATCTGTTACGGACAACACTTGCAGCCCGTCATGGAACATTTTGCCCAAGATCCAGCCTATCGCTGGCTGCAACGACCCGCCAGCCTGGAAGATGTGTTCCTGCGCCTGACGGGTCACCATCTTCGCGAGGCAGAACAATGAGCAACTGGCAGGAGGCGATCCCCAGCCCTGGTGCTTTGGCGGTGCTGCAACGCAATTTTGCGGTCTGGCGCAAATTGCTCATCCCCAGCATGCTGGGCAATTTTGGCGATCCCCTCCTGTATTTGCTGGCCCTGGGTTATGGTCTAGGGCATTTTGTCGGACCCATGGACGGGATGCCTTATATCACCTTCATCGCCTCCGGCATCGTTGCCAGCAGCGTGATGAATACGGCGAGTTTCGAAGGCTTGTATTCGGCATTTACGCGCATGAATGCCCAGCACACCTATGCGGCCATGTTGGCCACCCCTTTGCGGGTCAGCGACATTCTCGCCGGAGAAGTTCTCTGGACGGCCGTCAAGGGCTTGATCAGCGCGCTGGCGATCATCATCGTCGCTTACTTTTTTGGCGCCATTCAGGGTCCCTGGGTCTGGCTGAGCATTCCCGTCATTCTGCTGGCCGGACTGAGCTTTGGCAGTCTGGCCCTGGTGATGACCGCCCTGGCCCGCAGTTATGATTTTTTCATGTATTACTTCACCCTGGCCGTGACCCCCATGTTTTTATTCTGCGGGGTGTTTTATCCCCTGCGCTCGCTCCCACGCTTTGCCCAGGACATCGCCCAGGCATTACCCCTCACCCATGCCGTGGCCCTGCTCCGCCCCTTACTCACCGGACACCTGCCCCAGCAGGTCGGCTATCATCTTGCGGTGTTGCTGTCATATACCCTCCTTGCCTATGCAGTGGCCTGGTATCTGCTGGTAAGGCGGCTGTTACGCTGAGCTACCCTCTACTTTCATTTTCTCGCATCAGACAGTGTATGGTGCTCCCTGCCATTTTCCCCATGCTCTTTTCTTGACAGCACGGGCCATAAACGGTTTAATCTGCGCCTCACGGCGCTTTAGCTCAGCTGGTTAGAGCAGCGGAATCATAATCCGCGTGTCCGGGGTTCGAGTCCCTGAAGCGCCACCATAAAATCAATGGGTTATGACTCACTTTCTCCAATAATGTGTATTCTGGACCATCGTGGGCAGTCATTCTGAATGAACCCGAGATCAAGCGCAGATCGGGATCCGGCCAGCCATTACGGCACCATGGTGCTGCCAACCCATCCCTACAGACCCCAAGACAACTTCATGTTATGACAAACCACCCTGCACACCCTACGGCAACTGAACCTCACCGCCATGGCTGAAGTCCTGGAAGAACAATTGCTCCTCCCCCAGGCCCAGAATCTCCCCTTCGAAAAGCGCCTGGGCCTTGCTGGAACAAGAGCTCGGTGCCCGGGGCCAGCGAGCGCTGGCTGATAAGCCTACTGAAGCTCGCCATCTCAAGCACAACGCCTGTGTGTTCCCGGAATGAGTGCTGGAATGGATCGGGGCGCCTTCGATGGTATCCACCGCAGATCCTTGATGCTGGGAGCGATGACGCCTTCCAGCACTGTACGGATACTGTCGATGGTTTCCTGAATGCCCATGCGTGCATTCTAATGGCGAGTCAGCAAGGACTGCGGCGCGTCAGTGCGTGGTCTGATCGACTAGGCTACCGCGGGATCCACGTACTGCGTGTGACGGCAGGTGTGTAGCGCATCACTTCGTCGCTGGGCTTTGGTGTGGATGGCCCTGACCTCTCGCCCTGCAGCGCATAATTCAAGACTGGTATCCTTCTGCCGCGAAGGACTCATGCATGGATGGCCTCCATACCCCGCGCTTCATTCTCGACGCCCAATGCCGCGAGATCATTTTCGATGTCCGGCTGGGCGAAGACCACGGCGGCACGAGGGAATCGTCTGCGCCGGCCTGTCTATCCCTGCTCCGAGAGATTGCAGAGCTTGCGCAGCGCTTCTGGCGTCTCCTCCGGACACTCGCCGCACTTGCGGTTGCCGGGCACAGCGAAATCCATCTTCTTCGGATAGGGCAGATTCAGGTTTGCCATGATCTGCACGAAATCCGCCAGGGTCTTGCCCGCACCGAGCCGCAGATTGCGCTCGCGTTCCTGGGCAACCGTTGAGACGTGGTGGTGGTTGTAGTCGTGCGCCGGGTATACCAGCGTATCGTCCGGCAAAGTGAATATCTTTTCGTGAATGGACCGGTAGAGGGTGGCCGCATCGCCGCTCTGGAAATCGGTGCGCCCGCAGCCGTCGATCAGCAGCGCATCACCCGTGAATACCCGCTTCGTGGCGCCGTCCCCGATCAAGTAGCTGTGGTGGGTGTCCGTGTGTCCCGGCGTAAAGAGCGGTTTGAAGGCGAGCGACCCGACGGCCAAAGGCCTGTCCTCCGATACCCCGAAATCCGTGCAGGGCAACTCGTCCATGGCTGGGCCGGCGATCTTCGAAGCGACCAGATGCTTCAACTTGCGCGCGGCGCTGAGGTGATCGGCGTGGATGTGCGTTTCCAGGGTGTACGCCAAGCGCAGGCCCAATTCATGAAGCAGGATCAAATCGCGTTCCACGGTGTCGATGACCGGATCCAACAAGACCACGAGACCCGTGTCCTCACATCCGAACAGATAGGTGTAGGTGCTTGACTCCGGCTCGAAAAGCTGACGAAAGATCATCTTGCACTCCTCCTCTACGGCGACTCGTCACCCTTTATATATGGGGTTCGGTCGCTGCATTCACCGAAGGTAGCAGAAAGGCTGGTTCCATGAAAGTCAGAAACATCACGAAATGGACCAAAGCCCTTCAGTGAGTTCGTCTCGCCATTGTTGAGGCTGACCACAGCACCAATCCCAACGCCAAAGAAAACAGCTCTTGCTGGTCCAGCAGTTCCTCCAATGCTTGAAACGATGGTCGAGCTCCGCCTGTGCCTGTATACCCGACCCATCGGTGAACCTGAGCGGGCCGAGCTGCCCCAGCTTTCTAGGGAGTTGCGGAAAAAATATTAGCTATAATATCCAAGGAGATGAAGAAAGGAGTCCAAAGGGATGCGCGGAGCGAAGGTAAAGACCCGGAGCCTGTTCAGCGGTCTATCTTTCCGGAACGACGAGTGCTGCAGAATCATCCGCTGCATGCCATTCGAGTGATCGTTGACCGGTCGCTGGTGGAATTGGGCGGTCATCTTCATCCAACCATGGCATGGACCTGGGTTTCGTATTCGCCTATCAAGGCAACCGTCAACATGTCCAATGACGTCTATCCACATATCTATGGCACGACTCGACAAATACGGATTCCCGTGTGGGCACAAGCCGCAAGCCCGATCCTATCGTGGACAGAAAATCGAAGCACACCCTGGCGGTGCAGGGCTTGGGTCAACGCCATGGCCGCCTGATCCAGTTGCTCCAAGGTGCGCTGGAACATCGCCGTGTCGTCAGACACCGCGATCAGTCTGTCCGCCTGTTCCTTGCATCGCAAGACGGCGGCCGCAAGGGCGGCCTGTCGCGTTTCATCGAGCAGGCGGTACGCACCTACATCTTCGAGTGTGCCGTTGAGGAGGCCAAGGGGGGAACGCCAACGTGAGCGAGGCCGATTTGACCGCTATCATGAACGAAGCCATGCAACGAGCACGTCAGCCCCGATACACCATGCTCCCACCCACCAGGGTATAACGCACCCGACCCCGTAAATCCCACTGCGCATAGGGGAGGTTGCGACCGCGACTGGCGCCGGAAACAGGATTCAGGGTAAACACGGCCTCGGGATCAAACAGGCAGATATCGGCGGCACTGCCGACTTGCAGCGTGGGTGAAGGCAACCCCAGGGCCTCGGCGGGACCGGTGCTCAGCAATTTCAGGGCGTTCATCAAGGTGAGCAGGCCATCGTCCACCAGGCGCAAGGTCAGGGGCAATAGCCACTCAATGGCACTGATGCCAAAGGGTGCCTGAATGAAAGTCATCCCCTCACGATCAATCCCCCAGGGACAATGATCACTACTGATGGCGGTGATTGCCCCTGCTGCCAGCGCACGCCGCAAGGCATCCCGCTCGGCAAGGGAACGCAGGGGCGGCAACACCTTGGCATGGACGTTGAAATAGCCCACATCCTGCTCACTGAGAAGCAGATGATGAATGCTCACCCCACAGTGGACCGCTTCACCCCTTTGCCGGGCGGCCTGAACCGCCGCAACGGCCGCAGCCGTACTGAGCTGAGGGAAGAATACCGGGCAAGCACTCAGCGCCGCCACCGCCATATCCCGCTGGATACCCACCAGTTCCGCTGCGGCACTTCGTCCCGGGAGTCCCAGACGCATGCTCAAGCCACTCTCGTTCATGACCCCCTGGGCTGCCAGATCCGCATCTTCTGGATGCAGCAATACGGGAAGCCCGAGGTCAGCGGCGTAGCTCAGCGCCAAACGGAGCAAGGCGGCATTGTGGATGGGTTCCTTGGCCTGACTGAACACCAGGGCACCCGCCTCTTGCAGTGCCGCCATTTCACTCAATGACTGTCCCTGCAGCCCCATGCTCAGGGCGCCACTCACATGCACACGCGCCAAACCCAGGGAATCGGCCAAGAGCCGCTGCTCCTGAAGCACCGCAGGCGTATCGGCAACCGGCTGGGTGTCGGGGCGCAGAACCACCTGGGTGACGCCACCGGCCACCGCCGCCCGCAATTCGCTGGCCAGATCCCCGTCCCGTCCATGACCGGGACTATGCCCCTGAAAACTGCTCTCAACAAATCCGGGGCAAGCGATCAGGCCGCTACCATCCAGAATTTCCTCGGCCTGAAAATCCTGGGCAACAGGGCCTCTTGTCGTGATTTTTCCGTCCTCAATCCCCAGGTCGGTGATGGCATCGAAGCCATCACCGGGGTCCAGCACGCGCACATTGCGGATGATTCTACGCATGGCTTTCTCCTCCACCCGCCGCGCCCGCGAGGAGCGCCAGCACCGCCATGCGCACCGCCAATCCATGGGAAACCTGCTGCAAAATGACGGCCTGATGACCGTCCGCCACTTCCGAGGCGATTTCCACGCCACGATTCATGGGGCCGGGATGCAGCACCAGGGCGTGGGGCTGCGCCCACTGCAAACGCTCCGGGGTCAGGCCAAAACGGCGATGAAATTCATCCAGACTGGGCAGGCGGTGGGATTCCATGCGCTCCTTCTGCAGGCGCAGGGCACAGATAACGTCCACCCCCCGCAAGCCCTCCTGCAAGTCGTGATATACATGCACACCCAGGGCAGCAAGCTCCTTGGGGACCAAAGTCCTGGGTCCGATGACCCGGATTTCCGGACAACCCAGAATGGACAAGGCATGAATCTGGGATCGGGCCACCCGCGAATGCAGGATGTCGCCGACTATCGCCACTACTCGCCCTTCAATGGGGCCGGCCAGACGACGAATGGTGAACACATCCAACAGCGCCTGGGTCGGGTGGGCATGCTGACCATCACCGGCATTGATGACCAGCGCCGAGTCCCCCAGATGGCGGGCGATGAGATGGGCCGCTCCCGCCTCCGGATGCCGAATCACGAAACCATCCACCTGCATGGCCATGAGATTATCGACGGTGTCGATGAGGGATTCGCCCTTGCTGGCACTGCTGGTACTGACGGCGATATTCAGCACATCCGCAGAAAGCCGTTTGGCCGCCAGCTCAAAGGTGCTGCGGGTCCGGGTGCTGTTCTCAAAAAACAGATTGACGATGGTTTTTCCCCGCAGGGTGGGCGTTTTTTTGACGCTACGCTGGGCAATGCCCAGAAAAGATTCTGCGGTATCCAGAATCTGCAACAAGTCCCGTTCATGCAGCCCCTCCGTATTGAGCAGATGGCGCAAGCGTCCCTGGGTATCATATTGAGGATTCCCGTCTCCCAGGCGAAAAGTCTGGAGGTTCATGAAACGCTCCTCGGAACTGCCAGCAATTCCAGGCGCAAAGGATCAGGCCCCCGCAACTTGATTTGACCGCCCGCCGCCGCATTGAGGCGCAGGGCGGCAATATCGGCAGACACCGGTAATTCGTGACCACCACGATCCACCAGCACGGCCAGAAGCACCCTGGCAGGGCGGCCATAATCAAAAATCTCGTTGAGGGCCGCGCGGATGGTGCGCCCGGTATACAGGACGTCATCCACCAGAATGATAGAGCGGCCATCCACATCAAAGGGAATATCCGAGGCGCGCACCTGCGGGTGCAGCCCTATCTGGCTGAAATCATCCCGGTAGAAGGAAATATCCAGCCGCCCCAGCGTGGTCTTCAGGCCCAGGGCACGATGCAGTGTCTGGGCGACCCAGACCCCGCCGGTAAAAATCCCGATCATGGCCGTCTGCTCGGGATCCACACGCGGACGCAAATCCCGAACCATCCCTTCCAACAGGGTGCTCACATCCCAATCTGCGTTCATTGGATGCCCCCGAGATCCTGAAAAGTCTGAAGAATTTCGCAGGCCGCCGCCTGATCCAAAAGTTGGGCGCGTTTTTTGGAGGAAAAGGCCTGTTCTTTCAGCATGATTTCTGCGGAATGGCTGCTCAGGCGCTCATCCACCCAAAGCATGGGCAAGGGAAAACGACGCTGCAGGCGCTCGGCAAAATTGCGCACCCGTCGCACCATCAACCCTTCACTCCCGTCCATATTCAGGGGCAAACCCAAAACCACAGCACGCGGCTGCCACTCCTTGAAGACCCGCGCAAAGCCCTCCCAGTCCGGGCCAGCCTCGCCATTGCGCAGGGTAGTCACTCCCTGGGGGGGGAGCCCGGATTCTCCCAACACGGCAACACCAATGCGCCGCTCGCCAAAATCAATACCGAGCAACGGCCCCGAAACTTCAGGCATGACCCGCAGCACCACTGAGCAGGCGCATATCCACCCCTATGGAACGCGCCGCAGCCTGCCAGCGTTCGCTGGCAGGCAAATCGAAGATGACCTGCATATCCAGAGGACCATGCAGCCAGGCATTGGCTTTCAATTCTTCTTCCAGTTGCTGCGCGCCCCAACCGGCATAACCCAGTGTCAACAAATAACGCTGGGGCTCCTCATGCTGGGCAATGGCCTGAAGAATGTCCGGAGAACTGGTCAGCGCCAGGTCCCCATTAATTTCCAGACTGGAGAGCCACTCTCCCCGAGGGCTGTGCAAAATGAAGCCGTGCTGCGGCTGCACCGGTCCGCCCCAATAGACAGGACGGTGGATCATTTCTTCAGAAGGCTGGATATCCACGGCCCTGAGCGCATCGGCCATATTGATATCCACGAGGCGGTTAATGACCACCCCCATGGCACCTTCGGGACTGTGCTCACAGACCACGATAACCGTCCGGTCAAAAATGCCATCATGCAGTGCCGGCATGGCGATGAGGAGATGATTCTTAAGTGAAGAGAAAGTCATCATGCGACTATCATACGGGTTTTTGGAGCAAAACGGCAGATTATACCTGCGGGAGGCTGGATCATCCCTGCCCCTGCTCCAGACGCTGCCAGAGCAATTCGGCGGCATCCACCCCGAAAAAACGGCGGATTTCCCGGGCCCCGGTGGGGCTGGTGACATTGATTTCCGTCACATAGCCACCAATCACATCCAGCCCGACAAACAGCAGACCTGCCGCACGTAGGGCCGGCCCCAGGGCCGCGCAGATTTCCCGATCACGCTCACTGAGTTCGGCCGCCACCGCCGTAGCCCCTGCCACCAGATTTCCCCGGAAATCCTTTTCCGAAGGCACACGCAGCATGGCTCCCGGAACCGGCTGGCCATCCACCAGCAGAATCCGCTTGTCGCCTTCACGAATGGCGGGAATGTAGCGTTGCGCCATGACATAATGCTGTCCCCATCCGGTCACCGTTTCGAGGATACTCCCGACATTGCGGTCTTGCCGATGAAGATAAAACACCCCTTCACCGCCCCGCGCCGAAAGGGGCTTGACGACGACTTCCCCATGCTCGGACAGAAAGGCGCGTAGATCGCCCAGGTCGCGACTGACCAGCAAGGGCGGCAAAAACTCCGGGAAATGCAGGGCATACAATTTTTCATTGGCATTGCGCAGGCTCACCGGGTTATTCACCACCCAGGTACCCGCATGTTCCAGTAGATAACAGGCGGTCAGATATTCCAGATCCACCGGCGGATCCTTGCGCATGAGCACCACATCCATTTCGGCCAGGGGCCGTACTTCAACGGCGGCCAGGGTCGCATAGTCGCCATTTTCATCCCGCACCGTCACGGCGCGCAGCCGCGCCCAGACCTTGCCATCGCGCATGAACAAATCCGGCAGACCAAACACCCAGCACTGATGCCCGCGTGCCTGCGCCGCCAGCAACATGGCAAAGGTCGTGTCCTTGGCAGGTTTGATCCCGGAGATGGGATCCATGAGAATCGCCGCTTGCAATGTTGTCACGGATTCGCTCCCAGGTCTTGCTGCTGACGCCAGTCGGCCATTTCCCGAGCCGCCGCGACCAGAGTCAGACGGGCAATCACGCCATAGGCATAATAGCGATTGACCGGAGCATCGGGCGGCGATTTCCGGCAGGTCAATATACAAGGCTCGCCAAAAGCCATGGGCTCGAAATGCGCTCCCGGGGCGTTCAGATTTTCATCCCGGCCACGCCCGGTATGTACCCGATAGAATCCGCCCAGCACCTGCTGACCCACCATGTACACCACCGGTTCAGCCACCGCTTCCTCGGCGGTTTGCTCAAAGGTATAGACACCCTCTTGAATGAACACGTCGCTGACAGCTAAGCCTTCCTTGCTTTTGGCCATGCGCGTCCGTTCCTTGCGGTTGAGGTCCAGGAACTCCGCTCCGGAATAGGCGGTCATGATCCCCATGCCATAAGTGCCGGCATCGGCTTTGACAATGACAAAAGGACGCTGGGTGATGCCATAGTGGGCATAGCGCTCACGCGTCAGATCCAGAACGGCATCCACATTGGCGACCAGACAATCACGACCCTCGGCGCGCATGAAATCAATGCCCTGACAGCGCCGGAAAAAAGGATCAATCAGCCATGGATCAATATCAATGACCTCCGCCAGCTCATGGGCAGCAGCTCGGTAGTGGGCAAAGTGCTGGGACTTGCGCCGGGACCGCCACCCCGCTGCCAGTGGCGGGGAAATGGGCTGTTCCAGATTTTCGAGAATTTCCGGCACGCCGCCCGACAAATCGTTATTGAGTAAAATCAGTTGCGGATCAAACCCTGCTGCCCGCAAGCGTCTCCCCTCACGAAAAATGGGTTCCAGCAGCAAGACGTTACCAGAAGGCAGATCATAGGCGGTCCGCTCTTCGAGCAACAAAGAACCGACCCTGACCTCCAACCCGGCCATTTCCAGCAACTCCCGCAATTTCGCCACATTTTCCAGGTAAAACAAATTACGGGTGTGATTTTCCGGGATCAGTAACAGTCGCTCCAATCCCGGATGATATTGATTCAGATAATGCTGAATGGCGGACACATAGAGCGAAGAAAATTCGGGGTTGAGGTTATTGAAGCCCGCCGAAAACAGGTTGGTATCCACCGGTGCCAATTTGAATCCGGAGTTGCGCAAATCCACGGAGGCGTAAAAGGGTGCCGGCGTCGTCTGGAACTGGCCGCGAAACCAGCGCTCAATGGCTGACTGCCCGGCAATCAGATGTCGCTCGATATCCAATAAGGCCTCGGTACGCTCCGTGGCGAGGAGGGGGATGTTTTGCAAAACTTCGGTCATGTCTGGACCTGATTCCTTTTGTCAATAGCCACATACTGACGTGGACTTGCCCCGTTATAAACCTGAGTGGGGCGGAATATCCGATTATCGGCCAATTGCTCCCGCCAATGGGCCAGCCAGCCTGCGGAACGGGCCATGGCGAAAATGGGTGTAAACAAATCGGCCTTGATGCCCATTTCGTGGTAAAGCACGCCGGAGTAGAAATCCACATTGGCATGAATACCCTTGGGACCAAGCCTTTCTGTCGCCAACTTTTCGACTTCCATGGCGATTTCAAAAAGCTGACTGTGGCGCAGTTGACCATTGCTGGCCAATTTTTCCATCATCTCCTTGAGAATGGCCGCACGCGGATCACGGGTTTTATACACCCGGTGACCAAAGCCCCAGATTTTTTCCTTATGGGCCATTTTCGCGTCCAGGTAGGTGGCAACCCGGGCAACACTGCCAATTTCTTCCAGCATCTCCACCACCTTCTGGTTGGCACCACCATGCAACGGACCCGCCAGGGTACCAATGGCACCGCCAATCACATGATAGGGATTGGTGAGTGTCGAGCCAGTGACCAGCACCGAAAAGGTACTGGCATTGATGGTGTGTTCGGCATGGAGAATCAGACAGGAATCGAGAATTTTTGCCAGCTCGGGGTTGGGCTCACGGCCGGAAAGCATGTACAGGAAATTGGCGGCGTGATTCAAATCCGTGCGCGGGACAATGGGGTCATTGCCAAAGCGCATCTGCTCCCACATGGCAACAATAGTCGGCATGCGGGCGATAATGCGCATGGCCATGGCATCCAGATGCGGGGTATTTTCCCGCTCGGCATCGGAAAGTTCCTGCTGTGGATAAAACATGCCCAGACTGGCTACGGCGCAGTGCAGCATATCCATGGGATGTCCGGTGACCGGCATGAATTTCATGATTTCCCGCACATTGTATTTGACTTGGCGATGGCTGCGCAGCCCTTGGTCAAAGGCCTCCAGATCGCTGGCATTCGGCAGTTCCCCGTCGAGAAGGAGCAAGGCTACTTCTTCAAAGCTGCTGTGGGTCACCAGATCATCAATCGCGTAACCACGATAGCTTAACAAACCTGCCGCGCCGTCTATGTGAGAAATACTGGAGTGGGTTGCCGCCACCCCTTCCAGACCGGGAGCCACGTTCGTATCCGCCATGTCGAACTCCTTTTATTCTGATCAGTCCTGCATCCAGGCATCGTCAGGTCATGCACCATCAGCCGCTACTGATCGGGGCACAGAACAGCAGTCGGTGCTTATCATCATAACGCGCCGGAAAAATAAAAGGGAGGCCGCGAGCCTCCCCAGGAGCAATTTTTAGCTGCCCGGATGGTCAGGCAGAAAAAGAAGATCCACAACCACAGGTGGTGGTCGCATTCGGATTCTTGATCACAAACTGCGCGCCTTCCAGGCCTTCGCTGTAATCAATTTCAGCGCCCACGAGGTACTGATAACTCATGGGGTCAATGAGAAGGCTGACCCCAAACTGCTGGACCTCCGTGTCACCCTCGTTCATGTTTTCATCAAAGGTGAAGCCATACTGGAAACCGGAGCAACCACCGCCGGTCACGAAAACACGCAGCTTGAGGTTTTCAGAACCTTCCTCTTCAATGAGAGCGCTGATTTTATCCGCCGCATTTTGGGTCAGGGTCATTACTGGAGGAATGGAATCCAGATTGGTCATTGTTTCAGTTGCTGTGCTCATTGTGCATAACTCCATGCGCTGCAGCGCGTCGTTCAGTGGATACCCGACTATTTTGCTCGCTTTTTGGGGGTAGCGTCAAGCTGTGGGAACAAAATGCCTGCTTCAATCTCTTTCGGGAGACTGCGGGGCGTACTTCACGGCAGCCACCCGCGCAGCGATCAAAACCGCCAGGAGGATGGCTGTCGCCATGAGATCCATGGGTCCGAGACGATGGGCGTAAAGACCAATGAACAGCTCGCGCAGGACAAATACAATGGCTACTTCCGACAACACCCGCAGGCGAATACGATGAAACTCCAGATAATCCGTAAACGTCCGAAACAATTCGATGAGCACGAACACGGAAAGCACGTCGGCCACGAGACCCTGAATGGCCGCTTCTTCGCGAAAGGACAGGAAGGTTTCATAGACGTCCCAGACCACGCCCACCACCGAGGCAGCCAAGGTCAGCAGCATGACAAAAATCAGCAGCACCACGATGAGATCGAGAAAGCGTTCGTAGAAGCGCAGGATACGCCCGCGCAAGCCACTGATGCCTAAAACTGGCCGGGATTCCTCAAGACCCGGCTTGGTCAAGACGTCATCCTGCCGCCCGGGCCGAGCGCCGCAAACGCGAGAGCAGACGTCTGGCCATTTCGCCAAAGAGCTCGGTCTGGGTCGGATGGGGATGAATGGCTTCGCCCACCTGCTCCAGAGTCAAGCCAGCGCTGACCATCATGACCGCCTCGCCCACCAACAGATCCGCATGATCCGCAAGTAAATGCACACCCACAATCCGGTGGCTGATCTTGTCGGCGATCATTTTGATCAGACCATCGGTTTCGCCGGTCATCATGGCCTTGGCGTCGATGCTCATGGGTACCTTGACCTCGGTCACATCCATCCCGGCGGCCTTGGCCTGTTCCAGGGAAAGTCCCACAAAGGCACATTGAGGCCTGGTGAAGGTCACGCCGCTATCTTTGGCCGCATCATAGCGGGCTGTATGTCCGAGCAAATTGGCCGCAGCCACCCGCCCCTGCTGACTCGCCGTATGGGCCAGCATGTAACCACCCACCACATCCCCCACCGCATAAATGTGCGAGGCACTGGTCTGTCCCGTGGCACTTGCGGCAATGGCACCGCGCTCCGCCAGAGTCACGCCCGCAGCGGGCAAATTCAGGGCACTGGGATCAGGACGCTTGCCCGTGGCCACCAGGAGTAGGTCGCAGGCATGATGGGTGTCGGTTTCACCGACCTGATAATGAATATCCAGAGCACCGGGCTTGCCGGATATTTCCTGCACCTTGACGCTGGTCAGAACCTGCAGACGCGGGCTGTTATGGGCCAAGGCCTTCATCAGCTGCTCGGCGACTTCCTTTTCCATTTCGGCAACGGGTCGGGGCAGCGCTTCCAGCACCAGCACCTCGGCACCAAAATCATGGAACATCTGGGCCATTTCCATTCCGATGGCACCCGCGCCGATCACGCACAGCCGCTTGGGGGGGTGGGCAAGATCCCAGACCGTATCCGAAGTGACGGCAGCGCCGCTCTGCAATGCCTCCTGCACCCCCGGAATGGGCGGCACAAAAGCGGGGGCGCCGGTAGCGATGACACAGGCTCCGAAACTGAGATGACGCGCATCCTTGCCGCTGATTTCGACACTGTGCTCACCAGTGAAGCGGGCGGTTCCTTCGAGTACCTGAATTTTCATGCCTTGGTCAGTTTTTAGAGCCATTTCCCCGCGCGTCTGCAGAATACCCCGCCGGTATTTTTCCAGTTGGGCCCAATCCAGCTTCGGGGTCCCCATCTGCAGCCCCATGGCGGCATCATGTTCCCGATCCCGGATCCGGTCTGCTGCAGCCCGCCAGGCCTTGGAGGGAATGCAACCCCGCCACAGGCATTCACCACCGGGATAAGGGGCGTTGTTGACCATGGCTACCTTGATGCCATTTTCGACCAGTTCGCGGGCGCAATCTTCGCCTCCGGGACCAGCACCAATGACCAGTACCTGGACATCATAGTCCCCCTCGGGAATGGGTGTCGCCGTTTCCAGCCAGCTTTCCGGGTGCTCGATGGCTTTTTTGAGATCATTGAGAAATACTGCCGCTTCCGCCCCGTTCACCACCCGATGATCGGCGGTAATGGTAATCGGCATCCCTTCCGGGCCATTACCGGCGATGGCAATGATGGCCGCCGTGCCCGGGGTGACGATGGCATCAAACTGGGTAATGCCATACATCCCCATATTGGAAATGGTAAAGGTAGGATGGGTGTATTCGGGAGGACTGAGCCGGCGTTTACGGGCTCTTTCCACCAAAGGCGTCCAGTCCTGTTGAAGTTGTTCCAACGCCTTGCTCTCCACCGAACGCAGCACCGGCACCACCAGCCCGCCATCTTCGGTGGTCGCCGCAATGCCAATGTCATGCTGGGCGCGTTCCACAATCTTGTCGGTCGGCTGATAGGCGGCATTCACCAGGGGATGCTTTGCCAATGCCTGGGATGCAGCCTTGGCAATAGCCACGGTCAGAGATACCTTGTGGGCCTTGGCGGCGCGCATGAGTGCTTCCGGCTTGGCTTTGACGGTGACGTGAAACACCGGAATGCTGAGGGAAGCTTCCATCGCCTGGCTGATGGCTTTTTCAATGGCGCTCATCGCCCGGCCATCTCCCGGCACCCCTGGCTCCGGCACGCGGGCGCCGGCCATGACGGGAACGGAGCGGCGGGCAGTGGCGGACATCACATCGGCGCCGACAATCACCCCTGCCGGCCCGCTACCCTGCAGTTGATTCAGATCCACACCTTGCTGTCCCGCCAGTTGGCGGGCAAAAGGACTGGCTGTTCCCTGCTGGGGACGGGGTGCAGGGTGAGCCCCGGGAACTCGCGGGGGCACCACTTCCGTGCCGGATGGCTGAGGAGCGCTGCTTACGGCAGACGCAGTCTCGGCGACCGGCTGTGGAGTCGAGGAACCACTGGTATCTCGCACCTGATCGGCCGATGCCACCAACCAGGCAATGGCTTCACCTACGGGAACCACCGTATCCACCGCGACGCGGGGACCGGAAAGATAGCCTTCACGAAACACCTCCACATCCATGATGGCCTTGTCGGTTTCGATGGTGGCCACCACATCCCCACGCTGGATTTTATCGCCCACGGACTTTTCCCAGGAAACCAGCACGCCTTCGGTCATGGTATCGGTCAGTTGTGGCATCTTGATGACGTAAGGTTCAGCCATGTTTCACCCTGTTTGAGAATTTCTAAATCAGAACCAATCCGCTCCCCCGTCTGCAGCGACGGGGGCGGCCAGCATGTTCAAAAATGGACGGCCTTAGCGACCGAACATCTTCTTGACGGCAGCGAGCACATCCCCCGCATTGGGAATGGCCGCCTTTTCCAGATGACGATTATACGGAATGGGAACATCCAGCGCATGCACCCGCACCGGCGCCGCGTCCAGATCAAAAAAGCATTCTTCATTGATGATGGCGATGACTTCCGAACCAACGCCCACCGGTGCCTCGTCTTCTTCCACAATGATGGCGCGATGGGTTTTGCGCACACTGGCCGCAATGCCCGCGCGATCCAGTGGTTTCAGGGCGCGCAAGTCAATGACTTCGGCATCAATACCATATTCGCTGGCGAGCTTTTGCGCCGCATCCAGCGCCCAGTGGACACTGATGTTGTAGGCAAAAATGCTGACATCCTTACCTGGACGCATGATTTCCACCCCTTCCAGGGGTGTGAAAAATTCTTCATCGGGGACTTCGCCCTTGAGGTTGTACATGCTTTCATGTTCGATGATCACCACCGGATCATCACAACGGACGGCACTTTTCAGCAAGCCGTAGGCATCCCGAGGCGTTGCAGGGGTCACTACCCGCAAACCGGAAATACCCATGAACACTTTTTCCATTCGTGCCGAGTGCTGGGCACCCAACTGATGCGCCGTCCCACCGGGAAGCCGCAAGACGAAGGGACAACGAATCCGTCCACCGGACATGTAATGGATTTTAGCGGCGTTGTTCATGAGCTGATCCATGGCCAGCCAGGCAAAATTGACGCTCATGATTTCGACGATGGGACGGGCACCCACCATGGCTGCACCGATGCCAATACCGGTATAGCTGTTTTCGGAAATAGGGGTATCGACAACCCGCTGTTCACCATATTTGGCAAAAAGTCCTGAAGTCGCCTTGTAGGTACCGCCAGCGACACCAATATCCTCACCCATGGCAAATACCAGCGGGTCACGCGCCATTTCTTCATCGTGGGCGCGCAGAATTCCCTGCCAATACATCAATTCAGCCATGGTTATTGACTCCTTCGGTATAGACATAACGCGCTACATCTTCGACGCGCGGTTCCGGACACTCCAGTGCGTAACGCACCACCTCGTTCTCGATTTCATCCTGGATGGCTTTGTCCATGGCATGGAATTCCTCTTCCGTCACCACCCCGGCCTCCACCAGACGGCGCTTGTAAATGCCGATAGGATCACGCTGTGCCCATTCTTCCACTTCTTCCTTACTGCGATAGGCGCCGGAGTCCGACATGGAATGTCCCCGCAAACGATAGGTCATGAGTTCCAGAAAATACGGCTTGCGCTGCTCGCGCACATAATTGACGGCTTTCTCGGCGTGGGACATGACAATGTCGATATCCTGTCCGTCACATTGCGCCGCCTCGATACCATAAGGCGCCACCCGCTTGTACTGGTTGATTTCCACCGTGGAGCGCTCGATGGCCGTACCAATGCCATAGAGGTTGTTTTCGCAGATGAAGAGGACGGGCAACTTCCAGAGGCTCGCCATGTTCATGGTTTCATGAAAGGTGCCCTGATTGTTGGCACCATCTCCCAGAAAACAGATGGAAATTTCCCGACCGCCACGCAACTGGATGACCTTGGCAAAACCCGCCGCCAGGGGGAAGGGTCCACCCACCAACGCGTAACCGCCCATGAAATGCACATCGGGATCAAACAGATGCATGGAACCACCGCGCCCCTTGGAGCAACCCGCTTCTTTCCCAAACAGCTCGGCCATCAGCGCCTTGGGATCCATACCGGATTTGAGGGCATGGATGTGATCCCGGTAGCCGGTCACCACATAGTCAGAACCGGTCTGGGCTTTCTCCAGAACGCCGATGGCACAGGCTTCTTCACCCGGATAGAGGTGTAAAAAACCGCCAATCTGGCGTTCGTGATAGGCCTCCGCACAGCGTTCTTCAAAGCGGCGGGCAAAAAGCATTTCACGCAACAGGCGCTTCTGGTCCGTGGCGTCCATGGTCCTCCCAGACAAAGTTAATGGACCACGTTGGCAAACGTGGTCGCAGTGAAAATTTCAGTCAAAGTCTTGGGAATGATGGCCTAGGCTGGCGTAAAGCGTCAAGAGCCGAGCAGCACAGCGAACATTTATCACAGCCCCCAGAACAGCTTGCCATACAAATAATGGGCGGTTCCCCGCCCATGAATGCCGCTTAAAGGAGCCTGCACACATACCACAACCGCTCGATCTGGATACCCAATAAATTCACAGCAATATGAGTGCCAACCCTGGATACAGAGAGATCGCCTTGTTTACCGAAAATTCATAGCAATCTTGACTCAGATACGCTGCGCTATTGCACAATATGGGCAACCTTTTCCCCCAAATAGGGAGATCATCTGCTTGAATATGGTTGATTAAAAACCCCCTTGACGTCCATCAAGCGGGTTGCCGCCATGACTTCACAGTGCTTATTTTACCGTGCTGCGCACCATGACACTGGAATTGATTTCAACACGCTGATTTTTGAACCGACCTTCCGGGGTTTTGTTACTGGCAATGGGGTCTTCGTAGGAGTGACCTTTCACGGTCATCCGGTCCGCAGCCACACCCCGATTTTCCAGATAGGTCGCCACACTGCCAGCACGACCCTTGGAAAGTTTGTAGTTGTAGGCATAGCTTCCGGTTTTACTGCAATACCCATTAATATCCAGGGTCGCATCCGGATGCATTTTGGCAAAATTCGCCACCTTATCGAGAACCGCAATATCCGTTCCCATCAACTGAGCAGAACCGGTCTTGAAATTGATGCCTGTGATGGTAATGGGCTTACTGATCAGGACCGTTTTTTCCACCGGGGCGATGGGAGCAGGCGGGGGTGGCGGGGTGGGTGCGGAAACCACCGGGGCCACTGGAGCCGGGCCCGCCGGGCAGGGGGTCACCTCATAGAGGCCACAGCCCGAGGCGGCCAGCAGCCCTCCTGAAAGCAGTAATTTGATGAATGGCGCGGAATTTTTCATGTTTCGTCTCTCCTGAATACAAAATATGTGTTTTTAGAGCCACCACGCAGCAGCGCGGCCCTATGTAGATTCCTTGTCTTTAGAACATAAAGCCGGTTTCGACCATTCCGCGTAATTGGTTGGTGTTGGTGCCATCCGCTCCGGAGAAGCCGTAACCTGATGGCGTGGAAGCCGTCACATAGGACAATTCTGCCCGCGCGAAAAAGCCGCCGTCTTGATAGGTCGGCGTAAGAGTGATGGACCAGGCGTGGGAATCGGCAGGAAGGCCTGTGAGTGTAGAGGCAATACTATTGCTATTCAGTCCATAGCCCAGCGGCCCACCCACATGCAGATATTCTGCACGGGCCCCCAGAGAAACCGTCTTGGTGAAACTGTAGTCTGCCAGCAGGGCACCACCATAATTGTCAAAGGAGTGATCCACACCCAAAGCAGGCGCTGAGGGGGTGTGCATATACTGGAAATAAGGCTCGATCATCCATGGCCCGGAGCTATATTCATATTCAATACCATAAATCTGGCTTTCATTGCCGATGGGACTGTAAGCGGCATCATTGGAAGTCAGGCGGGATTTACCCAAGGAACCTTGGCCGTAAATACTGACTGTATTCGAGCCGTTAATGGCGTAGCTGAGCAATCCGCTGAGTACGTTATAGCGATTAGAGAAATAACCATCGGTCCAGGCAAGCGAAGCACTAACCGGGCCAGCACTGGCATTGAACTGGATACCACGGCTGATAATGGGCTCCATATCCCACAGCAGGCCACGCTCGATATTGATATTCTGATAGGTAAAAGCACTTTCAGCACCGATGAGCGTGGGTAGTTGCCCGATTTCCATGGAATAGTTAGAAGATGGTGCGATTTTTAAATAGGCTACTGGCAATGCCCCGAACAAATTGATGTCATTGGTCGCTGAAGGGATGGGTTCTGCTAAAGTTGGGAAGCTGTAGGCACCAGCCTGAATGTAAAACTGGATAGGCCCATTTTCTTTCTGGATGATCACCATCCCGTTAGTGATAGAAGCACCCACCCGCTTTGCTCCTAATAACCCAGCCAAATCAGCCTCAGTGTCTCCACCTCCCGGAGGATTATCCTGATAAAAAGCCATGCCGCTGGCCACGCCTTGCACGTCCAGCTGCCCCAAGGGGCCGGCACAGAATTTCAGGGGGTTCGGCAAGGCTAATGGGCTGGCATTGGCAACACCGGCGATGAGGGGAAGACCCACACACAAACTGGCGAGGATGGCACGACGGAAATGACGATTTTTGCTGTTGTAGCGCGACATGTTGACTCCTTAGGTATGTATGAAAAAATCAAACCTGTTGCCAAAAAAGCAAAATACATGCCCAGTAATTCATGGCCAACAAAAAATAAAATTGTCATTACTAAACAGCATGATGATCATACCAATCCCTACAAACAGAGCAATCACCAGCACCAAAAAGGGGCGGCACGCACCTTTATTGTGCAATCAACCCTCGGCCCATAAAAAACCCGGCACACGACCGGGTTTCTTTCACCAGAACCAATAAAGGCTAATTGCCGTTCAATGTTCTCTCAATGTTGGGCAGGGCGGCACCTACACCTGCGCCTACCGCGCCACCCACTGCGGCACCAACAGCGGGATTGCCTGCAGCCACCGTACCCAGCACTGCACCGCCAGCAGCACCAATAGCGCCACCACTCAACGCCCGCTGTCCGGTAGGACTCATATTGGCGCAGCCGCTCAGGGCAAGCACACACAACGGAATAATCAACCAGCCACTTCTTCTGGAGCGATGCTCCATCATTTGCACCTTTTTCTTCATCATCACTTCTCCTCTACTCCATACTTGCTCAACGTGCCGCGCGCTTGGCTTACCCACAGTCAATGCCTCCAGCCATCATCATGGCGCCAACGTCCCGCCCAGGGAGGTGGGCCGTGATGTTGCCATGGCCGGGGGCGGTAAAAGCGAATGGGGGCCGGCTGCACATAATAACCGGGTGCCGGAAAAGCCAAGGGCGGAGGGGGTGGAGGTGGCGGCACCGGAACATAATACACACGACGAGGCGGCGGTACGTAATATACCGGCGGGGGAGCATACATCGGAGCCGCATAATATCCCGGGTTATTCCCGAGAAACACACTCAGGCCCGGGACCGCAACGCCCAGAGATAAATCACTATCCGCCCAGGCGGGGCGACTCACTGCCGCAAAAAGCACCGCAAATACCACTGTAAACAGCGTCCATAGCGGCAAGCGATGAACAAATACTATCCCTCTATTTTCCATGGGTTCTCCTTGAGCCATCCGACTCATCCAGACACTGGCCTTCGCCGAAAATCATCGGGAGCTTTCCCTTAATTATCGGAGCAACCCTACGTAAAAGCAAGAATCTTGCCAGATTACCTTCCCTGTTTTTTCAGCCAGTTACCCAAACATCCTGTAGCCAAATTGCCACAAAAATCGCCCACAAACCCAAAAGTAGCGGATTTTTATGGGGTTGCTTTGTCGCCCATATCGTGAATCATTCAGAATCGATCACGCGTCCTTTGCTGGGACTTCACGGCATACAAGGCCTGACCTATTGAACACCCTATGGCAGCAAAGCAATTTGTGTCAATCCGGCAGTTTCGGGCAAGGCAAACAAGCGGTTCATGTTCTGAACGGCCTGGCCGGCCGCACCTTTGACCAGATTATCAATCACCGACAACACCACGACCTGCCCGGGTCTGGGCTGATGAACGGCAATACGACAAACATTGGCGCCACGCACGGAACGGGTGGCGGGATGACTGCCAAAAGGCATGACATCCACAAAAGCTTCCTGTGCGTAACGCTCTGCAAACACCGCCTGCAAGTCGGCATCGCTCAAGGGCTGCCACAAGCGTCCGTAGAGGGTGGCATGAATGCCGCGAATCATGGGCATGAGATGCGGGGTAAACTGCAACTCTATGCCATCTCCACTGATGTCCGAGAGAATCGCCTCGATTTCCGGACGATGCCGGTGACCACTGACACCATAGGCACTCACGCTATCGGCGGCTTCGGGGACGATCAGGTGCACCTTTCCGGCACGCCCCGCACCACTGACGCCGGATTTGCAATCGGCCACCAAGGTTTCCTGCTGCAGCAATCCCGCCTCCAGCAAGGGGGCAAATCCCAGGATGACCGCCGTGGGATAGCATCCGGGATTGGCAATCAGACGAGACCGGGCAATAGTCTCCCGATAATATTCTGGTAGTCCGTAGCGCGCTTCACGGAGCGTATCCGGGGCGCGATGCGCCATGCCATACCACTGCGCAAACAACTCAGGGTCCGGCAAACGAAAATCTGCACCAAGATCAATCACCCGGACATCCTGCGCCAATAGTTCGGGGGCACTGTCCATGGCCACTCCATGGGGAGTGGCAAAAAATACGACATCCAGTTTCGCCAGCGCCTGCGGGTCGGGAGGGGTATAGCAAAGGTCACACACTCCGCGCAGGTTGGGGAAATGCGCATCTACCCTTTCCCCGGCTTCAGCGCGGGAAGTGATCACCTGCACTTCCACTTCGGGATGGGGAAGCAACAAGCGCAACAACTCCACTCCGGTGTACCCGGTACCCCCCACAATTCCTGCCCGAATCATGTCATTTGTCCTTTATTACCGTGAACCGACCACGAAAAAGCCGCCCGGAGGCGGCTGGTTTCGTTCCCAAGCGTCGTCTTAACGTTTGGAGAACTGATGACTGCGCCGCGCCTTGTGCTTGCCGACCTTCTTACGTTCCACTTCGCGGGCATCCCGGGTCACGAAACCCGCACTGCGCAAAGGCCGCCGCAAGGTCTCATCATACAGCATGAGAGCACGGGTAATGCCGTGACGAATGGCACCCGCCTGACCACTGGCACCACCACCGCTGACATTCACCAGAATATCGAACTGGCTGCCGTGACCGGTCAGCTCCAGGGGTTGCATGACCACCATGCGCGAGGTTTCGCGGCCGAAGTACTCCTCCAGAGTCCGCTTGTTGATGACGATCTTACCGGAACCGCGCCGCAAATAAACCCGTGCAGTGGCGCTCTTGCGCCGACCCGTGCCGTAATATTGTTCCATGATAGTACTCACCTTAAATATCTAAAGTCTGGGGCTGTTGCGCCGAGTGAGGGTGCTCGGAACCGCTATATACCTTGAGCTTGCGGTACATGGCACGACCCAGGGAATTTTTCGGCAGCATGCCCTTGACAGCAATTTCGATAACCCGCTCCGGGTGGGTTTCCATCATTTTTTCAAAAGAGGCGCTTTTCAGGTTGCCGACATAGCCGGTGTGATGGTAATACATCTTGTCCTTGGCCTTATTGCCGGTCACCGCAATCTTGTCGGCATTGATGACAATGATGTGATCACCAATATCGGCATGGGGGGTGTACTCGGGCTTATGCTTGCCGCGCAGACGCGTAGCCACTTCGACGGACAGGCGGCCTAACACTTTATCGGTTGCATCCACTACGAACCAGTCTCCCTGGACTTCATGAGACTTGGCAGAATAGGTCTTCATCACAAAACTCCGGCTTCGGGTTTTTCACTGAGGGGCGGGAGATTAGCGACGAAACGGAACCTTGTCAAGGCATTTGCAGACTTTCAACTCACCCCATAGGGCAGCAGCAACCAGGAGAATAACAGAATCACTATTCCGAGTGCCGCAAAGGACTCCCAACTGCGGCGGTACAACAATCGCTCCGGATTGCTGAGCACCGCAG
The DNA here is from genome assembly GCF_047421495.1 of Acidithiobacillus sp. M4-SHS-6. Lineage (GTDB taxonomy): Bacteria > Pseudomonadota > Gammaproteobacteria > Acidithiobacillales > Acidithiobacillaceae > Acidithiobacillus. The sequence goes on along the minus strand of NZ_CP175559.1, from coordinate 113,821 downwards.
GCTTCCACAAGGCGCTGAGGTAGTAGGCGAAAGAAAAGGCACTGCCCAGGGCCAGCAAAATCGCCAGCCAGTACGCCTGGTCATGCACATCCGCAATAATCACCAGCAACTTGGCAAAAAAACCGATACTGGGCGGCATGCCTGCCAGCGCCAGCAAAGTCAGGCCCAAAAGCCCGGCCAGTACCGGCTGGCGTTCCCGCAAGGCTGCCCAGGGAATCGCAATACTGTTCTCGGGAAGAGCCGAAAGACCCATGAAAGTGCCCATGTTCATCAATCCGTACACCAAGGCATAGATGGCGGCCGCAACGATTCCCAAGGGGCCAACAGCGAGGGCTGCGAGAAAGTACCCGGCGTGGGCAATGGCCGAATAGCCCAACATTCTGCGTAAATGTCCGGCACGATAAGCAAGGACGTTACCCACCACAATACTGCTTGCGGCAATGATGGCAACCGGAATTTCCAGCTTCGGGGTCGCGGCCACCAGGGTAATCAACGCGCCCATGATGGCCACTTTGCCCACTCCCGCCAGAAAAATCAGGATAGGTGCCGGAGCGCCCTGGTAAATATCCGCCACCCAGGCATGAAACGGGGCAGCGGCGATCTCGAAACTCAAGGCAACCAGCAAAGCCAGCACGCCCATCAATCCGAAAACATTCGTACTCATGTCACCCATGGGCGGAATCACCGCCAGACTGCCATCCCCCAGATAGATCAGAGCGATGCCGATGGCAAACTGGGCGGAGGCCAGACCTGCCAGCAACGCGTATTTAAACGCCGATTCCAGTGCCCCACGACCACTGCCGGGCCATGCCAGCAGGGCAAAAAAGGGCAGCACCTGCAGTTCCAAACCAATCAACAACAGCAGGAGATTCTGGGCGCTGACCAAAATCAGACTGCCCGCCAACAGTGTCAGCAACAAGCCAATCAGACTGCCCGTCATTTTTCGGGAAAGCGGATGAAAAGCGATAAAAAACAGCCCCACCGCCACGGCAAGGCTCAGATATATCCCTAAAATACTGGCGCTCATATCCCAATACAGATCTGCGCCAAGGGACATATGTTCGACAAAAATACTGGCACCTGCAGCTATACCACTGATACCCCCCAGCCAGGGCATGAAGCGGCCCAAGCCCAGGGCATCGGCCAAGAATGCGATCAGCGCCGCAGCACCGACAATGAGTAATGGCAGCAAGGTCGGATTATACGCCATGACCGCCTCCCTGGATGATCTCCGCACTATGCACCGACAGCAAAATGCCCAGATGGGAAAGAATCGCCTGCGGATCCAGCCCCAACCATAAAGTCACCAGACCCAACATCCAGAATAGCAACCACTCGCCTTGCTGCAGGTCTTTCAGAGTTTCTGGCAGGGTATGGTTCAAAGGACCCAGCATGATCCGCTCATAGGCCCGCAAAAAATACACCACGCCCGCCAGAATCCCCAGGGTAGCCAGGGCGGCCGCCCAGGGCAGCACCCGGAAAGCACCCGCCAGGCTGAGAAATTCTCCCGGGAAATTGGCCAATCCCGGAAGCCCCATCCCCGCCAGAAAGAAGAACAGCATCCAGGCCCCTAGACGGGGAGTCCGCCGAAACAACCCGCCCAGACCCGCCCATTCTCCCGTCAGTCCTCGGCTTTCCATGACGCTGACCACCCCAAACAGCCCTGCCGACACCACGCCGTGCGCGATCAGCAGAAAGACACTGCCATGAATGGCCTGACTTTGCAGTGCAAATAACCCGAGGGCCACCAGATTCATGTGACTGACGCTGGCCCAGGCCGCGAACAGGCGCAGATTGGCCGCGTTAAGGGCCAGGAATGCCCCATACAGGGTGCCTATGGCACCCAGGATGATGCCGACTGGAGCAAATTCCAGGGCGGCCTGGGGAAGCAGGGGGATCGCAAAATGTATCAGACCATAAGCCCCTGCGGTCACTGCCGCGCCCGAGAGAAACACACTGCCTGCCGGGGCGGCATGACCATAACCCGAAGCGGCCCAGCTATGCAGGGGGAAAAGCGGCATTTTGACGGCCAGGCCGGCAACCATTCCCAGAAACAGCCAGATGCCCAACCCCGCGCTGATCCGAGTGTCGGCAAGCTGCAAAATGGAAAAGTTATAAATCCCGGTCTGTTGACCATGGAGCACATAAACCACGACCAGAGCCACCAGAAACAGTAATGACCCGACGAAGGTGTACAAGAGGAATTGCAGGGCAGCAGCACGGTTTTTGTGACCACTGCGCAAAATCAGGAAAGCTCCCGCGAGGGCGAGGATTTCATAGAAAATATAAAACATCAGTACATTCTGGGCATAAAATATCCCGAACAAGGCTCCCGCCATGACCAGAATGGCACTGGCCAGCGTCCGGAATTCCGGCAAGCGCCAGGCAAAGGCCAGGCTCACCGGTATCAACACGGCGCAAAGCAGCGCCAGGGTGCTGCCCAGGGGACCCGCGTGTAAAGTCCAGAGGCCACCCAGAAAGGGAATATGGAGTCCATGCCCTAAAGTGCCACTCCTGCCGGGAGCAAAACGCAGAATCAACGTCAGTAGTAACTCGATCAGAGCGATGGTCATGGCCAGGCGCTGCCCCGCCTGTTTTTGTGCGGACAGCCATAGGGCGGCGCACCAGGGCAGGAGGATCAAGACCGTCACGAGGATCACAGCAAGTATCCCCAGGCGATAAAGAGCAGCACCACCAACCCGAGAATCATGCCGCTGGCATAACGGCTGAGCAGACCATTTTCACCGCTTTCCAGGACCCGGCTACCCAGCCCGAAGCCATCCTTTAATCCCCCAAGCAGCACCAATTGAAAACCGGCTTGTTCCACCAGACGGTCCAGAACCTTGGCCAGGGCGTACCAGATCAGCGGAAAAACACGCAAAAAAATCCGATCGAAAAACCAGGCGTTGAAGAGGAAGGCGATGCGACTGAGACTGCGCCCTTCGCGCTCCCATTGCGCCACCTTGTAGGCAATGGCAATGCCAATGAGGGTGGCGACTGATCCAAACACCTGCAGGAAAATGTTCAGGGTTCCCGCAGGGGCTGGCGGCATGCCCAGTTCCGGGGCCAGCCAGGGGAGCCAGAGCTTCGGCCCCGGCCAGCCGGGAGGAAATTGCAGCCAGCCAATACCAATGCTCGCGAGCGCCAGGATGCCTAACGGGATTTTCATGCCCCAGCCCATCTGATAGGGTTCGCCTGGTTTTTCTGGGCCTTCAAACACCAGGAAATAAAGGCGGAAAGCATAAATCGCCGTGAATACCGCGCCCAGCAGGGCCAACACCCAGAGCAACTTGCCACCCGGGACAATGAATGCCGCGGCAATAATGGCATCCTTGCTATAGAAAGAGGCCGAAATCACCGGCACGGCGGCCAGCGCAAAAATGCCTGCGAGAAAAGTCCAACGTAAAAAAGGTTGCTGCTTTTTAAGCCCCCCCATCTGACGAATATCGTGATTATCGCTGTAGATGAGAATGACCACCCCGGCGCCCATGAACAGCAGCGCCTTGAAGCAAGCATGGACAAGGAGATGGAAGAGGCCGAGGGCAGGCGCGCCGATGCCCACGCCGAGAAACATGTAACCCAGCTGACTGATGGTGGAATAAGCCAGTATGCGCTTGATATCCACCTGGGCAATACCACAGCTTGCCGCATACAGAGCGGTAAAGGCACCGCCGAGACCGATCACCCAGAGCATGCCGGGAACTGCCACAAAAAGCGGATACAGGCGAATACAGAGATAAACCCCCGCCGTGACCATGGTAGCGGCATGAATGAGGGCAGAAACCGTACTGGGCCCGGCCATGGAATCGGGCAACCAGATATGCAGTGGGAATTGTGCCGATTTGGCTATCGCACCAATCAGTATCAGGATTCCCGCTATGAGCAGCGCCAGATGATCGGGACGGGCCGCCACCGCTGCAAACAGATGGGAGTAATCAAGGGTATGATACTCGGCAAACAGAATGAAAATCGCCAGGGCAAGGGCCGTATCACCAATTCGGGTCACCACAAATGCCTTACGCCCGGCCCAGGCATTTTCCTGCTTGCGGTACCAGTGCGCCACCAGCGCATAAGAACACAAACCGACGGTTTCCCAGCCCAGGTACAGCAGCAACAAGTTGTTCGCCATGGTGAGAATCAGCATCCCGCCCACAAACAGATTCAGATAAAAATAGTAGCGCCGCTCACCGTAGTCTCCATTCAGATATTGCTGGGAAAAGAGGTGGATCAAAAATCCCACAAAAGCGGCAATGCTGATCATGACCAAGGTCACTTGATCCACATGAAAAGCGATGCTGGCGTGAAAATGGCCAACGGCAATCCAGGTCCAGACCTGCTCATGGAGATTGGGATCGCGTCCGTGGGTCATCCAGACGGCAAATACCACCAAGGTCGACAAAAAGGGCATGCTTGCCGCCATGCGGCCTATTTGTCTTGGGGAGAAATGCTCTCCGAAAATACCATTGAGCAATGCCCCCAGCAGGGGAAATCCCGGAATCAGAAAAAGCCATTCACTCATCGGCTTCCTCCCGGAGCTGGCGCAGATCATCTACGGTATCTCCCCCCAGATCGTGCTTGACCCGCAGCAGCAGCGCCAAGGTCAAAGCCAGAGCAGCACCGCTCAACGCCATCATGAACACGACCAGCACCTGACCGGTGGCCGAGTGCCAGCGTGCCCCTCCAGCCAGGGCAATCACCATGGCGGCGTTGAAGAGCAATTCGATACCCAAGAGCAGAAAAATCAGATTGCGGCGTAAAAGGATCAACGCCACCCCGACCACAAACAGCAGTGCTGCAATGACCAGCGCCAGCTCAAGTGTCATGCTCATCCCTCCGATGGATGGCCAGTACCGCAGCAATGACCGCAAAGAGGAGCAATGCCACGGCCTCTGTCAGCCAGAGATAAGGGCCGAAAAGGGCACGTCCTACGCTGGCGGGACCTATTTCCTGAATCACCACCTGGAGATCCGGACGCTGACTGAAAAGGAGAATCAGGACGGCTGCCAGCAGCACGACCAGCACGGCAGGCCACCAGAAACCCTGACGCCAGCGCGCTTCTTCCCGGGCTGGCAATGGGGAGCGCAGCAACATGATGGCAAAGAGAAAAAGGACGAGAATAGCGCCCACATACAACATCACTTCCAGGGCCGCGATAAAAGGCGCTCCCAGCAGCAAAAAGAGAATGCTCAAGGCCAGCAGGCTGACACCCAGGTTGACCACCCCGTGCATGGGATCACGGACGACCAGCAACGCCGCCCCGGTCATCAGAACCATCAACAGCAGCAGCAATATCAGCAGAATCATCATGGCAGGTTGCTCCGGACATTGACGGGGGCCTTTTCGTTGATCCCCTCTCCTTTGTCCTTGTCATGCAGGGCCACTCCGGAATGGCGATAAAAGTTGTAATGCGGGTGCTTCCCTGTTCCGTCTATGAGCAATGCGTCCTTTTCATAAATGAAATCGCCATGATGTTCTTTGCTGAAAGCAAACTCATCGAGGAGCTGGATGGCCAGGGTAGGACAGGCTTCCTCACAGAGGCCACAATAAATACAGCGGGAAAAATTGATGCGGAAAGTCAGGGGATAACGGCGGGTATCGGGACGCTCTCCCGCCTGCAATTCGATGCAGCGGGTGGGGCAGACGGCTGAACACAACTGGCAGGCTACACAACGTTCGTCGCCATCGGGATCACGCGTCAGGGTCGGCCTGCCACGCCAGCGGGGCGGTAAATGCAAGGGGGCTTCCGGGTAACTCACGGTCGCGACCCGACCCAGCTGGCGCAAGGTTGTCCACAGCCCTGCGCCCAGGTCGACAAGATCGCGCCAGGCGCTCATGCCAGCCTCCACAATGCGGCTGCCAAAGCCGTCGCCAGGATGTTGAACAACGCCAAAGGCAAAAGGACTTTCCAGCCCAGACCCATCAACTGATCATAACGGGGACGGGGCAAGGTGGCTCGCAGCCAGAAAAACACAAAAATGATCGCGCCGGTCTTGAGCAGCAGCCATATCCATCCCGGCAGCCAGGGACCATGCCAGCCGCCCAGGTACAGCAGGGCCGTAAGCACGGCGATCAGGGTCATCCCGAGATACTCCCCCAGAAAAAAATAGCCGAAGCGCATCCCGCCATATTCGGTGTTGAACCCCGCCACCAGTTCACTTTCCGCTTCGGGCAGATCAAAGGGAAGGCGATGGGTTTCGGCGACCCCGGCTGTCAGAAAAATGACAAAGCCCAAGGGCTGCAGGACGATATAAGGCAGATTCTGGGCAGCCACAATGCCATTCAGGGAGAGTGAGCCACTGAGCAGCACCACGCCCAGCAGCGCCAGCCCCATGGGCAATTCGTAGCTGACCAGCTGCGCCACCGCCCTTACCGCGCCCAGCAGGGAAAACTTGTTTCCCGAAGCCCAGCCGCCCAAAAAGACACCATAGGCATTCAGGGAGCTCATGGCGAGAATGAACAAGAGGCCGATATTCCAGTTACCCGCCCAGGAAAAATGCTGATCCAGAGGGACCACGGCAAAACTGGCCAGGGCACTGAAAGCCACCAGAACCGGCGCGGCCCGATAAAGCGCTGGATCCGCAAAATCCGGAACAAAGCTTTCCTTGCTCATCAGCTTGAGGGCATCGGCCAGAGCCTGGCCGACTCCCAGTGGGCCGAGACGATTGGGACCCAGACGATTCTGCAGGAAAGCCAGCACCCGGCGCTCGGCAAATACCAGAAAACCGGCCACCCCCAGTAATATCAGGGTGGTCAACAACATGCCCAGGGCCATGAGAAAAAGCCTCATCATCTTTGCTCCCAGGTCACTTCGACCGGATCCCCAGGATATAATCCCAGTTCGGCAAAGCCCTCCTGATCGATGGCAATGACACCCTGGACCATGTCCTCAGAGGGAATGACCGGCAAATGGAGTTGTCCGCAGGGACCATGCAAGGTGGCCCATTCGGCCCGAACGTCCGGATGCACCCGCAATCCCCGTAGGGGAGCCAGAGAATGGAGTTCTTCGGCCGTATCCGCCAGGGTTTCGCCACCATACCAACGGAAAATATCCAGTTCCCACTGCTCGGGTCCCACTACCGGAGTGCTTGGCAGTGCCGCAATTTCAAAGCGGGCACGAAGGGTGTCTGGCAGCAGCATTCCCGGACTTTCGGGATCTGGCAGTTCTGGACAGAGAAAATGCAGATAAAAATCGAGACGTTTTTGCCAGGCATCGTGTACCTGTAACAGCTCGGCCAGACGGCCCAGCCAGAACAGGGGCGGCGGTGGTCCCAGGGGATGCTTCATTCCTCCGGCGGCCTCGGGAAAACCGCTGCCATGCACTGCCGAGTGCAATACCTGGGCTTCACGATGATACACTGGAGCAAACGCCTGAATCCGGCCTTCATAATTCACGAATAATCCGGCCCGCTCAGGAAAGGCAGCAACGGGAAACAGCGCCTCTGCCGCTCGGGCGGTTTCCGAATCCACCATGTCCAGCAAAGCCAGACCATCCAGACCCGGAGACAGGGTGCGCCAGGTACCCGCACCCCAATCCTCGCCCAGAGGATCCGCCCCCAAACACAGCAAATGATGGATTTCGCGCTGCCGCAAAGCCTGCTGCAGGCGCTCGGTATGTCCATCCGCCGCAAAATAGGCCGCTCCAAACAGGTTCGGACGATTGACAAAAGCCCCGGCGCGGGCGTTGGCGGGCAGCTTTCCCAGGGTTTTGCGCAGAGCGTACAAGCCCGCTGGACCCAGTGTTTCGGCAGTGGCCAAAAGCACCGGGAGGCGCCCTCCCTGCAAACAGGGATCATCAGCCAGCCGGGATACCTCATCGGGCAAGGCGCTGGGACGTCGGGGGCGATAATCGCCCTTTTGAGCCAGGCTGGTCCGGCTGCTGGCCAGTACCGTCAAACGCGCGCCCTTACCTAAGGCCTGTCTTACGGCAAAACCGGCCATGGGGGCGATACTGTCCAGATCACCGATAACCACAATGCGATCGGCGGCCGCGACCTCCTGCAAACTGGGCGCCTGGGGGAGCGCCAGACATTGTTGTGCCAGAGCTTCTGCCCAGGAACTGGTCACTGCGGCAAAAGGGGCATGCAAACAATCGGCCAGGGCAAAAAGACCCAGATTACTCTGCAGATCTTCCCGGGGAGAGCCCAGAAATCCACTGCGGCCCTCTTCCAGACGCCCGGCCAATTGCCGCAAGACCGCATCCTGGCGACTGCTTTCCCCCATCAAGCGAGGCTGCAAGGGTCGGGAACGGGCCGTTACATAGGGAAAGGCATAGCGACCCCGATCACAGAGGAAGTGACCATTGATTTCGGGATGATGACGGTTGCGAATCCGCCGCAGGGTCCCCAGACGGGCTCCCGGAGTGGTGTTGCACCCCACCGCACAATGGGGGCAAACCGAAGGTCCCTGCTGCAGGTCCCAAACCCTGACATAGTCGTGGCGAAATACCTTGTCGGTAAACACACCGGTCGGACAGACTTCAACCAGATTCCCGCTGAAGGGACTTTCCAGAGGGCCGTCCTCCAGGCGTCCGAAGCTGATCCGGTTACGGGAACCAAACACGCCGAAATCCTCTCCCAGGGCGGCATCCTGATAAAAACGTACGCAGCGATAGCAGGTAATGCAGCGGTTCATTTCCTGATAGACCAGGGGACCGAGGTCCTGGTTGCGATAGGTGCGTTTCGGGCCGCTGTAGTGGCGCACACTATGTCCGGTTTGCACCGTCATATCCTGCAGGTGGCATTCCCCACCCTCATCACAGACCGGGCAGTCGAGGGGATGATTGGTCATGAGCAATTCAATGATTTCCCGATGTTCCGTATGCACATCGGCTTCCAGTGTCACCAGTTGCAGACCCTCACTGGCGGGTAGCAGGCAGGCCATGGTGATCCGGGGCGGATGCTTGCTGTCATGGGGATACATTTTCACGGCACATTGTCGGCAGGCACCCAGACTGCCGAGGGCCGGATGAAAGCAGAAATAAGGAATCTGACGATCCTGGCCAGCGGCAATGGCGGCTTCCAGCACATTTTGTCCGGGAATGAAGGGAATCTCCTGACCATCCAGAAAAAAGACATGCTTCATGACTGGCGTTCCCGATATGGACAATGTCCGAGACGGACATGGGCCTGAAATTCATCGGCAAAGGCATGCAGCCCCGAAAGTACCGGCATCAGGGCTCCGGGAGCCAGCGCACAAAAGCTGTTGGGGGCGATTTGTCCACCCAGGTGGTGCAGAGTGTCAATATCTTCCATGCTCCCTTCTCCCGCCTCAATGCGCTCCAGCAACCAGCGCACATAAGGCAGACCCTCCCGACAGGGAGTGCAAAATCCACAGGACTCACGCGCAAAAAATCGGGTGGTTGCCACCAGAAAATCGACGGGACATTGTTGGTCATCCATCACAATGAAGCCTCCCGTGCCCAGCCTGGACCCCACCTTTGCCACCGCGTCAAAATGCATGGGCGTATCCAAATGCTCAGGCATCAAAAAGGGCGTGGAGGAACCACCGGGCAGGACCGCGCGCAAGCTTCGCCCTTCCCGCAATCCTCCGGCATGCTCAAACAATATTTCCCGGGCTGTCGTACCCATGGGCAATTCAAACACCCCCGGTCGTTGGGCAGGCCCACAGACGCTGTATAGCTTGCTACCCACGCCTCCATTCACGCCCAGACTGCGAAACCAGTCAGCGCCATGGGCCAGGATGCCCGGCAAATGCGCCATACTCTCGGCGTTATTCACCGTCGTCGGCTGCTGCCAGAGCCCTCGCTGACTGATATGGGGCGGTTTTTTACGAGGATTGGCCCTTTTGCCTTCAATGGCATTGAGAATGGCCGAATCTTCACCACAAATATATCGCCCCAGAGAAACATGAACATCCAGACGCAGGTCACCATCGGGCAAACGCAGCAAACCCGCTTCTCGGATCTGGTGCAGGGCTTTTTCCAGGATCCGGGCGCCCGCTGCATATTCCCCTCGCACAAAAATGACGGCATAGCCCACGCCCAGGGCGTGGGCGGCAATGAGCATGCCTTCGAGAATATGGTGAGGAGCGCCGAACAGCAGCGCCCGGTCCTTGATACTCCCGGGCTCGGTTTCATCCAGATTGCACACCAGATACCGGGGTTCGGGCGCATCTGCGCCACGCAGGCGCCATTTCAGCCCGGTGGGAAAACCCGCCCCGCCACAGCCGCGCAGTCCGGAGTTTTCCACTTCGGCGACGATGTCGGCGGGCTCCATCTGTAATGCCCGGGCCAGGCCGGCATAGCCGCCAGCTTGGCGATAAACCCGTAGATCAGCAGGGTCCGGATCCGCGAAATGCCGACTCAGGATGGCTTCCATACATCCGCCTCCAGTCGTGCCAAAAGCTGGATCAGACCCTGCTTGTCCATCGGCCCCAAGGCCTCATCATCGACCATCAAGGCTGGCGCCCGATCACACAGACCGATACACACATGGGGAATCACCGTCAGCTTGCCGCTGCGACTCACTTCACCAAGCTCTACACCGCAATGCTGGCGGGCCTGGGCCAGCATTGCCTGGGCTCCGGCCATGTGACAAGCGATACTGTCACAAATCCTCAGGACATGGGTGCCCACCGGCTCACGCAGCACCAGACTGTAAAAAGTGCAGAGTTCCTCGACTCTTACCGGGCTCAATCCCGTCACTGTAGCCGCCAGATGCAAGGCATGGTCATCAATGTGGCCCCGCACCTTTTGCAAGACCTGCAGGACTTCGCTGATGGCCGCCTCTGGAACGGGAGCCTCCGCCACCAGCCCTCGCAGTCTGGCAAGCAGGGCTTCATCATGCACGTCAGCGGTCGAGGTCGGCAAGGACATAATCTATGGATCCAATGGTCGCAATGAAATCGGGCAAGGCCGTGTCACGTCCCAGCTCGGTAATGAGCTGGACATGGGGAAAGGAGGGGGTGCGCACCCGCACCCGGTAGGGATAAGCACTGCCATCGGCGACAAGGTAATAGGCAAGCATGCCGCGCGCCGATTCGGTGATACTCAACACCTGTCCTGCGGGCGGGCCGATTTCTCCAGCCATCTGTTCAAAATGGTGGATGAGTGTCTCGATATCCCGCAAGGTATGATCTTTGGGGGGTAAGGCATAGCGGGCATCGGCGGCCAGGGTCGGACCCTCCGGCAATTTATCGGCGAGCTGCCGCAACATGCGGATACTTTGGCGAATTTCATCAATATGCAATTGCGTCCGGGCCAGGGCGTCTCCGTCAGTAGAAGTCGGCACTTCAAAATCAAGGGCTTCATAGAACCCATAGGGCGAGGCTTTGCGCATATCCCAGGCTTTGCCCGTACTGCGCAAGACAATACCCGAGGCTCCCCATTTCTCGGCCTGTGCGGCTGACAGCACCCCAATACCCTGGGTACGGGCACGGAAAATCGGATTGCCTACGGTAAGCGTCTCGGTATCGCGCAAACCCGTCTCGACCTTCTGGAGGACCTGCAGCAAATCCTCCCGCCAATCCTCGGGCAAATCAGCAGCCACCCCGCCAATCCGGAAAAACTGCGGATGCAAACGTCCACCGGTATATTTTTCAATCAGATCAAGCAGCAAGGCCCGGTCCCGAAAAGCATAAAAAGCCGGCCCCATGGTGCCGAGATCATTACCGTAACTACCCAACCACACCAGATGGGAGGAAATTCGGCAGATTTCCGCCAGCAGTGTGCGGATTCCTTCGGCACGAGCGGGCAGTCTGAGATCCGCCAGCATTTCCACGCCGCGCACATAAGGAAATTCCCCCAACACGCCGCCCAGATAATCGACGCGATCGGTATAGGGAATAAAATTATGAAAAGTATGTCCTTCGGCTATTTTTTCCACGCCCCGATGATGATAACCAATATCCGGGTCCACGCTGGCAATTTTTTCTCCGGAAATTTTCAGGACAAAGCGCAGAATGCCGTGGGTTCCAGGATGATGAGGCCCTACATTCAGCACGGTTTGTCCCGATTCTGGAGCGGCCACTTCTTCGCTGTAAGCCTTGAGGGCTTCCTGAAGATCGGCTTTGCTCAAATGATAGACTGGTCTTTCCGTGGCGCGGATGGCTTCCTTTTTGCGCAGCGGATGTCCCTCCCATAGAGGTGGCAACAAAATGCGCCGCAAATCCGGGTGACCACTGAATTTCAGCCCGAACAGATCGTAAACTTCTCGCTCGTACCAGTTGGCATTGACGTAAATACCGGTAATGGAAGGGACCGGGATTGCCGCATCGGGATGGGCTACCCGCAAGCGCAGCGCCCCACAACCCTCCAGACCATGAAGATGGTAGGTCAAGGTATAACGGGCAGAAGCTGTGCTGTCTTGCGGCCCTTCATCCACGGCCGTCAAATCCAGGAGCATGGGAAAGGATGGTTGCATCTCTTCATGCAGAAAATGCAGTGCTGGCAGTAACTGCTCCTCGGGCAGATGGAAATCCGGCCAGCCATCCCGCCCCTCCGTAAGCGGACTGGCAGCAAAACGCTTCTGCAACACCTCAGCCAGCAGCATTGCTCAGTTCCCGCTGCAATATCCGGGGCGGATGACGGCGAATTTTCTGCTGTAATAGCAAAAGACCATCCATCAAGGCTTCTGGCCGGGGCGGACAACCGGGAACATATACATCCACCGGCAAAAGTCGGTCGATTCCCTGAACCACGCTGTACACATCGTACATTCCCCCGGAATTGGAACAGGACCCCATGGAAATCACCCACTTGGGCTCCAACATTTGTTCGTATATTTCCAGTATCATGGGCGCCATTTTTACGAAAATCGTCCCTGAGGTGATCAGAACATCAGACTGCCGGGGTGAGCCGCGCAGCACTTCTGCTCCAAAACGCGATAAATCGTGGCGGGGGGTGACAGCCGTAACCATTTCGATGAAACAGCAAGAAGTCCCAAAGTTCAGGGGCCAGAGTGAACCGGCCCGGCTCCAGGCCAGCATTTCTTCAAATTTTCCCACCAGCAAGGACAAGGGGCCTGGGCCTAGTGCCATTGCAAACCTCCCATTCGCCACTCATAAAACAAACCCAAGCCCAGAATCAGCATAAAAGCCAGACCAGCAATGACAGGTCCCCAACCCAGATGGTGAAATGCCACTGCCCAGGCAAAAAGAAAGGCCGCCTCCAACTCGAACACCAGAAAAGAAACCGCCAGCAGATAAAAGGCCACGGGCGTTGCCGGATGCGTGCTGGTATTGATTCCAAGACCACTTTCAAATGGCACGTTCTTGTTACGATTGGGATGATTTCCACCGAGCAGGCCCGATATCCAGAGAATACCGACCAATACCAGCAACACGGCTACGGCAAAAATTCCGACGATCAGGGCAGGACTGGGGATCATGACCAATTTCCCCAAAATGCGATTTTTGTCTGAGGATACAAAAAACCCCCTTTTCAGAATGCAGGCACGCCCTACACATACCTAGTGTCAGCATTGAACTACGCTATATAGTATAGACCATAATTGGTCCTGCATCGGAGGATCTCTTCTAAATGAATATCTGGGAAGATCCCGTCGTCCAGTCGGGCATACTGGATTATCTGGAACAAAAGCAGCTGCTGGCCAGCTTCACCAGCATGGGGGGCGTGGCGATCCGGGAGGGAGCACAGTGCCATTGCAGCCTCCCTGAACATGTCGGCAACGAAGTGATGCTGCTCTGTCAGTTCGATTTCGATGAACTGGTCCCCTTTGGTGCCGCTGGAGATCAGCGCCTACGCCAGCAGGGACAGGTGCATGTGCGCCTGGATGAGACCGGCAAGGTGGTCGATGCCTGGTTATGCCGACCCGGATCCTGCTGACTACCTTTCGTGAGCAGAACAGGCTCTGGCAGACCGCGGGCGTTACGTTGCCCTCTCCATAAACGGAAGGCACGGGATCTCCGTGCCTTCGGATCTGCAACACGCGCTGGACGAAACACGGTAGCGCAGTGCTCAGCTCTGCTTTTTTACGGGGCAGGTCCTGATACCCAGCAAGGTATATAAAGCGCAAAAGCCCGTGATTCCGGTAATCAGGGGTATCAATCCAAGCAAAGCCCACCACTTGCTGGCGCCCGGTAAAAATACCGCAAGCACCACAATAATCACCAGCCCCAGTATCACCCGAATCAGACGGTCCAACTTTCCTTCATTGACAGGCATCATCAACTCCCCCACAGGCATCACCTGCATGCATTCATTGAAATTAGATTATAGTACGTAAATCCTGCTCATATTCAGAAATGATCAACCTGCACCAAAGACTGTATATCGATACGGTTGCGTGGCCAGGCATTTTCAGTGCCTTTGCCCACAGCAATCATGTAAGCGATGGCATAATTTTCGGGTAGATGAATCAGTTTGGCCACCGCCTCAAAATCAAAACCATCCATGGGACAGGAATCGTAACCCAGATCCTGGGCCAGCAGCATCAGGGTCATCCCGAAAATTCCCATGCTGCGCATCGCTTCATCACGAGCTATCTGCGGCTTCCCACGATAATATTCATCCAGCTTGGGCAGCAAGAAGTCCTGTACCGGCTGCGGGGAAGTCGCCCAGTAACGTTGTGGCTCTTCCTGCCAGGCCAGGAGATCTGCGCATAATACAAAAAGCGCCGAAGCATCGGTCACTTGGGCCTGGCCCCAGGCCTGTTCACGAATCGCCGCGCGTAATTGCGGATCCTGCACGTCCACAATACGCCAGTGCTGTATATTGTAAGCACTTGGTGCCAGCGCGACGTGTTCCAGAAGCGTTCTTTTCGTCTCGGCAGACATCTGATGGTGTGGATCAAACAATTTGACTGCCCGACGTTGCTGGACTGCTGTGATGACATCCATATACTCACCTCGTTCATCTGGTTAGTTGGGTAAGGGCAATTTAGGACCGACCGGTTGGTACTGTCAATAAGCCTTTTGTGCAGGAACGGATAAACAGGCATGGCTGCGCACACCAAGGTTTTCATTATTGGTGCAGTCATGCGGATGCCGAGCCGCATCCTTGGCTCAGCTAGTACAATATTTGGTCTGTGCTGCCCACCGGGGTCCACTCAGCACCAAAAAGTAGCCCCGCTTCGTGATGGAAGCGGGGCTGGGCATAGGTGTCTGGCGGTGACCGACTTTCGCGGAGGGAGACCCTCAACTATCATAGGCGCTGCAGCGTTTCACGGTCCTGTTCGAGATGGGAAGGGGTGGTTCCACTGCGCTATGGCCGCCAGACAAGTTTTAAACGGGTTAAAACGGGTCTGCCTGAGTGTGCACTCAGGGTGTATCAGAAGGGAAGGTTGTTGGATGCTTGGGTGATATATGGTCAAGCCACACGGGCGATTAGTACTCCTTAGCTACACGCATTACTGCGCTTCCACAGGGAGCCTATCAACGTGGTGGTCTTCCACGGCCCTTCAGGGGGCTTATGCCCCGGGAGATCTCATCTTGGGATGGGCTTCCCGCTTAGATGCTTTCAGCGGTTATCCCGACCGTACTTAGCTACCCGGCAATGCCCTTGGCAGAACAACCGGAACACCAGAGGTACGTCCACTCCGGTCCTCTCGTACTAGGAGCAGCTTCCCGCAAATCTCCAACGCCCATGGCAGATAGGGACCGAACTGTCTCACGACGTTCTGAACCCAGCTCGCGTACCGCTTTAAATGGCGAACAGCCATACCCTTGGGACCGGCTACAGCCCCAGGATGCGATGAGCCGACATCGAGGTGCCAAACTCCCCCGTCGATGTGAACTCTTGGGGGGAATCAGCCTGTTATCCCCGGCGTACCTTTTATCCGTTGAGCGATGGCCCTTCCATACAGAACCACCGGATCACTAAGACCTGCTTTCGCACCTGCTCGACTTGTCTGTCTCGCAGTCAAGCACCCTTGTGCCTTTGCACTCACTGCGCGATTTCCGACCGCGCTGAGGGTACCTTCGTGCTCCTCCGTTACTCTTTGGGAGGAGACCGCCCCAGTCAAACTACCCACCAAACACTGTCCCTGATCCGGATCACGGATCGAGGTTAGAACCCCAAGATCACCAGGGTGGTATTTCAAGGACGGCTCCACCGGAACTGGCGTCCCGGTTTCACAGCCTCCCACCTATCCTACACAAATCATCTCAAGGTCCCATGCTAAGCTGTAGTAAAGGTGCACGGGGTCTTTCCGTCTTGCCACGGGAACGCTGTATCTTCACAGCGACTTCAACTTCGCTGAGTCTCGGGTGGAGACAGTGTGGCCATCATTACGCCATTCGTGCAGGTCGGAACTTACCCGACAAGGAATTTCGCTACCTTAGGACCGTTATAGTTACGGCCGCCGTTTACCGGGGCTTCGATCAAGAGCTTGCACCCCCTCAC